>NZ_FCJA01000005.1:61475-105009 GCF_001537385.1 Serratia sp. 2880STDY5682894 | reverse complement strand
TCACGCCACACCTGCGTCACCCCGATCATCACCTGATCGGTCAACCACAGCAGCAGCGCCCCCAGCAACGGCGCCAGCATCATGCGGTGCGCCAGGCGGCGCGCGCCCAACATCTTCGCCATCAGCGGTGCAAACAGGCCGATAAAGCCGATAACGCCCACCGCACTCACCAACATGGCGCTGAAGATAATGGCCAGCCCCAGAGTGCAGAAGCGCGCCATCGACAGCCCCAGCCCCAGGTTACGCGCCACGCCATCGTCCAGCCCCAGCAGCGTCAGCGGGCGCAGCAACAGCGCCGCCAGCGCGCCGGCCACCAACAAACGCGGCAGAATGAACTGCACGGCGCTCCAGTCCTGTTGGTTCAGCGCACCGGTTCCCCACAGGAACATGCCCTGCAGCTGATCGTAATGAAACAGCGCCAACAGGCTGTTGACCGCGCCGCAGTACAGCCCCAGTACCAGCCCGGCCAGAATCAGCGTGACCGGCGACATCCGCTTGCCCCAGGCGACGCCGAACACCAGCCCGCCCACCACAATCGCGCCCACCATAGCGGCCAGCTGGCGAGTGAATTCGCCCCCCGGCAACACCCACAGCGTGGCGATGGTCAGGCCGAGCTGCGCGCCGGCGGCAACGCCGAGCGTCGACGGCTCCGCCAACGGATTTCGCAACACCTGCTGGAACAGGACGCCGACCAACCCCAGGCCGGCGCCGGCCAACAGCGACACCGTCAACCGCGGCAGCAGGCTGTAATGGAACAGCATTTGCCGCACGTCGTCGATGTCCGGCGCGCTGAGCGCCCGCACCCATTGCGCCGGCGGCAGCTGCTGCGCCAGGTTGTATATCGTCAGGCCGCCTGCCGCCGCCAGCAACAGCAGGATCAGCGTCAGCGGTAATCTCCGGATGCCTGCATTCATGCCGCACTCTCCTGGGCCTGCGCCAACAGGCGGCAAAACCGCATCGTCGACAGCGTGGCGCCGTAGAACCACACCGCCGGCACCTGCCGCAGCTGGTTTTGCCGCACAAAGGGCAACGACTGCCACAGCGGCGTCGCGCTGACCTTGTCCATCATCGCCTGATTGCCGTGATCGAGATAGATGACCCGGGCATTACGCACCGTAGCCAACCGTTCAATCCCCACCACCGCCGTGCCCCAAAAGTCGGTTTGCTCCTGCCAGGCATTGAGGATGCCCAGTTGGTCCATCGCTTCCTGGAACAGGCTTTTCTGGCCGATGATCAACGCATGGCGCGTGTCGATCAGCGAAAACAACAGCAGCGGTTGCCGGGTATAGCTTTGCAGGCGCTGACGCGCGTCCTGCATAAAGCCGTCGAACTGCGCCAGGTGGTTTACCGCCCGGCTTTCTATGCCCAACCGCTGGCCCAGCGCCAGCAGCGACTGGCGGGCGACGGTCAGCGGTTTGCCGCTGCCGTCGTTGAAGCCGAAGCTCATGGTTGGCGCGATGGGTTGGATTTTTCGCGGCGTCGGGCCATAGCCTTGCGACAGCAACACCAGCGAAGGCTGGAGCTGCTGCAGCAGTTCGAGGTTAGGTTCGGTGCGCTGACCGACGTCGACCACCGTCGCCGGCAGCTTCGGCTCCGCCACCCACAGGTTGTAGTTATGCACATCGGCCACCGCCAGCGGCGTCACGCCCAATGCCAACAACAGTTCGATCGGCAGCCATTCCAGCGCCGCAACGCGCGCGATATCCGGCGGCGCATCCGCCGCCCGGCCGGGCAACGAGCCCAACAGCGGTGACAGCGCCAGCGCCATCAACAAACGGCGGCGCAGCGGATCGTGAGAAGAAGTGAATGCAGAAGACATCAGTAGACAAAACTCACCGGCGCGCCGCCGCTCGGGTGCGGCAACGTGCCCATAGGAATACCGTAAATTTGCTCCAGCACCGGCCCCTGCATCAGTTCCAGCGGGCCGCCCTGAGCGATCATTTCACCGCCGCGCAGCGCCACCAGATGATCGCAGTAGCGCGCCGCCATGTTGATGTCGTGCAGCACGGCGATCACCGTGAGATCGCGTTCGCGGCTCAAGCGCTGAATGAGCGCCAGCACCTCGACCTGGTGCGCGATGTCCAGCGCCGACGTCGGTTCGTCAAGCAGCAGGCAGCGGCTGTCCTGCGCCACCATCATCGCCAGCCAGGCGCGTTGGCGCTCGCCGCCGGACAGGCTGTCCACCAGGCGGTTGGCGAACGGCTTGAGCCCCACCAGTGAAATGGCCTCTTCGACCAATTGGCGATCGTTGGCGCCAAAACGCCCCAGCGCGCCGTGCCACGGATAGCGGCCGACGGCCACCAGTTCGCGCACCGTCATGCCTTCCGCCGCCGGCAGCTGCTGCGGCAGGTAGGCCACCTGGCGGGCGAAGGATTTGCTGTCCCACTGCGCCAACGGCTGCCGATTGAGCAGTACCTGGCCACCGCTGGGGGCTTGATGCCGCCCGAGCAGTTTCAACAGAGTGGATTTACCGGAACCGTTATGGCCGATCAGGCCGCAGACTTTGCCCTGGGGAAAACTGAGCGACAGCGGTTGCAACAGCACCCGGCCGGGGACGGCGAAGCTGGCGTTATCCAGCGCGAAGGTCGCGCCGGGATTAAGAAGTTTGTCCTGCATAGATCCTGCTTTGTCCGGGGCGACGCGGCGCCGCCCCGGCTATCCGGTTAGAAACGGAAGGTTGCGGTGGCGACCACCTGGCGTTCTGCGCCCCAGTAGCAGGCGTAGTCGCGGTAGCAGCTCGACACGTAGGTCTTGTCGAACAGGTTGTTGATGTTGACGCCCACGGACGAGCCCGGCAGGCCAAAGCGCGCCAGATCGTATTTAATGGTAGCGTCCACCAGCGTGTAGTCCGGCACCTTGAAGGCGGAATTATCGCTGTTGAAGCTCGAGCTGGAGCCGACGTAACGCACGCCGGAACCCAGCGTCAGGCCGCTCACCGCCGTTTCGTGGAAGGTGTAATCCGCCCACAGCGAAGCCATGTGTTTCGGCACCTCGACGGTCGGTTTGCCCTGATAGGTGTTGTCCTTGGTGTACTTCGCATCGGTATAGGTATAGGAGGCGATCAGGTTGACGTTGGCATTCAACGCCGCCTTGGCTTCCAGCTCCACGCCGCGTGAACGGATTTCGCCGCTCTGCACGCTGAACTGTGCATTGCTCGGGTCCGGCGTCAGGTTGTTGTTCTTGGTCAGCTGATACAGGGCGCCGGTCAGCACGATTGGGCGATCCTTCGGCACGTATTTCACGCCGGCTTCATACTGCTTGCCGATCGACGGCTTGAAGGTGCTACCCCCTTGCGTCGTGCCCAGATTCGGTTCAAACGATTCGCTGTAGCTGAAATACGGCGTCACGCCGTTGTCGAACAAGTAGTTGAGGCCGCCGCGCCAGGTGAACTGGCGATCGGTCTGCTGGCTCGTCGAACTCACATCGCGGTTATAAGCGGAAGTCTTCGCCCAGTCATAGCGCCCGCCCAGCGTCAACAGCCACTGGTTCCACTCCCCTTGCTCCTGCACATACAGGCCGGTTTGTTCCTGACGGTTCAGGTAATGGTAGGGGAAGTTGATATTGACCGCGTCATTCCCGTATTGCGGATTGGTCATGCTCAGACCGTCCGCAGAGCCAAATGCGGCATTGATATCGTTACGCATGCGCATGTAGTCCACGCCGAACAACAGCGTGTGGTCGATATCGCCGGTTTTCACCTTCGCCTGCGCCTGGGTATCCACAGAGAAATTGTTCAGGTGTTCTTTCGACTGGACATAGGCGCGATTAATCGTCGTCGGCGTCGCCGCAGAAACGCCGCTGCCATAGATGCTCTTCATGTCGGTTTCCAGCTGCATATAGCGCAGATTCTGGCGCACCGCCCAGGTATCGTTGAAGGCATGTTCGAAGCTGTAGCCGATCATCCGCTGTTTGCGGGAGGTGTAGTTGCTGGCTTCGCCTTCGTTGAAATCGGTCGGCAGCTTACCGCCGTTCGGCAGCGGAATCAGCGTGCCCTGCTTCGGCAGCCAGCCGTAATAACCGGTATAGGGATCGTTTTGAATGTTGGCCAACAGCGTGAAGTTGGTTTTGTCATCCGGACGCCAGCTAAAGGACGGCGCGATCGCATAGCGCTTCTCTTTGCTCATGTTCTGCTGCGAATCGCTGTCTTTCGCCAGGCCGGTCAGGCGGTAAGAATAGATACCCTGATCGTCCAGCGCGTCGCTGAAATCGAAACCGGTCTGGAACAGGTTATCGGTGCCCATTTTGAACTGGATTTCGCGCAGCGGCTCGGTGGTTGGCCGCTTGCTGACCATCGAGACCAAACCACCCGGGTTGCTTTTGCCGTACAGCACCGAGACCGGGCCGCGCAGCAGCTCGGCGCGCTCGAGGAAATAAGGATCGATGGACGCTTCGCTGTAGTTGTCGCCCAGCAACCGCAACCCATCCAGATACTGGGTGGTGTTGGTGGCCGGGAAGCCGCGGATCGCCACCGCATCATAGGTCGTGGAGCTGCCGCGGCTGGCAAATACGCCCGGCGCATAGGCCAGCGCGCCCTTCACCGTATCCGGCTGACGCATGTCCATCTCTTCACGCGTCACCACGGAAACAGACTGCGGGTTCTTCTCGATCGGCGTATCGGTTTTGGTGCCGGTGGCGCTGCGTTTGGCGACATAGGTGCCGACCGGCCCCCAGGCGCTTTCCTGCTGGGCGGTATTGCTACCGCCTACAACGGTAATCGTGTCTTCCTTGGCGGCCGGCTTGGCGTCGGCGGAAAAAGCCGGCATCGCCAGCGTGCCCAACGCCGCAGCGACGGTGATCGCTAACGCGCTGACGGGGGTACGGCCCTGCTTGGCCGCGGATGATGAAAGACGCTTGGTCGGCATAGTTGATTTCTCTGATGAATAATTAAATGACGAATGTAAACGATAATAATTATTATAAGCGTCGCATTTTATGCAGAAGCCAAATTAAACTGCAAGCCGAATTCATAGGGCAAATAGGTTAAGGATTAGGCGCTTAGCCATGCGGTTAACAGGGAAATAAAACGAGCAGAAAAATAAAAAAGCCCGCAACCAAGGTTACGGGCTTAATAACAAAGAAAAAATTTTCACCGGGGCCGACGCCCCGGTAGCGATTACTGGCCGAACATATCCTTGATCCAGCCGGCGACGCCATCGCCATCTTTTTGCTCACCCGCCGCCGGTTGCTGCTGTTGCTGCACCGCTGCCTGGCTGGCCTGGCACAATCCCTGCGGATTGTCGGTCCAGACCGGGATGGTGCGCCAACTGCCGCCGCCGCAGATAAAGTTGCCGGCAGAGTCGATGCTCATCTGGTTAATGCCTTCCGGCGGCTGCAGCATCAGCGGCAGCGGCGTCTGGTTTTCCAGATAACGACGATACAGGGTCAACGCGCCGTTGGCACCGGTCAGCTTGGCCGGGCCGTTGTTGTCGCGCCCGACCCAGGCGATCGCCACTTCCTTGCCGTCGATGCCGGCGAACCAGCTGTCGCGCAGATCGTTGGTGGTACCGGTTTTCGCCGCCAGGTTGTAGTTCGGGAACTTCACCGACAGCGAGCGGGAAGTCCCGCGCGCCACGCCCTGCTGCATCGCGTACAGCGTCAGGTAAGCGGCCTGCGCCGGCACCATGCGTTCCGCCTGCGGGAAGCTCTGGTACAGCACCGTGCCGTCTTCGGCGATCACCGAACGCACCGCCGACAGCGGCGCACGGTTACCGCCGCTGGCGATGGTCTGGTACTCCTGAGCGACTTCCATCGGCGTCAGGCCGATCGCCCCCAACAGCATCGATGGCACCGGGTTGATCTCCGCTTTCGGGATACCCAGGCGTTGCAGCGTAGCGCTGATCTGATCCAGCCCGACCGACAGGCCGAGGTTCACCGTCGGCACGTTCAGCGAGTTGGCCAACGCATCCACCAGCATCACCTGACCGCGGAATTTACGGTCATAGTTGTTCGGCTGCCAGACGGCGCCATTCGGCTGCTTCAGCGACAGCGGCGCATCCGCCAGCCAGGTGTTGAGGCGGTATTTATCCGGTTCGGACAGCGCGGTCAGGTACGTCGGCGGCTTGGCCAGCGAGCCGACCAGGCGGCGCGCCTGCATCGCGCGGTTGAAGCCGGCGAACTGCGGGTTAGCGCCGCCGACCATGGCGCGCACTTCACCGCTGAAGCGATCGACGATCACCATCGCCGCTTCCAGATCCTGCAGGTGACGCGCGGCGCGCAGCGCCGGGATGCCGTCTTCGACCGCTTTTTCCGCCGCGTCTTGCGACACCGGATCCAGCGTGGTGAAGATCTTCACGCCGGACAGGTCATTGACCTTATCGCCCAGCTTGGTCTGCAGTTCCTGACGCACCATCTGCATAAACGCCGGCTGTGGCGTAATGACGCCGCCTTTCGGCTGCACGCCCAGCGGACGCGCGCTCAGCATGTCATACAGCTCGCCGTCGATCACGCCCTGGTTCTGCAGCAGCTTGAGCACCAGGTTGCGGCGCTCCAGCGCCAGTTTCGGGTTACGCCACGGGTTGTACAGCGACGCGCCCTTGACCATGCCGACCAGCAGCGCCTGCTGATCGAGGCTCAGCTCATCCACCGGACGGCCGAAGTAGTACAGGCTGGCCAGCGGGAAACCGCGGATCTGGTCGCTGCCGCTCTGGCCGAGGTACACCTCGTTCAGATACAGCTCCAGAATGCGGTCCTTGCTGTAACGGTAATCCACCAGCAGCGCCATATAGGCTTCGTTAGCCTTACGCCACAGCGAACGTTCGTTGCTCAGGAACAGGTTCTTCACCAGCTGCTGCGTCAGCGTACTGCCGCCCTGCACCGCACGCCCGGCAGTCAGGTTGGCCAGCACCGCACGGCCGATGGAGTAGGGGCTGATGCCGTCATGCTCATAGAAGTGGCGGTCTTCCGTGGCGATCAGCGTATCCACCAACAGATCCGGGAAACCGGAACGCGGCACGAACAGACGCTGCTCACCGTTCGGCGACTGCAGCATGGTGATAAGACGCGGATCGAGGCGGAAGAAGCCGAAGCTGCGGCCGCTGTCCAGGTTTTCAATCTTCGCCAGGCGGTTGTTCTGGAAGTCGAGACGGGCGCGGATCTGCCCTTCTTTACCATCCGGGAAGTCGAACGGGCGGCGCAGCATCTCGATGCTGTTGGCCTGCACGGTAAACTCGCCCGGGCGCGTCATGCGGCTGACCTGGCGATACTGCATGCCTTCCAGCAGGTTGACCATCTCCTTCTTGCTGTACGGCATGCCCGGTTCCAGGTTGACCATGCGGCCGTACACCGCCGCCGGCAGCTGCCAGACTTTACCGTCGATGCGGCTGCGGATCTGGGAATCCAGATAAACGCCATAGATCGCCAACAGGACGGCGATCACCAGGATCAGTTTGATAAACAGGCCAAGCCAACGGCGTTTTTTACGCGGCGGAGTCGCTTTTACCTTACGCGGCATGCGTTCCTCCTCCTCTTCATACTCATCATCGTCATACTCGTCTTCTTCGTAATCGTCATAATCGTCGTCTCGGCGACGGCGCGGCGGCTTGCGCGACGCGGTGCTTTTTGGTTGTTTTCCTTTGCGCCCGATGGGCTCGCGGTCATCCCCAGCCATGGCTGTTGTTCTCCGAGCTTGCCGACACTGCCGGCCATGATTAGTCGCTTAATCTGTGCCTACGCCGCAGCGCTGACCAGAAGAAACATCTGAATTCCAAACCTTAAATGATCGCGACCTACTGATATTTCTTCGTTCGGCGCGTCGGTACCGCCGTGGCCGGATCGTCCGGCCAAACGTGTTTCGGGTAGCGGCCCTTCATCTCTTTTTGCACCTCGCGATAGGCGCCTTGCCAGAAGGCCGCCAGATCGCCGGTGATTTGCAACGGCCGGTGCGCCGGTGAGAGTAACTCAAGCACCACCGGGATGCGACCCTCCGCCAACATCGGGCTGCGCTGCTCGCCGAACACTTCCTGTAAACGCACCGCCAGCGCCGGCGGTTTGCCGGCCTCATAACGGATCGGCAGGCGGCTGCCGGTCGGCACAGTGTAATGAGTGGGTAGCGCATTATCCAGCCGCTGCTTTTGCTGCCAATCCAGCAAACGGGACAGCGCCTCGGCGATGTTGACCTGCTTCAAACCGCGCAAATCGCGCACGCCGTTCAGCGACGGCAACAGCCACTGCTCCAGCGCCGCCAGCAGGGGTTCTTCGTCCACCGCCGGCCATTCCGCCTCCGGCAGCCAGGCTTGCGCGCACTGCAGGCGCACCCGCAATTGTTCGGCGGCGCCCTCCCAGTTGAGCACCGCCAGCCCCTGTGCGCGCACCCAATCGAGCAGCGCCTGCTGCAGCTCTTCATCCGCCGGTTTGGCCAGCGGCTGGGCGCGCAGCGTCAGACGGCCGATCTGCTGGCGCTTCCAGGCGCGCAGCGTGCCCTTCTCGTCATCCCACTCCACCGCCGTGCGCTGTGTGACGATCGCCGGCAGCTGCGCCGCCAGCGCGTCGATATCCACCGGCAACGCCAACAGGATACGCGCATCGGGGCTGTTGTGGCCCTGCAACAGGCTGGGGACGATGAGCCAGGGTGCGCGCGACAGCGCCTCGTCCTGGTTCATCGCCGCCCCCAGACCGTTGGCCAGCAGGTAGCGGCCGTCCTGGCCTCGGCGCTGGGCGATACGATCGGTAAACGCCTGCGCCAACAGGCGCGGCGCCAGATCGACGTCGATTTGCCCCGCACGTTGCGGCAGGCGTTTGGCCAACTGCGCGGCGCGCTGCCGCCAGTTCGGTTGCGGGCGGCTCAGCCAGTAGCCGATATCCATCTGCCCGCCGCGCGGCGGTTCTTCCAGCAATGCCGCCAGCAACGCCGCCGTCGCCAGGCCGTCGGCACTCAGCGCCGCGCCGGCGACCAGCATCGCCGCCAGCCGCGGCTCGCACCCCAGCGCGGCCATCTGGCGCCCCGGGGCGGTAAGTTTGCCGCCGTCATCCGTGGCCCCCAGCCGGTGCAGCAACACCCTGGCCGCCGCCAATGCCGCCGCCGGAGGCGCATCCAGCCAGGTCAGCTGCGCCGGATCATGGCATCCCCACTGCAGCAGTTCGAGCCAGAAGCCGGTGAGATCGCTCTGTAAAATGTCCGGTTCGGCGTGTTCCGCCGCGCGCTCCGCCTGTTCTTTGGCGAACAGATGCCAGCAAATGCCCGGCTCCAGGCGCCCGGCGCGTCCGGCGCGCTGCACCATCGACGCCTGACTGATGCGCTGCGTCGCCAGCCGCGTCAAACCGTTGCGCACGTCGTAGCGCGCCACGCGCTCCAGGCCGCTGTCCACCACCAGCCGAATGCCCTCGATCGTCAGGCTGGTTTCGGCGATGTTGGTCGCCAGCACCACCTTGCGGCGGCCAGACGCCGCCGGTTGGATCGCCTTTTGCTGCTGCGCCAAAGGCAGCGCGCCATACAGCGGGCAAAGATCGGTATCGCTCGCCACCTCGCCGGTCAATCGCTCCAGCACCCGATTGATCTCCGCTACGCCCGGCAGGAACAGCAGCAAAGATCCCGGCTGTTCGGCCAGCAACCGCTTCACCGCCGCCGCTACGCCATCTTCCAGCCGCTGATGGCTGGCCAACGGCTGATACAGACGCTCAACCGGGAAGCTGCGCCCCTCGGACACCACCACCGGCGCTTCCGGCAGCAGCTGCGACAGGCGAGCGTTGTCCAGGGTGGCCGACATGATCAGCAGTTTCAGATCGTCGCGCAGCCCTTGCTGCACGTCGAGCAGCAGCGCCAGCGCCAGATCGGCCTGCAGGCTGCGTTCGTGGAACTCATCGAGGATCACCAGCGACACGCCCTGCAGTTCGGCGTCCTGCTGCAGCATGCGGGTGAGAATGCCTTCCGTCACCACTTCCAGCCGGGTTTGCGGCCCGCTTTTACTTTCGGCGCGCATGCGGTAGCCCACGGTCTGGCCGGGCTCCTCCCCCAGTTGCTGCGCCAGGCGATAGGCGACGTTTTTCGCCGCCAGCCGCCGCGGCTCCAGCATGATAATGCGCCCCGGCAACCCGGCCTTAGCCAGGATCTGCAGCGGCAGCCAGGTGGATTTACCGGCGCCGGTCGGGGCGTGCAACAGCACCTGAGGAGCGGACTGCAACGCAGCCAGCAACTCATCAAGCACCGCGCTGACGGGCAATGAAGACACTGAACTCTCCGTGGTGGTTAACGTTAAACGGCGTACAGTGTAGCATTAGCTTTGTCCCCGTAGCCTTTCAAACTGCGGCGGCGTTAGCTATAGTACGGACCTCGTCCATGCGTCCCGCTTCGCGCGAGACCGTTGCAAGCCGCATCCATGTCTGTCCCGACGGATTTGTCATTATTTACCGAGCCCCCATGTCCAATTCGCGCCGCCTGTTTTTCGCCCTGTCCTTGCCTGATGCCCTGCAACAGCAGGTGATCCGCTGGCGCGCCGAGGCGTTTGCGCCGGAGGCCGGCCGACCGGTGGCGGCGGCTAATTTGCACCTGACGCTGGCGTTTCTCGGCGAGGTCACCGCGCAGAAAGAGCTGGCGCTGCGCAAACTGGCCGGGCGCATCGTGCAACCCGGCTTCAGCATGCGGCTCGACGATCTCGGCCATTGGCCGCGCCCTGGCGTGGTCTGGCTCGGCACCCGCCGCGCGCCGCGCGGGCTGCTGCAGCTGGCCGAGCTGCTGCGTTCGCAGGCCGCCCGCAACGGCTGCCATCAAAGCGCGCTGCCGTTCCATCCGCACATCACGCTGTTGCGCGCCGCCACCCAGCCGGTGGCGATCCCGCCGGCGACGCCGGGCTGGGCGTTCAGCGCCGACGCCTTTTCCTTATATGAGTCGGTGTTCGAAAACGGCCGCACCCGCTATCAACACCTCGAACAGTGGCCGTTGGCCAAGCAGGCATCCGCATGATTTTCTCTCCACCGCTGCGTTCCGCCACGCTGATCAAACGTTACAAACGCTTTCTGGCGGACGTGATCACCCCGGAAGGGGAAACCTTTACGCTGCACTGCGCCAATACCGGCGCCATGACCGGCTGCGCCACACCCGGCGATACCGTTTGGTACTCCACCTCGGATAACCCCAAGCGCAAATACGCCCACAGCTGGGAGTTGACCCATACCCAACAGGGGCACTGGATCTGCGTCAATACCCTGCGCGCCAACGCGCTGGTGCGCGAGGCAATTGAACACAATTTAATCAATGAATTATCCGGTTACAGTAAAATCAGCGGCGAAGTGAAATACGGCGGTGAAAACAGCCGTATCGATTTGTTATTACAGGCAGAAAATCGGGTTAACTGCTATATTGAAGTTAAGTCAGTCACATTACTGCAACAACAACGTGGTTACTTTCCTGATGCGGTAACGCTCAGAGGGCAAAAGCACCTGCGTGAGTTGCTCAGCGTGGTTGAAAGCGGGCAACGGGCGGTGTTGTTCTTTGCCGTGTTACACAGCGGTATTGAGCAGGTCGCACCGGCACATCATATAGATGAGCGCTATGCGGCGCTGTTGGCACAGGTCCGGCAGTTGGGAGTGGAAGTGGTTTGTTACGGGGCAAAGTTATCACCTGACGGTATTTATCTCTGCGATAAGCTGCCGTTTTTTATCGATTAGCGCAGTCGGGTCCCTATAAATAGACAACCGGCCAGCACGATCGCCAAATACGCCCTCCTTCACACGATTGTCAAGCGGGCGACAGGAATAATTGCCAACCTACCTTCCTTCTGTTATTTATAGCGGCCTGTTTTTCCCCCGCATTGGGGATTCGATAGTGCGTGTGTATGTAGGAGAAGCAACATGCAAGAAGGGCAAAACCGTAAAACCTCGTCCTTGAGCATTCTCGCCATCGCTGGGGTGGAGCCGTACCAAGAGAAGCCGGGCGAAGAGTACATGAACGACGCCCAGTTGTCGCATTTCAAGCGCATTCTTGAAGCGTGGCGCAACCAGCTCAGGGACGAAGTGGACCGTACTGTATCGCATATGCAAGAAGAGGCAGCCAACTTCCCTGATCCGGCCGACCGTGCTACCCAGGAAGAAGAGTTCAGCCTTGAACTGCGTAACCGTGACCGTGAACGCAAACTGATCAAAAAGATCGAGAAAACGCTGAAGAAAGTGGAAGACGATGATTTCGGCTACTGCGAATCTTGCGGCGTGGAGATCGGCATTCGTCGCCTCGAAGCGCGTCCGACCGCCGATCTGTGCATCGACTGCAAGACGCTGGCTGAGATCCGCGAAAAGCAGATGGCCGGCTAATACCGTTGTTACCGCTGCGGCGTGCGCACCTGCGTGCGCCGCACAGAGAAAAGGGAACCTCCCCCCTCTGATATGCAAGAAAGTCATTATGTGGGGCGCTTTGCCCCATCGCCTTCCGGGGATCTGCATTTCGGTTCGCTGATTGCCGCTCTGGGAAGCTACCTTCAGGCTCGCGCCCAACGCGGGCAGTGGCTGGTTCGCATCGAAGATATCGACCCGCCGCGCGAAGTCCCCGGCGCCGCCGCTCGCATCCTGTCCGCGCTGGAACATTATGGTCTCCACTGGGACGGCCAGGTCATCTATCAATCCCAACGTCACGACGCCTATCGCGCCGCGCTGGATCTGTTGCAGCGCCAGGGGCTCAGCTATTACTGCACCTGCACCCGCAGCCGCATCCAGCAGATCGGCGGGTTGTACGACGGCCACTGCCGCGATTTGCAGCTCGGCCCGCAGGGTGCCGCCATCCGCTTACGCCAGACCGCGCCCGTTTACGGGTTCCACGATCGCCTGCAGGGAGAATTGCACGCCGATCCGGCGCTGGCGGGGGAAGACTTTATCATTCGCCGCCGCGACGGGCTGTTCGCCTACAACCTGGCGGTGGTGATCGACGACCATTTTCAGGGCGTGACCGAGATTGTGCGCGGTGCCGATCTGATCGAGCCGACGGTGCGCCAAATCGCCCTCTACCGCCAGCTGCAGGCGCCGGTGCCCGCCTATGTGCATCTGCCGCTGGCGCTGGGCGCCAACGGCATTAAGCTGTCGAAGCAAAACCATGCGCCGGCGTTGCCCGCCGGCGATCCGCGCCCGGTGCTGATCGCCGCGCTGAAATTTCTGCGCCAACCGCTGCCGGAAAGCTGGCAAGATCTTGACCTGCCATTATTATTGAGCTGGGCGGTCGCACATTGGCGGTTGGAAAACGTGCCGCGTCAGGAGGCTATCCCTCTGGATGAAAACACGCCGGCATTCTCAAAGGAGCCATGGTGAGCTATGATTAGCCGCTATTTTTTGTTAGCTCCATTTTTATCAGTCACTATCGAGGTGTACCATTTTTACCCGAGTAGCCAACTTCTGTCGTAAGGTACTGACCCGCGATGACAAGCTGCCCCGCGACGACGCGGCGGCCGGCGATAAAAACGTAGTCCGCGAAGAGCGTGCTGCGGCGCCAAGCCGCCCTGCGCCGCAGCCGCGCGCCGCCGATAACGGCAGCAACGCCCCTGCCCGCCGCTCAACGCCGCGCAAGCGTCCGCCTTTTCCTATCGCCGAGAGCAACGACTCGATGACCGTGATCCCGCGCGAACAGCACTCGATCTCCCGCAAAGACATCAGCGAAAATGCGCTGAAAGTGCTTTACCGCCTGAACAAGTCCGGCTACGAAGCCTATCTGGTCGGCGGCGGCGTGCGCGATCTGTTGCTCGGCAAAAAGCCGAAAGACTTCGACATCACCACTAACGCTACGCCGGAGCAAGTGCGCAAGCTGTTCCGCAACTGCCGCCTGGTCGGCCGCCGCTTCCGCTTGGCGCACGTGATGTTCGGGCCGGAGATCATCGAAGTGGCCACTTTCCGCGGCCACCACGAACAAAATCAGGAATCCGACAAGAACTCGTCCCAGCAGGCGCAAAACGGCATGCTGCTGCGCGACAACATCTTCGGCTCGATCGAGGAAGATGCCCAGCGCCGTGATTTCACCATCAACAGCCTGTACTACGGCGTGGCGGATTTCACCCTGCGCGATTACGTCGGCGGCCTGAACGACCTGAAACAGGGCGTGATTCGCCTGATTGGCGATCCGGAAACCCGCTACCGCGAAGATCCGGTGCGCATGCTGCGCGCGGTGCGCTTCGCCGCCAAGCTGGATATGCGCATCAGCGAAGAAACCGCCGAGCCGATCCCGCGCCTGGCCTCGCTGCTGCATGAGATCCCGCCGGCGCGCCTGTTCGAAGAATCCCTCAAGCTGCTGCAGGCGGGTTACGGTTTCCAGACCTACCTGAAGCTGTGCGAATATCAGCTGTTCCAACCGCTGTTCCCGCTGATCGCCCGCAACTTCACGCCGAACCACGATACGCCGATGGAGCGCATTCTGGTGCAGGTGCTGAAGAACACCGATCACCGTCTGCAGAACGACATGCGCGTCAACCCGGCCTTCCTGTTTGCCGCCATGCTGTGGTACCCGCTGCTGGAGCATGCGCAGAAGCTGGCGCAGGAAAGCGGCCTGGCCTACTACGACGCCTTCGCGCTGGCGATGAACGACGTACTCGACGAGCAGTGCCGTTCGCTGGCCATCCCGAAACGCATCACCACGCTGGTGCGTGATATCTGGCAGCTGCAGCTGCGCCTGTCCCGCCGCCAGGGCAAACGCGCGCACAAGCTGATGGAGCACCCGAAATTCCGCGCCGCCTATGATCTGCTGGCGCTGCGTGCGGAAGTGGAAGACAATCAGGAGATGCTGCGTCTGGCCGAGTGGTGGGGCGAATTCCAGGACGCCACGCCGGCGCGGCAGAAAGCCATGCTGAGCACCCTGGGGGACGATCCGGCGCCGCGCCGCGCGCGTCAACGCCGCCCTCGCCGCCGGGCACCGCGTAAAGAAGGGGCATAATGATCCGCGTTTATATCGCGCTGGGCAGCAACCTGGCGCAGCCGCTGCAACAGGTTAAAGCCGCACTGGAGGCGCTGGAGCATCTCCCGCGCACCCGGCTGGTCACCTGTTCTTCGTTTTACCGCACCAAGCCGCTGGGGCCGCAAAACCAGCCGGACTTTCTCAACGCGGTGGTGGCGCTGGATACCCTGTTGCCGCCCGAACAGCTGCTCGACCATACCCAGGCGATAGAACGCAATCAGGGGCGTGTGCGCAAGGATGAACGCTGGGGGCCGCGCACGCTCGATCTGGACATCATGCTGTACGGCGACAAGGTGATCCATACCGAGCGCCTGACGGTGCCGCATTACGGCCTGAAAGAGCGCGAATTCATGCTCTACCCGCTGGCGGAAATCGCCCCCGACCTGATTTTCCCCGATGGCGAGCCGCTCGCCAGCTGCCTCAAGCGCGTGCCGGAAAACGGCATGGCGCTGTGGCATCAGCCAAAACCCAAGTCCTGACCCACCTACAGCGCCAACCGCGCAACAAATCCCCCCGCCGGACGATTGGCGAAACTGACCTGTAGACCATGCAAGCCGGCGATACGCTGCACGATCGAGAGCCCCAGCCCGCTGCCGGTTTGCTCCTGCCCCGGCGGGCGATAGAAGCGTTCTCCGAGCCGCGCCAGATGTTCCGTGGTGACCCCCGGACCGTCGTCCTCCACCGTCAGCGAGCGTTCGCTCAGCGTCACGGTGACGACGCCGCCCTGCGGGGTGTAGCGCACCGCGTTATCCAGCAGGTTGCGCAATAGCAGCGACAGCAGCAAGGTTTCCCCCTGACGCGGCGGCGGCGTTCCCCGATGTTCATAGCGCAGCGTCACGCCCGCCGCATGGGCCTGCCGATCCTGCTCCGCCAGGGTCATCGTCACCAGATCGTTCCAGTCGATCGGCGCCAGTTCGGCCAGATCCGACAGCGAATCCAGCCGCGACAGCGTCAGCAGTTGATCCACCAGCCGGGTCGCGCGATCGATGCCGAGCGTCAGATTGTCCAGCGCGTGCTCGCGCATCGGCGCATCGTCCCCCGCCAGTTGCACCACTTCGGTCTGCACCCGCAGCGCCGCCAGCGGGCTGCGCAACTCGTGCGCGGCATCGGAGGTGAAGCGCCGCTCCCGCACCAGCAGAGCGTTGATGCGGGCGAACAGCGCATTGAGCGCATCCACCAGCGGGCGCACCTCGGTCGGCACCTGGCGCGCGTCCAGCGGCGTCGCGTCATCGGGTGCACGCCGGCGCAAACCGGCCGCCACAGTGCGCAGCGGCCGTAGCTCGCGCCCGACCATCAGCGCGATCAGCAGCATCAGCACCGGTAGCGTCGCCAGCCAGGGCACCAGTTGGCCGGTCACCATGCCCAGCGCCATATCGCGCCGGTAATCCCACTCCTGGCCGACCACGATGCGGTAGCGCCCGTCCGGGCTGGTCAACCACACCAGGCGCCAACTGTCGTCATCGCCTTTGCGCTCGCCGTCGGTAAAACCTTCACGCTCCCCGTCAAACAGGAAGTCGGCGCCGTTCTCGCCGTCGTTGAGCAGCATCTTGCCTTGGCGATCGAAGATGGCGAACGCCAGCGCGTCGTCGTCCTGCTCGCCGCGTTTGCCGTGGTGCACCAGCTTTTTGGTTTTCGGCAGGCTGCGCGCACTTTCATCGGCCAGCAGATCGCCGAGGTTGGCGGTCGCCAGCCGTTTGGCGAACAGCATCTGTTGGGTGTCGAACACTTCGTTGATGGTGTTGCGCGACATCACCCAGGCCACCACGCTGGCGGTGCTCCAGGTCAGCAGCGCCAGCAGGCTGAAGATCAGGATCAGGCGCAACCGCAGGCTGAGACGCTTCACGGCGCATCCCCCAGCGTGTAACCCACGCCGTGGATGGTACGGATGAAGCCGTTGCCCAGCTTGCGCCGCAGGTGGTGAATATGTACCTCCACCGCGTTGCTGCTCACCTCGTCATCCCAGTTGTACAGCTTCTCCTGAATCAACGGCCGCGCCAGCACCCGCCCCTTGTTGTGCAGAAACAGTTCCAGCACCGCCAATTCGCGCGGCGTCAGCGTCACCGGCTCGCCGTTGCAGCTCACGCTGCGGGTGGCGCTGTCGAACACCACGTTGCCGTGCGTCAGCTGCGGCATCAGTTGGCCGTGGCGACGGCGGATCAGCGCCTGCAGGCGCGCCGCCACTTCGGCCAGCGCGAAAGGCTTGCACAGATAATCGTCGGCACCGCTTTGCAGCCCGCTGACCCGCTGCTCCAGCGCGTCTCGGGCGGTGAGGATCAGGACCGGCACGTCCTGCCCGGCCTGGCGCCACTGGCGCAGCAGATCCAGGCCATCGAGGCCCGGCAGGCTGAGATCGAGGATCACCGCGTCGTACGGCGCACTGTCCAGCGCATTTTTGCCGACGGCGCCGTCGGTGAACCAGTCCAGATTGAAGCCGAGTTTGGTCAGCCCGGCCTTGATGCCGTCCCCGATCAGTTTGTCATCTTCGATCAGCAAAATTCGCATGAGTATCCCTTTTGAGTCTTGGCGCCATTGCACCACAAGGTTCTTAAGAACCGCTTAAGCATGGCGATCCGCGCTACCCACCCCGATCGGGTTACAGTAGAATGACTGCACTTTTTTGCAGTCTGGGCCTGCGTACGCCGCACGGCCCGTTTCAGGAGACGTTGTGATGAAACCCACCACCGTGACCCACTTGCGCCAGTGGAAACAGGAGCAGCGCAAGTTTGCTACCCTTACCGCCTACGATGCCAGCTTTGCCAAACTGTTTGAAGAGCAAGGCATCAAAGTCCTGTTGGTGGGCGATTCGCTGGGCATGACGCTGCAGGGCCACGACTCCACGCTGCCGGTCACCGTCGCCGACGTGGCCTACCACACTCGCGCTGTGCGCCGCGGCGCGCCGGCCTGCCTGCTGTTGGCCGATCTGCCGTTCATGAGTTACGCCACCCCGGAACAGACCTTCGCCAACGCCGCCGAGCTGATGCGCGCCGGCGCCAACATGGTGAAACTGGAAGGCGGCAGCTGGCTGTGCGACACGGTGAAAATGCTCGCCGAGCGCGCGGTACCGGTGTGCGGCCACCTGGGCCTGACGCCGCAGTCGGTCAACGTGTTCGGCGGCTATAAGGTACAAGGACGCGACGAACTGGCCGCCAAACAGCTGTTGCAGGACGCACAGAATCTGGAACTGGCCGGCATTCAGCTGCTGGTGCTGGAATGCGTGCCGACCGAGCTGGCGCGCCAGATCACCGAAGCGTTGTCCATTCCGGTCATCGGCATCGGCGCCGGCAACGGCACCGACGGCCAGATCCTGGTGATGCACGACGCCTTCGGCATCACCGGCGGCCACACGCCGAAGTTCGCCAAGAACTTCCTGGCGCAGAGCGGCGATATCCGCACGGCGGTGCAGCACTACATTCAGGAAGTGGAGCAAGGCCTCTACCCGGCGGCTGAACACTCTTTTAACTAAGCGATGGTTCCAGGAGTCACCCAATGATTATTATCGAAACCCTGCCGATGCTGCGTCAGCAGATCCGCCGCTGGCGCCAGGAAGGCAAACGCATCGCGCTGGTGCCGACCATGGGCAACCTGCACGACGGCCATATGACGCTGGTCGATGAAGCGCGCGCGCGCGCCGACGTGGTGGTGGTGAGCATCTTCGTCAACCCGATGCAGTTCGATCGGCCGGACGATCTGGCGCGCTACCCGCGCACGCTGCAGGAAGACAGCGAGAAGCTGACCCGCCGCGGCGTCGATCTGGTGTTCGCGCCGGCCCCGGCCGCGGTCTATCCGCAGGGGCTGGAGCAGCAGACTTACGTCGACGTACCAGGCATCTCCAGCATCCTGGAAGGCGCAAGCCGGCCGGGCCACTTCCGCGGCGTTTCCACCATCGTCAGCAAGCTGTTCAACCTGGTGCAGCCTGATTTAGCCTGCTTCGGCGAGAAGGATTACCAACAGCTGGCGCTGATCCGCAAAATGGTGGCGGACATGGGTTACGACATCGACATCGTCGGCGTGCCGACCGTGCGCGCCAAAGACGGCCTGGCCCTCAGCTCGCGCAACGGCTACCTGACCGCCGAAGAGCGCAAGATCGCTCCGCAGCTGAGCAAGATCATGAACGCGCTGGCGCAGCAGTTGGCTAATGGCGAACGCCATGTCGAAGAGCTGCTGGAGCAGACCGCCGAGCAGCTGCGCGCCGCCGGCTTTACGCCGGATGAGCTGTTTATTCGCGACGCCGACAGCCTGCAGCCGCTGACGGTGGACAGCCAGCGGGCGGTGGTGCTGATGGCCGCCTGGCTGGGCAAGGCGCGTCTTATCGACAATCAGCAGGTCGACCTGACGCTGTAAGCCATTTTTTATACTGTCGTCACCCTGAAACCCAGGCCATTGGTAGACAACGGCGGGGCAATCGGTGACGATAGAGATTGCAGGGATGCAGGAGAGATGTTCAACCCCAGCGCCTGTGAAGGCCGATATTCAGTTAGGTAAAGCTATGATACGTACTATGCTGCAAGGCAAGCTGCATCGCGTCAAAGTCACTCAGGCTGACTTGCACTATGAAGGGTCCTGCGCCATTGACCAGGATTTCCTGGAGGCCGCCGGCATTCTGGAATATGAAGCGATCGATATTTACAACGTGGATAACGGCCAGCGCTTCTCCACCTACGCCATCGCCGCCGAGCGCGGTTCGCGCATCATTTCGGTCAACGGCGCCGCCGCGCGCTGCGCCTGCGTGGGCGACAAGCTGATCATCTGCTCCTATGTGCAAATGACCGACGCCGACGCCCGCCAACACCACCCGAAAGTCGCCTATTTCGAAGGTGACAACAACCTGCAGCGTAAGGCGAAAGCCGTGCCGGTTCAGGTCGCCTGACACTAAAACGGGCGCCTTACGCGCCCGTTCTCCCTTACTGCACCACCACCGTGCCCGGCTTGTTGGCTATCCGATCCGCCATGGTCTGGATCGAGTCGGTGCGCAGAATATACAGCCGCTTCAGCGTATAGGGGTTATCCCCCGGTTTCACCTTGCCCTGCACCGTGGTCACCGCCAGATGGAAACCGGCATCCTGCGCCGCCTGGATCGCCCGCTGGTTATAGCCGCCGAACGGGTAGGACAGATACAGCACATGCGGGTTGAACTGCGACAGCGCGCGGCGCGAGCGCTCAAAATCGAACTCGATATTGTGCAGCGAACGGCTCAGCAAAATCGGCTGGCGATTGCCGTCGGTGCGGTGCAGGAAGTGGGTGTGCGACTGCACGTCGAACACGTCCTGAATCTGCTTCAGCTCCGAGACGCTCATAAACTGCAGCGAGTCCGGGTTCCATTTCTGCGGGTGGCGTTTGATGCGCGAAGAGATGATGAACGCCGTCGCGCGGAAACCGTAATCCTTCAGCACCGGGTAAGCGTAGCGATAAACCGACTTCAGCCCGTCGTCGAAGGTCAGCACGATCGCCTTGCCCGGCAGGTTGATCTGGTTCTTCAGGTAGGCTTCCAGCTGATACAGCGAAATGGTGTCGTAACCCGCCTGCTTCAGGTAGGTCATCTGGTTGCTGAACGCCACGTCAGAGGTGGTGGTCGAGGTGTGGCGGAAGCGTTTGTTCTCTTCGTTTTTCAGCAGGTGGTGGTAAGTCAGCACCGGGATGCCGTTATCGATTTCGCAGTCCAACTCACTGACGAACCCCAGCCGATCGCCGATGTTGACCTCGTACCAGGTGTTGTTCAGCCGGTCCTTCAGCTTGCCGATGATCGGATAGCGCAGGTTGCCTTCCAGCGTGCCGAAGACCTCGCTGTCCTTGTCCGCCGCGGTGTAAACGTCGATCGTTTTTTGGGTGATCAGGTTCTGGTTGGTCAGCGGTTTGTTCAGCTCGCCCAGATCGTCTTGCACCTTGCGCGACTTCTTCAGCTCACGCACGTCGTCTTTATCGATAAAGCCGGTGCCGTGCCCGAATTTGAATTCGTAGTATTCCGCATCCGCCGGGAACACCTGGATCAGCTGCCCGCGCTTCACTTCCCCGACCGGGATCACATGCTCGCCCACCAACGCATAGACTTCGCTGTCGCGCTGCGCTTCCATGTATTCAGATTTAACCGCGCTGTCTTCCGACAGCAGATTCGCCAGGCTCACAGGGGAAACCAACGACATCAGAATGCCGAGTAACCCAGCCGCTAACTTGTATTGAGGCCGCATGATGATGTTCTGCTTACGAGTGCGTAATGACAAAAGTGAAGGAAATGTGGAGCGCCAGCATAGCACGATTTGAACAGCGGGGAACTAGCGGTTATCTGAGCAATTCTATTGATTTACGCGCCGCCTGCGCCAAATCAAGAAAAGCGCCCCCGCCGGGAAAGCGGGGGCGCGATACGATCAGCTGCGCAGGCCGCGGCCGCGCTCGATCAGGTACCAGGACAGCAGGTAAAACACCGCGATAAACGCCACCAGCACCGCCATGGTGAACGCCAGCGGCACATCGTTGATGCCGAGGAAACCGTAGCGGAACCCGCTGATCATATAGACGATGGGGTTCAGCTTGGACACCGCCTGCCAGAATGGCGGCAGCAGCGACAGCGAGTAAAACACCCCGCCCAGGTAGGTCAGCGGCGTCAGGACGAAGGTCGGGATCAGGCTGATGTCGTCGAAGGTGGTGGCGAACACCGCGTTGATCAGCCCCGCCAGCGAGAACAGGATCGCCGTCAACAACAGCGTCAGCGCAATCACCCACCAGGCGTGTACCTGCAGCGGTACGAAGAACAGCGAGATGATGGTCACCAGCACGCCGACGCAGATGCCGCGCGCCACGCCGCCGCCGACATAGCCGGCGATCACCACGTGGGTCGGCACCGGCGCCACCAGCAGTTCTTCAATGTTGCGCTGGAACTTGGCGCTGAAGAACGACGAGGCTACGTTGGCGTAAGAGTTGGTGATCACCGCCATCATGATAAGGCCGGGCACGATGAACTGCATGTAGCTGAAGCCGTGCATATCGCCGATGCGCGAGCCGATCAGATTGCCGAAGATGATGAAATACAGCGTCATGGTGATCACCGGCGGCACCAGGGTCTGGATCCAGATGCGCGCGAAGCGGTTCACCTCTTTGGCCCAGATGCTCTGCAAGGCCACCCAATACAAACGCGTCATGCTTTTTCTCCATTGCCGTTAACCAGGGTGACAAACAACTCTTCCAGGCGGTTCGCCTTATTGCGCATGCTCAGCACCTGCACGCCCTGTGCGCTCAGCTGGGCGAATA
The DNA here is from genome assembly GCF_001537385.1 of Serratia sp. 2880STDY5682894. Taxonomy (NCBI): domain Bacteria; kingdom Pseudomonadati; phylum Pseudomonadota; class Gammaproteobacteria; order Enterobacterales; family Yersiniaceae; genus Serratia; species Serratia sp. 2880STDY5682894. The sequence goes on along the minus strand of NZ_FCJA01000005.1, from coordinate 82,919 downwards.
AACCGTTCAGCCCCTGCTCGCGCATCACCTCCACTTCCAGCGTGGAGGTATCCGTCAGGCGGCTGCGATAACCGTCCAGCTTCGGCAGCGGGCTCTTCGCCGCCAGATCGAGAATAAAGGTTTCCGACTTCAGCTTGGCCAGCAGCCCCTTCATCGAGGTGTTTTCCACCAGCTCCCCGTTCTGGATGATACCGATGTTGCGGCACAGCATCTCCGCCTCTTCCAGATAGTGGGTGGTAAGGATAATGGTGGTGCCCTGGGCATTCAGCTCTTTCAGGAAGCCCCACATCGAACGGCGCAGCTCGATATCCACCCCGGCGGTCGGCTCATCGAGGATCAGCAGCTTCGGCTGATGCATCAACGCGCGGGCGATCATCAGGCGGCGCTTCATGCCGCCGGACAGCATGCGGGCGCGCTCGTTGCGCTTGCCCCACAGATCCAGCTGGTTGAGGTATTTTTCGGCGCGCGCCATCGCTTCACGCCGCGTGACGCCGTAGTAACCCGCCTGGTTCACCACGATCTGCAACACGGTCTCGAACGGGTTGAAGTTGAACTCCTGCGGCACCAGGCCGAGCTGGCGCTTGGCGTTGACGATGTCTTTATCGATGTCGTAACCGAACACCCGCACGCTGCCGGCGGTTTTGTTCACCAGCGAGCTGATGATGCCGATGGTGGTGGATTTACCGGCGCCGTTTGGCCCCAAAAGGGCATAAAAGTCCCCCGCCTCGACGCTCAGGTCGATGCCGCGCAGCGCCTTGACGCCACCGGCGTAAGTCTTGGTCAGCTGCGCTAATTCCAGTGCATAATTCATATGTAAAATAGTACCTTATGACGATGAGTATGCCGCCGCGCCCCTGTCTGCGAGGCTTGAAACAATAACGATAATCCTAGCATCGGCGACGTTTCCACTGAGTCGAATCCGTGCGGAAAATGAGGTTGCACCACTGTTCCGATTTCCAAATTGTGACGCTTACCCTATATTACCCCAACGCAATCTGTTCGTTACGAGTCAATAACCTCCATGAAAGAAATCGAAGAGCTTATCGCCAACAACCATGCCTGGTCGGCCAATATCAGTCAGGAAGACCCGGAATTTTTTGAACGTTTAGCCCAGGCGCAAAAGCCCCGTTTCTTATGGATTGGTTGCTCTGACAGCCGCGTTCCCGCCGAACGCTTGACCGGCCTCGAGCCGGGTGAACTGTTCGTCCATCGCAACGTGGCGAACCTCGTTATCCATACCGATCTTAACTGCCTGTCGGTGGTGCAGTATGCGGTAGATGTGCTGGAAGTCGAACACATCATCATCTGCGGCCACCTGGGCTGCGGCGGCGTGCAGGCGGCGGTGGAAAACCCGGAGCTGGGGTTGATCGACAACTGGCTGCTGCACATTCGCGATCTGTGGTACAAGCACAGCTCGCTGCTGGGCGAACTGCCGCCGGAGCAGCGTTTCGACATGCTGTGCAAGATCAACGTCATTGAGCAGGTGTACAACCTGGGCCACTCCACCATCATGCAGTCCGCCTGGAAGCGCGGCCAGAAGGTGATGATCCACGGTTGGGTATACGGCATTCAGGACGGCCGTCTGCGCGATATGGAAGTGCTGGCAACCAGCCGCGAGAGCCTGGAGATGGGCTACCGCAAAGCGATAGCCAAACTGAAGCAGGATAAAGGCATCTAACCCCGCCGCGGGCGCGGCAGGCCGCGCCCCACATCAATTACTCGTCCAGCAGCACCACTTTGCCGACGTACGGCAGGTGACGGTAGCGCTGGGCGTAGTCGATGCCATACCCCACCACGAACTCATCCGGGATCGAGAAGCCGACATATTCGACCGGCACCTGCACTTCACGGCGCTCAGGCTTGTCCAGCAAGGTGCAAATCGCCAGCGATTTCGGCCCGCGCAGCGCCAAAATCTCGCGCACTTTGTTCAGCGTGTTGCCGGAATCGATGATGTCTTCCACGATCAGTACGTCTTTGCCGCGAATGTCTTCGTCCAGATCCTTGAGGATCTTCACGTCGCGGGTGGTGGACATGCCGCTGCCGTAGCTGGAGGCAGTCATAAAGTCGACTTCGTGCGGCACGTCGATCGCGCGGCAGAGATCGGCCATGAACATGAAGGAGCCGCGCAGCAGCCCAACCAGCACCATGTCGCTGCCGCTGTCGCGGTAATGTTCGGTGATCTGGCGGCCAAGTTCGGCGATACGGGTCTTAACTTCCTGCTCGGAAATCATTACGTCTACAGTGTGTTTCATAGTATTCAGGTCAGTTGCCGGAAGAAAGGCGCAGAGTTTAGCATAGGCCGTTACGACTTGCCTCTCTCCCGGACAGGGGAGTTTTCTTTATTAAGGGTATTCCTGACGAGCGTGCAGGACACTCACTATTTCAATATGTGCAGCCAGCACGCGGTAAACCACAATGTAATTAGGATGAACAACCATTTCACGAGTCCCGTTCACCCTGCCTGGCCTGAATAGATAAGGATGTTCCGCTAACGGGATAACCGACTCTTCAATGCGTTGCAACAAAGCCTCTGCGGCAAGTGGATTTCGCTCAGCGATAAAAGCCAGCAGCGTATATAAACCCGTTTTTGCTTCGTCAGTCCATTTGACGGTTAACATAAGGGTCAGGCCGATTTTCTTTTGGCTTTCGCCTGCTCGATAATGTGACGAGCGCCGGCCATGACTTCGTCATGGGGAATACGGGGGGAGTCGCTATTGATGGAAGATTCCACGGTGCTTCTGAACCAACGATCGTAGCTATCAGCCTGCTCTTGAGTCTCAAACTCAGAAACGATGGGATCCAATTTTGTCGGCATGACGCACTCCTCAACAGCTGATATTTTAATCAGTATAACGGCTTCCTTTCATTGAACCAAGCGGTGGCGACGCGAGCGCGCCACCACCGGAGCACCGGGCCGCCATCAATCGGCGACGGTGAAGCCCATCATCATGCCGGTATCTTCATGTTCCAACAGGTGGCAGTGGGCCATGTACGCATGTTCGCTGCTGGCCGGATGGTCAAAACGCACCAGCACTTCACTGCGCCATCCTTCGACGCGCACCGTGTCCTTCCAGCCGCTGCGATGCGCCGCCGGCGGTTTGCCGTTTTCCGACAAGATGCGGAACTGGGTACCGTGAATGTGGAACGGGTGCAACATCATGTCGCCCTCACCGGAAATGGTCCACTTTTCATACTGGCCCCGTTTGGCGGCGAACATCGGCTTGGTCATATCGAAGGCCTTGCCGTTGATCATGTTGCCGTGGCTGAAATCGAACGGTTTGGCTTTGCCCTGCGCGCCACCGTGATCCATCCCGGCCATATTGCCATGATCCATGCCCTTCATGTTGCCCATGTTGCCATGGTCCATGCCCTGCATGCCGCCCTTCTCCATGCCTTTCATGTTGCCATGGTCCATGCTCTGCATGCCGCCCTTCTCCATGGCTTTCATATCTGCGCCGCCCGTCGCGCCATGATTCATGCTCATGCCGGCCATCGCCTGGTGACCATAGCGATCCATCAGCGCCTGCATACCGAGCATATCCAGCTGCGGATCCATCATCAGCTGCAGCCAACGCTCCTGGATGCCGGTGGTGGCAGGCAACGTCGGCAGCTTCACCAGGCTGTCCGGCATGGTTTTGATGCCCTGCGCCAGCGACGGCTGAATGCGCAACACCGGCAGCGCTTGATCGAACGGCGCCAGCGTCATGCCCATCTGCTTCACCGGCAGCGTCACGATATCGAACGCTTTCCCATCCGAGGCATCGACCAACACTTCAAAGCGTTCGCCCATCAGCATCGGCAGCTCGGTCAGTTTCACCGGCTCCGCCAGGAAACCGCCGTCGCTGGCAATGACATACAGCGGGCGGTTGTCACTGGCCGCCAGATTCAGCGAGCGGGCGTTGCAGCCGTTGAGGAAACGCAGGCGCAGCCAACCGCGCGGCGCCAGATGTTGTGGATACTGCGCGCCGTTGGTGAACATGCGGTCGCCAAACCAGCCCACCGCCGCACTCATCACGTCCAGGCGGTATTCGATCTGCGCGTCTTTGCCCAGCCGCTTATCCTGCAGGATCACCGGAATATCATCCTGTCCCCAGGTTTTCGGCAGCGGCAGTTTGGCGCTCTCTTCGTCTTCCAGCAGCACCAGCCCCGCCAGCCCCATCATGACCTGGCTGCCGGTTTTACCGTGCGTATGCGGGTGGAACCAGCAGGTGGCCGCCGGTTGATCGACGGTGAAATTCACCGTGCGCGTCGCGCCGGGATGAATCAATGCCTGCGGGCCGCCATCGACGTCGCCGGGAATCTCCAGGCCGTGCCAGTGGACGGTGCTGGCCTCCGCCAGGCTGTTTTTGATATCAACCGTTACCGGCTGGCCACGCTGCAGCTTCACCGCCGGCCCGAGCAGCGCGCCGTTGAATCCCCAGGTTTTGGTGGCGGCGCCGGGCAACCAGCGGGTTTCCCCCGCCTGCAGCGCCAGCGCAATCTTTCCCTGCGCGTCCGGCGTCAACAGCGGCGGTACCGGCAGGGCCGGCCGATCGGCCGCCCAGGCGGCCCGGCTCCATAACGGCAATGCGCTCGCGGCGCCCAGCGCGGCGGTTAATTTAATAAAATCACGGCGTAACATCGCTGACTCCCTTTTCTCAGTGACATAACTCAATGCCGCCAGCCTAAACCTTCCCCCTGGCGGAAGGTCAAGCCTTTCCTGGCGGTATTTTAAGCTATGCCTCACAATCAAGAGAGCGCCATTGACGAACGCGAGGCCGCGCCCAGCGGCAATAAAATTTGGTGCCTTTACAGGCAAGTGTGGTAACGTCTGCAAACGACAAACAGGCCTATTTCATGATGAAAAAAACAACGTTATCGATGCTGTTGCTGGCGATGCTGGGCTTCTCCAACGCCAGTCTGGCGCTGAATGAATCCGAGGCGGAAGATCTGGCCGATCTGACGGCGGTATTTATTTATTTGAAAAATGATTGCGGCTACAACGATTTGCCAAATGCGCAAATCAAACGCGCCATCGTCTATTTCGCGCAACAAAACCGCTGGGATTTGAGCAACTACAACAGCTTCAATATGAAGGCGCTGGGCGAAGACAGCTACCGCGATCTCAGCGGCATCGCCATTCCAACGCCTAAAAAATGCAAATCGCTGGCGCGCGACTCTTTGAGCCTGCTGGCCTACGCCAACTAATTTCCCCCCTTCTCCCGCCCGCCTAACGCTCTCTCTGTCTGAAATTCAACCGTGCATCGCCAGGCAGAGTTAGCTATGATGTTGCGCCGATTTTTCATGGCTGTTATTACGGAGTATCCCGCACATGACCCAGAAAGAAATTTGGTACGAAACGCTGCATACGGGCTTCGGCCAGTACTTCTCGGTAGAGAAAGTGCTGTACCGCGAGAAGACCGATCATCAGGATCTGGTGATCTTCGAGAACCCGGTGCTGGGGCGCGTGATGGCGCTCGACGGCGTGGTGCAAACCACCGAGCGTGACGAGTTCATCTATCACGAAATGCTGACCCACGTGCCGCTGCTGGCGCACGGCGCGGCGAAGAAAGTGCTGATCATCGGCGGCGGCGACGGCGGCATGCTGCGCGAAGTCAGCCGGCACCCTGGCGTGGAGCAGATCACCATGGTCGAAATCGACGCCGGCGTCGTCGAGTTCTGCCGCCAATACCTGCCCAACCACAGCGCCGGCGCCTATGACGATCCGCGCTTCAAGCTGGTGATCGACGACGGCGTCAACTTCGTGAACCAAACCGACGAAACCTTCGATGTGATCATCTCCGACTGCACCGATCCGATCGGCCCCGGCGAAAGCCTGTTCACCTCGGCGTTTTATGAAGGCTGCGCCCGCTGCCTGAATGAGGGCGGCATTTTCGTCGCGCAAAACGGCGTCTGTTTCCTGCAGCAGGACGAAGCGGTCAACAGCCACGCCAAACTGAGCGGCTACTTTAGCGACGTCAGCTTCTATCAGGCAGCGATCCCAACCTATTACGGCGGCATCATGACCTTTGCCTGGGCGAACCAGAACCCGGCGCTGCGCCAGCTCGATCTGCCTACTCTGCAACAGCGCTTTAACCAAAGCGGTCTACACTGCCGTTATTACAACCCGGCAATTCACATCGGCAGCTTTGCCCTGCCGCAATATTTGCTCAATGCCCTGAACGTAACACGTTAAGCGAGAAGATAAAGGAGGTGGCCCAAATTGCATAAGCTAAAACTGCACGGCTTCAACAACCTGACCAAGAGCCTGAGTTTTTGTATTTACGATATTTGTTACGCCAAGACCGCGGACGATCGCGACGGCTATATCGCCTACATTGACGAACAATATAATGCCAACCGGCTGACCGAGATCCTGAGCGAGACCTGCTCAATCATCGGCGCCAATATTCTGAACATCGCACGTCAGGACTACGAGCCGCAGGGCGCCAGCGTCACCATCCTGGTCAGCGAAGAGCCGATCGATCCGAAAGACGTCGATACGTCGGAACACCCCGGCCCGCTGCCGAACACGGTCGTTGCGCACCTGGACAAGAGCCACATCTGCGTACACACCTACCCGGAAAGCCATCCGGAAGGCGGGCTGTGCACCTTTCGCGCCGATATCGAAGTCTCGACCTGCGGCGTCATTTCGCCCCTCAAGGCGCTGAACTACTTAATTCACCAGCTGGAATCCGACATCGTCACCATGGACTATCGCGTGCGCGGTTTCACCCGCGACGTGAACGGCGTGAAACATTACATCGATCATGAGATCAATTCGATCCAGAACTTTATGTCGGAAGACATCAAGGCGCTGTACCACATGATGGACGTGAACGTTTACCAGGAAAATATCTTCCATACCAAGATGTTGTTGAAGGATTTCGATCTGAAGCATTACCTGTTCAACGCGGCACCAGAAGCGCTGAGCGCCGTCGAACGCAAACAGATCACCGATCTGTTATGGAAAGAGATGCAGGAAATCTATTACGGCCGCAATATCCCGCCTCTGTGATGGAAAGGGCGCGGCACGCCGCGCCCTGATGCTTAGTATTTCAGCATGAAAGAACGGTAGGCCTTCAACACCAGCAGGAAATCCTCAACGCCGCAGAATGAGAGGCTTTCTTCGTCGTAGTAGTTCATCCCCTCTTCCATTTCATCGCCTTCGAACTCCAGCTGATTGGCGCGGATCATCACTTCTTCACCATCCATCAACAGCGTATATTCATGGCCTTCCAGCTGCCATTGACGCTCGCTGCCTTTGACCTCGGCCGCACCGGCTTCTATGCGGTCCAGCAGGTTGAAATCGCCTTTGACTTCTTCGTTGATCCAGTGGCCAATCGCTTCATGCCCCATCGAAAATCTGACGATCACCTGACCGGTAACGTCACGCAGAAATTCGTAATCCATAGCATGCCCTCCTGAGCCCTTTTTCTTAGTGTAAACATAAATTGATTGCTAACTCAGTGAGCGCTCGCAAAGTTGGCAACTCGGCAAAATAAAACCTTGGCGGCGCGCAATATAGCGGCTTGCGGCGGCGATGGGAAGACGCCGGCCGCGATCCCTCAAGGAAAGCGAAGCGGTGCCTCATCACCGCGCGGCGCATGCCCGCCATGCGAAAAGTCGGCCGACAATCCGCCGATCGCCGGTTATTTATTTGAATCATGTAGATACCGTGGAGATGTATGTCACGATTTTATCGGGATTATGATTTCCCTTTAAAATAAATAAGTTACTGATTCCTGGCGCGACGCGACTTTATTGACATCCCCTCAATATCGATTAGCTTTTAAATAAGGAGCTCTAATTATGTTCACCAGCGGCCAGAGGTGTTCTCACCTCATTCATACCTATCACCACGATCAGGATGTGTGCCATGAAATACATAACCTCCATTATCGCACTGAGCATGATGTTCTCTGCATCGGCGTTCGCCGCCAAACAAATCACCCTTGAAGAATCCGCCAACTACACCAAACTCGGCGATCTCTCCATTCAGCAGACCGGCGTGCCTACCGTCGGCCATAAATATATTTCCTCAGAGGTTGATAAGAAATGTAATGAACTCAGCGGGCTGGATGGGAAAGACTGCTTCTATCGCATCATCTCCGCCACCGGGCAAGAGAGCGATCACAAAGATATCCACGTGGAAATATTCAAAAAATAGCGGGCAGGCTTTGAACGTAAAATAAAAAAAACGGGGCCCTGGAAAGGGCCCCGCTGCTTGGGATTGACGCTGAATTAAACCGCGGTCTGGAAGATCACGCCGTCGGCTTTTTCGGTGTACTGCCCCAGTTGGTCAAAGTTCAGATAGCGGTAGGTATCCGCCGCCGTCTTGTCGACCTGCGCCATATAGGTCTGGTACTCGTCCGGCGTCGGCAGGCGGCCCAGCAGGGACGCAACCGCAGCCAGTTCGGCAGACGCCAGATAGACGTTGGCACCGGTGCCCAGACGGTTCGGGAAGTTACGGGTCGAAGTGGAGACCACCGTCGCACCGTCCGCCACGCGAGCCTGGTTGCCCATGCACAGCGAACAGCCCGGGATCTCGATGCGCGCCCCGCTCTTGCCGAAGACGCTGTAGTAGCCTTCTTCGGTCAGCTGAGCCGCGTCCATCTTGGTTGGCGGCGCCACCCACAGACGGGTCGGCAGCTGGCCCTTGTGCTGATCCAGCAGCTTGCCGGCCGCGCGGAAGTGGCCGATGTTGGTCATGCAAGAACCGATGAACACTTCATCGATTTTGCTGTTGGCCACGTCAGACAGCAGGCGCGCATCGTCAGGATCGTTCGGCGCGCACAGGATCGGCTCTTTGATCTCGTTCAGATCGATGTCGATCACCGCCGCGTATTCCGCATCCGCATCGCCTTCCAGCAGCTGCGGATCCGCCAGCCATTTTTCCATGCCCTGAATACGGCGCTCCAGCGTACGGCGATCGCCGTAGCCTTCGGAGATCATCCACTTCAGCAGCACGATGTTGGAGTTCAGGTACTCTTCGATCGGCGCCTTGTCCAGCTTGATGGTACAACCGGCGGCGGAACGTTCGGCGGACGCATCGGTCAGCTCAAACGCCTGCTCAACCTTCAGATCCGGCAGGCCTTCGATCTCCAGAATACGGCCGGAGAAGATGTTTTTCTTGCCCTTCTTCTCGACGGTCAGCAAGCCTTGCTGGATCGCGTAGTAAGGGATGGCGTGCACCAGATCGCGCAGGGTGATGCCCGGCTGCATTTTGCCTTTGAAGCGCACCAGCACCGACTCAGGCATATCCAGCGGCATCACGCCGGTCGCGGCGGCAAACGCCACCAGGCCGGAACCGGCCGGGAAGGAGATGCCGATCGGGAAGCGGGTGTGGGAATCGCCGCCGGTGCCGACGGTGTCAGGCAGCAACATGCGGTTCAGCCAGGAGTGGATCACGCCGTCGCCCGGACGCAGCGAGACGCCGCCGCGGTTCATGATGAAGTCAGGCAGCGTGTGGTGCGTGGTCACGTCGACCGGTTTCGGGTACGCGGCGGTGTGGCAGAACGACTGCATGACCAGATCGGCGGAGAAGCCGAGGCAGGCCAGGTCTTTCAGCTCATCGCGGGTCATCGGGCCGGTGGTGTCCTGAGAACCGACGGAGGTCATCTTTGGTTCACAGTACTCGCCAGGGCGAATGCCGGCGACGCCGCAGGCACGACCGACCATTTTCTGCGCCAGCGAGAAGCCTTTGCTGCTGGCGGCAACCGGCTTGGCGATACGGAACACCTCGCTGTGCGGCAGACCCAGCGCTTCGCGCGCCTTGGTGGTCAGGCCGCGGCCGATGATCAGCGGGATACGGCCGCCGGCGCGCACTTCATCCAGCAGCACGTCGGTTTTCAGCTCGAAGTTGGCGATCAGCGCGCCGGTTTCGTGGTTGCGCACTTCACCTTTGTACGGGTAAACGTCGATCACGTCGCCCATGTTCAGCTCGGACACGTCCACTTCGATCGGCAAGGCGCCGGCATCTTCCATGGTGTTGAAGAAGATAGGCGCAATCTTGCCGCCCAGCACCACGCCGCCGCCGCGCTTGTTCGGCACGTGCGGGATGTCGTCGCCCATAAACCACAGCACGGAGTTGGTAGCGGATTTACGGGAAGAACCGGTGCCGACCACGTCGCCGACGTAGGCCAGCGGGAAGCCTTTCTTGTTCAGCAGCTCGATCTGTTTGATCGGGCCGACGCTGCCCGGCTGATCCGGCACGATGCCTTCACGTTCGTTTTTCAGCATCGCCAGCGCGTGCAGCGGGATGTCCGGGCGCGACCAGGCGTCCGGCGCCGGGGAAAGGTCGTCGGTGTTGGTTTCGCCGGTGACTTTGAACACGGTGACGGTGATCTTTTCCGCCAGCTCAGGGCGCGACAGGTACCATTCGGCGTCGGCCCAGGACTGCATGATCTGCTTGGCGTGTGGGTTACCGGCCTTGGCCTTCTCTTCCACGTCGTAGAAGTTGTCGAACATCAGCAGCGTGTGGGACAGCGCTTTCGCGGCGATAGGCGCCAGCGTTTCGTTGTCCAGCGCTTCGATCAGCGGGTGAATGTTATAGCCGCCCTGCATGGTGCCTAACAGTTCAATGGCTTTCTCGGGGGTAACCAGGGGGGATGTCGCTTCGCCTTTGGCGATGGCCGCCAGGAAACCTGCTTTGACGTAGGCGGCTTCGTCGACGCCCGGTGGAACACGGTTAATCAGCAGGTCTAACAGGAATTCTTCTTCGCCTTTTGGCGGATTCTTCAGTAGTTCGACCAGCGCGGCCATTTGGGTGGCGTCTAGCGGCTTAGGGGCGATGCCCTCAGCAGCACGCTCGGCTACGTGCTTACGGTATTCTTCTAGCACGACGTTCTCCTCGCTCTCATTGTCATTTATTGTGCCTGGCGTATATGCAAACCGGGTTTATACCCTTGGGGTTTCACTCTGTGGCTAGGCGATCGGCCCGTAAAGGCCCCGAAACGGTGATTGGGGCAAACAAGCACGGTCAAACAGCGTTACAGCATGAAAGACTGATGGGTAGAGCGCACGGCGATATAGATGCCATCTATCCTGACGGGGCACTGCTGTCGATGTCCTGGACTGTAAGGTACAGTGCCCGGTTCCGCTCAGCCAGCATATCAGGATTTGAAACGGTTGTTAATTCGTTCACATAAAAGCAACATTAAATCTTTGCTGAATCGTTGAGCGCAGCGTAATCGGCTGCCGGACTAGCAGGGCATTATATCCATATAGTTAGAGTGGATATAAGCAGGGGGATCGGAATTTGGCGCAGCGGCCACAAAAATACCGCTTTCTGAGTTTGAGCAAAAAAAAACGGCCCCTTTTCAGGAGCCGCTGGTTAACCGGTCAAGCCAGCAGAATTACTTCTTCTTGGCTTTCGGGTTAGGCAGGTCGGTGATGCTGCCTTCGTAGATTTCCGCCGCCAGGCCCACGGATTCGTGCAGGGTCGGGTGAGCGTGGATGGTCAGCGCGATGTCTTCCGCGTCGCAGCCCATCTCGATAGCCAGACCGATTTCACCCAGCAGCTCGCCGCCGTTGGTGCCGACAATCGCGCCACCGATGATGCGATGAGTTTCTTTGTCGAAGATCAGTTTGGTCATGCCGTCTGCACAGTCGGAAGCGATCGCACGGCCGGAAGCCGCCCACGGGAAGGTGGAGGTTTCGTAGCTGATGCCTTTCTCTTTCGCTTCTTTCTCGGTCAGACCCACCCATGCCACTTCCGGCTCGGTGTAAGCGATGGATGGGATCACTTTCGGATCGAAGTAGTGCTTCATGCCGGCGATAACTTCCGCGGCAACGTGGCCTTCGTGCACGCCTTTGTGCGCCAGCATCGGCTGACCGACGATGTCGCCGATAGCGAAGATGTGCGGCACGTTGGTGCGCAGCTGTTTGTCGACGTTGATGAAGCCACGCTCGTCAACTTCAACACCGGCTTTGCCGGCATCCAGCAGTTTGCCGTTCGGCACGCGGCCGATCGCCACCAGCACCGCGTCGTAACGCTGTGGTTCTGCCGGCGCTTTTTTACCTTCCATCGTGACGTAGATGCCGTCTTCTTTGGCTTCTACCGCGGTCACTTTGGTTTCCAGCATCAGGTTGAACTGCTTGCTGATACGTTTGGTGAAGACTTTCACCACGTCTTTATCTGCCGCCGGGATAACCTGATCGAACATCTCAACGACGTCGATCTGTGAACCCAACGCATGGTATACGGTGCCCATTTCCAGGCCGATGATGCCGCCGCCCATAACCAGCAGACGCTCTGGGACGGTTTTCAGTTCCAGCGCATCGGTAGAATCCCACACGCGTGGATCTTCATGAGGAATGAATGGCAGTTGGATCGGACGAGAACCTGCAGCGATGATGGCGTTGTCGAAGTTGATGGTGGTTGGGCCGTTTTCGCCTTCCACAACCAGGGTGTTAGCGCCGGTGAACTTGCCCAGGCCGTTGACCACTTTCACTTTACGGCCTTTCGCCATGCCAGCCAGACCGCCGGTCAGCTGAGTGATGACTTTTTCTTTCCAGACGCGCACTTTGTCGATGTCGGTTTTCGGCTCGCCGAAAACGATGCCGTGTTCGGCCAGCGCTTTGGCTTCTTCGATCACTTTGGCAACGTGCAGCAGTGCTTTGGAAGGGATACATCCCACGTTCAGGCAAACCCCGCCCAGAGTGGAATAACGTTCAACCAGAACGGTTTCAAGACCTAAGTCAGCGCAACGAAAGGCTGCAGAGTAACCTGCCGGGCCCGCCCCAAGTACCACGACCTGAGTTTTAATTTCAGTACTCATCATGACCTCTTAATTGATTGTCCGGCGGGTCAGACGTCATTTTTATTGCTAATCGATCTCATAACGCCCTTCATCCACCGGGACGCTTACACCGCGAGCAGTTTACAGAATTGTTAATAATCTGCAAAGCGTGTTCGAGTGACCCGTGTCTCAACAATTTTGTCGAGTTGTGCAAAATCCGACAAAACTGCTACAGAATCGTCAGGGGCGCAGCATGCTGCGCCCCTTTTGCATTACATCACCAGACGGCGAATGTCGGACAACATGTTGTTGATGATGGTGATGAAGCGCGCACCATCGGCACCGTCGATAACGCGGTGGTCGAAGGACAGCGACATCGGCATCATCAGGCGCGGCATGAACTCTTTACCGTTCCAGACCGGCTCCATCGCAGACTTGGAGACGCCCAGGATAGCCACTTCCGGCGCGTTAACGATCGGCGCGAAGTGGGTCGTCCCGATGCCGCCCAGGCTGGAGATGGTGAAGCAGCCGCCCTGCATCTCGCCCGCGGTCAGCTTGCCGTCGCGCGCTTTCTTGGAGATGGCCATCAGTTCGCGAGACAGCTCGGTGATGCTCTTCTTGTTCACGTCCTTGAACACCGGAACCACCAGGCCGTTCGGGGTATCTACCGCCACGCCGATGTTGATGTATTTCTTCAGCGTCAGCTTCTGACCGTCTTCGGACAGCGAGCTGTTGAAGCGCGGCATCTGCTCCAGAGCGGCAGCAACGGCTTTCATGATGAACACGACAGGCGTGAACTTCACGTCCAGCTTGCGCTTGGCCGCTTCTTCGTTCTGCTGTTTGCGGAACGCTTCCAGATCGGTGATGTCGGTTTTGTCGAAGTGAGTCACGTGCGGGATCATCACCCAGTTGCGGCTCAGGTTCGCGCCAGAGATCTTCTGGATGCGGCCCATTTCGACTTCTTCGATCTCGCCGAACTTGCTGAAGTCCACTTTCGGCCATGGCAGCATGCCTGGCAGACCGCCGCCGGCAGCAGCCGGAGCCGCTTCAGCGCGTTTCACTGCGTCTTTCACGTAAGTCTGAACGTCTTCGCGCAGGATACGGCCTTTACGACCGGTGCCCTTCACTTTCGCCAGGTTAACGCCGAATTCACGCGCCAGACGACGAATGACCGGAGTCGCGTGCACGTATGCCGCGTTCTCGGCGAACTCGCCTTTGTCATCCGCTTTCGCAGCCGGAGCGGCGGCTTTAGCGGCGGCCGGAGCCGGCGCAGCTTCCGCTTTAGCGGCTGGAGCGGCGGCAGCGGCAGGCGCAGCGCCTTCCACTTCGAACACCATGATCAGGGAGCCGGTTTTCACTTTGTCGCCGGTCGCGATCTTGATCTCTTTCACGGTACCCGCGAACGGTGCAGGCACTTCCATAGAGGCCTTGTCGCCTTCCACGGTGATCAGAGACTGCTCGGCGGCAACCTTGTCGCCCACCTTAACCATCACTTCGGTCACTTCGACTTCGTCACCGCCGATATCCGGCACGGCGACGTCTTTGGCCGCAGAGGCCGCAGGTGCTGCATCGGCGGCAGGGGCTTGCGCCGCAGCCGGGGCCGCAGCGGAAGCGGCGCCGGCCACTTCGAACACCATGATCAGGGAACCGGTTTTCACTTTGTCGCCGGTCGCGATCTTGATCTCTTTCACGGTGCCCGCGAACGGCGCAGGGACTTCCATGGAAGCCTTGTCGCCTTCAACGGTGATCAGGGACTGCTCGGCTTCCACCTTGTCGCCCACTTTCACCAGGATCTCGGTCACTTCGACTTCGTCAGCGCCGATGTCCGGCACGGCAACGTCTTTGGCCGCAGCGGCGGCCGGGGCAGCTGCTGCTGCTGCCGGTTTTTCTTCCGCTTTCGCCGCCGGTGCAGCTTCCGCTGCGCCTGCCGCTTCGAAGATCATGATCAGTTTGCCGGTTTCGGTTTTATCGCCGACCGCCACTTTGATCTCTTTCACCACGCCCGCCTGCGGGGAGGGCACTTCCATGGAAGCCTTGTCGCCTTCCACGGTGATCAGCGATTGTTCCGCTTCAACTTTATCGCCGACCTTCACCAGAATCTCGGTGATTTCGACTTCATCTGCACCGATGTCCGGTACGTTGATTTCGATAGACATTATTCAGTACCTCTTAGGCCAGACGCGGGTTAACTTTTTCCGGGTTGATGTCGAATTTCTTGATTGCATCGGCAACCACAGAAGCTTCGATCTCACCGCGTTTAGCCAGTTCACCCAGAGCAGCAACCACCACGTAGGATGCATCGACTTCGAAGTGGTGACGCAGGTTTTCGCGGCTGTCCGAACGACCGAAGCCGTCGGTGCCCAGTACGCGATAATCGCTGGCCGGCACATAAGTACGAACCTGTTCGGCGAACAGTTTCATGTAGTCGGTAGAAGCTACCGCCGGCGCGTCGCTCATCACCTGAGCGATGTAAGGCACGCGTGGCGTTTCGGTTGGGTGCAGCATGTTCCAGCGCTCGCAATCCTGGCCGTCGCGCGCCAGTTCGGTGAACGAGGTCACGCTGTAGGTGTCGGAACCCACGCCGTAGTCCTTCGCCAGGATCTGCGCAGCTTCGCGCACGTGGCGCAGGATGGCGCCGGAGCCCAGCAGCTGTACCTTGCCTTTGCTGCCTTCCAGCGTTTCCAGCTTGTAGATACCCTTGCGGATACCTTCTTCCGCACCCTGCGGCATCGCAGGCATGTGGTAGTTTTCGTTCAGCGTGGTCAGGTAGTAGTACACGTTTTCCGGGTTGTCGCCATACATGCGCACCAGACCGTCGTGCATGATCACCGCCACTTCGTACGCGTAAGCCGGATCGTAAGAGATGCAGTTAGGGATGGTCAGAGACTGAATGTGGCTGTGGCCATCTTCGTGCTGCAGACCTTCGCCGTTCAGGGTAGTACGGCCCGAGGTGCCGCCGATCAGGAAGCCGCGCGCCTGTTGGTCGCCCGCTGCCCAGCACAGGTCGCCGATACGTTGGAAACCGAACATCGAGTAGTAGATGTAGAACGGAATCATCGGCAGATCGTTGGTGCTGTAGGAAGTCGCTGCGGCCAGCCAGGAAGAGGCTGCGCCCAGTTCGTTGATGCCTTCCTGCAGGATTTGGCCTTTCTCGTCTTCTTTGTAGTAAGCCACCTGCTCACGGTCCTGCGGAGTGTACTGCTGGCCGTTCGGGCTGTAGATACCGATCTGACGGAACAGACCTTCCATACCGAAGGTACGCGCTTCGTCGGCGATGATTGGCACCAGGCGATCTTTGATCGACTTGTTCTTCAGCATCACGTTCAGGGCACGCACGAAGGCGATAGTGGTGGAGATCTCTTTGTTCTGCTCTTCCAGCAGCGAGCTGAAATCTTCCAGCGCCGGCATTTCCAGCTTCTGAGTGAACTCCGGCAGACGCGTCGGCACGTAGCCTTTCAGCGCCTGGCGACGTTCGTGCAGGTATTTGTACTCTTCGGACTCTTTCTCGAAGGTGATGTACGGCAGTTTTTCGATGTCAGCATCGGCAACCGGCACGTTGAAACGATCGCGGAAGTGGTGAACCCCTTCCATGTTCATTTTCTTCACCTGGTGAGCGATGTTTTTACCTTCCGCGGTTTCACCCATGCCGTAACCTTTGATGGTGTGGGCCAGGATAACGGTCGGTTTGCCTTTGGTGTCCTGCGCTTTTTTCAGTGCAGCGAAGATTTTCTTCGGATCGTGACCACCACGGTTCAGCGCCCAGATTTCGTCGTCGGTCATATCTTTGACCAGCGCCGCGGTTTCTGGGTAACGGCCGAAGAAGTGCTCGCGCACGTAAGCGCCGTCTTTGGATTTGAAGGTCTGGTAGTCGCCGTCCAGGGTCTCGTTCATCAGCTGAACCAGTTTACCGCTGGTGTCTTTACGCAGCAGTTCGTCCCAACGGCCGCCCCAGATCACTTTCAGCACCTGCCAGCCTGCGCCGGAGAAGATGCCTTCCAGTTCGTTGATGATCTTGCCGTTGCCGGTGACCGGGCCGTCCAGGCGCTGCAGGTTGCAGTTGATGACGAACACCAGGTTGTCCAGCTTCTCGCGGGTCGCGATGGTGATGGCGCCTTTGGATTCCGGCTCATCCATCTCGCCGTCGCCCAGGAAGGCGTAAACGGTCTGCTCAGAGGTGTCTTTCAGGCCACGGTGTTCCAGGTATTTCAGGAACTTCGCCTGATAGATGGCGCTGATTGGCCCCAGGCCCATGGAAACGGTCGGGAACTGCCAGAATTCCGGCATCAGCTTAGGATGCGGGTAAGAGGACAGGCCATTGCCGTGCACTTCCTGACGGAAGTTGTTCATTTGTTCTTCGGTCAGGCGGCCTTCAAGGAAGGCACGCGCGTAAACGCCCGGAGAGATGTGGCCCTGGAAGTACACCAGGTCGCCGCCGTCTTTCTCGTTGCGTGCGCGGAAGAAGTGGTTAAAGCAGACTTCATAGAAGGTCGCGGAAGACTGGAAGGAAGCCATGTGGCCGCCCAGCTCCAGGTCTTTTTTGGATGCGCGCAGAACGGTCATGATCGCGTTCCAACGGATCGCTGAGCGAATGCGGCGTTCCAGATCCAGGTTGCCTGGGTAGGCCGGTTCGTCTTCTACCGCGATGGTGTTGACGTAGTTGTGCGCTGCAGCACCGGCCGCAACGTTAACGCCGCCTTTGCGGGCTTCTCCCAATACCTGATCAATCAGAAACTGAGCTCGCTCAACACCCTCTTCACGGATGACCGATTCGATCGCCTGCAGCCAGTCGCGGGTTTCGATCGGATCCACGTCATTGTTTAAACGTTCTGACATGGTGGTATTCCTTATCTGTCTAATGGTTTGTTTGGAGCCTGTCTTCCTGTGCTCTGTGCAAAAACACACGAAGACAGGCCCATCAGTTTAGTTGCCGCTTAAGTACTTAACTAAGTACCTCGAACTTAACCCCCGCAGGCTGGTGTACCCTGAAGAGGACAGCTCTTAATCCTTGCGTTGCTGGAGACGCCGTAGCGATCTCTCGCGCCGAGTATGCTCCCGGCTGAGATCCAGCAAGATTTCCTCGATAAACGCCAAGTGGCGATGCGAGGCTTCACGGGCCTTTTCCGGCTCGCGTGCCACAATCGCCTCAAAAATTCCGGCGCGGTGGCTGCTCACTTTTGCCAACATCTCACGGCGCGAGTAGAGCAATTCAAAGTTCTGACGCACGTTCTGTTCCAGCATCGGCCCCATGCAGCGTAGCAGGTGAAGTAACACAACGTTGTGGGCAGCTTCGGTCACGGCGATTTGATACTGCATGACCGCATCGGCTTCGGCGTCGAGATCGCCGCTGTCTTGAGCCTGTTGAATCACGATATGGCAGTCGCGGATGCGCGCCAGATCTTCATCGGTGCCGCGCAGCGCCGCATAATAGGCGGCAATGCCTTCCAGCGCGTGACGGGTTTCCAGCAGATCGAACTGTGATTCGGGATGGTCGGCCAGCAGCTCGGCCAGCGGATCGCTGAAGCTCTGCCACAGATTAGTTTGCACGAAGGTGCCGCCGCCCTGACGGCGCAGGAGCAGCCCTTTCGCTTCCAGGCGCTGAATGGCCTCTCTCAGAGAAGGACGGGAGACATCAAATTGTTTCGCCAGCTCGCGCTCCGGAGGCAGTTTTTCGCCTGGGCGCAGTGTCCCCTCGAGGATCAGGTATTCGAGCTGTTGCTCGATAACATCTGACAACTTGGGTTGGCGGATTTTGCTGTAGGCCATGAGTGAATTCTTCTCTGCGAATGGCGCGGAGTCAATTGGTAATACCAATTTCAAAAACGTGACGGTAAAGTAACAAAGTATTCACCTCCTGTCCATACGGGCCTTGATCGAAATCAGGTTACCCGCACATTTTAACACCCCGCTGAAAACCCCGCTGCAAACCGGTAACGCCGTGATGGTATTACCATTTACGCGCCGGGTTGGGGATTTAACTTTTACCAAACCTTACGCAAGGCAGAGTGCAAACTTTTTGCCCGAGTTTTATTGCATGGTTATGACGCTTTAATGAATGGCTATTTGGCGAGCAGCGCAACGGGAGTTCGTTCATTATTTGAACGCGCGCCGCCGTTCGGATCTACGTTATTTTTGCGCATTATGTGATTTGTTGCTTATTTCATGCACTGAATCCCCCCCGCCGTCACACAACCCGCATTTTGTTTCCTAAACTGCTGCAATCTTAATCACTCACACGACAAAGCAGGTGCAAACAGACGCGCATAACATTATTCTCTGCCAAACGGTAGCGGCGCCGTGGAATTAATAGCTATAACGCCGTAAATAAAACAAAACACACATCGTAACCACTGCTTTACAGGTATGTGGTCATTCGCAACGACAGAGGGTTAGATTGATGGATGGTCAACAGCATGGTGACCAGCTGAAACGCGGCCTGAAAAACCGCCATATTCAGCTCATCGCCTTAGGTGGCGCAATCGGCACCGGGTTATTTCTCGGTATCGCTCAAACAATAAAAATGGCCGGCCCGTCAGTGCTTCTCGGCTACGCCATCGGCGGCTTCATCGCGTTTCTGATCATGCGCCAGCTGGGGGAAATGGTGGTGGAAGAGCCGGTTGCCGGTTCCTTCAGCCACTTCGCCTACAAATACTGGGGCAACTTCGCCGGCTTCGCTTCCGGCTGGAACTACTGGGTGCTGTATGTCCTGGTGGCGATGGCGGAGCTGACCGCGGTCGGCATCTACGTGCAGTACTGGTGGCCGGAGATCCCCACCTGGGTCTCCGCTGCGGTGTTCTTCCTGGCGATCAACGCCATCAACCTGGCCAACGTTAAAGTTTACGGCGAGATGGAGTTCTGGTTCGCCATCATCAAGGTGGTGGCGATTATCGGCATGATCGTGTTCGGCGCCTACCTGCTGTTCAGCGGCATGGGCGGCCCGGAGGCCACCGTCACCAACCTGTGGGCGCAGGGCGGGTTCTTCCCGAACGGCGTCATGGGCCTGGTGATGGCGATGGCGGTGATCATGTTCTCTTTCGGCGGCCTCGAGCTGGTCGGCATCACCGCCGCCGAAGCCGACAACCCGCAAAAAAGCATTCCGAAAGCCACCAATCAGGTGATCTACCGCATCCTGATCTTCTATATCGGCTCGCTGGCCATTCTGCTGTCGCTGTACCCGTGGGGCAAAGTGGTCGAAGGCGGCAGCCCGTTCGTGCTGATCTTCCACGCGCTGAACAGCAACCTGGTGGCGACCGTGCTGAACATCGTGGTGCTCACCGCCGCGCTGTCGGTGTACAACAGCTGCGTCTACTGCAACAGCCGCATGCTGTACGGCCTGGCGCAGCAGGGCAACGGCCCGAAAAGCCTGCTGAAGGTCGACGGCCGCGGCGTGCCGGTGGTGGCCATCGGTATCTCCGCTCTCGCCACCGCGCTGTGCGTACTGATTAACTATCTGATCCCAGGCCGCGCCTTCGAACTGCTGATGGCGTTGGTGGTATCGGCGCTGGTGATCAACTGGGCGATGATCAGCCTGGCGCACCTGAAGTTCCGCGCCGCCAAAAACCGCGAAGGCGTGGTGCCGAAGTTCAAAGCCTTCTGGTACCCGTTCAGCAACTACCTGTGCCTGCTGTTCATGGCCGGCATCCTGGTGATCATGTACCTGACGCCGGGCATTCAAATCTCGGTGCTGCTGATCCCGGTATGGGTGGCGATCCTGGCCGTCGGTTACGCCATCAAACAGCGCAGCCAACGCGTAGACGGCGTCACCAGCCGTTGAATCCCGTGACCGCACAATAAATAAAATGGCCCGCAGATGCGGGCCATTTTTTTCGCCTGAACGCCGCTTACTTGCGCAGCGCTTTCACCTGCTCGGCGGTGATATCCGCCGGCAAGCCGCCCCAGGTCACGCGCAGGTAATTCACCAGCTCCGCCACTTCGGCATCGCTCAGCCGCTCACCGAAGCCCGGCATGCTCTGCATGCTTTCATCGTTCGGGAACTGCTGGGCCGGCAGGCCGTCCAGCACCGACACGATCAGGTTCTTGCCGTCTGCCTGGCGCAGTGTGGCATTATCGCGCATCGCCGGTGCGACGTGCGGTTTGCCCTCGCCTTCACGCGCGTGACACCCGGCGCACTGATCCAAATAGGCCATGCGCCCGGCATCGCTGCCCTGGCCCATTTTCACCGGCACCGCCGCCGGCGGCTGCTCGCCCATCAGATACAGCGCCAGCGCCTGGTGGTCTTCCGGCGTTAAATGACGGGTGCTGAGATCCACCACCATGTGCATCTCGCTGAAGGCGGAACCCTGCGGCGCGAGGCCGGTGCTGAGGAAGCGGCTGACGTCCTGTGGCGTCCAGCCGCGCTGCGCCAGGCCGTGCGGCGTAATGTCCGGCGCCATGAAGCGGCCGAGATCGCCGCCCTGCATCGGCTTAGCGAGATCCATCTGCCCCAGTGCGCCGCGCGGCGTGTGGCATTCGCCACAGTGCCCCAGCACGTCGGCCAGATAGCGGCCGCGCTGCCATTGCGGCGAACTGCCCTGCGAACTGGCCGGCAGCGGATCCTGGCTGCGGAACAGCAGGTTCCAGCCGATCAGCGCCATGCGCTGGTTGAACGGGAACGGCATCTCGTTGGCCGGAATGGCGACGTCCACCGCCGGGCGCGTCATCAGGTAAGCATAGATGTCGTCGGCATCCTGACGCGACATGCCCTTGTACGAAGTGTAAGGCATCG
>NZ_FCJA01000005.1:0-61178 GCF_001537385.1 Serratia sp. 2880STDY5682894 | reverse complement strand
AACGGGCCGTCGTAACGGCGGTTTTCCCGCCACCACAGCAGCGCAATCACCACGATCGCCACCAGCACAATCAATACTGCGAGACGTTTTTTCATTGCGCCGTCTCCTTCAGCAGGCCCGGCGTTTTCAGCACCACGTCGCGCACCGCTTCGTAGTAACGCACATAGCCGGTACAGCGGCAGATGTGGCTGTCCAGCGCCTGCTCGATGGCGCTTTCCAGCTGCTCGCGAGCGATAGGTTCACGCTTGAGCTTTTCCACGAAAATGGTAGCGGCATTGACGAAGCCCGGCGTGCAATAGCCGCACTGGAAGCTGTAGTGCTCCAGAAACGCCTGCTGGATCGGCGACAGTTCAACCACCTCGCCCTGCTCGTCCACCTTGGCGTGGCCTTCGACGGTACGCACTTTCTTGCCGTTGAAGAAATGCGCGCCGGTGATGCAGGTGCGCACCTCTTCGCTGGTGCCGCTCGGGTGATCGACGATCGCCACGCAGGCGTGGCAAATGCCCTGCCCGCAGCCTAGGCGCGAACCGGTCAGGTCAAGGTACTCGTGCAGGAAATCGATCATCATCAAGCCTTCCGGCACCTCGATCGGGCCGTACTGCTTCTCGTTGATGGTCAGGGAGATCGGCTGGGTTTTAATGCTCATTGTAATACCTCACGAATATTTTCTGCACGAACGGGCAAATCACGGAAACGGTGGCCGGTGGCGTCGGCGATGGCGTTGACCAGCGCGGCCACGATCGGGATCATCACCACCTCCGCCATGCCTTTCGGCGGATCGGTTTCCGACAGCGCCGGCAGGATGTCGCCGCTCTGTTTCCACACCGCCACGTCGCTGGCGCGCGGCAGGTGGTAACGGTTGAAGTTCCAGGTGCCGTTGCCCGGGCCGTCTTCGTACAGCGGTAAATATTCGTGCAGCGCATGGCCGATCCCCATCGCCAGCCCGCCCTGCAGCTGGCCGGAAACCAGTTCCGGCACGATCAGGTTGCCGCACTCCATGATCGAATGGTGATTCAGCAATTCCACCTGGCCGGTGGCGATATCCACCGCCACTTCCGCCAGCGTGCCAACGGCGCTGTAGTATGTCACCGCCGCATTGTTGCGCTGGGTTGGCGGGTAGTAGACTTGCCCGCGCGCCAGCGGTTTGAATTCACCGCCGGCGTTGCGCAGCGCCATGCCGTCGATCGGCAGGCGTTCGCTTTTGCCGTTCAGCGTGAAATCGGCCTCCGCCCACTGCCAGCGGTTGAAAACGTGCACCGCCGCGCCGGTGACGCCGCCCATCTGATAGGCCGTCTTGGCCAGCAGCTCGAGGCTCAGCACCGACATGCCCGCCGCCGTCAGGCCGCCCTCGACCCAACGCGCATCCTCACGCCGCACCACCAGCGGTGCCGCCTGGCCGCCGCCGATGCCGGCCTGCCACAGCGCCATCGCCGCCGGCCACAGGCCGCGATCGAAGATCAGGCGCGCCGCTTCGCGGGTGCTATGCGAGAAGTAATAGGCCGAGTTGCTGGCGCTGGACGGCGAGCAGTAGCTCGGCGTCCAGTTAGGGTTGGTTTGCAGCTTATCCTGCTCCTCTTGCGACATCAGGTAAGGATCGCCGCTGGTGACCATCGGCAGCACCGACCAGTCGGTGACCGAGAAATGCGCTTCGTCGGCCGGTTTGCCCAGCCACTGTGCGCACAGCACCGACTGCGAGGTCGACATGCCGGTGCCCATCTCCGCGCCGCTGTGATGCAGCGTGATGCGGCCGTCTTCGCTCAGCTCCACCCGGGCGAACGAGGTTTCCGCCCCGGTGCCGAAGTCTTTCTGCACGCAGCCGAAGCCAACGCCATAGCGCTTGCCAGGATGGCGGCTCTCAAACTCGGCCTTGCGTTCGGCGCGCTTGAGCCACATCTCATGCTTCGCCGCCTTCTCCAGCACTTCATCGGCACGGATCGCACCGGCCGGGATCGCCCCCTGGGTGTTTTTCATGCCGGATTTCAGCACGTTGCGCAGGCGGAACTCGATCGGGTCGATCTTCAGTTCGGCGGCCAGCTCATCCACCATCATCTCGGTGGCGGCCATGCTCTGCAGCGTGCCGTAACCGCGCGCCGAGCCGGCGTCGATGGCGCGCGAGGCCAGCCCGACCGACGACAGATCGCTTTTCGGGAAATAGTAAATCGACTGGGCGGCGGTCGCGCCGACCATCACCACCGAAGGGGTAAAGTTGCTGCGGCCGCCACCGTCCGCGGTCATGTCACCGAGGAACGACTGCATAACGCCGGTCTGGCGATTCACCGCGATGCGGTAATTCATATCGAACGCGTGGCGCTTCAGCGCCGTCTGGAACTGCTCGAAGCGGTCATTGGCCAGGCGCACAGGGTGGCCGTCGCCGTACATCGCCGCCACTGCGCCGTAATAGGGAAAGTTGTAGTGATCTTTCGAGCCGTAGCCCACGGTGTAGCATGGGTGCAGGATCAGCTGTTTCACCGGCGGGTTGCGCTTGGCCAGCATGCGCGGCATCTCGTCGGCCACTTCCTGCGGCGACTGGGTCGGCACCACCAGATGCAGCGTTTGCGTCTCGGCGTCGAACCAGCCGTTGGCGTTGTCCGGCTCCAGCGCCGAGGTATCGATCGACTGCGTAGTGTAGCGGCGTGACATCACCAGCCAATCGGCCGGCGGGTTTGCCATCTCGTCGGCGATCAGGCCCGCATAGCGCATGCCTTCCTGATCCAGCTTGCCGCCCTCGCGCCCTTCCGGCCACACCGGCAGATGTTTTTTCATCGATACCGGGAAGATTGGCGTGTCCTTCAGGCTGGAGAAGCGATCGTCGTCGAACGGTTGATCGCCCCCCACCCGCACATAGCGGAAGCTGCCCCAGGGATCGCGCTCCAGCGGGCCGGTGACCGCGCCGTATTTGATGGTCTCTTCGCGGAATTTCAGCTTGTCCTTGGCGAAGCGGAAACGGGCGAAGTCGTGATAGATCAGGATCGCCACCGCCTGGCCGAGGTAGGCCGGGGTTTTGCCGCTCGGCAGCAGCATGTCGTCACCGTAGAACGCCGGGAAGGCCAGGCCGTCGCGCGCCAGATCTTCCGCCGTCACCAGGCGATCCGGCTGCAGGTCGTCCCCCAATAGCGACAGATCGACCCCTTCGAACAGCCGGTCGGCTTTGGTGACGCGCAGAATGAAGGCGTGCGCCTGTTTCTGCGGCCAGTGCGGCATGTCCACCGCGCGGATATCGCGCGCGAACACCTTCTGCCCCATGACCTTGGCGCGGCCATCGATACGGAAACGGACGCGTTTGGTCTGCGGATCCCAGTTGGGTGACTGGAGGATTTTTTGCTCGAACAGCGCGGGGTAGGCGCGGCTGTACAGGGGCGCGAGATACACAGACACCCCCGCAATCACGGCGCTTTTGATAAAGCGGCGCCGCGACGGGTTGAAATTGCTCATAAATAAGTCCTTCACGTCTTTCTTGTAATTGGTTTTTGTTCGCGGTGTTGTTGCGCAAACGCTGACGACCTTGCCGTAGACGTCATAAGCATATGCTTATAACTAAAATTATGTGATGATTAACAGGCTGTTTTCAACAAAAAAACATTTACAAAACACAGGTAGTTTGTAGGCTAATAAATAATTTGCGCAAACGCGGACTTCAACCATGACCACGGGCATTGTCATTACCGCCGCCGGACGCGGGGAGCGCTTTATTCAGGCCGGCGGCCAGGGCAACAAATTGAACGCCGGATTTGCCGATGCGGCGGGCGAGCGGCGATCGCTGTTCGAACACACCCTGCGCCAGGCATTGGCCTCCGGCCTGCCGGTACAGGTGGTGACCCGGCCGGATAATCTGCCGGTGCTGGCAGCCTGCGCCGCCAAGCAGGTGCCGGTCACCCTGCTCGCCAGTTCGGGCCTCGGCGACTCGATCGCCGCGGGCGTTGCGGCCACGCCGCACTGGCAGGGTTGGCTGATCCACCTGGCCGATATGCCGTTCGTCGGCGCCGAGGTTTTCCGGCAGGTGGCGGATGCCTTACGGCAGCACGCGATCGTGCGCCCCTGCTATGCGCAACAGCCCGGCCACCCGGTCGGCTTTTCCGCCCTATTGCGCAAACCACTTTGCCAACTGCGCGGCGATAATGGCGCGCGTGAACTGCTGCAAGGCGCGGCAGTGCACCTGCTGCCGCTTGAGCACCCCGGCGTCGTGCAGGATATTGATCTTCCATCGCAACTCCCGGCCAGCGAGTAAATTCACCTATGCAACATCTTGATGTCACCGTGGTCAGCCAGGCGATAAGCTGGCTGCAGCAACAGCCGGTCTGGTTATGCACCGTGCTCAGTACCTACGGCTCTTCGCCGCGGTCTCCGGGCGCGCTGATGGCGGCGACCCGCGACGGCCGCTACAGTGGTTCGCTGTCGGGCGGCTGCGTGGAGGAGGATTTTTTACGCCGCGTGGCCGCCGGGGAGTACCAGGCGGCCAGCCAGGTGATCCGTTACGGCGAAGGCGGCATGACGCCCAACGTGGCACTGCCCTGCGGCGGCGTGCTGGACGTGCTGATCGAATACCTGCCGGCGGGTGAAGACAGCATCGCTTACCTGCAACGCATCGCCGGCGCGCTGGAAGGGCATCACGCGTTGATCAAACGCCTGACGCTGCCCAACGCCTGCCACAGCCTCGAGCAAAGCCACTTCACCAGCGCCACGCAGGTCGAACGCCGGCTCGAGCAGATCACCCTGCACATCGCGGCCGCGCCGCGCCTGCTGATCGCCGGGCTGTCCAGCGTGGCGCTGTACTGCGCCGATTTCGCCGTGGCGCTGGGGTTTGAGGTGCTGGTGTGCGAGAACCGCCCGGAGGTGCTGGATAACTTTGCCGCCGAGCTGAAACCGAGCGTGACGTTGCTGCGCCAGTTTCCGGCCAAATTTATTGAAGAAGGGGGATGCCACGCCAATACCGCCGTCGTGGCGCTGACCCACGATCCGCGCATGGACGACCTGACGCTGATGGAAGCGATCCACACCCCGGCGTTTTACATCGGGGCCATGGGATCGCTCAGAAACAGCGCGCGGCGGCGCCAGCGTTTGCAGCAGATTGCCGAATTCACGCCGCAGGAGCTGGAACGCATCCATGCGCCGATCGGCCTGCCGCTGGGCAGCAAAACCCCGGCGGAGATCGCCCTGGCAGTGATGGCGGCGATCGTGCAGCACAAAAACCGGCTGCCGGCCGCCGACGGGATCAATGCAGCGGCACCACCGGCACCAGATGCTGCAGCTCCAGATGCAGTTCCTCTTTCCCGCTCAGCGAATAGCTGAACACCGTAATGTCCGGCCCGTCACCGCGGGCCAGCCCCATTTCGGGCAACACCTGCGTGTAGATCTGAATGATGTGGTCGTTGAGCGCCACCGGCTTGCCGGAATAGCGAAAACGGCAAAACTCGCCGTGGATCTCCGGCAGCGGCTCCAGCACCACGCCTTCGCGCAGCGGGTATTCCGTCGTCACGCCCAGGGTATAATCGACCCTGACCCGCTCGCCGTCCGGCACCAGCTGGGTAAACGAATAGGTTTGCGTCGGGCGCTCGCCCAACAAGGTGTAGAACTGCCCCCGCAGCGCGCTGCGCTGTGGCAGGTGCGACTTGTCCAGCTTCTCGATATCCAGGTGATAAGCGTACCGCTTGCCGTGAAAGGCGTATTGCCCCCGGGCGATGCTGACGCGTTCAACCTGAATATCGCCGGGCTGGCTGGCCGCCAGCGAACGCACCAGATTGCTGAAGTCCTGCTTGCGGGCATGGCGATACACGCTGGGCGATTCGGCGAAGTGTTTCTTGAAACAGCGCGAGAACGTCTGCTGGTTATCGAATTGGTATTCGACCGAGATATCGAGAATGCTCTTCTGCGTGAAACGCAAGGCGAAAGCGGCGAGGTAGAGGCGGCGAGCGCGGATGTACGAGGCTAACGACAGCCCGGTCTGCTTCTTGAACATGCGCTGCAGGTACCATTTCGTATAGCCTGACTTGGCGGAAACGATGTCCAACGACAGCGGATTGGTCAGGTTATCTTCAATCCAGACCAGCAATTCCTTGATATGACTTTCCTGCGTACCCATGTGCTTGCCGAACCTTCTGTTGCCGATATTCCATTAGTCGAATTTTAGTGCTATCCGCGTAGGGTATACAGGTTAAAACTCGACGTCCAGCAAGCTACAGGACTTTACACACTCCCCTTCACCGCCCGCAGGCGGCGAAGGGGGCCGCGCTTATTTCAGGCAGCTGGAGCACTGACCGGCCTGGATCTTCTGGAAGAAGTCATTGCCTTTGTCATCCACCAGGATAAACGCCGGGAAATCCTCCACTTCGATTTTCCAGATCGCTTCCATGCCCAGCTCAGGATACTCCACACACTCCAGGCTCTTGATGCTCTGCTGCGCCAGCACCGCCGCCGGGCCGCCGATGCTGCCGAGATAGAAGCCGCCGTGCTTGTGGCAGGCATCCGTCACCTGCTGGCTGCGGTTGCCTTTCGCCAGCATGATCATGCTGCCGCCGTGGGATTGCAGCAGATCGACGTAAGAGTCCATACGCCCGGCGGTGGTTGGCCCCAACGAACCGGACGCGTAGCCCTCCGGCGTTTTGGCCGGGCCGGCGTAGTAGATCGGGTGGTCCTTGACGTACTGCGGCAGGCCTTCACCGCGATCCAGACGCTCTTTCAGCTTGGCGTGCGCGATATCGCGGCCGACGATGATGGTGCCGCTCAGCGACAGGCGGGTGGAAACCGGGTACTGCGACAGCTGTTTAAGGATCTCGGCCATCGGGCGGTTGAGATCGACTTTGATCGCCTCGCCTTCCCCGGCCTGACGCAGTTCCTGAGGAATGAATTTACCCGGATTGTGCTCCAGTTTTTCCAGCCAGATGCCGTCGCGGTTGATCTTGCCTTTGATGTTGCGGTCCGCCGAGCAGGAGACGCCCATGCCGACCGGGCAGGAGGCGCCATGACGCGGCAGGCGCACCACGCGGATATCGTGCGCGAAGTATTTGCCGCCGAACTGCGCGCCCAGCCCCAGGTTTTGCGCTTCTTGCAGCAGTTCCGCTTCGAGTTCCAGATCGCGGAACGCCTGGCCATGCTCGTTGCCTTCGGTCGGCAGGCCATCGTAATACTTGGTCGAGGCCAGCTTGACGGTTTTCAGCGTCGCTTCCGCCGAGGTGCCGCCGATGACGAACGCCACGTGGTACGGCGGGCAAGCCGCGGTGCCTAACGTGCGCATCTTGTCGACCAGGTAGTTTTTCAGTTTGCCCGGCGACAGCAGCGCCTTGGTTTCCTGATACAGATAGGTTTTGTTGGCGGAACCGCCGCCCTTGGCGATGCACAGGAACTTGTACTCTTCGCCGTCCACGCTGTAGAGATCGATCTGCGCCGGCAGGTTGCTGCCGGTATTGACCTCTTTATACATATCCAGCGCGGCGTTCTGCGAATAGCGCAGGTTCTCTTCGATGTAGGTGTTGTACACCCCGCGCGACAACGCCGCTTCATCGCCGCCGCCGGTCCAGACGCGCTGGCCCTTTTTGCCGACGATGATCGCCGTGCCGGTGTCCTGGCAGGTCGGTAAAATACCCTTGGCGGCGATTTCTGAGTTACGCAGAAATTGCAGCGCAACGTACTTGTCGTTTTCGCTGGCGTCCGGATCGTCGAGGATATCGGCCACCTGCTGCTGGTGCGCCGGGCGCAGCATGAACGAGGCGTCGTGGAACGCATGCTGGGCAAGCAGGGTTAACGCTTCAGGGGCAACTTTCAGAATTTCCTGGCCTTCAAATTCGCTCACGGAAACGTGGTCGCGGCTCAGCAGGTAGTATTCGGTATCGTCTTTCTTCAGCGGGAACGGATCTTGATAGTGGAACGGTTTATTCGACATTGATCTCTCACTTGCAACATCAGCTGCGTTAAATTCACACTTGCGGCGCACGGCTCGGCGCCTTGTCAAAAAACTGCCTCCACCTTACGTATTTTTAATCAGTCAGTTATTGCGCCAAATCGCAAAATAACCGCTCTTTGCGTAAGGGATTACCACAGGCGGCGTTTCAACCTTGCTCGGTGAGAACTGCGGGTACAGGCTCATCATGCACGCTTTATTATCCCGCAGTTAACACATTGATTACAATCCATCGGCGGCGATCGTCTCATCAATGTGGCGAAAAACCGGCGCGCAGCGCCAAGAAAGCGTCGGATGCGGATTTAGGCCGGGGCATATTGTCAGCCGCCGCGCCATTGCTTAAGCTAGGCCGCAATGAACAAACCAAGAATCCCCATCGCGCTGCAACAAGCGGTGATGCGCTGCCTGCGAGAAAAGCTGCAGTTGGCACGCCGGCATTTTGCCGTCGAGTTCCCCGAACCCAGCATCGTCTATCAGCAACGCGGCACCAGCGCGGGCACCGCCTGGCTGCAAAGCTGGGAAATCCGTCTGAACCCGGTGCTGCTGCTGGAAAACCAACAGCCGTTTATCGATGAAGTGGTGCCGCACGAGCTGGCGCACCTGCTGGTGTTTCGCCAATTCGGCCGGGTGGCGCCGCACGGCCGCGAATGGCGCTGGATGATGGAAAGCGTGCTGCTGACCCCCGCCAGCCGCACTCACCGTTTCGAAACCGCCTCGGTGCAAAGCAAAACCTTCCCCTACCGCTGCGGCTGCGGACAGCACCAGCTCACCATTCGCCGCCATAACCGCGTGCTGCGCGGCGAAAGCGAATACCGCTGCCGCCGGTGCGGCGAGAAACTGAAATTTCTTGCTAGCGAGAACCTTTAGTTAAACGATTTATACGTTAAAACAAGCAAATATCGCCATTTGCCACTGCCGGCAAGTTCCGTTACCCTGCCTGCTTTTCCAATTTTGAGCTGTTTTGGAATATGCTTCGCAGAATTTTGTTTATGGCGGTTTTCGCCGCAGGCGCCGTACAGGCGCACGGCATCAATAATTTTTCTCAGGCCAAGGCGGCGGCGGCCAAGATTAACCAGGATGCGCCGGGCAGTTTTTACTGCGGCTGCCGCATCGACTGGCAAGGCAAGAAGGGCATCCCGGATCTCGCCGGCTGTGGCTATCAGGTGCGTAAAAACGCCCAACGCGCGCAGCGCATCGAGTGGGAACACGTGGTGCCGGCCTGGCAGTTCGGCCACCAGCTGCAGTGCTGGCAGGACGGCGGGCGCAAGAACTGCAACAAAGACGCCACCTATCGCCAGATAGAAACCGATCTGCACAACCTGCAGCCGGCGATCGGCGAAGTGAACGGCGACCGCAATAACTTCATGTACAGCCAATGGAACGGCGGTGAAGGCCAATACGGGCAATGCCCGATGAAGGTGGACTTCAAGAATAAACAGGCGGAGCCGCCCGCCCGCGCCCGCGGCGCCATTGCCCGCACCTACTTCTACATGCGCGATCGCTACCAGCTGCGGCTGTCACGCCAGCAAACCCAGCTGTTCGAGGTGTGGAACCGGCAATATCCGGTGAGCCAATGGGAATGTCAGCGTGAAGCACGTATCGCCAAGGTGCAGGGCAACCACAACCCCTATATTCAACAGGCTTGTCAGCAGCGGAAAAGCTAACCTACTATAGCCTTTATCTTTCATGGCGCCGCCAACCCGCGGCGCCGTTTCGTCAGGATCAGACTACCCATGCGCATACCCCGCATTTACCATCCGCAGCCGTTGACCGATCGGGCGGAGATCGCCCTGAGCGAGGACGCCGCCAACCACGTCGGCCGCGTGCTGCGCATGAGCGCCGGCCAGGCGCTGCAGCTGTTCGACGGCAGCAACCAGGTGTTCGACGCCGAGATAGTTCGGGTGGACAAAAAGAGCGTGCTGGTGCGCCTCGGCGACGGCCGCGTGGATGACATCGAATCGCCGCTCAACCTGCATCTGGGCCAGGTGATCTCGCGCGGCGAGAAGATGGAGTTCACCATTCAGAAGTCCATCGAGCTGGGCGTCAACGTCATTACCCCGCTGTTTTCCGAGCGCTGCGGCGTCAAACTGGACGGCGAGCGTCTGGCGAAGAAAATCCAGCAATGGCAAAAGATCGCCATCGCCGCCTGCGAACAGTGCGGCCGTAACCGCATTCCCGAAATCCGCGAGGCGATGTCGCTGGAAGCCTGGTGCGCCGAGCAGGACGGCAGCCTGAAGCTCAACCTGCATCCGCGCGCCAGCCACAGCATCAACACGCTGCCGCAGCCGGTAGACCGCGTCCGCCTGCTGATCGGCCCGGAAGGCGGTTTGTCCGCCGACGAAATCGCCATGACCACCAACCACGGATTTACTGATATTCTGCTGGGGCCACGCGTGCTGCGTACCGAAACCACAGCGCTCACCGCCATTACCGCTCTGCAGGTCCGCTTCGGCGACCTGGGTTAAAGGAGAAAAGATGATTAAGCTCGGCATCGTGATGGACCCTATCGATTCCATCAACATCAAGAAAGACACCAGCTTCGCCATGCTGCTCGAAGCGCAGCGCCGCGGTTACGAATTGCACTACATGGAGATGAACGATCTCTATCTGCACGCCGGTGACGGGCGCGCCCGCACCCGCCTGCTGAGCGTGAAGGAAGACAAGGAGAACTGGTTCAGCTTCGGCAGCGAGCAGGATCTGGCGCTGCACGATCTGGACGTGATCCTGATGCGCAAGGATCCGCCGTTCGATACCGAATACATCTACGCGACCTACATTCTGGAGCGCGCCGAAGTCAAAGGCACGCTGGTGGTCAACAAGCCGCAAAGCCTGCGCGACTGCAACGAGAAGCTGTTCACCGCCTGGTTCCCGGAACTGACGCCGGACACGCTGGTCAGCCGCAGCGCCGCGCACATCCGCAAATTCCACCAGCAGCACGGCGACGTCATCCTGAAGCCGCTGGACGGCATGGGCGGCGCGTCTATCTTCCGCGTGAAGCAGGACGATCCTAACCTGTCGGTGATCATCGAAACCCTGACCGAACACGGCAGCCGTTTCTGCATGGCGCAGAACTTCCTGCCGGCGATCAAGGACGGCGACAAACGCATTCTGGTCGTCGACGGCGAGCCGGTGCCTTACTGCCTGGCGCGCATTCCGGCGCAGGGCGAAACCCGTGGCAACCTGGCGGCCGGCGGCCGCGGCGAAGCGCGTCCGCTGAGCGAGAGCGACTGGAAAATCGCCCGCGCTGTCGCGCCGACGCTGAAAGAGAAAGGGCTGATCTTCGTCGGCCTGGACGTGATCGGCGATCGCCTGACCGAAATCAACGTGACCAGCCCAACCTGCGCGCGCGAAATTGAGGCGGCATTCCCGATCTCGATTACCGGCATGCTGATGGACGCGATTGAAAAGCGCCTGGCCGCGAAGTAATGCGTCATGCGGGCGGCCTGCCGCCCGCTATCCTGCATCGCGCCCGCCAAAGCACGCCTTTGCACGCGGCTTGAAAGGCGGCGGGTATAGCCGCATACTGGCGGCTGTTTATTTTCTCACCCATTGATTACCTTATACTAACGCCATGAATTTACAGCACCATTTTCTGATCGCCATGCCCACCCTGCAGGATCCTCGCTTCAAGCGCTCGGTGATTTACGTCTGCGAGCACAACGAAGAAGGCGCCATGGGTTTGGTGATCAATAAACCGGTGGAGCAGTTCACGGTAGCCACGGTACTGAGCAAGCTGAAGATCATGCCGCCTGCGCGCGATCCGGCCATCAGCCTGGACAAGCCGGTGTTCGCCGGCGGCCCGCTGGCGGACGATCGCGGATTTATCCTGCATACGCCGCGCCACGGCTTCGGTGCCAGCATTCAAATTTCCCCCAACACCATGATCACCACCTCGAAAGACGTGCTGGAAACGCTCGGCACCCCGGAACAACCGGACGACGTGCTGGTGGCGCTGGGTTATGCAGGTTGGGAAAAGGGCCAGCTGGAGCAGGAGGTGTTGGAGAACGCCTGGCTGACCATCGAGGCCAACACCGACATTCTGTTCCGCACGCCGATCGCCAGCCGTTGGCGCGAGGCGGGGAACCTTCTGGGTATCGACATTCGCAGCATCGCCAACCACGCAGGACACGCCTGATGAGCAACCGCACCATTATCGCCTTCGACTTCGGCACCAAAAGCATCGGCGCGGCCGTCGGCCAGGAGTTGACCGGCAGCGCCCGCGCCCTGCCGGCCTTCAAAGCGCAGGACGGCTCGCCGGACTGGCTGAAAATCGAAAAGCTGCTGAAGGAGTGGCAGCCGGATCTGGTGGTGGTCGGCCTGCCGCTGAACATGGATGGCACCGAACAACCGGTGACTGCCCAGGCGCGCAAGTTCGCCAACCGCCTGCACGGCCGCTTCGGCATCCAGATCGATCTGCATGACGAGCGCCTGAGCACCGTGGAAGCGCGCGCCAACCTGTTCGATCGCGGCGGCTTCCGCGCGCTCGACAAAGGCAGCGTGGATTCCGCCTCTGCGGTGGTGATCCTCGAAAGCTGGTTCGAACGGCAGCTGGGTTAACTCCCCGCCCCTTCGCCAACACAATCCCCCAACACGCCGGCGTCGATCCGCTGCTGCAAACCTTGCTCAAAGGTTTGCATGCCGGACTGCGCGCCGGTTTGCAACACGCTCGCCAACTGATGGGTTTTCCCTTCGCGGATCAGGTTGCTGACCGCCGCCGTCGCCGTCAGCACCTCAAAGATCGCCACTCGCCCGCCGCCGGGCCGCCGCATCAGCTTTTGCGCGATCACCGCCTGCAGGCTGCCGGCCAGCTGGGCGCGCACATAGGGTTTCTCTTCCGCCGGAAACACGTCCACCAGCCGTTCCACCGCCTGCGGCGCGCTGCGGGTGTGCAGCGTCGCCAGCACCAGATGGCCGGTCTCCGCCGCGGTGAGCGCCAGCCGAATGGTGGCGACATCGCGCAGCTCGCCCAGCAGGATCACATCCGGATCTTCGCGCAACGCAGCGCGCAACGCCGTATCGAAGCTGTGACTGTCGCGGCCGATCTCCCGCTGCTGAATCAGCGATCGCCGACTGCGGTGCAGGAATTCGATCGGATCTTCCAGCGTTAAAATGTGCCGCGGCTGGTGCCGGTTGATCTCGTCAATCATCGCCGCCAGCGTGGTGGACTTGCCGCTGCCGGTGGCGCCGGTGACCAGGAGAAGCCCGTCGTCGCGCCGCAGCAGTGCCGGGACGATGGCCGGCGCCGCCAGCTCGGCAAGCGAAGGCGCCTGCCCGGCGATGCGCCGCAATGCGAGAGACATCCCCGCGCGTTGCTGAAAAACGTTGGCTCGCAGCCGCTCCCCACCCGGCCTGTGCAGCGCCAGATCGATCTGCCCCAGCCGCCGCAGGCTCTCGCGCTGCTGCGCATTCAGCAATCCGTCGCAGAGGGCCTGCACGCCTTGCGCCGTCAGCGTTGGCGCCGCCGCCAGCGGCTGCAGTTCACCGTCGATGCGCAACATCGGCGGATGACCGGCACAAAGGTGCAGATCGGAAGCATTATGCTTTACACTAAGGGCCACGAATTCATCGATATCCATATCACTCTCCCGGGTCAATAATGAGCACTATCCAACAGAACCTGCAGGATGTCAGAAACCGCATCGCGGCCGCCGCGCAAAACTGCGCGCGGGCGCCAGAAGAAGTTGCCCTGCTTGCAGTCAGCAAAACCAAACCTGTGGCGGCGATCGAAGAAGCCATCGCCGCCGGCCAGCGCGCCTTCGGCGAGAACTACGTGCAGGAAGGGGTAGACAAGATCCGGCATTTCGCCGAGTCGCCGCAGAGCGGCGAGTTGGTGTGGCACTTTATCGGCCCGCTGCAATCCAATAAGAGTCGGCTGGTGGCGGAACACTTCGCCTGGTGCCATACCGTAGATCGGCTGCGCATCGCCCAGCGCCTGAGCGATCAGCGCCCGGCCGGTATGCCGCCGCTCAACGTGCTGATTCAAATCAACATCAGCGATGAGCAGAGTAAATCCGGCATCGCGCTGGCCGAGCTGCCGGCGTTGGCCGAAGCGATCGCCGCGCTGCCGAACCTGACGCTGCGCGGCCTGATGGCCATCCCGGCGCCGGAAGCGGATTACCAGCGGCAGCTGGCGGTATTCAGCCGGATGAACGATGCCTTTCTCGCCCTGCGCCAGCGTTATCCGCAGGCCGATACGCTGTCGATGGGCATGACGGACGACATGGCGGCGGCGATCGCCGCTGGCAGCACCCTGGTGCGCATCGGCACCGCAATTTTTGGCGCCCGCGACTACTCGCAGGCCTGACAAACAGACGAGGGATTTGATGCAACATCGCAAGATTACCTTTATCGGCGCCGGCAACATGGCGCGTGCAATCATCGCCGGCCTGGTGGCGGGCGGCTATCCAGCCAAATCCATCAGCGTCTGCGCCCCTTCGGCGAAAAACCGTGACGCGCTGGCGGCGGACTACGGCATCGTCAGCAGCGGCGACAACGTCGCCTGCGCGCGCGCGGCCGACGTGGTGGTGCTGGCGGTCAAACCGCAGCTGATGGCCGACGTTTGCCAGCCGCTGCGCGAGCAGGTCGATTTCAGAGGCAAGCTGGTGCTGTCGATCGCCGCCGGTATTCAGGTCAGCCGTTTCTATCAGCTGCTCGGCGACAAGCTGAACATCGTGCGCATCATGCCCAACACCCCGTCGCTGGTCGGCAAGGGCATGAGCGGGCTGTACGCACCGGAACAGGTCAGCCGGCAGGATCGCGACTACACCGGCGATTTAATGGCGTCGGTCGGTAAAGTTTGCTGGGTCGATGACGAAAATGGCATCAACGGCGTGATCGCCGCCGCGGGCAGCGCCCCGGCCTATTTCTTCCTGTTTATGGAGGCGATGCAAAAAGAGGCCGAACGCATGGGCTTCGACAGCCAGACCGCGCGCGATCTGGTGCAGCAGGCCGCTTCCGGCGCCGCCGCGCTGGTGGAAGCCAACCCGGATACGCCGCTGGGCACGCTGCGCGAGCAGGTGACCTCCAAAGGCGGCACCACCGCCGAAGCGCTGCGGGTGTTCAACGAACGCCAACTGCCGGAAACCGTGGCGCAAGCGATGCAGGCCGCCGTTTCCCGTGCGCAAGAGATGGAAAAATTATTTTAAATAACCGCGAGTTAAGGAGAAGGACCACTTCATGCTAACGCTGACTTTCCTGGTCAAGACCGTTGTTGATCTGTACGTGATGGTGCTGTTGCTGCGCATTTGGATGCAGTGGGCGCGCACCGATTTTTACAACCCGTTCTCGCAGTTTGTGGTGAAGATCACCCAACCCGTGGTCGGCCCGCTGCGCCGCATCCTCCCGTCGCTGGGGCCTATCGACAGCGCTTCGCTGCTGCTGGCGTTCCTGCTGATGACTATCAAGTACCCGTTGCTGCTGCTGATCCAGGACGGCGCGATCTCGCTCAGCCCCTATAACCTGCTGTTCGGCCTGATCTCGCTGGTGAAGTCCGTCGGCTACCTGATCTTCTGGGTAATGATCATTCGTGCGCTGATGAGCTGGGTAAGCCAGGGCCGCAGCCCGATCGACTACGTGATGTACCAGCTGACCGAACCCTTGATGGCGCCGATCCGTCGCATCATCCCGGCGATGGGCGGCATCGACTTTTCCGCCATGGTGGTAATCCTGATCCTCTATCTGCTCAACTACCTGGGCATGGATCTGTTCCCCCAACTTTGGTTCCTGCTGTGAGTGCAGTCACTCCGGTGCTGGACGGGCTGGCGATCAGGCTATATATTCAGCCGAAAGCCAGCCGCGACCAAATTATCGGCTTACATGGCGACGAACTGAAAGTCGCCATCACCGCCCCGCCGGTCGACGGCCAAGCCAACGCCCATTTGATCAAGTTTATCGCCAAGCAGTTCAAAGTGGCGAAAAGCAGCGTCACCATCGAGAAAGGCGAACTGGGGCGGCATAAACAGTTACGCATCGTGAATCCGCAACAGATCCCCGCCGTGGTCGCGGCGCTCATCGAATAATTTTCAAGGTAGTCATTATGCAAAAAGTCGTTCTTGCCACCGGTAACCCGGGCAAAGTGCGCGAACTTGCCGACCTGTTGGCCGATTTCGGCCTGGACGTGGTCGCGCAAACCGATCTCGGCGTGGAATCCGCCGAAGAGACCGGGCTGACGTTTATCGAAAACGCCATTCTGAAAGCGCGCCATGCGGCACAGGTCACCGGCCTGCCGGCGATCGCCGACGACTCCGGCCTGGCAGTCGACGCGCTGGGCGGCGCGCCGGGCATCTACTCCGCACGCTATGCCGGTGAAGATGCCGACGATCGGCAGAACCTCGATAAGCTGCTGGCGGCGCTGAAAGACGTAGCGCCGGGCCGGCGCGGCGCGCAATTCCACTGCGTGCTGGTCTATCTGCGCCATGCAGAAGATCCGACGCCGCTGGTGTTCCACGGCAGCTGGGCCGGTGAGATCACCGAGCAGGCCGCCGGCGAAGGCGGCTTCGGTTACGATCCTGTCTTCTACGTGCCGGAGCTGGGCCGCACCGCCGCCGAGCTGAGCCGCGACGAGAAGCGGGCGATTTCGCACCGCGGCAAGGCGCTGACGCTGATGTTGGAAGCCATGCGCAATGCTTAAGCTGCCCCCGCTGAGTCTCTACATTCACATCCCGTGGTGCGTGCAGAAATGCCCGTACTGCGACTTCAACTCCCATGCGCTGAAGGGTGACGTGCCGCATCAGGAGTACGTCGATCATCTGTTGGCGGATCTGGATGCCGATCTGCCGCTGGCCGGCGGCCGGGAGATAAGCACCATCTTCATCGGCGGCGGCACCCCCAGCCTGCTGAGCGCAGAGGCGATGCAAGCCTTGCTGGACGGCGTGCGGGCGCGCATTCGCGTCGCCGACGACGCCGAAATCACCATGGAGGCCAACCCCGGCACCGTGGAGGCCGATCGCTTCAGCGGCTACCAGCGCGCCGGCGTCAACCGCATCTCCATCGGGGTGCAAAGCTTCAGCGCCGAGAAGCTGACCCGCTTAGGGCGCATCCACGGCCCGGAAGAGGCCAAGCGCGCGGCAACGCTGGCGACCGGCCTCGGCCTGCGCAGCTTCAACCTCGATCTGATGCACGGCCTGCCGGATCAGTCGCTGGAAGAGGCGCTGGACGATCTGCGCCAGGCTATCGCCCTGAACCCGCCGCACCTGTCGTGGTATCAGCTGACCATCGAGCCGAACACCCTGTTCAGCTCGCGCCCGCCGGTTTTGCCGGACGACGACGCGCTGTGGGATATCTTCGAACGCGGCCACCAGCTGCTGAGCGCCGCCGGCTATCAGCAGTATGAAACTTCGGCCTATGCCAAACCGGGCTACCAATGCCAGCACAACCTCAACTACTGGCGCTTCGGCGACTATCTGGGGATCGGCTGCGGCGCGCACGGCAAGGTGACCTTCAGCGACGGGCGCATCCTGCGCACCGCCAAGACCAAGCACCCGCGCGGCTTTATGCGCGGCGACTACATGGACAAGCAGCATGAGGTGGCGGCGGCGGATCGGCCGTTCGAATTCTTCATGAACCGCTTCCGCCTGCTGGAAGCTGCGCCGCGCGCCGACTTCG
The DNA here is from genome assembly GCF_001537385.1 of Serratia sp. 2880STDY5682894. Lineage (NCBI taxonomy): Bacteria > Pseudomonadati > Pseudomonadota > Gammaproteobacteria > Enterobacterales > Yersiniaceae > Serratia > Serratia sp. 2880STDY5682894. The sequence goes on along the minus strand of NZ_FCJA01000005.1, from coordinate 43,684 downwards.
TCAACTACACCGGGCTGGCGGAAAGCGTCATTCGCCCGCAGCTGGACAAAGCGCTGGCCAAAGGCTATCTGGAAGAAACCGCAGAGCACTGGCAAATCACCGAGAAGGGCAAACTGTTCCTCAACTCGCTGCTGGAACTGTTCCTGGCGGACGACGAGTAAAAAAAAGCGCTGAATAATCAGCGCTTTTTTATTGGTGTTAATCCGGGTAAAACGTCTGAGACAGAATCTGCTGAGTTTCCCAGATGCCGTTTTCCGGATATACATCCAGCCCAGTTTCGGCCGTAGCGAGCGCAACGGCCTTCGACCAGACGACATCCAGCCAATCAGCATCGCTCAGTTTACCTTTTAGGCTGGGCGACTCTTTCAAGCTGTAAAGCACCTCTTTGCGCTGCGCTTTAATCGTTCTCTCCCAGCTGGTTCCGCGCCTGGCCGGCTGATATTTCCATTTAAGCAAATGTGCAATCAGCACCGTCATCCGGCTAGCAAGTTCCCTTTGCTCGCTCTTCCCCACGTCCTCAATCTCCTCGGCGATCTTTTCAATATCGATCTCAGACAATTTTCCGGAGCGCAAAAGAGCGGCCTGTTCATTTGCCCAGGCAACAACATCGGTTTCGTAACGTGTATGGCTCATAGCGTCCTCCGTAAACATCCATAAATCTGTACGTAGTTTGACCAGTCTGTCAGATAAGCTTAAGAAGGTCAAAAAACATACTGCCGAGAAGGTTCTTAAATCACTTCAACGCCTTCAGCAGATCCTTGCGCTGGGTTTCCAATGCGGTGACGCGGTTGCAAACGTCGTGACCGAAGTTCTGGAAGTCCTGCTCCTGGTTGTTCCACTCGTTCTGGATCGCCTTCTGCAAGCCGCCCAGGTTGCCCATGATCGCCTGCAGCGGATTGCCGCCGCTGTTGGCAGCCTGTTTGACGCCCATCTCGTTCAGGCTGTCCTGCAGCACGCCGCCCATGCTCTGCTGCACGATGTTGCGGCCATCCTGTTCCACTTGGTCAATCGCCTTGTGGTGGAAGGTCAGGCCGTCGCTGCGGTGCTCGATGATGCGGTTCATCTGCTGTTTCAGCTGGCCGTTGAGGGTGGTCAGCCGGTTGCGCACGTTGCTGTTGCTGCCCAGCTCTTTGACGATCACCTTATCCAGCGCTGCGCGGGCTTTCTCCAGGTGTTTCTGCGCGCCGTCGTCGATCCACGGTAGCTGCTTGCGCAGCGCGCTCTGGTAACTGAAGGCTTTCTGCCGCTGGCTGTCGCTCAGGCTCAGCGCCTGACCGTTGCGGATCACGTCACCATCCGGCGAAATTTGCAGGTCGCCGCTGGCGCCTTTCACCTGCACGCTCTGCGGGCTGATGATCACATCGTCCTGGGGTTTAACGCTGCATTGGTACTCGGCGTGGGCCTGCGCGGCAGTCGCCGCCAGCAGCAGTAAGGCTAACCCGGTTTTCTTCAACATAGCTTCTCCTGACTCCCATCCAGATTGGGATTAAAAAATCGAACGACCGATACGTTGAGACAACAGTTCCAGCGCCGCAGTTCCCGCCAGCGAGTTGCCGGAAGCATCCAGCTCCGGCGACCAGACGACGATCGACAGCTCGCCCGGCACAATGGCCACGATGCCGCCGCCCACGCCGGACTTGCCCGGCATCCCCACCCGATAGGCGAATTCGCCGGCGCCGTCGTACATGCCGCTGGTCATCATCAGGGCGTTGATCTGCCGGGCCTGCAGCGGGCTGATCACCGTCTCGCCGTTGAGATCGCGGCCGTGGTTGGCCAGATAAACGAAGCTGCGCGCCAGCTCCACGCAGCTCATGCGCAGCGCACAGTAGTGGAAATAGGTTTGCAGCACGGTGATCACGTCGTTCTCGAAGTTGCCGAACGACTTCATCAGATAGGCGATGGCCGCATTGCGATCGGAGTGTTCGAACTCGGAGCGCGCCACCCGCAGGTCATAGGCCAGGTCGTCTTCGCCGGCCAGCTGGCGCACCACCTCCAGCATGCGCTGTTTGGGGGCGCTGAGCCGGGTTTGCAGCATGTCGCACACCACCAGCGCACCGGGGTTGATAAACGGATTGCGCGGTTTGCCCTGCTCCATCTCCAGCTGCAGCAGCGAGTTGAACGGCAGGCCGGAAGGCTCTTTGCCGACGCGCCGCCAGATCTCAGGCTCCTGATAGCGCGTCAGCGCCAGCGTCAGGCTCAGCACTTTGGAGATCGACTGAATGGAGAAGCGCTCCTCGGCGTCGCCGGCCTGGAACAGTTCGCCGTCCACCGTGCAGACGGCGATCGCCAGCCGATCGGCGGGCACTTCCGCCAACGCCGGGATGTAGTCGGCCACTTTCCCCTGGCCAATCAGCGGGCGCACCTGTTGCAGGATTTCCTCCAGCAACGCGTTATCCAATGTTGTTACCACCTCGGTCACACTCCGGGCAAAACAAAGGCGCCGTTAAGGCACCTTAGATCAATAAAACGGCGCGGCGCGAAGCCGCGCTCATCGGGCAAGCGCGATCAATCCCACCAGATATCGAACAGATCGCTGACCTTAACGTCGGTCAGTTTGCGCGCTTCCAGCCAGTTTTTCACCAGCTCGCGCTGCTCGTCGGTGCAGTGGCCGATCTTCTGCAGGCAGATCAGACCTTCCCACTGCAGGTAGCCGCTACCGTCAAACGCCAGGCCGTTCGGCTCGATCACTTCATCGATGAAGGTATCCAGCGTGCTGTCGATGTCTTCCACCGACGTGCCTTCGGCGAAGCGCCAGGCTACGGAGAAACCCAGCTCCTGAAATTCTTCAATGTGCAACTTTTTACGTAAACGACGACTGCGGTTCTTAGCCATTATTCTTTCCTCTCAAACATCAAGTCCCAAACGCCATGTCCCAGGCGCTGGCCGCGTAATTCAAATTTCGTCAGTGGGCGCGAATCCGGACGCGGCACGTAATCATTATCGCTGGAAAGATTACGGTAGCCTGCGACCCCGTTCATAACCTCTAACATATGTTCCGCATAAGGTTGCCAATCGGTGGCCATGTGGAAGACGCCGCCGGTCTTCAGCTTGCGCAGCACCAGTTCGACAAACGGCGTTTGCACGATGCGGCGCTTGTTGTGGCGCGCCTTGTGCCACGGATCGGGGAAGAACAGCTGCACCATATCCAGCGAGCCGTCCGGGATCATGTTTTCCAGCACCTCAACCGCGTCGTGGCACATCACGCGCAGGTTGCTCAGCTTCGCCTCGTGGGCGTCGGCCAGGCAGGCGCCCACGCCCGGCGAGTGCACTTCGATCCCTAAAAAGTTCTGCTGCGGGTTGTTGCCCGCCATGGTCACCAGCGAGGCACCCATGCCAAAACCGATCTCCAGCACCGTCGGCGCGTCGCGGCCGAACAGCGCGGCGAGATCGACAGCGTCAGCCTGATACTCCACGCCCATCACCGGCCAATAGTTCTCCAGCGCGTGCTGCTGGCCTTTGGTCAGCCGCCCCTGGCGGCGGACAAAACTGCGGATACGGCGCATCGCGCGGCCGTTCTCATCAAATTCCGGAGAGATGACGTCATTAATCATAGTGCTTTCTGTCTGTTTGGCTGCCAATTAGGGAAACGCGCATTATGCAAAGATACATTGGTTTAGCAAGTGTTCATCTTCTGTACCCGCCGTGCGGCGTCGGAAAGTTCCGGTTTACAGCACCATGACTCTATGCTGCAATCTCGCTTCATTTTCTGCCGGATAACGACGCTGCTCATGATGCAAGCACAACAATTCGCACAGGTGGTGCTTGACTGGTATCAGCGCTACGGTCGCAAGACCCTGCCGTGGCAGCTGGAAAAAACCGCCTATCAAGTATGGCTCTCCGAGGTGATGTTGCAACAGACCCAGGTTGCCACCGTCATTCCTTATTTTCAGCGCTTTATGGCCCGTTTTCCCAACGTGCGCGCGCTGGCGGAAGCCCCACTCGATGAAGTGCTGCATCTGTGGACCGGCCTTGGCTATTACGCCCGCGCCCGCAACCTGCACAAGGCGGCGCAGACCATTGTCGCACAGCACGGCGGCGAGTTCCCGACAACCTTTGCAGAAATCGCCGATTTACCGGGCGTCGGCCGCTCTACCGCCGGCGCGGTGCTGTCGTTGGCGCTGGGCCAACACTATCCGATCCTCGACGGCAACGTGAAGCGCGTGCTGGCCCGCTGCTACGCGGTGGAGGGCTGGCCGGGCAAGAAAGAAGTCGAAAACCGGCTGTGGAAAATCAGCGAAGAGGTCACCCCGGCGCAGGGCGTCGGCCAGTTCAACCAGGCAATGATGGATCTGGGCGCCATGGTCTGCACCCGCTCCAAGCCCAAGTGCGAACTCTGCCCGCTCAACGTCGGCTGCCTGTCTTACGCCAACCACAGCTGGGCCAACTACCCCGGCAAGAAACCCAAGCAGACCCTGCCGGAAAAAACCGCCTACTTCTTATTGCTGCAGCACGGCGACCGGGTGTGGCTGGAGCAGCGCCCGGCGGTGGGCCTGTGGGGCGGCCTGTTCTGCTTCCCGCAGTTCAGCGCGCGCGTGGATTTGGAACTCTGGCTGCAGCAGCGCGGTCTGAAAGGCAAGCGCCTGGAGCAGCTGACCGCGTTTCGCCACACGTTCAGCCATTTCCACCTCGATATCGTGCCGATGTGGCTGTCGCTCGACGCGGCGGGCAGCGGCATGGATGAGGGCGCAGGTCTCTGGTATAACTTAGCGCAGCCGCCGTCGGTCGGGCTGGCAGCGCCGGTGGATCGCCTGTTGCAACAGCTGGCGAAGCAGCCCCCGATCCAACAAAACTTATATGGCGATAGCGCCATCGATGAGGAATTAGCATGAGCCGCACCATTTTTTGTACTTTCCTGCAGCGCGACGCCGAAGGCCAGGACTTCCAACTTTATCCCGGTGACGTCGGCAAGCGCATCTACAACGAGATCTCCAAGGAAGCCTGGGGCGAGTGGATGAAGAAGCAGACCATGCTGATCAACGAGAAGAAGCTGAATATGATGAACGTGGACGACCGCAAGCTGCTGGAAGAGGAAATGATCAAGTTCCTGTTCGAAGGGCACGACGTGCACATCGAAGGCTATACGCCGCCGAGCGAATAACGCTGTTGGGGCCAGGCGCTGGCCCGCTTCAATCCTCTTATACTTCTTCCAAACGGCTTTAAGATGAAGAAAATTTTAGCTTTGCTCGTAATAGCGCCTTTGCTGATCTCCTGTTCCGGCAAAAAAAGTGAAGAAATCAACGAAGCCTGGATTAAAGATACCAACGGCTTCGACATTCTGATGGGCCAATTCGCCCACAACATCGAGAACATCTGGGGTCTGAACGAAGTTCTGATCGCCGGGCCGAAAGACTACGTCAAATATACCGACCAATACCAAACCCGCAGCCACATCAACTTCGACACCGGCGCCATTACCATCGAGACCATCGCCACCACCGATCCAGCCGCGCACCTGCGCCAGGCGATCATCAGCACGCTGCTGATGGGTGACGATCCGGGGTCCATCGATCTCTATTCCGACGCCAACGATATCCAGATCAGCAAAGAGCCGTTCCTGTACGGCCAGGTGCTGGATAACAAGGGCGCGCCGATCCGCTGGGAATGGCGCGCGGCGCACTTCGCCGATTACCTGCTGCAGACCAAGCTGCAAAAACGTACCTCCGGCCTGCACGTGATCTACTCGGTCACCATCCAGCTGGTGCCGAACCACCTGGACAAACGTGCGCATAAATACCTGCCGATGGTGCGCAAGGCGTCGGAAAAATACGGCGTGGACGAGTCGCTGATCCTGGCGATCATGCAGACCGAATCGAGCTTCAACCCGTATGCGGTGAGCGGTTCGGACGCGCTGGGCCTGATGCAGGTGGTGCAGCATACCGCCGGTAAGGATGTGTTCCAGATGCGCGGCAAATGGGGCACCCCGAGCCGCAGCTACCTGTTCGATCCGGAGAACAACATCGACACCGGCACCGCCTACCTGGCTATCCTGCAGAACAACTACCTGGGCGGCATTCAGAACCCGACCTCGCGCCGCTATGCGGTGATCACCGCCTACAACGGCGGCGCCGGCAGCGTGCTGCGGGTGTTCTCCAGCGACAGAACGCGCGCGGTGGGCATCATCAACGGCATGCAACCGGGCGACGTGTACCAGACGCTGACCACCAAGCACCCGGCAGCCGAGTCGCGCCGCTATCTGGTGAAAGTGAATACCGCGCAGAAGAGCTACCGCAGAAAGTAACGCGTTCCGCGTGGATAAATGAGAAGGGCCGGTGCGAACCGGCCCTTTTTCTATGGCTTGATCATATAGCCGAAGATGCGCTTCCAGCCGTGATCTTTTTTCTCGATGTAGACCCCCTGCAGCTCCGGCGAGAAGCCCGGCAGGCGGTTGATGCCCTCTTCCAGCGCCAGGAAGTAGCGTTGCACCGCGCCGCCCCACACTTCGCCCGGCACCACGCACAGCACGCCCGGCGGGTACGGCAAGGCCCCTTCCGCCGCGATGCGCCCTTCCGCCTGGCCGATCGGCACCAGCTCGACGTTATCGCGGATAAACTCCACGTTGGCGTCCTGCGGGTTCATCACCACCGGCGGGAAGTGATCCTGCCGGAACATCTCCTTTTGCAGCTGTTTGACGTCGAAGCTGACGTACAGATCGTGCATCTCCTGGCACAGCCGGCGAATGCTGTAGCCGCGGTAGCGCTGCTCGTTCTTGCGGTACACCGTTGGCAGCACCACGCTCAGCGGCGCGTCCTCTGCAACATAGCGCTCGAACTGCGCCAGCATCTCCACCAGGTGCTCCATCTTGGCCGGGTTTTCCGCCGGGGTCAGCAGGAACAGGATCGAGTTGAGATCGCACTTCTCCGGCACGATGCCGTTCTCACGCAGGAAGTTGGCCAGAATGGTGGCCGGCACGCCGAACTCGGTGTATTGGCCCGTCGCGGCGTCGATGCCCGGCGTGGTCAGCAGCAGCTTGCACGGATCCACCAAATACTGATCCTGGGCATAGCCTTCGAAGCCGTGCCACGTTTCCCCCGGCACGAAGGTGAAGAAGCGCGCGTCGTTGGCGATAAGGTCAGTATCGTGATCCTGCCAGTCTTTGCCCGCCACCTGCTGCGGAATAAACGGCTTCAGCTGCGAGCAGCGCTTGAGCAGCTGTTTGCGGGTCTCGATGCCCAGCTTGACGCAGTCCATCCACATGCGGCGCCCGGCGGGGCCGGCGTGCATCTTGGCGTTGACGTCCAGCGCGGCGAACAGCGGATAGAACGGGCTGGTCGACGCATGCAGCATGAACGCGTTGTTCAGGTGCTTGTGGTTGCAGTGGCGCTTTTGCCCTTTGATATGGTCGTCTTTCTTGTGGATCTGCGAGGTCTGCGAGAACCCCGCCTGCTGTTTATGCACCGACTGGGTGACGAAAATGCCCGGATCGTGTTCGTCCAGCTCCAGCAGCAGCGGCGAGCACTCTTTCAGCATCGGGATAAAGCCTTCGTAGCCCACCCAGGCGGAGTCGAACAGGATGTAGTCGCACAGGTGGCCGATGGTGTCGATCACCTGGCGAGCGTTGTAAATCGTGCCGTCGTAGGTGCCGAGCTGAATAATCGCCAGCCGGAACGGCCGCGCCGCCGCGGCCTTCTCAGGCGCCACCTCGCGGATCTGCTCACGCAGGTAGCGTTCGTCGAAGCAGTGCGCATCGATGCCGCCGATAAAGCCGAACGGGTTACGGGCGGTTTCCAGATAGACCGGCGTGGCCCCAGCCTGGATCAGCGCCCCGTGGTGGTTGGATTTATGGTTGTTGCGATCGAACAACACCAGATCGCCACGGGTCAGCAGCGCGTTGGTCACCACCTTGTTGGCCGCCGAGGTGCCGTTGAGCACGAAGTAGGTTTTATCGGCGTTGAACACCCGCGCCGCGTGCTTTTGCGCATCCTTGGCCGACCCTTCGTGGATCAGCAGATCGCCCAGCTTGACGTCGGCGTTGCACATATCGGAACGGAACAGGGTCTCACCGTAGAAATCGAAGAACTGCCGGCCGGCCGGGTGCTTGCGGAAGAACTCGCCGCCCTGATGCCCCGGGCAGGCGAAGGTCGAGTTTTCCATCTCGACGTAGGTCTTCAGCGTTTTGAAGAACGGCGGCAGCAGCGCCTGCTCGTAGGCGTCGGCGGCGGCCTCCAGCTGCGCCATGTAGAACGGCTTGCTGGCGCCGGCCAGCAGCGCGAAAACCCCACTGACGAACGGCAGATAGTCCGGCGAGAGATGCTCGTCCCCTTCCACCGCCACGAAGGTCGGAATGTCGAACCCCGTCGCCTGCAAGCGCGCCAGAATGCCGGCGTTCACGTCGGCGACCGACACCACCACCGCCGCCACGTCGGTGTAGTCCGTCTGCTCTACGCGCACGATTTGGCGCAGCGTCTCAATGGTGGCGACCAGGCTGGCGCTGGTCGCGATTTTCAATTCTTTCATCATGCTGACTCTCAAACGGTGAAGGATGAGGGTGTGCCACCGGCACGGTAATGAGATAACGCGGTTATCCCGGTAAAGCGATACCCGGGCACGGCAGCATAAGCGGCGTGCGTGACCGGCTCATGATCGGGGATCATCAGGCGGCTATCGGGGGAACTGGTCTTGGCAGCGTCCGACAGGCATCAGTAAAATCAGGGCCATAGCGCTGGCTTTACGCATGCCTAACAGCGAGCATCAGGCGGCCTTACCGCATGGCCGGCAGGCGTATTCGGGCGGATGACGTGCAAAGGAGACAACGGCGGAACGGTGGCGGCGTCAGATGTCTGGTGCGCAGCAGCGCTTGAGCAACAAAACCAGTCATGCCAATAACCCTCTGGCTTATAAGAAGCGGGAACACCGTCAGGGAACGGAGAGTGCTAAAATTTGCGCAATGATTGCATGATTCGTTGCGGGGTTCAAGCAAGAATCGCCTTGGTTTAACGCGCATTGATTTTAAAATAACGCATTGTTATTCAATTAAAAAATCATAAAAATTCATCTTAACGACGGTATAAATACACGTTTTATATGCATATTTATTGAATGACGATACCCTCCCATTCCCCACTCCGCCAGGTTCGCTGCCTGAAAATAGAGCAACCGATCGGCTTTGTGACAGAAAGCGATTGACGCCACCCGGCCAATACGGTTTAATGCGCCCCGTTGCCCGGATAGCTCAGTCGGTAGAGCAGGGGATTGAAAATCCCCGTGTCCTTGGTTCGATTCCGAGTCCGGGCACCATATTTAGAGAACCCAGCCTATGGCTGGGTTTTTCGCTTTCTGGAGTACGGACTCTCCATCGAACTACGTTCGATTATTCGGCCCAAAGTCCTCACCCTGCGGGCCAGCGCTAAAGCGCTGTTCAACCCGGCGCAGGCGCCGGTTGTCCGAGTCCGGGCACCATATTCAGAGAACCCAGCCTATGGCTGGGTTTTTGCTTTTCAGGGACAGGACTCTCCATCGAACTGCGTTCGATTATGAGGCCTGAAGGCCTCACCCTGCGGGCCAGCGCTAAAGCGCTGTTCAACGCGGCGCCAGCGCCGGTTGTCCGAGCCCGGTCGCCCTATTTAGAGAACCCAGCCTATGGCTGGGTTTTTCACTTTCTGGGATACGGACTCTCCATCGAACTGCGTTCGATTATTCGGCCCAAAGGCCTCACCCTACGGGCCAGCGCTGAAGCGCTGTTCAACCCGGCGCAGGCGCCGGTTGTCCGAGTCCGGGCACCCTATTTAGAAGAACCCGCCTATGGCGGGTTTTTCGTTTTCTGGGATACGGACTCTCCATCGAACTACGTTCGATTATTCGGTCTGAAGGCCTCACCCTGCGGGCCAGCGCTAAAGCGCTGTTCAACCCGGCGCAGGCGCCCGTTGTCCGAGTCCGGGCACCATATTCAGAATAACCCGCCTATGGCGGGTTTTTCGTTTTCTGGGATACGGACTCTCCATCGAACTACGTTCGATGATGCGGCCAAGGGCCTCGCTCGGAAGAAGGCAAAGTGCAGCGCGTGGTCGATCTGCGGCCGCGCTGAGGCGCAGTACATACATAGCGGGACATCAGCAACGTCCTAAGCTCGAGGATTGGCTCAATGGCTGAGTGTCTAAAAGCATCCGCTGCAATGCTCTCGTGCAGAACTATTCCTACAAAACGGACTCCGGCATTGATCGCGACCAGAGCCGAGAAGAACTATATAGTTAATGAACGTATACCGAATAACTGTTTGAGCTGAAAATCAACGGCTGGAAGAACCGGTGAAAATAAATGACGAGTGGTTTTATACGGAAAAATTTTTCCCTGGTTTACTATGTGGTCTCTGATTTTTAACGGGCAGAAGGGCTCACCATTATTCCAGTCGTGTACTCTCACGCGTACATCAGTATAATCAAGCAATATACAAGGAAGGTACATTAGCCCAAGATTATTGGCCACACGATATCGATGGTTGCCATCCATAATGATCCCCGTGTGCTTTTCAATGGGAACGGGTGTTATCCATTTTTGGCAACGCGCTATCTCCTCTGTTAATGCTATAACATGTTCCATATTGACCTCTTCAGAGGGACGGATCAAGGCAACTGGGTGTAATATTACCTCATACTGCATGTTCACCTCACCTGAAATTTTCAAGGGCATTAAGTAAGATATCTATCTCATCTTCACTGTTATACGCATGAACGGATGCACGAACGACTGACTCCAGCCCACGATTTCGCATGTCAATGAATGTCGAACTAAATCGAGAACATGAGACATTAATTCGACGTGGTTGAGCCGATAGGTATTCCTTAACAGATTCAGCTGTTTTATTTTTAACTGTAAATGTAACTATTCCTGATAGATTATCTCCTTTATCCTGTAACTGAACGTGCGTTATACATTTCAGGCCTAAGCGAAGTTGCTTAGCCAACTTAAAAATTCTTTGCGTTACTTTATCCTGCCCTAACGAAAGCGCATATTTCGCGGCAGCCCCCAGGCCAAGCCTGTCAGCGATATTTGCCTCCCAGCATTCGAATCGTCGGGCTCCCTCGCTAATATGATAACTCTGCTCATCTATAAGTCTTGCAGCATGGTGATCAAGCCACACCGGTTCAATATTCGAACTCAGGGTGCTGTCCATCCATAAAAAACCCGTACCGCGTGGAGCTCGCAGGTATTTACGCCCTGAGGCTGTTAACACGTGGCACCCAATTTTTTGGACATCAAGTTGTAAATGTCCAATACCCTGGCAAGCATCAAGGAAAAACCACACGCCAGCATCACGAGCAAGGGCGCCCATTTTTTCTACCGGCTGTATTGGTCCCCCATGAGTTCCCAGTATTGGGAGGCTGATTAATCTGACCCGAGGGTTGCCAAGGGCATATTGTAATTGCTTCAGACAAACAGCCCCCTCCTCATCCGCTTCCAGAATGTTGATCTGAATGCCATCACGTTTTTGTCGTTGCAGGTAAGGTATATAATTACCTGCATATTCAGTGGTCGAAGTCAGGATGATATCTCCAGGGCGCAAGGGAAGAGAGTAGAATGCGATGTCCCAGGCCCGGGTAGCATTTTCCACAAGCGCGATATCTGCAGGCTTTGCCTGGATCATTTTCGCCAGATAACCATATATATCACTAAGCCATTGGCGCTCACTCTCTGCGGCTTCATACCCACCGAGGGTAATTTCTTTTAAATAGTGTTCATGCACAGCCTGTATAACCGGGACAGGCATTAAGCTTGCTCCTGCATTGTTAAAATGAATAACATGCTCAGTCCCTGGCGTGTCAGCGCGGAGTTGTGCCAGACTTAACGTCATGGTTATTCTCCTCTTTTTTCAGGCTTACCATATACCCGGATTGATACGGAACGGGAAGAAATTCCTGATGCATACGACGGAATGTGTCATCAGGGGCCAGGTCCGCGAATAATTGTGGATGTATCCATCTGGCGAGTTGCTGGATGGCAATAACGTCATACGGGCTGTTGTAGAACTGATGCCAGATGGCGAAAAATGCGCTATTACGGCGGGCAGTGCTATCTGCATAAGCTGGACGGGTGGTGAACCATGCCAGCTTACGCCTGGACTCCTCGATATTGACGCCCGGTCCGAGAGGGATCCACCTTCCGCCAGGAACGAAGGCCTGAAAATTCCCGCTGGTGAGTATGACGACATCAGGATTTGCAGCTATCACCTTTTCAGGATTTAGCGTAAAAAATGAACCGGGAGCAAGATTGGCTGCGATATTGTCTCCTCCGGCTAATTTAACAAAACGCCCAAAACTCCCCTTTCCAAAGGTCATACAGCATTCTTCTGAATAACCTCCAAGACGTTCTAAAAATACCTTTGGCAATGGCTTCTGTAATTTTAAAGTCCTGGATATGACGCGTTGTAACTCACTATCGCGAAACTTTAAATAGGCTTCAGAGCGTTCCGATTGACCAAATAACTCGCCAAATAGTTTCACTGTAGGAGGAATATGTGCAATAGGGTCATACCGAAAATCCACATAGACAATTGGGATACCCGCACTGGCAAGTGCGGCTTCATACCCTGAGTCAACAATGGCATTTCGCGCATCCATATTCATGATGATGACGTCAGGTTTCAAATTAATAGCCTGTTCGATATCGAAGGTCCCTTGCTCGCTGCCTCCAAATGTCGGGATTTTCTCCAGTTGTGGAAACTGTTGCCGGTACTGCTGCCATGTTGCCGGATCTGACTGTATTAAATCTTTCCGCCAGGCCACTATCCTCTTGGCAGGATTTTCTTTATCAAGCATTGCGACCAGATACAGTTGGCGCCCTTCCCCAAGGATGACACGCTGTACCGGTAATTTGATGTTAACGGTTCGGCCAAGGAGATCGGTTACAGGCGTCACCGTCTGTTCAGCATGAGCAACTGATGAGGTTAACAATACAATAAAGAGCACAAGTCGTAATATCATTTTTCATAACCTATTTTCTTGTTGAATTCCCTTGAAGAACGGCTGATTTTTAACGTAATCATTAAAGTCATGGAATACATGACCACAACGCAAAGAAACAACGCTGACAACCCCGGCCAGAGAAGGACTACGCCCCCCAAAGCAATACCTATGATGGAGGCGAACTGGCTGATGCTCTGGACCACCCCCAATATATACCCTTGCATACCTTCGGCTGTTGTGCGCGAAATTAATGCGGTAAGCACAGGCGTGGTTGCGCCAAGGAGAATTCCCCATAAAAAATAAAGCCCGATAAACCAGCTGGTTTCCCTTACTGTAGCCAGCAGCAGTGTTACCAGGATACATCCCATGATGATCCCCACCATTCGGTAGAGCGTGCTGGCTATATCGTGCGCTTCAAACCATCTTGCCCAGAGAGACGCTGATACAATCACTCCCGTAGCCTGTAATCCATAAGCTAATCCTGTTAGCCAATTAGGGGCATTGAACACCGTGCTGACATAAAGAGAAAAAGGCGTTTGCGTAATCATGCGGCTCATTAATAACAAGCCAAGAACCGTCAGTAAGCCAACAATGACGCCATTGTTGATTCCAGTTGGAGTCCTTTTCTTATCTTTTGAATGAACAGCTGAAGTAGACGAGACTCCATGAGGAGCATCAGCAGGTAATATGAAAAGAACAATCAGTGCACATAGCGTACAAATAATGAATGCGCTGACGTTTATCCAGAAGAAACTCAGTAGATCGAGAATGGCTCCCCCGATAATCGCCCCTGCCAAAGAGCCTGCGTTGGTCGACACCTGCAACCAGGCAAAAAGTCTCGTACGCTGTGCCGCTGGCACCATTGCAATACCATAGGCCTGCGCCGGCGCAATATAACCCGCACAGGTACCCTGTAAAAAACGTAAAATAAGCACCAGCCAGACGTCATTGGCGAAAGCAAGCCCAAGTTGCGTTAATGCCAGGCCCATCAGTGCGCGGATCATCATGACTTTATTGCCCGTTTTGTCGCCTACCCGCCCCCAGAATGTGCTGGTTAGCATAACGCCAAGCATCGGTGCTATATACACCCCTGTGCCAGCGATGCTCAGTAGTTCTGTGGACGTCATGCTTTCGATATGAAGCGGCCAAAAAGGGCCGCTCATTTCCATCGCTCCCATCGAAAGCAGTTGCACGATAAACAGAAACTGGACAATAAAAGTCACACTGCCCGTTACGCGCATCCTCATTCCCTCCTTATCGTTGGCCAATCGGCGGGGAGCGGGGAGCGGGCAATCTTCCCTCCCATATACTCGCAACACCAGTAATAGATTTCTTCTATATATGGTGTTGGCACCTTGAGCCTCTGGCCGATTAAAACCAGCAGGCTTAAACCGCAGCCAATATCTTCCCGAAAGACCCGATGGTTTTTGTCAAAAATAAAAGTGTCGGATCGCCCTTCGCGGATCAGAGGCAGCGGGATCCCCTCATAGGCCTTATTCGTTCGTAAAATACTGAGGAGTGTTCTGGGGTCAGAAATTGAGTCACCGTATGCCTCGACTATTTCCTGCTTCAATGGCTGCACAGAGCTGAGATCGATACCCAGTGAAAGTTCGGCAGCTTTACATAAGGCCTGATTTTCCTCATCACAGCGAGCAAGGAAATAAGCACCGAGTTCAGGGCAATCACTCCACCAACACGGAATATGATTGAAAGCATGCCCGTGCCACTGCCCCCATGGGCCGATGAGGCCATAAATGACGGAACTGTGCATGATTGGATTTCCTGGTGTAAGGGTAATCTCCAGATAATTAGACAGCAGAGTGACGGGAGCCTCATAAAGCTGCCTCAGATAATCAAGCAGAATATCGGTATTCTCAGGTGTTTCCCGGCGATGAACAGCCACGTACAACTGTGATTTCTCCCCCCCTATCCTGACACTTTTTCCGGGTACAAGATCAAACGCAATATGGGGGACATCTTTCATGCCCCATATAACAATATTCGATAAGCCTCCAAATGCTTTTTCTGCCAGCCAGTCAAATCCGCCAAAACCGGGAATGGCTCCGACGAAGACCTGCTTATGCCGGGGCAGCGCTGGCGCGATGCTTTGAAGCACGCTTTCGCGTACATGGCTTGGGGCAGTAATGATAATGAGATCTGCAGCGGCGCAGGCTTCATCGACTGACGCCGTCATCCTGACGGCAGAGGCTTTTATGACATTTGCGTCAGGCATGATCGCATGCAACTGAGCGCCACTGCCTTGATATGCGGTGACAGTTTCTGGCCGGCTAGTGTAAAGAGTTACTGCAACTGCGGGATTTTGACTGAATAAAATGGCAGCAAGGTGGCCCGTACGGCCGGCCCCACATATTGTTACCCTTAACTTCTCGCCTGAGAACATTATTCTCCCTCCTGAACAGAAGAGAGTGCAAACCAGCCATCAAGTTTCTCCCAGACTTGCTCGGAGAGAAGATCCCGTTCTTTGAGCCACTCCTCATTGAAGATCGTATTTAGATATTTTTCACCGCCATCTGCAATAACGAGAGCCACATTCCCCCGAATCGTTCCATTATTGATAAATTCCAACGCTTTATATATTGCACCACCGGTAGAACCGCCAACAAGCAGCCCGAAACGGCGCGCAAGATAGCGTGCAGTTTCAAAAGCGCAGACGTCGGAAACCTGTTCACCATAATCAATGCAGCTGTAATCCAGAACTAATCCGACGGTGTCTCCTTCCGGTGTGCCGGTCCCTGATTGATAATAGGGTTTTCCTGGCTTGCCAAATACGATAGAGCCTTCTGGCTCTACCGCGATCGTAACTGTATCCGGATTATGAACCTTGAGGCCATGCGCTATCCCTGTCATCGAACCGCCAGTGCCAACACATCCAATCCACGCGTCGACTTTGCCAATCTGGCAGATAATTTCACGCACCAGGTCTGCATATCCACCGGCATTGGCCGCATTATCTGATTGGTTCATGAAAACTGCGCCGGGTATTTCACCTGCAATTTCAGCCGCCATACGCTGTCGTTCCACAACCGCGACTTCATTTTCACCATAATTACCCTTAACGTAACGAATATCTGCTCCCAGAGCTCGCATGATGGTAATTTTATCCTGAGCGGCATGATGGTCCACCACTGCAATAAATTTAAGCCCAAATTCGATAGCCGCAATGGCCAGGCCGATCCCCGTATTTCCTGATGATGATTCAACAATCGTCCCACCTGGTTGGATCCGCCCTGATTTCAGCGCCGCAACAATCATATTTCTGGCCATGCGATCTTTCATGCTCCCGCCAGGATTGTTCTTCTCCACTTTGATATAAAGACGAGAGTCAGATTGCGCCAGCGGTAATTGAATGACGGGAGTATTGCCAATCAAATCAGTTACTTTTCTGAAGATCATTTTACAACTCCTTAATTGTCAACGGTAAAAATGAGGTTTTGGCGCGAGCTCATGACAGCGGTCAGTCTTGTGGGGAGCGGGTGCCGGTGGAACTGGTTTTCCAGTAAATCCATTTGGTAACCAGCGGTATTGGCAAATATCAGCAAGTCGCCCGGTTCAGGCAGGTGCTTGAATGCAATCAGACGGTTAGTTATAACGTCCTCGTCAAGGCAACTATGACCCGCAATCCATGCTTTCGCAGCAGGAGATGGCTCATGAGAATTCTGACGAATATGAAGCGGATCGCTTAAGAATTCAGAGTTAAACCACGTTTCGCATGCACTGAAGCTACTTCCCTCGACAAAAATAACGTATCCGGAATCACCGTGAGGCCGGACTCGACATACACGAAAAACACTTATGGCGCTCTGGTTGGCCAGACTTCTTCCGGGCTCGACACACAGCGTTAATCCTTCATCGATTAATGCATCGCAGACTCTTTTACCCACAGGGCCCGCGCCGCCAAGAAACTGAGTGAGCCAGTGCTCAGCGTTTATATCACCACCATAGGGATAGAAAGCATCCGGGACCCGTCGAGTACGATAGTTTTCCTGCGTCTGTGAGGATAGCCATGCCTTATAGCAATTCCCCTCTACATACTGAACGGGCAACCCTCCCCCGATATCGATAATGCATGGGGAATGGCCAAGACTACGGGCGCAGGCAATCAACGGTAATGTGTCAAAAAAAGCGTTAACCCTGGATACGGGCGAGTAGCCACTAAGATGGAAATGGAAGCCATCGATTTTTAATGGATTACAGGTCTCGAGTTTCTGAAGCACGGCACTCACTTCACTGGATGACATACCAAAACGGCTGGTATGGCTGAACGCGGGGCGAAGGCGCAGTAGTATACTGATTCGGCCTGTCGGGCTTTTCCAGCATTTAGCTACTTCCATGAGATCGTCCATTTCCTCGACTGAATCCACGACAATCCGCGCCCCCTGCAGAATTAACTCCTGCAAAAAACGTATTGTTTTTGCAGGACCGGTGGCACACAAATCGGTGCCTCTGCATCCAGCGCGGATAGCATCGTTGAGCTCATGCAGGCTGGATACATCAGCCCCTGTTCCGGCAGCGACGGCAGCCTGTAATAACGACTGTGATTTATTGACTTTAACGCCATAATAAAATTTCGCTTCAATACCAAATCCCGCCGTAATAGCAGCCATCGCATTGAAATTATTCTCCACGGTATGCGGCCAAACAATATTGAGCGGAGAACCGTAAATTTCTGATAAGCGAACAAGAGTATCAGGGGACGTCTCTAACCATCGGGCAATAACAGGATCCACATAGGGGGGTAATTCTCTGGCAGGGCTTACCCGCCATGAAGTGGTTTCCCGGCAATAGGTATTTAACAGCGAAGCCATATTAAATCCTCTCAGAAATCAATGGTTACCGATGCAAGGAAGGTGCGTGGCGCTCCCTGCGCAATGGTGCTGTATGACGCCACGCCAGCCCAATAATGGCGATCTAACACGTTCTGAACATCAAAGCGGAAAGTTGCCGGTGTACCGTACACACGCGTTTTATAGGCAGCCCCCATATCTACCGTTGTCCAAGAACGGATAGACTGCGTATTCGCCTGATTGACGTACTGCTTCCCGCTGTAATTAACATGACTGTTCAGGGACAATCCCCGTAGGACAGGGAGGTCATATTCCACACCCGCGTTTGCTTGTACCGGGGAGACGCCAACGGGTTTGTTACCACGAACGCCGGTGGAGGGAGATTTGGTGAGCTCAGCATCAATCAGGGAAAGGCTTCCTGACATTCGCAAATTATCAAGAGGTTTATGGGAGATATTCAGTTCAATTCCTCGGTTCCGCTGCTCGCTATTGGAATTGAATGTATTGTTACTGTCGATTGCACCACTCGGCTTCGTGATCTGGAAAAGAGCAAGACTGTTTTGGATTCCCGCCTCATCGTATTTAATGCCCACTTCGTATTGACGCGATCGGTATGGACGCATCACCTGACCTGCGTTTTGTGCCGTACCAGGGGCAACATCACCTTTGCTGAGCCCCTCAATGTAGTTGGCATACAGCGAAACGGGTTTCCAGGGACGGTAAACCAGGCCAAGCATCGGAGTGACGGCAGAGTCATCATAGGTGGATGAACGATCGCCATTAGCGGCGAAGTTATCGGCACGAACCCTTTGGAGACGCACGCCTGGCGTGATGTCAACACGTCCATCCAGTACGGTCATTGTGTCTGCAAGCGCGAGACCACTTAACTGGCTGGAGGAGGTTTTTGATACTCTGGCTGGCGCAGAAGGCAGGGTGACATCAACGTCTGACGGGGAATAAATATTGGAATCTACCGTTTGCCCCCAAGTGCTGGCGATTGCGAGGCGATCATGGTAATAACTGACCTGCAGCGTCGCCTGATGATCAATGGAACCGGTTGAAAAATAACTTCTTGCGCCAGCTTCTAAAGTATAACGATTCACCTTAAAGCGGAAATTAGTAATCGTCGAGACGACATCCCCTTTGTCGTTAATAATATTAGGGGTTTGCTCTGATATGCGTGAAACCATAGAGCGCCCACCGCCTGCATTCGCAAAAACGGTCACGTTGTCATTAATATCGTATTCTGTGTGTAGCAATGCCCCCTGATCCCGGATTTTCCACCACATCCCCTTTTGTGCGATGTTTGTCTTACCATCAGGAGCATCCGGAACATCAATGCCTGCAGCGACAGTGAAGGGGCGATTTGGGGATTTGACTCGCTGATATTGATCAAGCAGGTCAAGGGAAGCCCTCACCCCTCCGTTCCCATAATCGAGAGCAAGCGCGCCTAATGCCGTATTTTTATAGGCATTGTCGAGTGCCAAATCGCCACCACTACCGCCACCGTTAAAACGGATTCCCCACACCTCACCGTCCGGGGTAACCCACAATTTACCGACATCGACGTATGCACCGAGTTGGTTGTTGGACTCCCAGGTGGTGGTGAGTCGTTTAATATCCTGAGCTGTAGCCCTTTTAGTCACTGCGTTGATGACACCGCCAACCCCTCCATTCGGGGACATCCCATAGAGCCCCGCGCCCGGCCCCTTCAGTAACTCTATTCGTTCGAGATATTGCGGCAATAATTGATAATTTGGTGCCACACCATAGACACCATTGAGTGCCACTTCACCGGTATTGCCTTCACCAATAGGGAATCCACGGATCATGAAAGAATCCAGGATCCCGCCTGAAGGAGAGGTAACCCGCACGGATGAATCATTTTTTATAACATCGCCGAGAGATTTAGCCTGCCTGTCTTCAATGTATCGCGAGGTATATCCCTTGATACTGAATGGCGTATCATGAATGACTTTACTTCCTAATAAGCCAATGTTGGCTTGTTTGGATAGTTCATCTTCAGTTTGTGTAACAGCACTGTCGGCGGTAACGACAACGGTATCTTCCGCGTTCGCAATATAAGGAATTAAAATTTCTACAACAGCCAAAACCAGAAACTTCTTTCTACGATTCATAACCATTATCTCGAGTCCCAGAGTTACCGGCGTATCAATCAGCTAAAGGATTATTAAGGCCGTGCT
This sequence comes from Serratia sp. 2880STDY5682894, assembly GCF_001537385.1. Classification (NCBI taxonomy): domain Bacteria; kingdom Pseudomonadati; phylum Pseudomonadota; class Gammaproteobacteria; order Enterobacterales; family Yersiniaceae; genus Serratia; species Serratia sp. 2880STDY5682894. The sequence goes on along the minus strand of NZ_FCJA01000005.1, from coordinate 23,779 downwards.
GAAGTCGATAATCAGTATATTGTTGTAAATGCATGCTCATTAATGAGCGGGTATACCAGGGATGGTTCATAAAATGCTCGCGTTCCTGATGCCAGAAGCTGTCATCTAGCCTTGGGTGAAGTTCTTTAAATACACGGTCAAGTTCTTCGCCAATAACTTTCCACATACGGTTATCTTGGATGCAATAGAAGTGAGTCAGGCAAAGGGCGATTTCATGTAAATGACTGACAAGGCAAGCATCCACGACGAAGGTTCTGACGGGTTCAATATCATCTTCAAACACCGTGGGTAAAATGCCAGGCCAGATATAAGGCTTGAGTTCGTAACCTTGCTTACGGAGTGCCGGGGCCCAGCTGCGGCCATCGCCGAAGTCACGGATAAGCATGGCCACAGCGCGGCCGGAATCATCAAATAAAACCTGCGTATTTTGTTGGTGTGCTTCAAGCGCCACGCCATAAATCAAATACATAGCCAAGACCGGTTTCAGTATGATCCGGGTGTAATGACGAAACCATGTCTCAGGCGTGTATCCTGACAAGGCAATCAGCTCACTGATAAGGGGATCGGATTTATGCGGGAGGGCGGTAAATAGCGATGCAACCGTGATAGCCAATGAATTATCGTTTCTTTTCCACGCATCCGTACTACGAAACACGACGGAGAGAAACTTACCCTCAGCGTCATCCATACGATCTTTATGACGGAAGTGCCATGCGGCATCTTCCCGGAAAAAGTCGAGTTTGCCGTCAAAACCCTGCTCCACATCCAGGATATCCTCAATAATCGTACTAATACGCGGCCCCATGTGAATGGATTTAGCCTGGAGGCTACGCATCTCACTGGTCATCCATATAGCAACGGGCAATTTTATAAAAGGCAATGCCGGGGCCGTCGGAAGCATAGTTCTGAACGACATTGAGGGTGCGGTTTCAATTTCGGGACCAAATGGCAAAAGAATGCCTTCGTCTATTTCTTTGGCGAAATGACCCAAGACCCAATGTTCAAGATGCCAGGGGTGAAGGGGAATGGGCAGCCATTCTTGAGGGTTGTGATGTTGACTTTCGAGCCAGGCGCACCATTCACTCCAGACGCCAGGAAAGGCCGATGACAGCCATTGATGGGTATCCTGAACATGAGGCATCTTCTCGCAATAAACCATGTCGGCCTGTATGGCTCCCATGCGAAGAATGACTCGGGCTCCAAATTCGGCGGACAGGGCCTCGATGTCTTCATCGTTTAATCCAGGCCGGGACTTCCAGGTAGGATAATAAGGGTGGCCTTCCAGAGATCCCCACTGGTCCAGGAGAGTCGCCCCCTCTCTCAAACTGTGATGGCGTCTTATCCATTTAACAAAATAAGACTCCCCCTCTTTCTCCATGTCTTTAGTAATGCTATTCCGCCATTTTGACCGATGCGCTCTGGCCAGCCGGTCATTATGGATACTGTTAGCAACATCTTTATTGAATTTAGCTATACCCTCAGCCGAAGGGCTGAAACTAAATTCATTTTTCAGGACGTCGATCAGTTGTTCATGTGACAGAATCGGTGTTTTGCTCCCGTCGGCTGCCTCGAGGATAATATCACCACGATTAATAACACTATTCGCCGGAAAAACCGCCGTTAGATTTAGCCGAAGGGTATATTCTCCATCAGAGAGGCGGTAATTAACCCTACTTTTATCATCGAAAATCTCAAGTTTCTTTTCATCAAGTAGTTTTTCCGAAAAAAGACAACGAATTATTCGAGAGAGTGCGTTACGAGCCGAAAAATCAGGTTGTGTTGAAAGTGCCTGTCTCGCAAAGCCATTCTCCTCTGCCAGCTCCATCATATTTTCTCCCAAAGTAAGAGGGTTGAAACGATTAGGCGTAAATTGAGAACCTTAAGATCAACGTGATATTTCATTGCTCTCTCAGGTTCCTTGAAAACTTTCAGTCACTACGCTACCATCAAAATAAATTCATGTAAATGATAATCAATATCATTCTCATAACTGTAATCCATGATGAGAGAATCAATTTATATCAATTACTTAGGCGGACAAGGTATGAGTATAGAGATTAGCTATTTGTTTATCCCTGCTAATAAAGAGGTAATGTTTTCGAAGGCGTTGGCCAGTGGTACCGATGCGATCATTATTGATCTTGAAGATGCTGTTCATCCGAACGAAAAGCCCCTTGGGCGTGATAACGTTCTGAGTTGGCTACATAAAATTAATAAGAGCAGCGTTAAAACCGGAATATATATCCGGATAAATCATCCAAACGACAAGGAATTTGATGACGACATCAGTTTACTCAATTCATTAAATAAGCCATTGATTACGGGTGTGATGGTGCCAAAACTGGAATGCAGTGAAACGATAAACCATTTGAAGTCGAGGCTTAATGCCGGAATATCAAGGCTACCCTTTATCGGCATCATAGAAACGGCGCGAGGATTGTATCACTGTGAGAGTATAGCCTGTAGCGGTGTGGTCAGATTAGCGTTCGGCTCTTTAGATTATTCGCACGATATTAATTGTCTGCAAACACCTGAGGCACTTCTCTATGCGAGAAGTCGTATCGTGGTGGCTTCACGGCTTGCCAACCTACCGCCCCCTATTGATTGCGTCACCCCCGAATTTTGTACGCCCGAAACGTTGTTAACGGATTGCTGCCATGCCCGATCTCTTGGATTCAGTGCGAAATTATGTATTCATCCGGATCAAGTCGATGTGGTTGCCAAAGCATTTAGCCCTACTGAGGAACAAATTAAATGGGCTGAAGAAGTGTTAAAACAGTCCAGAGAGAGTTATGCATTCCAGATCGGAGGTTCGATGGTAGATTTACCTTTAATAAAACAGGCGGCCCGTTTAATGGACAATAAATAAATCAGAATGGACATATTAGCAACCCACTCAAATAATATTAATCATAATTATTATTTGAGTGGTTATAGATAAACTCTCTCTATATATATTTAACCGTTCGATATCATTTAACGTCAGGCCAAAGCATTTGCCCCGGAGAGAGTGTCCGACAAGCAAAGAGTAGCCTTCCAGTAAGGAGCCCGAGTCTGCGATAGAGGCGCTGCATTTCGCACAAACCAGGCATGTTGTCACAACGCTCATTTTGGTAAGATTTTCTTATGAATTCATGATAGCATCGGGTAACACTATTACGCTGGCAAGGATGTCAGAGGGACTGAAATCATAGGGACGAAGATGCAGACTGCTATGCAAAGCAATCCCCCCGAAATTACACTATCAGCACTGAGCCATCTGGCCTTTTGTGCTCTTGTTGGGCTGGGTATTGCTCGCCAGGAAGGCGTTGCCAGTACGCCGTTGACTGAACATCTGTTTTTGGTTCGTTGGTTGGCTACGGCTCAAAAACAAAAGCGGTTTCCAAAATGTGTTGCCATTGATATTGCACTCCTGCTTGAGCAGGGACGGAGAAAAGGCCCCGCCAGCAAGCTGCGTGAAAAACTGCAATACCTGTGGCGATCCTGCACTGACCCCCTCATCACCCAATCGGACTTATTTCGACTCACCTATGTTACCGAGAAACTGAGAGAGCAAGGTTGGAAAAACTTCATCATGGACAGCCACATCTGGAAAGATGAACGCTTTTCTGCATCTTCTGCACCCAATGAGTTTTACACGGAAGAAAATACGTTAAGAGCAGCGTTCTCCGATAATGGTGAGTTAACCAATACTTTAGAGTTACGCATCATTGGAGATGTTGAATCACTCTTGGCGCTAATGGCCCAATCAGCTATTTCTGCAAAGCTGATTGAGAGAGGCGAGCTCTTCCATCGGGTCGTGCTGTTTCCCCAATAAGCACTTATATCCAATCACGCAGCCCTGCACGCTCGGCTGAGTCGTGCCACAATGGCCAGCGCCAGTGTAAAGAAAATTAGCCGCCTTGCCGCCAATGATGCAGCAGCCGCTCGAGATAATGTGGAAAAAAGTCTATTACTACGGGAGGATCACGCAGGATAACAAACAGATTACCGAAGGAATGCTTTTTTCTTGCCGGGAGAATACAGGCAACCCACCTTGCGAAGTGGTCTATACTCCATAGACAAGTAAGCTTTTATTACCAAAGAGACATAACAAGAAGAGGCCCATTAAGAGGCCCTTGCAATCTTCAATTATGTTCCATCAACCCCATCCCATAGTGGATACATTATGGGATGCGTACCCTATTTTTTAGGCGCGGAACAAAGCCTCTCTGGCATCCTGCCGTTATACATGACAAGGTTGCCATCATCTAACTTTGCAAGTTTCAGCACATAGAGTCGTTTGTTAACACCCAGAAAAAATTTTTTCACCTCGCCTAAGGAGAAGTTATCTCATCTAAGATAATTAGGCTATCGATTAAGAACCTCATAATCGCTCTATTAGACCCACTCTTAGTTCGGTACATAGCCGAAACATCAGCATCTTCCCATCCTTCTTGCCATTGATGGCATAGTAGCAAGTCAGGCCTTTATATCAGCGCAATCGCCTTACGCGGGGTAGCCGCTCCTCTTTGAGAGCCCATTGGCATTGAGTCGATGTTCACTAAACGCGCAACACATTTTGTATATGGCATGAACACTTCTTGTCCTATCACTTAACGCTCACAGGGGGCGAATTCTATTGATTCAGGATGAGAACGACGAAGTAAGGGAACCTCTTCCTCAGGCCCCCCCCTGCTCATTCACTCAACAAGCAGCTATGAACAAGCATTCAACCCATTGAATTAAAATGTAAAAAAAGAAGTATAATAAACTGATTTCATAATTTCACTTTTAATTTCATTTTTTCAAAATACCCCCTGATTCTAATATCACGTTATTTCACCTTCTCAGCGCCTATTTTAGGGTTATTCTAAGCAACGAACACCCGATCCCGGAAATGCAAAACGAACGCAGGCTGGCACATACACCAGAAAATCAGATGAGAATCCATACGATGGGTAGCCGCTTCAGGCGATCGTTTTCATGGCGTCGAGACTCAGGGATATCGGATTTTTACTTAGGAATAATCATTAAAACCACATGCAAGCTTTCATAGGGATTTTCATGGAAAGAAATACGCCCGTAGCCTTTACCTGATGTGCTACCCAATTCTAAACGGGCATTTAAAAATTCGGTATTTCTGGCCCGTACACATTTTAATTAAATTTAATTCGTGAAGCTTACTTATAAGAAAAAGGCAGCCTGGTTGCTATAAGCGACCCTATCTGCAGCCGTATTTCTGGGTATTATTCTCATTATACTGGAGCTTATTAATGAATCAGCGTTTGGATATCATCGGCATTGGCCTTGGCCCGTCGAATCTTAGCCTGGCGGCCTTAGGAAGTGAAATAGAGGGGTTTACGGGGCAATTCCTGGAGCGCAAACCTCATTTCTCCTGGCACCCAGGGATGATCCTGGCGGATTGCAGCATGCAGACCAACTTTTTAAAAGATTTGGTGAGCGCGGTAGCCCCCACCAATCGCTACAGCTTTCTCAACTATCTGGTAAAAAACAGAAAGTTCTATCGTTTTCTGACGACGGAGCAGCGCACCGCATCGCGTGAAGAGTTCGCCGATTACCTCACCTGGGCCGCCGGCGGGATGGACTCGTTGGCGTTTAACCAAGACGTTCAGCAGATCGAGTTCGACGATCGGCAGCGCCAGTTCGTGGTGACCACCTCGAATAAGGTCTTCCACGCCAAACACGTCAGCATTGGTATAGGCAAGAAAATAAAGTTGCCGGATTGCGTGACGGCGCAAAGCGATCGCTGTTTCCACGCCAGCGAAATGATGCTGCGCAACCCCGATCTGACCGGCAAACGCGTGGCGATCGTCGGCGGCGGCCAGAGCGGCGCCGATCTGTTCCTGAATATTTTTAAAGGGGAATGGGGGCAGCCGGACCAGCTCGACTGGATATCGCGCCGCAACAATTACAACGCGCTCGATGAAGCGGCCTTTGCCAACGAATACTTCACGCCCGATTACGTCGAGAGCTTTTACTCGCTGGATAGCGCAGCCAAGCGGCATATGCTGGCCGAACAGAAGATGACCTCAGACGGCATCACCAGTGAGTCGCTGCTGGCGATTTATCGCGCCATGTACCACCGCTTCGATGTTCTGCGCGAGAAATTATGGGTGCGCCTGCTGCCCAGCCGTTCGCTGACGGCCGTGAAACACACGCTGGATAACGCCTACCAACTCGAAACGCGTCATCATCTCGATCACGGTGAAGAAGCCTTCAAGGCGGACGTGGTGATCTTTGCCACCGGTTATCAGACGGCCACGCCAGAGTTCCTTGAACCTTTGGCCCATCGCCTGCTGACCACTGCGGATGGCGAATACCGCATCGCCCCAGACTTTACCTTTGAGTGGGAAGGCCCGGCGGAGAACTGCTTATTCGCCATGAACGCCAGTATGCACAATCACGGCATCGCCGATCCGCAGTTGAGCCTGATGGCGTGGCGATCGGCCCGGATTCTTAATCGGGCGTTAGACCGCAAGCCATTTGATCTGGGAACCACGCCGACGGCCATTCAATGGCGCAGTGAAAGCGTGCCACACGCGTTTTAAATACAAGAACGTCTTAATCATTGTCACTACGCTTTGATGGAATTACGGATATGAAAAGACAAGTCATTAAATTTATTACGAAGCAGCTGGCCATATTGGCTCCCGAATTCAAGGCCAGATTGCTCTACAAAAAAGCATTTGGCAAACCGTTAAACTTGCAGGCGCCGTCCACCTGGAATGAAAAGATCAATCACCTGAAGTTGAATGGCTATAGTCACAATGCGTTGGTGAAGCAGTGTGCAGATAAATACGCGGTAAGACAGTACATCAAAGATCAAGGGTGCGAAGAGATCCTTAATGAATTGTACTTTGCCTGCGATTCAGTAAACGATATTCCGTGGGACGCATTACCGGATAAGTTTGTGATCAAAGGGAATCACGGTTCCGGGTATAACCTGATTTGCCAGAATAAAAAATTGCTGAATATCAAGAGCGCCAAAAAATTGATCGATGGCTGGATGAAAGACGATTATTGGAAAACCTATGTAGAGCTCAACTACAAAGGGATACAAAAAAAGATCATTGGGGAGAAATATATCGAATCGGCCAATGGTCACGGGCCTGAAGACTATAAAATCTATTGTTTCCGCGGTGTGCCCTACTGCACGTTGCTGTGTGTCGGCAGAGATACCGGGTCGCCGAAGTATTACTTCTTTGACAAAGATTTCAAGTTTCTGTGCTACAGCGATGACTGCCTGGCCTTGAGCCAGGAAGAAATAGACGCCTTCGTGAAGCCAGAAGGCTACGATGAGCTGTTTGACTACGCCTCACGCTTGTCCGCACCCTTCGAGTTTGTTCGCGTTGATTTCTACATCTCCAAAGGCCGGATCATTTTCGGCGAATTGACCTTTACCCCCTCCGCCGGGCTGGATACGGATATCCTGCCGCCAACCGATGTTTTGCTTGGCGAGATGTTGACGTTGCAACAGCACTGATTTTCACCTGGCCCCACGGTGAAGATCGGCCACGCCTGAGCAGAAATACCGGCCGGCACGTTTGCCGCCTGCCGGTCGGTATTGCCTTGAGGGTTATCGGGCCGAGGCTCTCGCCTGTTCTTCCGCCGTGACGGCAACATCTCCGCCTCCCGCCGTTGGCTATCCGCACCAGCCCCAAGGGCAATATCTCAGCAAAGGCTGCATAACCATTTGAAAAACAATGGCATTGAGCGATTAATAAGAATCACTTACATATTTATAATAAAATGTTCTATATGTATAGGAAGCTATAATATAAGATACCGGAAAGTTTCCCTGGTGTTGTTGTGTGTCTTTGCCCTATTTTATAGGGCTTTTTTTGCTAAACATCGTTGATAATCGTGTGTTTTCACCCTTCTTCGCCGTTTACTCACCCACAAAAACCATAACCATTTCTAATTAATTGTAATCCTTCTTATTCCTGACTTATCAATAATAACAAGGGGTTGCTATTAACCCGGCAAAGCAACTGGCGGCCCTATCTGGGCTTCGGCCGCACTTCGCCGTCGGAATGCCCGCCCTAAAGGTAGGTTTTGCCGGCCCCGAACGGATGCTACTATCGGCCTTTTACAAGGATGTTGATCCGCATGTTCTTGTCCAACCGGCATTTTATCTCCGCGCTTCTGGCGCTCGCCATCGGCCTTTGGCTGCCGGGCTCCGTGCTGGCCAGGCCCGACCTGGAACGCAAGATCGGCACTACCGTTGCCGATAGCGATTCTGCAGATTACCGTTTCAGCGATCTGCGCTTCACCTCCGCCGACGGCCAACGGCATTACCGCGTTCGCATCGCCCAGCCGCGCCAGGCCCCTGCGCCTGACGGCTATCCAACGGTTTATTTCCTCGACGGCAATGCGGTGCTGATGGGATTGACCCCCGCCTTGCTGGCCAAATTGGCGGCGGCGAAGCGGCCGCCGGTGCTGGTGATGATCGGCTATGACAACGATCTGCGCATCGATGCCGCCGGCCGCGCCTACGACTATACGCTCCCTCTGCCGGCGGGCCTGAAGCAACCGCCGCGGGGCGGCGGGGGCGCGGATGCGTTCCTGCAATTGATTGAAACTCGGATCAAACCGGCGATCGCCGCCAAACTGGCGGTCGATCCGCAGCGGCAAACGCTGTGGGGTCACTCCTATGGCGGGCTCTTCGTGCTGCACACGTTGTTCACTCATCCCACCGCCTTCCAACGCTACATCGCCGTGGAACCCTCGCTGTGGTGGGGCAACGGCATGATCCTGCAAGAAGCGCAGCAGATGATGGCGCGACGCCCGGCGCCGGTGGCGAGGCTGCAACTGTGGGTTGGCCTGGCGGAACGCGATCGTGCGACTCCGCCCGGCGTGAAGAGCCCCGCTCTGCCGGCGGACGCAACGCGTTTATTGGCCGAACATTTGGCACAGCTCGACGGTCTCGCCGTCGGCTATCGGGAGTGGCCTGCCTTAGGACACGGCGCCATGCTGGATGCCGCCATCGAGCCGGCGCTGAGCAGCGTCATAACAGAGAACTAAATCAGCGGATCAGAAGGTATCGGCCACATTTTCATCTGCGGCGCATATCTTCTGATGAGAAGAGTGTTTAATATCTGAGACAGCGAGTGGCGGGCGCGGGTGGGCGCGTCAAAAAACAAAGTGGCTCCCCCGTCGGCAAGTGAGCTTGCTCTATCCGGTGGAGCCATACAGTACTGCAGTTTTCCCGGTGGGGCCCTGGTGAGGCGCAAGTAGGAAAAGATGGTGTAAGCAGGGCATTTCAGCGTTTTAATACCGCCTGTTTCACTATTTTCTTCTCCCTGTGACGCCTACTATAAGCGCCTCCTCACCCGGCGGAAAAGGGTGAAAACCACCCTTGAAATACATTAACGGAAGTGATATTAGAAGCGGTTAGGGCGAAAGTGCCTAGTTCAGCTTTGAATAATTAAATCAGGGAATTATATTAAAAATGAATATTAATATCACCGACAAACCCAACCCGCAGGATGAAGAGTTCGTTATCGACAGCCTCTGGGCTCACAACCATAAAACCCAGCCCGTAGACATTCACCCACTGTTCCTGACCGTCACCGACGACAACCAGCAGATCGTCGGCGGCCTGGTCGCACGTACCTGGTGGGGCGGCCTGGAAGTGCAGTATCTGTGGGTCGGCGATCGGTGTCGCAAGAGTGGTTACGGCCGCCAATTGATGCAACTGGCCGAAGAAGAAGCCCGCAAGCGCGGTTGCCATATGGCCTATGTCGATACCTTCGATTTCCAGGCCCGGGGCTTCTACGAAAAACTGGGCTACCGGGTCTACGGCGAGCTGGGCGACTACGCGCATCGCCACACCCGCCATTACCTAGCTAAAAGCCTGTAACGCGGCCTGAGCGGCGCAGAGGTAGGTATGGGTTCATCGCATAAAAATAATGAATCTTATTTTAAGGGCCTCATCACCATGATGGAGCACCTGAGCGAGCCCTGGGGCATCAAAGACCAGCTGTCCCGCCACCTTTATATGAATCGCGCCGCTTATCTCTATACCAATACGCCGCTGAATTTCGACGTCGCCGGCAAATATGACCACGAATTCCCCGCCGACTGGGCCGACTCCGCCGCCGACTTTATCGAACATGACAAGATGACCGAAGCGGCGCGCGATCGGGTCACGGTCATAGAAACGCACTTCTGGTACGGCAAAGACAGCCTGACGCCGTTTATCAGCGAAAAGCTGCCGGTGTACAACGATGACAAACAGGTGATTGGCGTGATCTGGAACGCCAAGCCGATGAACAGCCTGTCGCCGCTGAAATACATCAATCAGCAAAAGCCCAGCGTGTTGACCACCGAAGTCAATAACGAGCTGTTCACCCGTGCCGAACTCGATGTCATTTTTCTTATGCTTCAGCGATTTACGGTGAAAGAAATCGCCAAAATCTATAACGTCAGCAATAAGACCATCGAAAACCGCATTTATAACATTTACCAGAAGGCCAACGTGCATACTCAGCAGCAATTTGAGGAGTACTGCAAATACGCCAACCTGGATAACTACATTCCCGATCGCCTGATAACCAAAGGCATTCAGTTTATTTGAACCGCAAGGAAGATCTCACCGTGATAAAGATCGAAGATTATCCGCTCACCCGGGTGCCGCAGGATAAAAGAGTTTCGTTTTTAAGCGTGGCCATCGTGCATATGGGCATGTTGACCGCGCTGGACCAGTTCATGCTCGGCGCCGTGCTCGGCAACTCCATGACGCTGCTTGACGCCTTCACCGCCATTTTCGTCGGCAGCCTGATCTTCGGCGTGGTGACCTACGGCCTGGGGCTGGCGGGCATGCGCGAAGGGATTTCCGGCAGCCTGCTGGCGCGCTGGTGCGGCTTCGGCCGTCTGGGGTCGGTGCTGATCGGCGTGGTGGTGGCCGTCAGCCTGTTGGGTTGGTTCGGCATTCAGAACGCCATTTTCGCCAAGTCGCTCGACTTCGCGCTCGGCAATAAGCTGGGCTTCGGCCTGGCCGCCGGGCTCTCGGGCACGCTGCTGACCATCCTGGTGGCATTCGGCTTCAAAGCGCTGCGCATCGCCGCCCGTATCGCGGTGCCGATGTTCATCATGCTGGTGGCCTATATATCGGTGACCGCACTGACCGGGCATAACCTGCAGGAGATCATCCAGCTGGCGCCGCCGGGTGAACCGCTGACCATCAGCGCCGGCATCACCATCGTCGTCGGCGGCGCCATCGTGGCCAGCCTGATGACGCCCGACCTGACCCGTTACTCCAAAAACGGCAAGCACGTGCTCGGCGTCACGATCTTCACCATCATCGCCGGCGAGTTCGTGGTGAACGGCCTGGCGATCCTGATCGCCAAAACCCTCGGCACCGCCGATGTGGTCACCATCATGTCGCAAGCGGCCGGCGGCGCCGGTTTGCTGGTCGTGGTGTTCTCCACCCTGCGCGTCAACGATCTCAACCTGTATTCCTCTTCGCTGGGCATCGTCAACGCGGTGGAAGGCATCACCGGCAAAAAGCTGAAGTACACCTACACCACCCTGGTGATCGGGATTCTGGGCACCACGCTGTCGGTGCTGGGCATTCTGGACCGCTTTGTCGACTTCCTGACGGTGCTTGGCGTAGTCTTCCCGCCGATTATCGGCATCATGCTGGTGGACTATTATCTGCTGCGCAGCCACCGCAAAATCCTGGACGAGAGCCGCCGCACGGGCCAGCTGCCAAACGAGACGCCAACCATCGGCTGGGCGGCGATCGTCGCCAGCATCGCCGGTGGCGCCGTGGGTCTGGCAACCGAATGGGGCGTACCGACCATCAACTCTCTGGTGGCCGCCAGCCTGCTGTATTGGGTGCTCAAACTGGCCTTCAGCCGGGCGCAAAAACCGCTGGCCTCACAGAAGTCGCTCTGATTTTCGCCCATGAGTTAATGCACTCCTCCGGTGACGGGGGAGTGTTTATGCTCAGGAAAGGTGGGCGTAACGGAAAAGAATGGGCCGATCGCGAGGACAAACGGCCATCGTGGTTAGGGTCCCTGGTGTCGGTAGCAAGCTATCTATTAGGCTCAGAGTGTGGCAGCGCCCCCTCTGAGTTTTTTATTATAAAATCGTTGGCTTCAGTGTTTTGATCATAAAGAAAAACTTCAGCTTGAATGAACAGTAGCTCATGAAATCGGCTTTGGTCAACATAAAAGTACACATAAAATTGGCTTTTGTGTTCACTTTTCCATAAGCAAAAGCTAATCAATTGATTTACACAGTTTTATCATCTTTGCAGGTCACCCCGATCGCCTGCGCTAACATCACTGCGCTAAACGGCTGACAAGAAACAATAATTACCACCAATAATCAGCCGGTTACCTCCCCCTCAGCGCCTTTTTATCTGGACAACGCCGACGCGTAAGATATAGTGAAGCCAGCGTAATGTTTGTAAGGACAGCCGATGAAAACCACCAACGCACAGCGCAAAATCAACATCATTAAAAATATTGAATATCTGATGCGTACCCGCGGTGAAACCAAGGCTTCCTTTTCCAACCGCAGCGGCCTGACGCGCACGACTCTCTACAAAATTCTTGACGGAAGAGTGAACAACGTTCAGCAATCCACCGTGAATCGGATTTCCGATTTCTTCGGGGTCTCCTGTGAAGAGATCGAAGACTACGATCTGGAAAAACTGGAGCTGCTCAACGAAACGCTGTCCACCGAGGGCAACAAGAACCCTTCCGCCATCCCGGTGATCCCGCAGTCGCGCTATCTGGCCGTCTCGCAGCGCAAGATCGGGCAGCTGGTCACCGAGTTTCCTCTGACTTATTTCTTCGGCGATGAGTCGAACATGTTGGCAATGAAAATAGAGACCGAAATTAAAGGGTCATTTATTCCCGGCGAAGTCATCATCATCAAACGCCCGCCGGTACTGATTTGCGATTCACCTTTGCTGTATCACTCGGGAAAAAGCGGCTTCTTTGTGGTTGACGACAAAGACAGCGAAAGCATGGACAAACGCCCTCAGGACACCGTGCAATTCCTGGGTTATATCGTTGGAGAAAGGTTATAAATGGAACCGAATCAGAAGTTCAAGCTGTTGGGCTTCACCCGACATGGCACCATCGCGGCCAATGTCATGGTATTGGCCACCGGCAAAACCATTACCATGGGGCTGAATGAGCTGGCCGACAGCGAAATATCAGAAGATCTGAGCCGGCACGAGCTGCAGGCGCTGTACCGCAAACTCTATGGCGACAACAAACAAAAAACCGCCTACGAGCTCAGCGATCGCCACGAACGCTCCTGGTACGCCTACCTGATTATTACCGTGGCGCTCAGCGTGATTTATATTTTCTCAACGCTGTGCGGCGTCAAGCCGATCCAAATCCCGGTGCTGAATCTCATCACGCCGCCGGCGATCTTCATCTACCCGCTCACGTTCATTCTGGTGGACATCCTCAACGAATTCTATGGATTACGGCTGGCCCGGCGCACGATTATCATCTCGTTTATCGCCAACCTGACCTTCGTCCTGGGGGTCTGGGTAACGACGCTGGTGCCGAGCATTCCGCAGTGGGAGTACAGCGAGACCTACAACGGCATCGTGCACAGCATCATGGCGGTGCTGGTGGCCTCGTCGGCGGCCTATCTGATCTCCGAGAACGTCAACTCCTACCTGCTTTGCAAAATCAAAGAGTTGACCAACTCCCGCTACCTGTTTGTGCGCGTGATCACCAGTACCGTTGTGGCTTCGGCCATCGACAGCGTGGTGTTCTGTACGCTGGCGTTCTACAACGTGCTGAGCTGGGACATCATCAAAACCATGATCCTGTCGCAGTTCCTGATCAAGGTGGTTTACGCCCTGCTGGGCGTCGGGCCAATCTACGCCACCCGCAGTCTGTTTAACCGCTACATCAATACCGAACAAGCAAAGGGCAATGAATATGCATATCCAAAAGCAAGATAAGATCACCCATCTTGGCGCGAACTCCGATTATCCGGATCAATATGCTCCCGCATTGCTCGAAGCCTTGCCGCGTGCGCGCGGCCGCGATCTGATCGGCGTGGACGAGCGGCAGCTGCCGTTCAGCGGCTTTGATCTGTGGACCGCCTTCGAGCTGTCCTGGCTCAACGCCAAGGGCAAGCCGGTGGTGGGCATCGGCGAATTTACCTTCCCGCATTCCTCGTCGAACCTGATCGAGTCCAAATCGTTCAAGCTGTATCTCAATAGCTTCAACCAAACGCGCTTTGACAGCGTGGAACAGGTGAGCGCCGCCATGCAGAAAGATCTGTCGCAGGCGGCCAACGGCCAGGTCACCGTCAAGCTCTATCCGGGGCTGGAAGGTTACCCGGCGCAGATCGACTGCCTGCCGGGCATCAACATCGACGATCTGGATATCGCGGTCGACGACTTCGCCTTCAAACCGGAATATCTGAGCGGCGCGGCCGAGAGAGGGGAACCGGTGTCGGAGACGCTGTCTTCCAACCTGCTGAAATCCAACTGCCTGGTCACCAACCAGCCGGACTGGGGCAGCGTCGTGATCCGCTATGAAGGCCGCAAAATCGACCGCGAAAGCCTGCTGCGCTACCTGATCTCCTTCCGCCAGCACAACGAATTCCACGAGCAGTGCGTCGAGCGTATTTTCAACGACATCAAGCAGAGCTGCCGTCCGGAAAAACTCAGCGTATTCGCGCGCTACACCCGCCGCGGCGGCCTGGATATCAACCCCTTCCGCAGCGATTTCGAAACGGCGCCGGCGCTCGGCCGCCTGATCAGACAGTAAGCGTTATCCCCGCAGTGCTCCCGCCAGGGAGCATTGTTTCCCTCGCTTTCATCTCCCTGTTATTTTTCGCCATTATCGTCGTCAGCGGCTATCTTCAAAGCACACTGACGGAGATTAACGACGCATGCCTGACCTTTCACGCAGAGACATCCTGCGGGCTGCCGCCATCGGATCGGCGTTCTCGCTGTTGCCCGCCTCGATTCGCAAAGCGCTGGCCATTCCCGCCAACAACCGCACCGGCACCCTGCGCGACGTCGAACACGTGGTGATCCTGATGCAGGAGAACCGCTCTTTCGACCACTACTTCGGCACCCTGCCGGGCGTGCGCGGCTTCAGCGATCGTTTTACCATTCCCTTGCCCGGCGATCGCCATGTCTGGCAACAGCAGGGCGCCGAGCGGTTGGTACTGCCCTACCACCTGGACAGCAAACGCGGCAACGCCCAGCGCGTCACCGGCACGCCGCATTCGTGGGTGGATGAGCAAGCCGCCTGGGATCACGGCCGCATGAGCGCCTGGCCCACCTACAAAACGCCGGCTTCAATGGGCTACTACCGCCAGCATGAGCTGCCGTTCCAGTTCGCGCTGGCCAACGCCTTTACCCTGTGCGACGCCTATCACTGCGCTATTCACGCCGGCACCAACACCAACCGGCTGTTCCACTGGACCGGCACCAACGGCCCGTCCGCCGCCGACGTGGCGGTGGTGGTCAACGAATGGGACAGCCCCGGCCCGGCGGAGATCGGCTACCAGTGGACAACCTATCCGGAACGGCTGGAGGCGAGCGGCGTCAGCTGGAAGGTGTATCAATTCCTGCCGGACAACTTTACCGACAACCCGTTGGCGGGCTTCCGCCAGTACCGCGCCGCCAGCATTCAGGTGGGCAATCCGGCGCGGCCGCCGAAAGACTTCAACGCCTTCGTGCCCTATCGCGATGCGCTCAACGAGGCCGCACCGCTGTACAAAGGCAACGGCAACACCCTGCCGGCCGCCGACGGCAACGATCTGGACGCCATGCTGGCCGGGTTCCGCTCCGACATACAGCAGGGCAAACTGCCGCAGGTCAGCTGGATCATCGCGCCGGCGGCCTATTCGGAACACCCCGATCCCTCCAGCCCGGTGCAGGGCGGCTGGTTCACCCAAGAGATCCTCAACGCGCTGACCGACAACCCAGAGGTGTGGAGTAAAACCGTCCTGCTGGTCAACTACGACGAAAACGACGGCTTTTTTGACCATATGCCTTCGCCTTCCGCGCCGTCGCTGCGCGAGGACGGCAGCTTCGCCGGTAAATCGACGGTGCCGTTCGACACCGAGATCTTCCAGCACGTGGCGCCGCCCGGTTCGCAGGATCAACCGCCGCCGGACGGCCGCATTTACGGCCCCGGCCCGCGGGTGCCGATGCTGGTGCTGTCGCCCTGGAGCCGCGGCGGCTGGGTCAATTCGCAGGTCTTCGATCACACCTCGGTGCTGCAATTCCTGGAAAAGCGCTTTCAGGTGCATGAACCCAACATCAGCGCCTGGCGCCGCGCCGTGTGCGGCGATCTCACCTCGGCGTTCAACTTCGTCGACCCTAACGGCGAAGCGCTGCCGAGCCTGCCCGCCACCAGCCGCCACGCCGCCGATGGCCTGCGCCAGCGCCAGGAACAGCTGCCGCAGGTACCGCTGCCATCGCCTGTCCACCAGCGTTTGCCCCACCAACGCCGCCTGGCGCGCCCTTCCCGCGCGCTGCCCTACCAGCTGCACGTCGAGGCCACCGTCGCGGCCGAACAGCGCCGCGTGACGCTGAACCTGTTCAATACCGGCGAGCAGGGCGCGGTGTTTCACGTCTACGATCGGCGAGATCTAGCGCAGATCCCGCGCCGTTTTACCGTCGAGGCGGGCAAGGCGGTCAGCGACGACTGGCAGACGGAGGATGAGTACCATCTGTGGCTGCTCGGCCCCAACGGCTTTCATCGTGAACTGCGCGGCGCCCTGAACCGGCCGCAGCCGGAGGTGCGTTTGCGCCCGACGGGCCGCAGCCTGCAGCTGCAGCTGAACAATCCGGGCACCGAAGCGATAGCGGTTACCCTCGAACGCTGCCCCTATACGCAGCAGGGCCCGTGGCACATCACGCTGCCGGCAGGCGGCAGCCACCAGCAAAGCTTTGATGCCCACGCCAGCGGCGGTTGGTATGACCTTACGCTGCAAAGCCCGGGAGGTTGGCTACGCCGCCTGGCGGGCCGGTTGGAGGATGGCGAGCACAGCGTCAGCGACCCGCTGATGGGCCAGGAGTAAAGCGTTGTAGATTGAAATCGCGGAAATTAAACCGCCAGCCTCTTTTTTGTGGCGCCCACAGACGTCGGTTCTCCCGCGGTGGGCGCATTCTCAAAACCTTCTCCCTGCCCCACCCCCGCTATTTTTTTGATCTCGCTCACGGTCGGATATTATTTCATTGCCTTGCTAAACCGGTTCTTCTATTTTAGCCACCCATCTGACAAGGCTAATAACAGGGATTAAGCATGATAAATCGCGTATGGGTACTGGGCGACGCCGTGATCGACCTGGTGCCGGAAAATGCCAACGGTTATCTCAAATGCCCCGGCGGCGCGCCGGCTAACGTGGCGGTGGGGATCGCCCGGCTTGGTGGCGACAGCGCCTTTATCGGGCGGGTGGGGCAAGACGGCTTCGGTGCCTTTCTGCAGCAGGTGCTGAGCGATGAAGGGGTGGATATCGGCCATATGCGGCCAGACCCCGAACACCACACCTCCACGGTCGTGGTGGATCTCGATCTGCAGGGTGAGCGCTCATTCACGTTTATGGTGCAGCCCAGTGCCGATCTGTTTTTGCAGCCTGACGATCTGCCGGATTTCCAACGGGGGGAATGGCTGCACCTCTGCTCCATCGCGCTCTCGCAGGAACCCAGCCGCAGCGCGGCCTTTGCCGCGATGGAACGCATCCGGGCGGCCGGTGGCCGGGTCAGTTTCGATCCCAACATCCGCGAAGAGGTCTGGCGCCAGCCGGAAGCGCTGCGCCCCTGCCTGCAAAAGGCGCTGCTGCTGGCGGACGTGGTGAAACTGTCGCGCGAAGAGCTGGCTTTCATCAGCCATCTTGACGATCTGGAGAACGCCATTCGCTGGATGATGCAAACCTATCCGCTGCGCCTGCTGCTGGTGACGCTGGGCGGCGACGGCGTCTATGTGCATGACGGCCAACGGCTGCGTCATTTCCGCGCGGCGCCTGTCGTTCCGGTCGATACCACCGGCGCCGGCGATGCCTTCGTCGCCGGGCTGTTAGCGGCGCTGGCACGCCTTCACGAATTGCCGCAGGAAGCGCAGTGGCCGGCGGTTATCGCCCAGGCGCAGGCCTGCGGCGCGCTGGCCACCACCGCCAAAGGGGCCATGACCGCCCTGCCCCACGCCGACGAGCTGGCGGCTTTCCTCCGTTGATCCTCTGCATCCACGGCGATCCTCAGGTTCGCCGTGGTCTTTTGCCCACGATTTGCGCGCTCGATCACAATAGCTGAATCGGGTTAGCTAACTGAGTTGCCAGCTCGCCTCCCTCTCGTTATCTTTCGCCTTGAAAAACCGGCTTAGCAATTTAGCAAACAATAATAACAACCCTTACCCGGATGATAGACGATGATGAAAAAACTCAGCTATTTGGCGATAACAACAGGGCTTTTCCTCTCCGCTTCCAGCGCAGCGGCATCGGGCAGCGGCGGCATCGAGGCGCGCCTCAACGCCCTGGAACAACGTCTGGCGCAGGCGGAACGGCGCGCCGCACAGGCTGAAACCCGCGCGACGGCGGCGGAACGCCGGGCGCAACAGCTGGAACAACGCACCGCCAACACCGAACGGCAAACCGCGCAGATTGCGCAGCATGCCGCTACGCCGATTGCCCCGGCCAGCGCACTGAAACTGAACGGCTTCAACGATCTGAAGCTGTACGGCGACGTGGAGTTCAACCTGGACGGCGCCAGCCGCAGCGGCCAACTGACGTCGCTGAAAGGCAGCGACCACAAGGACTGGAAGCCCGGCAACAAAGAGCGTTGGGATATCAACGGTCGCATTCTGGTCGGGCTGGACGGCTACCGCCGCAATCAGGACGGCAACTTCTCCGGCTTCAGCGTGCAGCCGCTGGCGGACATGACCGGCAAAATGAACCTGGACGACGCCGCCTTCTTCTTCGGCAATGAAAAGAACTGGCAAACCAAAATCGGCCGCTTTGAAGCCTACGACATGTTCCCACTGAATCAGGACACCTTCATTCAATACTCCGGCAATACCGCCAACGATTTGTACGCCGACGGCTTCGGCTATATCTACATGATGAAAGAAGGCCGCGGCCGCAGCAGCAGCGGCGGCAACCTGATGTTGAGCAAATACGCCGGTGATGTCTATTTCGAGCTGAACACGCTGGTGGAGGACGGCACTTCGCTGTTCCAAGACAGCAGCTACCACGGCAACGCCCTGGACAATAAGAAAAACGTCGCCTATTTGCGCCCGGTGATCGCCTGGAAAAAAGACGCCTTCAGCATCGCGGCGGCAATGGAAAGCAACGTGGTGAATAACGCCTACGGCTATCAGGACAGCCAGGGCCGCTTCGTCGATCAGTCCAAGCGCAACGGCTACGGCATGACGATGAGCTGGAACAACAGCGCCGCCGATCCGGACAACGGCGTGGTGGCCAACCTGAGCACCGCCTATCTGGATGCGTCAGGCGAGCAAGACTTCACTGCCGGCGTGAACGTGCTGTGGCGGCGCTTCGAACTGGGTTATATCTATGCCCATAACAATATCAAAGAGTTCAATACCGCCGGGATCGCCGCCGATATCCACAACCCGCTCAGCGAACCGGGCAACTACGACATCCACACCGTTCATGCGTCGTATCAGATACCTAACATTATGAATATGAAGAATTTCAATTTGTATTTGGGGGCCTATGTCTCGCTGCTGGAAGCCAACGCCGACAACAAGATAGCCAACGGCGACAACGACCAACGTTACGGCATGCGCGCCAGATTCAAGTATTTCTTCTGACATCGATTCACGTCGCTGCGCCGCAAACTGCGCAGCGGCATTTTTATTTAGCAAGGGGACAACATGGACATTACCGCAACCGCCAACGCGCTGTTGCCACTGCTCGGCGGTAAAGAGAATATCGCCAGCGCCGCCCACTGCGCCACGCGCCTGCGCCTGGTACTGGTGGACGACAGCAAAGTGGATAAAGAGGCCATCGGCAAACTGGACGGCGTCAAAGGCTGCTTCAGCAACGCCGGTCAGATCCAGGTGATCTTCGGCACCGGGCTGGTCAACAAGGTGCATGCGGAATTCATCAAGGCGGCGGGCGTCAGCGAATCCAGCAAGGCCGAAGCCGCCGATATTGCGGCGAAAAAGCTCAACCCGCTGCAGCGCATCGCCCGCCTGCTGTCGAACATCTTCGTGCCGATCATCCCGGCGATCGTCGCGTCCGGCCTGTTGATGGGGCTGCTCGGCATGGTGAAAACCTATGGCTGGGCCGATGCCAACAGCGCGCTGTTTATCATGCTGGATATGTTCAGCTCGGCGGCGTTCATTATCCTGCCGATTCTGATCGGCTTCACCGCCGCACGCGAATTCGGTGGCAACCCCTACCTGGGCGCCACGCTCGGCGGCATTCTGACGCATCCGGCGCTGACCAACGCCTGGGGCGTCGCCGGAGGGTTCCACACCATGAACTTCTTCGGTCTGGACATCGCCATGATCGGCTATCAGGGCACCGTGTTCCCGGTGCTGCTGACGGTGTGGTTCATGAGCGTGCTGGAAAAGCGGCTGCGCAAGGTGATCCCCAACGCGCTCGATCTGATCCTGACGCCGTTCCTGACGGTGGTCATCTCAGGCTTTGTCGCCCTGCTGTTTATCGGCCCCGCCGGCCGGGCGCTGGGCGACGGCATCTCCTTCGTGCTCAGCACGCTGATTGCCCATGCGGGGTGGTTCGCCGGGCTGCTGTTCGGCGGCCTCTATTCCGCTATCGTCATCACCGGCATTCACCACAGTTTCCATGCGGTAGAGGCCGGGCTGCTCGGCAACCCCAATATCGGCGTCAACTTCCTGCTGCCGATCTGGTCGATGGCCAACATCGCTCAGGGCGGCGCCTGCCTGGCGGTGTATTTCAAAACCCGCGACGCCAAAATCAAAGCCATCGCGGTGCCTTCGGCCTTTTCCGCCATGCTCGGCATCACCGAGGCGGCGCTGTTCGGTATCAACCTGCGCTTCGTGAAGCCTTTCCTGGCGGCGCTGGCGGGCGGCGCGCTCGGCGGCGCCTGGGTGGTGGCCAACCATGTCGGCATGAACGCGGTCGGACTGACGGCGATCCCCGGCATGGCGATCGTGCAGGCCAGTTCGCTGGTCAGCTATATCCTCGGCCTGGCAATCGCTTTTGGCAGCGCCTTCGTGCTCTCCCTGCTGCTGAAATACAACACGGACGCGCAATGATGGAAGAACTCAGCTTAATCAAACAGGCACTGCGGGCGGTCATGAACGGCCAGCCACTCGCGCTGCGCGATCCGCACCGCCCGGCCTGGCATCTGGCGCCCAGCGTTGGCTTGCTGAACGATCCTAACGGCTTTATCCAGCACAACGGCGTTTATCACCTGTTCTATCAGTGGAATCCGCTGGGCTGCGATCATCGCAACAAGTGCTGGGGACACTGGCAGTCGATCGATTTAGTGCATTGGGAACATCAGCCGCTCGCCCTGGCACCGGGCGCCTGTTACGACAGCCACGGCTGTTACTCCGGCTCGGCGGTGGTGGCGGAAGACAAAATCACGCTGATCTATACCGGCAATGTGAAATTCCCCGACGGCTCACGCACCGCTTACCAATGCCTGGCTCAGGAAAGCGATCGGGCCGAATACCGCAAACTCGGGCCGGTGCTGCCGCTGCCGGAGGGCTACAGCGGCCACGTACGCGATCCGAAAGTGTGGCGTCATCAGGATGCCTGGTACATGGTGCTCGGCGCGCGTGACTTGCAGGATCGCGGCAAGGTGTTGCTGCTGCGTTCCAGCGATCTGCGCGACTGGCAAGCGCTGGGAGAGATCGCCGGTTCCGGCCTGAACGACCTGGGCGAATTCGGCTACATGTGGGAGTGCCCGGATCTGTTCTCGCTGGACGGCGGCGACGTGTTGATCTGCTGCCCGCAGGGGCTGGCGCCGCAGCCGGAACGCTACCTCAACCGTTATCAGGCCGGTTATCTGCTCGGCAAGCTGGATTATCGGCAGGTGGCCTTCAGCCACGGCGAATTTCACGAGCTGGACGCCGGCTTCGAGTTCTACGCGCCCCAGACAACGCTGGCGGAAGATGGCCGCCGCCTGCTGTTCGCCTGGATGGGCGTGCCCGAGCAAGATGAAGAAGCCCATCCGACGCGCCGTTATGGCTGGATCCATACCATGACCTGCCCACGCGAGCTGTCGCTGCGGCATGGCCGCCTCCACCAGCGCCCGGCGCGCGAGTTGCAACAGCTGCGCGGCGAGCGAGAAGACTGGCGAGGCCGCGCCGATGACGCCCCCGCCTATGCGCTGGGCGCCGCGGAGCTGCAGCTGACGCCGCAGGGCGCGTTCAGCGCCGCCTTTGGCGACGCGATGACGCTGAGCTGGGACGGCGAGCGGCTGCAGCTGACGCGCGCCTCTCTGGCCGACGGCCGGCCGGAGCACCGTTACTGGCGCGGCCCGGTCACGCATCTGCAGCTGCTGTTCGATCGCTCCAGCGTGGAAATCTTCATCAACCACGGCGAGGCGGTGATGAGCGCGCGCTACTTCCCGGCAGGTGAACCGCAACTGCGGCTGAACGGGAGCGCAGCGCTGGCGTTGGAATACTGGCCGCTGACGCCATGCATGCTAGAATGACGCATCCTCCGATGACTTCAGATGGCGTCAGTGAAAAAAAATAAACGCATTACCATCAGTGACATCGCCACGCTGGCCGGGGTGTCGAAATCGACCGCCAGCCTGGTGCTGAACGGCCGCAGCAAGGAATACCGGGTGTCCGACGACACCCGCGATCGCATTCTGGCGCTGGCGCACGAACACCATTATCAGCCCAGCATCCACGCCCGCTCTTTGCGCTCCAACCGCAGCCACACGCTGGGGCTGGTGGTACCGGAGATGACCAACTACGGCTTTGCGGTGATCTCGCGCGAGCTGGAAACGCTGTGCCGCGAAGCCGGTCTGCAGCTGTTGATCGCCTGCACCGATGAAAACCCGGCGCAGGAGATGATGGCGGTGAACAGTCTGGTGCAACGGCAGGTCGACGGCCTGATCGTCGCCTCCAGCCAGCTGAACGACGCGGAATACCAGAAGATCAACGTCGGGCTGCCGGTGGTGCAGATGGACCGCCTGATCGCCGGTTCCGAGCTGCCGCTGGTGATCACCGATTCGGTTAATGCGACCGCCGACCTGGTGGAAAAGGTCGCGCGCCAACATCCGGATGAGATCTATTTTCTCGGCGGGCAGCCGCGCATTTCACCGACCCGCGATCGGCTGGCCGGCTTCCAGCTTGGCCTGGAGCGCGCCGGCGTAACGTGCAAACCGGAATGGATCATCAACGGCAGCTACCACCCCAGCTCAGGTTACGAGATGTTCGCTCAGCTGTGCGCACAGCTGGGGCGTCCGCCCAAAGCGCTGTTCACCGCCGCCTGTGGCCTGCTGGAAGGGGTGTTGCGTTATCTGACGCAGCATCAGCTGATGGAGAGCGACATCCACCTGTGCAGCTTCGACGATCACTACCTGTTCGATTGCATGACGCTGAAGATAGACACGGTCGCGCAAGACTGCCGGGCGCTGGCGCAGCATAGCTTCGACCAGGTTACCGCGCTCATCGACGAGCGGCCGCTGGAACAGCATGCGCTTTATCTGCCGGGCCGCATCCACTGGCGTCATGCCGGTTCCCGGGCGTTGTTGGCCGGGGAGTGATATTTCTGAATCAATAAATATCCTCCGGCATAGCCGGAGGTTTTTCATATGCGCCTGTAAGGCTCTCTTACCAGCCGCGCCCTAACAGGC
>NZ_FCJA01000004.1:11854-455194 GCF_001537385.1 Serratia sp. 2880STDY5682894 | reverse complement strand
TTGTGCACCGAAAACCCCCAGCTAGGCTGGGGGTTCCGTAAAGCTTACAGCTTTGAGTATGCTTTTAAAGCCCCTTTTGATTTGTTAGAAAACCTTGCGGTCTGGCAACTGCAAAGGTTCATTCGAAGAATCGAAAGGAGGTCCCGATGGGGGACGAAAAGAGCTTAGCGCACACGCGATGGAACTGTAAATATCACATAGTATTTGCCCCAAAGTACCGGAGGCAGGTGTTCTACAGTGAAAAACGTAGGGCAATAGGCAGCATATTAAGAAAGCTATGTGAATGGAAATGCGTAGCGATCCTGGAAGCAGAATGCTGTCCAGATCATATCCACATGCTTGTGGAGATCCCGCCGAAAGTGAGTGTATCGAGCTTTATGGGATATCAGAAGGGCAAAAGCAGCCTGATGCTTTACGAGCAATTTGGAGAGCTGAAGTACAAGTATCGCAATC
Source organism: Serratia sp. 2880STDY5682894 (assembly GCF_001537385.1). Taxonomy (NCBI): domain Bacteria; kingdom Pseudomonadati; phylum Pseudomonadota; class Gammaproteobacteria; order Enterobacterales; family Yersiniaceae; genus Serratia; species Serratia sp. 2880STDY5682894. The sequence goes on along the minus strand of NZ_FCJA01000004.1, from coordinate 454,741 downwards.
GGGAATTCTGGTGTCGAGGATACTACGTAGATACGGTGGGTAAAAATACAACAAAAATAAAGGATTACATAAAGCATCAGTTGGAACAGGATAAGCTGGGAGAGCAACTGTCGATCCCGTATCCAGGCAGCCCGTTTACGGGCCGTAAGTAACGGTCGAAACGCAAATGTCAGATTGCTATGCGCCTGTTAGGGCGCGGCTGGTAAGAGAGCCTTACAGGCGCATATGAAAAACCTCCGGCTATGCCGGAGGATATTTATTTGATGCGGTTCAACAACCGGCGTTATTCGCGGAACAGCGCCTCAATGCTCAGGCCCTGCATCTGCAGAATCTCACGCAGGCGGCGCAGGCCTTCAACCTGAATCTGACGAACGCGCTCACGCGTCAGGCCAATCTCCCGGCCTACGTCTTCCAGCGTCGCCGCTTCATAGCCCAGCAGGCCGAAACGACGCGCCAACACTTCACGCTGTTTGGCGTTCAGTTCGAACAACCATTTGACGATGCTTTGCTTCATATCGTCGTCTTGCGTGGTGTCTTCAGGCCCGTTGTCCTTCTCGTCGGCCAGAATGTCCAGCAGCGCTTTCTCCGAATCCCCGCCCAGCGGCGTATCCACCGAGGTGATGCGCTCATTCAGACGCAGCATGCGGCTGACGTCATCCACCGGCTTGTCGAGTTGCTCGGCAATCTCTTCAGCGCTCGGTTCATGATCCAGCTTGTGGGAAAGCTCGCGCGCGGTGCGCAGATAGACATTCAGTTCTTTGACGATATGGATAGGCAAACGAATGGTACGGGTTTGGTTCATGATCGCCCGTTCAATCGTCTGACGGATCCACCAGGTTGCGTAAGTGGAGAAGCGGAAACCGCGTTCCGGGTCGAATTTTTCCACTGCGCGAATCAGACCGAGGTTACCCTCTTCGATCAGATCCAGCAGCGCCAGACCGCGGTTGCTGTAGCGGCGGGCGATTTTCACCACCAGCCGCAGGTTGCTTTCAATCATGCGGCGGCGGGACGGCACGTCACCGCGCAGAGCACGCCGCGCAAAATAGACTTCTTCCTCTGCGGTCAGCAGAGGTGAATAACCGATCTCACCCAGATAGAGCTGCGTCGCATCCAATACGCGTTGCGTAACGCCTTGAGACAACAGCTCTTCTTCCGCTAAATCGTTCTCGCTGGTCTCTTCTTCTACCAGCGCTTTTTCATCAAACGACTCAGCCTCAGCTCCATTCTCGTCGAAATCCGCATCATCATGTAACTCGTTAACTTTCAGCGTATTTTGGCTCATATGCTGCTCCTACCCGTGATACCGCGAGCAGAATCTCAGCGTATTCTGCCCAATCTATCGCTGCGGAAGATAACGCAGCGGGTTTACGGATTTCCCCTTGTAACGAATTTCAAAATGCAAACGTACTGAACTGGTACCGGTGCTACCCATGGTGGCTATTTTTTGACCCGCCTTCACTTCTTGTTGTTCCCGGACCAGCATTGTGTCGTTATGAGCGTAGGCGCTCAGGTAATCATCATTGTGTTTGATGATGATTAGATTACCGTAACCCCGTAAAGCGTTGCCGGCATACACTACGCGGCCATCGGCGGTAGCGAAGATAGGCTGCCCACGGGAACCGGCGATATCGACGCCCTTATTCCCACCTTCTGATGAGGAAAAGTTATCAATAATCTTACCGTCAGTCGGCCATCTCCAGGTACTGACCGGAGAACTGTTGCTGACGGTGCTGCTCACGGGTGGAGCGGCTTCCGGTGCGGTAACAGGCGCAGTCGCGGTCCCAACCGCTGCGGCACCTGCTGCAGGTAACATCTTACCTACATTCTGTTTACCCGAGTTTTCAGAATACGCGTTAGTTGATTGAGAATCAACCGTTGCCGTCTGGATCTGGGAGCTGGAAGGTGGCTTCGGAACGCCGCCTTTGGTTGCATCTGTCGTCGCCAGCATGCCGCCGCCGCCGTTGGCAGAACCATTACCAAGCTGAATGGTTTGGCCAACATTCAGGCTGTATGGCTCGGGAATATTGTTGCGCTGCGCCAGGTCGCGGAAATCGTTGCCGGTGATCCAGGCGATATAAAACAGCGTGTCGCCGCGCTTGACCGTGTAGGTTTCACCGCCGCTGTAGCTCCCTTTAGGGATAGCGTTATAACTGCGGTTATAGACAATGCGGCCCTCGGGGCTGACCTGCTGCGCCCCGCCATTATTATTGCCGGATGGAACGGCACCGCCGCCACCCACGCTGCTGATAGGGGCCGACGTCGAGGCATTGTTCGTACAACCCGCCAACCACAAACTTACCATCGTACACACCGCTACCCGGCGTAACGTAATCATTGGGCTTCCCGTGCTCATGCTTCCCCCATGACAGCAATATCAGTGATATATCCAAAATACCCTTTACATCGTAGCCGAGCTTTTGCCACTTCCCAGTCCCTGCGATGTAAAGGCGCCGCCGGCCGATCCCTGAACGCCAGGTCATCTCCCGCCGGAGCATCAAAACGCGCGCCAATGCTAACCACATTGGCGTTGCCGCACCATAAGACAACTACGTAGAAAGGCCAATTCTAGTGAAAATTAGCCTGATTGGAACGAGAAAACCTTATCCGGACGTGATGAAAGTGCAACAGATTTTGCAGACGGTCGAAAAATCAGACAATCGCTAGGCCAATTCGCCTTTCACCAGCGGGACAAAGCGCACCGCTTCCACCGCATCGACAACGAACTCGTTGCCATGGCGTTGAATGCGTTTGAGGGTTTGGGCCTGCTCGCCCACCGGCAGCACCAAAATGCCGCCGTCGTCCAATTGTTCCACCAGCGCCTGCGGGATCTCCGGCGGCGCGGCGGTGACGATGATCGCATCGAACGGACCGCGCGATGCCCAGCCCTGCCAGCCGTCGCCGTGGCGGGTGGAAACATTATGAAGATCGAGCTGCTTCAGGCGGCGCTTGGCCTGCCACTGCAGCCCCTTGATGCGCTCGACGGAACAAACGTGTTGCACCAGATGTGCCAGGATAGCGGTCTGATAACCGGAACCGGTGCCGATCTCCAGCACCCGTGAAGTGGGCTTCAAATTCAGCAGCTCGGTCATCCGCGCCACCATATAAGGCTGGGAAATGGTCTGGCCGGAGCCGATCGGCAGCGCGGTGTTTTCGTAGGCCTTATGATCCAGCGCTTCGTCGACAAAACGCTCGCGCGGCACCGCTTCGATCGCCCGTAGCAGCTTTTCGTCCCGGATCCCCTGCTGCCGCAGCTGCGTCAGCAATGTTTGCATACGCTTGTTCACCATTCCCCGCTAACCTCTGCCTTGGTTAACCATGTTTTCACGACTTCCTGCGCCGCGTAGGCGGTCAAATCCACCTGCAGCGGCGTGATCGCCACATAGCCTTGTTCCACCGCCGCAAAGTCGGTATCCGGCCCGACATCAAATTTATCACCAGGCGGCCCGATCCAGTAGAGATTTTGTCCGCGCGGATCCTGCTGGCAGAACACCTTGTCGGCGGGATGGCGGCTGCCGCAGCGGGTAACGCGCAGGCCTCTAATCTCCGCCAGGGGCAGATCCGGTACGTTGATATTCAGGATTTTTCCGGTACGCAACGGCTCACGCTGCAACGCGCGCAGGATACGGCAAGTAATGGCAGCGGCAGTCGCATAGTGCTGGTGGCCGTTCAACGACACCGCCAATGCGGGCAGCCCCAAATGCCGGCCCTCCATCGCCGCTGCGACGGTGCCGGAATAGATGACGTCGTCGCCCAAATTCGGCCCGGCGTTGATGCCGGAGACCACGATATCCGGTGCCGGATGCATCAGCGCGTTGACGCCAAGGTAGACACAGTCGGTCGGCGTCCCCTGCAGCACCGCAATATCGCCGTTGGCCAGCGTCTGCGTGCGCAGCGGCGATTCCAGCGTCAGCGCATTGGAAGAGCCGCTGCGGTTACGATCCGGTGCCACGACCTGCACCTCGGCGAATTCCCGCAGAGCCGCCGCCAGCACCTGAATGCCCGGAGCGCTGACGCCGTCATCGTTACTCAACAATATCCGCATTGTAGACTCAACCCCTAGTTGTCATAACAAGCAAACTTAAAACCGCACTCTTGTTATCCGGTTATTGTCCGGTTGCGGATTCATTGGATCACCCTGGTTCACTTTGCCCCGAATTATAACCGAACTTGCTTGTGTTACTAGCGCGTCGAACTCATGCCGACGGCATCCGAACTCGTTGCAGAAACGGCGTCTGTAGCACTGCGGCGATAAAACGCGTCTACATTCGCCAACACCTGCACAACATGAGGGAACCCTGTCGCGCCCAATACAGTCCATAAAGAATAAATAAAATTTAAATAATAACCAAACAAAACAAAACCCAAAGAACTTTCTTAGCTAGTTTGCTGTTTGCCATCTATATTTTATTGGCTTGAAATTTAATTACTCAAGCCCATTCTTCACTGAGGAAAAAGCCATTATGACCACCTTATCAATGACGGATTATCCGGTTGAACTGACACCGGAAACAGAAAACCTTTCGTTCACCAACATCAACAACACCAATGTAATTATCTCTCCAACATCAGACTTAACCATTTCCAAAGCTCATATAAAGATAGGCAGCGGTTTTAATATGCTGAGCTGGGCCGGTAATTCGACCAACGGCGGACCAAACATTATCAGCGCCAATTTCCGCGCCAATGGCAGCGCTGAGTTCGGCACAAATAACACGACGATTCTATCCGCCAACTTCATCACCAAAGATATCCTGATCGCGACCGCCGCCAATGGCACGAAATCCGCAATCATCAACAGTAACATTGGCAACTTCGACCAATTCAGCTACATCGATCTCGCAGGCTATGTCGGCACCGGCAGCATACATCTTGACGGACAAACCGTAGCGACCGAGGGCGCCCACACCTTTGACGCCGGCATTATCTTCGGCAACGCCATCATCAACAACACCGCTTATGCTGATGTCAGCAACATCGCGCAATCTCCCTACTTCCCCAGCGCGCCACTCGCTTTTTCCCTTAGCGGATTTGCAGACAACGTCCATTTAATTAACGCTAACGCCTCTTACTCGGCCGGGCAATATATTCCCACAACCATTCGTATATTTGATGACGCAACGGCCGCCAGTAAGTTACATGTCGAGCTGGCGAAAGTTCAGGGAAAAAATGTCACGACAGATTTAAATATTGATATTGGTAAAGAGTTTAACCCTTATACCGATACGCCCCCCGCCTATAGCAACCAGAAAATCAACGGTGGCACCTTCGCCGTCACCAGCCATTACACGAACACCCCGGCAAAGGAAATATTAAATATCACCGCAAACTTTACCCATTCTGAATTAACGTTATCCGGTGGAAGCAATCACATCACGGATATCAGCCTCAACGGATTCGCCCTGGGCGGTGCGAATAATTATGTGCTGAAGCTCAATGTCAAAGCGGGCTTTACCGATTCGCTGGCCCGCATCGCCGTGGGCGAACTGAGCAACCCGAACGGCAATCTCGCGCCTATCAGCGTGGACATTCACAGCGAGATCGGCGGCACCGGCGGCGGCGACTTTTATAATACGCTGGGTAGCCTGCAAAATAGCGGGCAGTTCAGCGCCATCATCAACACGCTGGCCGGCAAGCAATTGGAGGTAGAAGGCGCTTCGCAAGACGACAGCTTCAGCGTCATCGGCAACACAACCATCACCGGACACGGTTCGGGTTTCCACGGCGACACGATCAACTTCGCGCACAGCTCCATTTCCAGCCAGGTCAAGATCACCGACTATCATGCGGCCAACGACCGGATCAATGCAGGCGACACCACACAACAATGGACGTTCTCAGCGGCCGGCGGCAAATCACTGGTTTCCTATGGCGACTACGGCAATACGAGCAATTTGAATGCCTTGTTCTCCACATTGGGTGGCGCTGCAGATGCGCAATCCCTGTTCAGCGCAGCGCTCAGTACAGCCACCGGTGGCGCCAGCGAACATGCGCTGGCAGAAGTCGGTGCCATAAAGTTGGGCAATGCGCTGTATATCATCATCGACAGTAATGGCAACCACGGCTTTGACAGCCAGGATATCGTCTTCTCGTTAGGTAACCGCGATCTGCAACAAACGGTGGCGGACATGCACTACAACTCGCCGTCTATCGAGCTGAGCGGCGTGACGCCACCGCAGTTGGAAGCGCTGGCATAAAACGCAAAAGCCCCAGCCTGATTGGCCGGGGCTTTTCGGGCTCCGTCAAAACCCGAACGGCTATTCTCCGTTACTCGCTGATATCCGCATCACTGTCATCCTGCTGCATGATCTCGCGAACTACGCTGGTGGCGAAGCTGCCTGCCGGCAGCCAGAAGCGCAGTTCCACGGTAACGTCATCCCACCAGTTCCACAGCATATTTTGCGGCTGCAGCAGCAGGGCCCGACGAGCGGGTTCGACACGCTCGCGCTTTAAAAGCGTAAGCAATTCCGGCTGCTCCGCCAAGCATTGTTGTTCAAATGCCAACGCATCGCCGGCAGTACCCGGCTCGCCGTCGCCCGGCAACGTCGCGGTGACAACCAGCTCGCCGGCATCCAAGCGCTGTTGCAGCGTCTCCAGTTCATCAGCTTTGGCGACAAACCAGCTGCCGCGGCCGCTCAGCTGCAGGGCGTCACCTTCCAGCACGGTGCGCTGCAGGCCGTCGGCCAGGCGCCTGCTCGCGACCTGATTAAACAGCGCGCTGCGGCTGGCGGACAGGTAGAAACTACGCTTGCTGCGCTCTTTGACGCGAATTTCGTCATTCGCCCAGCGGCGCGCCATCACCAGGTTGTTGCCGCCGCGGCCGAAACGCTGGCTGCCGAAGTAATTCGGCACGCCCTGCGCGGCGATGGCCTGCAGGCGGCGTTCCACGTCCTGCCGGTCGGAAATCTGGCGCAGCACCAACGTAAAGTGGTTGCCCTTCAGGTTGCCAATGCGCATTTTACGCAGATGGCGGGCGTACGAGAGCACCTCGCAGCCTTCCAGCGTAAACCGGGAGAAATCCGGCGTGTCCTTACCCGGCATATGCAGGCAGAACCACTGCTCGGTCACCGCGTGGCGATCCTTCAAGCCGGCATAGCTGACGGAACGGGCGTGAATACCGGCGAAGCGCGCCAGATAATCGGCCACGAACTGGGTATTGCAGCCGTTTTTACGGATGTTCACCAGTACGTGCTCGCCTTCACCGTCCGGCGCAAAGCCCAGGTCTTCCACCACCACGAAATCTTCCGGATTGGCTTTCAACACCCCGGTGCTCTGCGGCCGGCCATGCAGCCAGGTCAGATTCGCCATATTCATGCGGTTATTCCTTGATCAGCAAGGCGACCGCTTCGCAGGCGATGCCCTCGCCGCGCCCGGTGAAACCGAGCTGCTCGGTGGTGGTGGCCTTCACGTTGACGTCATCCATATGGCACTGCAGATCTTCCGCCAGGAAGACGCGCATCTGCGGGATGTGCGGCGCCATTTTCGGCGCCTGAGCGATGATGGTGATATCGAGGTTGCCGAGGCGGTACCCTTTGGCGCGGATGCGTTTCCAGGCTTCGCGCAGCAGTTCGCGGCTGTCGGCGCCTTTGAACGCCGGATCGGTATCGGGGAACAGCTTGCCGATATCGCCCAGCGCCGCCGCGCCCAGCAGGGCGTCGGTCGCGGCATGCAGCGCGACGTCGCCGTCGGAGTGGGCCAGCAAACCTTTGTCGTAAGGGATGCGAACGCCACCGATCACCAGCGGGCCTTCGCCGCCGAATTTATGTACGTCAAAACCGTGACCGATACGCATGATGCGCTCCTTAATTGTCCAACTGAGTCAAATAGAACGCCGCCAGCGCCAAATCCTCCGGCCGCGTTACTTTAATGTTGTCCGCCCGGCCGGCGATCAGCTGCGGATGATAACCGCAATGCTCCAGCGCCGAGGCTTCGTCGGTGACGTTCGCACCTTCATCCAGCGCGCGCTGCAGGCACTGCTTGAGCAGCGGCAGCGGAAACAGCTGCGGCGTCAGCGCGTGCCACAGATCCTGGCGTTCGACGGTGTGGGCGATGGTTTCGCGGCCGGGTTCGGCGCGTTTCATGGTGTCGCGCACCGGGGCGGCGAGAATGCCGCCGACCTTGCTGTGTGCGGTGATCGCCAGCAGGCGCTCGAGATCGTCGGCGTGCAGGCAGGGACGTGCAGCGTCGTGCACCAGTACCCAGTCCGCATCGCCCGCCAGCTTCAGCCCGGCCATCACCGAATCGGCGCGCTGCCTGCCGCCCTCGGTGACGATCACCCGCGGATCCTGGGCGATCGGCAACTGTTCGAACTGGCGATCTTCCGGACCGATCGCCACGATCACCCGCTCGATGCGTGGATGACGCAACAGGGCATGGATGGCGTGCTCGACGATGCTGTGCCGGCCGATGGTTAAATATTGCTTCGGGCATTCCGCCTGCATGCGGCTGCCGATACCGGCAGCGGGCAGGACGGCAATCACCGAGGGAAAGGTGCCTGCGGAGTGATTCATGCGTTATTTTTGTGCGTTATTTTGCGAGGAAGACGCCGCGTTGCGTCTGGATTGGTCAGGAACCAGACGATAGAAAGTCTCACCGGGCTTGATCATGCCCAGCTCATTACGCGCTCGCTCTTCGATCGCTTCCTGACCGCCGTTCAAATCATCGATTTCGGCAAACAGCTGATCGTTACGCGCTTTCAACTTGGCGTTGTTGCCCTGTTGGACCGCAACGTCTTCATTGACTCGCACGTAATCGTGAATACCATTTTTGCCCAGCCACAGTGAATACTGTAACCAACCGAGCAATGCCAGCAATAGCAGCGTAAGTTTTCCCATCTCCGCCCCCTGAAAAACCGACCAATCATCCCACAACTTTTCGTTGGACTCCACACTGAGAGCGGCATTTCAACGCCAAATTCAGAATACGGATGAAGGGTTCCCGAGTTTATCGCCCAATTCCGCGGCGAAAGCGGCAAAAAAAGCCCCTTACACCCGATGCGCACGACGCGTTTTCCAATGAGGCACACACTGCCCTTCACCCATTATGCAGCAAGAACCACTGCACCGCCGCTTTCTGCCCCATCGCTTACTCCGCCACAATGCAAAAAGTGAATATTTACCACCATAGAAAGAATAATCCTTATGCAGGGGTTGTACTTTCATTCATTGAAGCTTATTTTTATGCACTACTAGTGCATAAATAATTCCAATATATAACCTTTCATTATCGGGGATCGCGATGTTAAAACGTTTAGTTCTGATCGGCGCCTGCCTGGCCGCCACCTTCTCCACCGCCGCGTTGGCGGCTGAACCTACCTACGTCGTCGGTTCCGGCGGCACCTATCGGCCGTTCGAATTTGAAAACAGCCAAAAACAGCTGGAAGGTTTCGACATCGACATCATCAAAGCGGTGGCCAAGGCCGAAGGCTTCCAGATCAAACTGATCAATACGCCGTGGGAAGGGATCTTCGCCACGTTGAATTCCGGCGATCGCGACATCATCATTTCCGGCATCACCATCACCGACAAGCGCAAACAAATGGTTGATTTCTCGGCGCCTTACTTCCCGGCCGAGCAGGCTATCGTGGTGCCGCAGGACTCGACGGTAGACTCCATCGCCGCGCTGAAAGCGCTGAAGGTCGGCGTGGTGAACTCCAGCACCGGCGACATCGTGGTGTCCGACGTGCTGGGCAAAAACAGCACCGCCATCAAGCGCTTCGACAATACCCCGCTGATGCTGCAGGAGCTGTATGAAGACGGCATCGGCGCGGCGGTCGGCGACGTCGGCGTGGCCAAGTTCTATATCAAAACCCACCCTGAGAAAGCCTTCAAGCTGGTGCCCGACGCCAAGTTCGAGCGCCAGTATTTCGGCATCGCCGTCGCCAAAGGCAACGACGAACTGCGCAACAAGATCAACGCCGGCCTGAAGAAAATCGTCGCCGACGGCACCTACGCCAAGATTTACCAAACCTGGTTCGACAGCAACGTACCGACGCTGCCGGCGGAATAATGCCCTGTCGCCGGCGCCCACCAGGCCGTCGGCGCACCACCGTTTCAGCCTACCAAGAAGGAATACCTTTTGAACTTCCGCTGGGAGATCATCCAGGAATACGCGCCGCTGTTTATGGAAGGTGCCTGGATGACCATCAAATGCACCATCATCTGCGTGCTGCTGGGCACCACCTGGGGATTGATCCTCGGTCTGGGCCGTTTGGCGCAGGCGCCGCACGGCATCTGGAAACCCATCCTGCATTACGGCGTTCAGTGGCCGGTGCGCATTTACATCAGCGCCTTTCGCGGCACGCCGCTGTTCGTGCAGATCATGGTGGTACACTTCGCGCTGGTGCCGCTGTTCATCAACCCGCGCGACGGCCTGCTGGTCACCAGCGGCCTGATGAGCGTCGATTTTGCCCGCGCGCTGCGCGCCGACTACGGTGCCTTTCTCTCCTGCGTAGTGGCGATCACGCTCAACGCCGGCGCCTATGTGTCGGAGATCTTCCGCGCCGGGATCCAGTCGATTGACCGCGGCCAGATGGAGGCCTCGCGCTCGCTGGGCATGAGCTACGGCAAGACCATGCGCCAGGTGATCCTGCCGCAGGCCTTCCGCCGCATGCTGCCGCCGCTGGGCAACAACGCCATCGCCATCGTCAAGGATTCGTCGCTGGCCTCCGCCATCGGCCTGGCGGATCTGGCCTATGCCGCCCGCACCGTCTCCGGCGCCTACGCCACCTATTGGGAGCCCTACCTGACCATTTCGCTGGTCTATTGGGTCATCACCTTCCTGCTCTCGCTGCTGGTGCAACACATGGAAAAGAGGTTCGGTAAAAGTGATTCGCGTACATAACCTGCAAAAACAGTTCGGCGAGAGCCACGTGCTGCGCGGCATTTCCTGCCGGATCGCCGCCAACGAAGTGGTGTGCGTCATCGGCCCTTCCGGCTCCGGGAAGAGCACCTTCCTGCGCTGCATCAACGCGCTGGAAACGCTCTCCGGCGGCGAGATCGAGGTCAACGGCTTCGCCGTCCACGATCAAAAAACCGACCTGAACAAGATGCGTGAAAGCGTGGGTATGGTGTTCCAGCGCTTCAACCTGTTCCCGCACATGACGGTGTTGGAAAACATCATCATGGCACCGGTGAGCGTGAAGAAACGGCCGCGCGCCGAAGCCATCGCGCAAGCCGAGCAGCTGCTGCACAAGGTCGGGCTGCTCGACAAGATAGACGCCTACCCCAACAGCCTCTCCGGCGGCCAGCAGCAGCGGGTAGCGATCGCCCGCGCGCTGGCGATGGAGCCGAAGATCATGCTGTTTGACGAACCCACCTCCGCGCTCGATCCGGAGCTGGTGGGCGAAGTGTTGGCGGTGATGAAATCGCTGGCACACGAGGGCATGACCATGGTGGTGGTCACGCATGAGATGGGCTTTGCCCGCGAGGTGGCCGATCGAGTGCTGTTTATCGATCAGGGGATCATTCAGGAGGAAGGCGCGCCGCAGCAGATCTTCAGCCATCCGGCTAATCCGCGCACACAGGCGTTTCTGAGCAAAGTTTTGTAACCTTCGGCACCGCTTTGCAATCCTTCGGGCGCCGGCATCGGCGCCCGCTCTCTCACCACCCGGTCAAGAAGCTAAACACCAGCCAGAACAGGCACAGCACGATGGCGCCGGTCAGCAGCAGCGTCAGGATCAGACGGCCGCGCAACAGCATGCTGAGGGTGATGCCGATCAGCACCGACAGCGGCATCAGCGCCAGGAAGAACGGCCAGGTATAGAGCAGGAAAAACAGCGTGTTGGAACCGTAAACCAGGAACGGCAACGCGAACGCCAGCCAGTAGAAAACAAAGCCGCTGACGCCGCCCAGGAAAGAATAAGAAGGCTCCTCTCTCTCCTGTTTTGACTGCTTGGAGTCGATCAAGATAGGCGTGACATTTTGCATAGTGATCCCTGGTTATTCGGCTCGCTCTGCGGCGGCTTAGAGTAAAAAGCGCATGGCGAAAAACGCCACACGCTTTTTTTGAATTCAGGGTTTGATAATAGCCTGACCACGCAACACGTCTAACAATTGCGCAATCAAATTTGTTACCAATTGTTGGCCATCAAGGTGGATTTCCGGCTGCTGCGGCGCCTCGTAAACCGCGTCGATACCGGTGAAATTGCGCAGTTCGCCGGCGCGCGCTTTTCTATACAATCCCTTCGGATCGCGCGCCTCGCAGATCGCCAACGGCGTGTCGACGAACACTTCGATAAAGCGATCGGCGCCGAGCATTTCGCGCACCATCTGCCGCTCGGCGCGGTGCGGCGAAATGAACGCGGTCAGCACCACCAGCCCGGCATCCACCATCAGTTTGGCCACTTCCCCCACCCGGCGGATGTTCTCGCGCCGATCCTCGTCAGAGAAGCCGAGATCGCGGCACAGGCCGTGGCGCACGTTATCGCCGTCCAGCAGATAGGTGCTGACGCCGAGCCCGTGCAGCGCCTGCTCCAGCGCGCCGGCGACGGTGGATTTGCCCGAGCCGGACAGCCCGGTAAACCACAGCACCACGCCGCGATGGCCGTTGCGCGCTTCGCGATCCGCGCGCGTCACGGCGTGCGGATGCCAAACCACGTTCTCATCGTCCGGCCCGGTCGCCCTCAGTTCAGCGGCCACCTTATCGACCACCGAGCAGATCACGTGCGCCCCAGTGCGGGAAGTGCTTACGCACCAGCGCATTCAGCTCCAGCTCGAAGGCGCTGAACTCGCCGTGCGCCGCCGGGGTGGCCTGCAGCGTTTCGCGCACCAGACCGGCGCCTACCGTGACGTTGCTCATGCGATCGATGAAGATCAGCCCGCCGGTGTCGTGATTGCTCTGATAGCTGTCCAGCACCAGCGGCTCGTCGAAGGTCAGCTCCACCAGACCGATGCCGTTAAGCGGCAACGTGTCTGCCGGGTGCTGCGCCAGCGTATTGATCTCCACCTGATGGCGGATACTCTCCACGCGGGCGCGGGTCTTTTTACCGGCGATCTTGATGTCGTAGCTCTGTCCCGGCACCAGCGGCTGCTCGGCCATCCATACCACGTCCACCAGCGCGCTCTGCGCCGCCTGCAGGCTTTCGCCGGCGTCGACCAGCAGATCGCCGCGGCTGATGTCCACCTCATCCTTCAGCACCAGCGTAATCGCCTCGCCCGGCACCGCCTCTTGCAGATCGCCGTCGAAGGTCACGATGCGCGCCACGCTGGACTCCACGCCGGAAGGCAGCACTTTGACCCGTTGCCCCACCCGCACCACGCCGGCGGACAGCGTGCCGGCATAGCCGCGAAAATCGAGGTTTGGGCGGTTGACGTACTGCACCGGGAAGCGCAGCGGCTGGTTTTCTCGCTCGCTGACCACGTCAACGCTCTCCAGCACTTCCAGCAGCGTCGGGCCGCTGTACCACGGCATATGGGCGCTTTCGCTCGCCACGTTGTCGCCGTCCAGCGCCGACAGCGGCACGAATTTGATGTCCAGATCGCCTGGCAGCTGCTGGGCAAAGGTCAGGTAATCCTGTTTGAACTGCTCGAACACCGTTTCCTGGTAGTCCACCAGATCCATTTTGTTCACCGCCACCACCAGATGGCGAATGCCCAGCAGGGTTGCGATAAAACTGTGGCGACGAGTCTGGTCCAGTACCCCTTTGCGCGCGTCGATCAACAGGATCGCCAGATCGCAGGTGGAGGCGCCGGTGGCCATGTTGCGGGTGTACTGCTCATGCCCTGGGGTATCGGCGATGATAAATTTGCGTTTTTCGGTCGAGAAATAGCGATAGGCCACGTCGATGGTGATGCCCTGCTCGCGCTCGGCCTGCAGGCCGTCCACCAACAGCGCCAGATCGAGCTTCTCGCCCTGGGTGCCGATGCGTTTGCTGTCGCTGTGCAGCGTCGACAGCTGATCCTCGTAGATCTGGCGGGTATCGTGCAGCAGGCGACCTATCAGGGTGCTTTTGCCGTCGTCGACGCTGCCGCAGGTCAGAAAGCGCAGCAGGCTCTTGTGTTGCTGCGCGTGCAGGTAGGATTCGACGCCGCCCTGGTCAGCGATTTGTTGTGCAATTGCGTTGTTCATCCGGCGGCTCCTTAGAAATACCCTTGACGCTTTTTCAGCTCCATCGAGCCGGACTGATCGCGGTCGATCATCCGCCCCTGGCGTTCACTGGTGGTGGAGACCAGCATCTCTTCGATGATCTCCGGCAGGGTTTGCGCCTGCGAATCCACTGCGCCGGTCAGCGGCCAACACCCCAGGGTGCGGAAACGCACCATGCGCTGGCTGATCACTTCGCCCGGCTGCAGATCGATGCGATCGTCGTCCACCATCATCAGCATGCCGTCGCGTTCCACCACCGGGCGCGGTTTCGCCAGGTACAGCGGCACGATGTCGATCTTTTCCAGGAAGATGTACTGCCAGATGTCCAGCTCGGTCCAGTTCGACAGCGGGAAGACGCGGATGCTCTCCCCTTTGTTGATCTGGCCGTTGTAGTTGTGCCACAGCTCCGGCCGCTGGTTTTTCGGATCCCAGCGGTGGAAGCGATCGCGGAACGAATAGATGCGCTCTTTGGCGCGCGATTTCTCCTCGTCGCGCCGCGCACCGCCGAAGGCGGCGTCGAAACCGTACTTGTTCAACGCCTGCTTCAGGCCCTCGGTCTTCATGATGTCGGTATGCTTGGCGCTGCCGTGCACGAACGGGTTGATGCCCATCGCCACCCCTTCCGGATTTTTATGCACCAGCAGCTCGAAGCCGTACTCTTTCGCGGTGCGATCGCGGAACTCGTACATTTCGCGGAACTTCCAGCCGGTATCGACGTGCAGCAGCGGGAACGGCAGCGTGCCGGGGAAGAACGCCTTGCGCGCCAAATGCAGCATCACGGAAGAGTCTTTGCCGATGGAATACAGCATCACCGGGTTGGCGAATTCAGCGGCGACTTCACGGATGATATGGATACTCTCCGCCTCCAATTGCCGCAAATGAGTGAGTCGTTTTTCGTCCATAACAGGTCCTTAAAAGCCTTGCCTATGCCAAATTCACGACGGCCGGGCGCGCGGCCCCTTCCGTCTGCGATTGATGCCCGAACCAGGCGATTTGATGGTGCAGTTCCACCACTTCGCCAATCACCAGCAGCGCCGGCAGCGGCGCCCGTTGGGCCAGATGTTCCAGTTGATACAGCGCGCCGATCTGCACCTGCTGATCGGCGCGCGTGCCGCGGCTGATCACCGCCACCGGCGTATCGGCAGCGCGGCCGTGGGCGATCAGGCGTTGGCTGATGTCCGCCGCCTTCATGGTGCCCATGTAGATAGCCAGCGTCTGCCGCGCCCGGGCCAGATCGGCCCAGTCCAGGCCATCGCCGTCGGGGCGGCAGTGGCCGGTGATAAAGGTCACGCTCTGCGCGTGGTCGCGGTGCGTCAGCGGAATGCCGGCGTAGGCGGTCGCCCCCGCAGCGGCCGTGACGCCCGGCACCACTTGGAACGGAATGCCGGCGGCGGCGGCTACCTGCAGCTCTTCGCCGCCCCGGCCAAAGATGAACGGGTCGCCGCCCTTGAGGCGCACCACGCGTTTGCCCTGCTGCGCCAGCGCCACCAACAGCCGGTTGGTCTCTTCCTGGATCACCGAGTGCGCGCCGGCGCGCTTGCCCACGCAGATGCGCTCGGCGTCGCGGCGCACCAGATCGAGGATCTCACCGCTGACCAGGTGGTCATACAGCACCACGTCCGCCTGCTGCATCACCTGCAGCCCGCGCAGGGTCAACAGCCCCACGTCGCCCGGCCCGGCGCCCACCAAGGCTATCTCACCCTGTGCGCCTTCATCGCCTGCGGCGAAGCTTTGCAAACCCTGCTCAAGCTGCCGCTCCGCCTGCGCCGTCTGGCCGTTGGCCACCAGCGTGGCGAAACGGCCGCCGAAGGTTTTCTCCCAGAAACGGCGACGCTCGCCGATCGAGGCCAGCCGCTGTTTGACCTGGCCGCGCCAGCGGCCCGCCACCTGCGCCATCTGCCCCAAACTGGCGGGCAGCAGCGCCTCCAGCTTTTCGCGCAGCAACCGCGCCAGCACCGGCGCCTGGCCGCTGGACGATACGGCCACCACCAGCGGCGAGCGATCGATGATCGATGGGAAGATAAACGAGCAGCGCGGCTGGTCGTCCACCACGTTGGCTAACACCCGGCGTTTATCCGCTTCGGCGAACACCGTGGCGTTCAGCGCGTTGTCGTCCGTGGCGGCGATCGCCAGAAACACGTCGTCCAGCTGCGGCGGGTCAAAGGTTTTCCCCAGCCAGAGCAGTTGCCCTCGCTGACGTTGTTGTTCCAGTTCCGGTGAGAGCGACTGCGCAACTATCCGTATTTCAGCCCCGGCGCGCTGAAGCAGATCGACTTTGCGCGCAGCCACGTCACCGCCGCCAACGACCAGCACCGGACGTTGTTTCAGATCGGCGAATATTGGTAGATAGTCCACAACAGCCTTTTCATATAACAGAAAGATAGTGTGACTATACGGGCTGAGATTTAGCCTCTGAAATGACGAAAAGGAATGATTAGTTCCTTTATGGAATATAGGCCGCAACGCCAGAGGCAAACGGTGATAACTGCGGCGGCGGTTTGCGCATTCGCGCGAAAATTAAGAGACGGGGAAATTGTGTAATGCCGCCCGGCGTCTCATACTGGGTGCCGCAGAAAAATGATCGGCAGCGCCGATAGCAAAGAAGGATTTTTCGGTATGTTTTCCCGTTTTTACCTGAAGACCAGCCTGCTGGCCCTCGCACTCGGCGGCGTCTTCAGCGTTTGTGCCGCACAGCCCGCAAAAGACGCGCCAATGGGCCGTTTCGCCGCCGAACAGACCCGCCACATCGCCACTTACTTCCCCGGCCGCATGGCGGGCAGCCCGGCCGAATTGCTCACCGCCGACTACCTGAAGCAGCAGTTCGCCAAGATGGGTTACCAAAGCGACATTCGCAGCGTCAACACGCGCTACCTCTACACCAGCAAAGACGGCAAGAAGAACTGGAACAACGTCACCGCCAGCTCGGTGATCGCCGCCCGCAACGGCGACAGCCCGAAACAGATAGTGATCGTCGCCCACTTCGACACCTACACGCCGCAGAGCGACGAAGATCTGGATAACAACCTCGGCGGCCTGACGCTGCAGGGCGTCGACGACAACGCCTCCGGCATCGGCGTGATGCTGGAACTGGCGGAGCGCCTGAAAAGCATCCCCACCGCCTACGGCCTGCGCTTCGTCGCCACCAGCGCCGAAGAGCTCGGCTCGCTGGGCGCACAGAACTACCTGCAACGCATGAGCGCGGAAGAGAAAAGCAACACCGTGCTGGTGATCAACCTCGACAGCCTGATCACCGGCGATCGTCTGTACTTCAACGCCGGGCGCAACACGCCGCCGCAGATGGCGAAACGCTCCCGCGATCGCGCGCTGGATATCGCCCATCGCTACGGCATCGCCGCCGCCAGCAATCCGGGTAGCGCACAGCATCCGAAGGGCACCGGCTGCTGCTCCGATCAAGAGGTATTCGACGCCGCAGGCATCCCGGTGCTGTCGGTGGAGGCCACCAACTGGTCGCTGGGCGACAAGGACGGCTACCAGCAGCGCGCCGTCAGCCCACACTTCCCGCAGGGCATCACCTGGCACCGCCCGCAGTATGACAACCTGCAGTACCTGGATCGCTACCTGCCGGGGCGGATCGACAAACGCAGCCGCGACAGCGTGCAGATCCTGCTGCCGCTGATCAAAGAGCTGGCGCAGGCGCACCCGCCGAAAGCACAGAAGAAAAAGTAGCCCGCAAAAAAACAGGGCCCAGCATTGCTGAGCCCTGTCGTGTGATTCGCCTCGTTTAGCCTTCGTGCAGGCCGCACTCGCGCTTCAGTCCGAAGAAACGCGTCTCTTCCTCGCTCATGCCCGGCTCCCACTTCTGGGTGGTGTGGGTATCGCCTACCGACAGGTAGCCCTGCTCCCACAGCGGGTGATAGCTCAGCCCGTGCTCGTTAAGATACTGGTAAATCTTGCGGTTGTCCCAGTCGATGATCGGCAAGATCTTGAACACCCCGCGCTGCACCGCCAGCACCGGCAGATTGGCGCGGCTGCCGGACTGCTCGCGCCGCAGGCCGGCGAACCAGCTCTGTGCCCCCAGCGTCTCCAGCGCGCGGTTCATCGGCTCAACCTTGTTGATCTGGTTGTACTTTTCAATCCCTTCCACGCCCTGTTCCCACAGCTTGCCGTAGCGCGCCTCTTGCCAGGCGGGAGACTGTTCGGCGCGGAACACCTGCAGATTCAGCTTCAGCTGGTCGGTCAGTTGATCGATAAAGCGGTAGGTTTCCGGGAACAGGTAACCGGTGTCGGTCAGGATCACCGGGATATCCGGCCGGATGCGCGTCACCAGGTGCAGACACACCGCCGCCTGAATGCCGAAACTGGACGAGAGTACGAACTCGCCGGGCAGATGCTCCAGCGCCCATGCAACGCGCTGTTCGGCGCCGAGGGTCTCCAGTTGGCCGTTGACCACCGCCAATGCCAGCGCCTGCCCGGATTTGGGCAACGCGTTCAGCGCCGCCAGATCGAATTCAGCCATGTTGTCTCTCCTGCTACTTGAAATTACCTGTGCGGCCCCTCTGCCCAGGGGCCGCCCGGCCTCACTCCCAGAAATCTCGCGCCGGGTCCAGCACCGGTTTGACGATGCCCGCGCGAACGGTGAAGTCGCCGAAGCCTTCGCCGGCATTACGCTCTTTCGCCCAGCGCCCCACCAACAGGTCGATCTCGCTCAGGATCTCGTCTTCGTTGATGTTCTCGCGGTACATGCGCGGAATGCGCGTGCCTTCGCGGTTGCCCCCCAAATGCAGGTTATAGCGGCCGACCGCCTTGCCCACCAGCCCCAGCTCCGCCAGCAGCGCGCGGCCGCAGCCGTTCGGGCAGCCGGTGATGCGCAGCACGATATGCTCGTCGCCCACCCCGTGCCGATGCATGATCCCTTCCACCTTGGTAACGAACTGCGGCAGGAAGCGCTCGGCCTCCGCCATCGCCAACGGGCAGGTCGGGAACGATACGCAGGCCATCGAGTTCTTGCGTTGCTCGCTGATCTCGTCGTCGATCAGGCCATGATCGCGCGCCAGGGCTTCGATCTTTGCCTTCTCGCTTTCCGGCACGCCGGCGATGATCACGTTTTGGTTCGCCGTCAGACGGAAGTCGCCTTTATGGATCTTGGCGATCTCCGCCATGCCGGTCTTCAGCGGGCGCCCCGGATAGTCCAGCAGGCGGCCGTTCTCGATAAACAGCGTCAGGTGCCACTGATCGTCGATGCCCTTCACCCAACCGATGCGATCGCCGCGGCCGGTGAATTCATACGGCCGGATCGGCGCGAAGGTGATGCCGGCGCGTTTTTCCACTTCGGCGCGGAAAACGTCCACCCCGACACGCTCCAGCGTGTATTTGGTTTTGGCGTTCTTGCGATCGGTGCGGTTGCCCCAGTCGCGCTGCGTGGTCACCACGGCCTCCGCGACCGCCAGCGTATGTTCGAGCGGAATGTAGCCGAACTCGCTGGCCTGGCGCGCGTAGGTTTTCTTGTTGCCGTGCTCGATGGACAACCCGCCGCCCACCAGCAGGTTGAAGCCTACCAGCTTGCCGTTTTCGGCGATCGCCACGAAGTTCATGTCGTTGGCGTGCAGATCGACGTCGTTCTGCGGCGGGATCACCACCGTGGTTTTGAACTTACGCGGCAGGTAGGTCGGCCCCAGAATCGGCTCTTCGTCGGTAGTGGCCACCTTCTCCTGATCCAGCCACACCTCGGCGTAGGCGCGGGTGCGCGGCAGCAGGTGTTCGGAGATCTTCTTCGCCCACTCGTAGGCTTCCTGATGCAGCTCGGACTCCACCGGGTTGGAGGTGCACAGCACGTTGCGGTTCACGTCGTTGGCGGTCGCCAGCGCGTCCAGCCCCAGGCGGTTCAGCAGCTGGTGCACCGGTTTGACGTTGCCTTTCAGAATGCCGTGAAACTGGAACGTCTGGCGGTTGGTGATGCGAATGCTGCCGTACAGCGTGCTCTCCTGCGCGAACTTGTCGATGCCCAGCCACTGCTGCGGGCTGATGATGCCGCCCGGCAGGCGGCAGCGCAGCATCATGGCGTGGCGCGGCTCCAGCTTCTGCTCAGCGCGTTCGGCGCGAATATCGCGGTCATCCTGCTGATACATGCCGTGAAAACGGATCAGCAGGAAGTTGTCGCCGTTGAAGCCGCCGGTCAGGCCGTCGTTCAAATCTTCGGCGATGGTGCCGCGCAGGAAGTGGCTCTCCTTCTTCATGCGCTCCGCATCGGCCAGTTTGCCTTCGACTACCAAAGGCCCGGGGTGTTTATCACTCATCAGTAAACATCTCGCTGATAACGGCGCTCAAGGCGCAGCTCACTTAAAAATTCATCCGCCTGCTCGGTATCCATGCCACCGTGCTCGGCCACCAGTTCCAGTAATGTGTTTTCCACGTCTTTCGCCATGCGATTGGCATCGCCGCAGACGTAAATGTGCGCGCCTTCCTGAATCCAGCGCCACACTTCCGCGCCCTGTTCGCGCAGTTTGTCTTGTACGTATATTTTATGTTGTTGGTCGCGGGACCAGGCCAGATCGATGCGGGTCAGCAGGCCGTCTTTCACGTAGCGCTGCCATTCGACCTGATACAGGAAATCTTCGGTAAAGTGCGGGTTGCCGAAGAACAGCCAGTTCTTGCCGCCGGCGCCGTCGGCGTCGCGCTGCTGCATAAAGGCGCGGAACGGCGCGATGCCGGTGCCCGGGCCGATCATGATCACCGGCGCTTCCGGATTGGCCGGCAGGCGGAAGTTGTCGTTGTGTTCGATAAACACCCGCACGTCGCCGTCCTCCTCCAGGCGATCCGCCAGGAAGCCGGAGGCGCCGCCGCTGCGGGCGCGCCCGTCGATGTCGTAACGCACCACGCCCACGGTGATGTGCACTTCGCTTTCGTTCTCCGCCTGCGAAGAGGCGATGGAGTACAGGCGCGGCGTCAGCGGGCGCAGCAGACCGACCAGCTGTTCGGCGCTCAGGTCCGCCGGCGCCTGACGCACCATGTCGACGATCGGCGTGTTGTGCGCATAGTGCTGCAGCGCGGCTTTATCCGCCAACAGGCCGATCAGCGTTTCATCGCGCGACAGCGCGGCGTATTTATCGACGATCGGCGTGGTGTTCTGCGTCAGCTCGAAATGGCTGCGCAGCGCCTGCGCCAGCGGCAGGGTTTGCCCTTCCACCTCGACCGGCTCGTCGCCT
Source organism: Serratia sp. 2880STDY5682894 (assembly GCF_001537385.1). NCBI lineage: Bacteria > Pseudomonadati > Pseudomonadota > Gammaproteobacteria > Enterobacterales > Yersiniaceae > Serratia > Serratia sp. 2880STDY5682894. The sequence goes on along the minus strand of NZ_FCJA01000004.1, from coordinate 433,496 downwards.
TTCAGCCACAACAGCTGCACCAGTTCGTCCACCAGCGCCGGATCGTTGTCGAACCATACGCCGAGCGCATCGCCCGGCTGATAGCGCAGGCCGGAGTCGCCCAGATCGATCTCGATATGGCGCACGTCTTTATCCGACGCGCGGCCGGTAATTTTCTGATTGACCGCCAGTTGGGCGGTGAGCGGCTGTTCCTTGCTGTACGGGCTGCTGTCGATCAGATCGACCGCGCCGCTGGCTAACACGCCCGGCGCGGCGCTTTCCGCCGGCGCGCGCGCCTTCAGCACCGATACCACCTGTTTACGCCAGGCGGCGGCCAGTTCCTGGTACTCCACGTCGGCGTCCACGCGCTCCACCAGGCGCTCGGCGCCCAGCTCGGCCAGCTTGCCGTCGAAATCCTTACCAGACTGGCAGAAATTCTCATAAGAGGTATCGCCCAGCCCGAACACCGCAAAAGCGGTATCATTCAGCTTCGGCGCCTTCTTCGAGAACAGGAATTTATGCAGCGCCACCGCTTCTTCCGCCGGTTCACCCTCCCCCTGCGTCGAGGCGACGATCACCAGCAGGCGCTCTTGGGCTATCTGCTTGAACTTGTAGTCGCCGGCGCTGATCAGCGTGGCGCTCAGATTGGCGGCCAGCAGATCGTCGCGCAGCTGCTCCGCCAGGCGGCGCGCATTGCCGGTCTGCGAAGCGGAAATGATGGTGATGCCGGCGGCAGCCGCAGGGGCGACAGGCGCAATGGCCACGGCTCCGGGCTGTTGATTGACCATGCCCCAAAAATAGCCGGACAGCCACGCCAGCTGCGTCGGCGAATAGTCGCCGATCGTCGCCTGCAGGCGCGCCAGCTGTTCGGGCGTCAGCGGGAGCAAAGATGTTGGAGGAGCCTGAGTCGTCATTGCTGTACTTATTTCCTATACTTAGCGCCTTTCCTGCCAGGCGCGCGCCAGTGTCAGTCGCTGTCTCTTCGCTGCGTCGGGTGTGCGGAAAAGATCAGGAGAGTTTGTAAGGTTACCGAGCAGAATAGCAACGATTAAATAAGGGATAGCAATAAATCATAACCAAAATGACTAAGCTGTTTTTCTGGTAAGGGATAACGCTTAAACCGTTAAACAAAGTTTTTTATCCAGATGAAATTAAAGCGCTTTTTTTCATCGTTTTTTCACCGTTCAACATTTCGGCTCATTACCCCAGCCGATAGGTGCCGCAAACACCAAACAAAAAAAGTGTTAACCGGGCGCGGCTATCGCGGCGCTAGACCATAACGGTATAAATGGCAAGCAGACGCGCTTTCCGGTACTATGCGGCGGTTTTTGAGTCAATGAGGCCGTAATAATGGCAACCACGCTGTTTAAAGATTTTCAGTTTGAAGCCGCACACCGTTTGCCGCACGTGCCGGAGGGCCATAAATGCGGCCGCCTGCATGGGCATTCGTTTATGGTGCGTCTGGAAGTGACCGGTGAAGTGGACCCCCACACCGGTTGGGTGATGGATTTCGCCGAGCTCAAGGCTGTGTTTTCCCCGATCTGGGAGCGGTTGGATCACCATTATCTGAACGATATTCCAGGATTGGAAAATCCCACCAGCGAAGTGCTCGCCGCCTGGATTTGGCAGCAGCTCAAGCCCCAGTTGCCGGAACTGACTGCGGTGATGGTGAAAGAGACCTGTACTGCGGGATGCGTATATAAAGGTTAAAAGAAAGGGCGCCGCAAAGGCGCCCTGATTTTAGGCGATGTTCAGATACTTGTGGGTCTGCATCGACAGCCGCCAGTTGCGCGCGATGCAGGTTTCAATGCACAGGCGGGTCGCCTCTTCTTTCTGGCTGATCGGCTGCAGCGCAATAATCCGTGCCTTGTCGTCCTGCAGCGTCGCCAGCAGCGCGTCCAGCGCCTCGATGTCGCGCTCGCGCGCCACCGGATGCTTCACCTCGTCGGCGCGCCGCAGCGCCTGATCCAACACCTTCATGCCGCCGCGCATATTCACCTTCGGCGAAACCGTCACCCAGGTTTTGGCGGAACAGCGAATGTCGTGGGTGCCGCTGGTCTCAATCTGGCAGCCGTAGCCATGCTGTTCGAACAGCTCGGTCAGCGGCGTCAGATCGTAGATGCAGGGTTCGCCGCCGGTGATCACCACATGGCGCGCGGTGTAACCTTGTTGGCGCATCACCGCCAGCAGCTGCTCGGCGCCGGCATTGCCCCAGGCGTCGCTTTCCTCTGTTTTGACCAGGATCCGTTGCAGGTCGACTTCCCGATTGGCTTCCTTTTCCCAGGTATGTTTGGTATCGCACCAACTGCACCCTACCGGGCAGCCCTGCAGGCGGATAAAAATGGCCGGCACGCCGGTGAAAAAGCCTTCGCCCTGCAAGGTTTGGAACATCTCATTGATCGGGTACTGCATCGGTTTCTCAATCTGGAAAAGTAAAAAGCGATTATCGCAGATTCCGGCCCGCCGACCAAACGGCCAACATTGTATTAAATTTTATTCTCCGCGCCGCCGCCAGCATATCCCACCGCCAATGGCGCTCATTTAATTTGTGAGTCGTGCTTTGGCCTTTCATCCGCGGTGCAACCTGCTCCACAGAAAACAACACGCAGTTAACAAATAAGATAATTATATTTGACATAAAGCGCCGACGCGCAGATGTATATACAAGCAAACACAAGCCGAGCGCCAGTTTCGGCAACGTTCCATCCATCACGACTACATCTGCGTTTAGAGGGTGCCATGACTCATTCCACCAGCGAGTTGAACATTCAGCAGGCCATCGACGACAGCAAGTTTTCGCTGTTTCACTGGACCCTGATCATTCTCGGATTCCTGATCCTCGCCATCGACGGTTTCGATACCGCCGCCATGGGCTATATCGCCCCCTCGGTCGCCAAAGACTGGGGCATCGTCAAACAGGATCTGGGGCCGGTGCTGAGCGCCGCGCTGCTGGGGCTGTCGCTCGGCGCGCTGATCGCCGGGCCAATCTCCGACCGCATCGGCCGCAAGCGCGTGCTGGTGTTTTCCTGCCTGTTCTTCGGCCTGTCGAGCCTGGCCACCGCCTACGCCGGCTCGCTCAATAGCCTGACGCTGTGGCGTTTCCTCACCGGCCTCGGGCTGGGAGCGGCGATGCCCAACGCCATCACGCTGATCTCCGAATACGCGCCGCAGCGCTGCCGTTCGCTGGCGATCAATACCATGTACTGCGGCTTTCCGCTAGGCGCGGCCGGCGGCGGTGCCATTTCATCGTGGCTGATCCCGAGCTACGGCTGGCACAGCGTGCTGTTGCTCGGCGCCATTGCGCCGCTGGCGTTGACGGTCTTGCTGATCCTGCTGCTGCCTGAATCGGTCAAATATATGGTCAACCGCGGGCAGGATGCGGCGAAGATCAAGCGCATCGCGCAACGCTTCGTCAGTCAGAGCCTTGATGGTGTAACGCGTTTTTACCTATACGAAGAGAAGCTGACGCAGGCCAAGACCAGCGTCGGCCTGCTGTTCAGCCGCCCTTACCTGCTCGGCACGCTGATGCTGTGGGTGACCTACTTCATGGGGCTGGTGATCTACTACGTGTTGCTGAGCTGGATGCCAATCCTGATGCAGGGGCTGGGCTATCAGCTGGAACAGTCGGCGATGCTCACCTCGCTGTTCACCTTCGGCGGCACGCTCGGCATTTTGGTAGCCGGCTGGCTGATGGATCGCTGGAATGCGCACAAGGTGGTCTCGAGCGGCTTTGTCGTCACCGCCCTGCTGATCGTGGCGATGGCGACCGAAGACAAGCAGATCGTATTGCTGGGCGCCTTCATCTTCCTGATGGGCGTCACCATGAACGGTGCGCAGTCCGGGCTGCAAACGCTGGCGGCCACCTTCTACCCCACCCACAGCCGCGCCACCGGCATCGCCTGGATGCAGGGCATCGGCCGCTTCGGCGGCGTCGCCGGCACCATGATGGGCGCCCAACTGCTGGCGATGCAATGGGAAGTGCAGAGCATCCTGATGTTCCTGTGCGTACCGGCGCTGATCGCCGCCATCGCCACGGTGTGCAAGATGAGCCGCAAGCCGATGCTGCAACCGGCCGCCTGAGCCTGGCAAGCCCGCCCACGGCGGGCTTTCTTCCCGCGGTGATAGGGCTTGTTTATCCTCCGCCGCCAACTGTAATCAGTCTGTAAAAATATTGTGACTAGCCGCCCAAAAATGAGTCATTTTTAATTCATTTTTGCCGAACAGCTCACTTTTCTCCGGCTTTTCGTACCTGAAGCCGGCGATGAAAAATCGCATATCAACCTGATATAAAAAGAAAATAACTTTTTCTTATGCCACTTTTCAGCGGCAACTGGTCAGTGTTGCATATGCTTGTACATACAAGTATATGTTAATAAGCCCTACGCATTGTTATGCCGTGGTACTCATCCCCACCACGGCATGGAATCTGCACCGATACTGTTTGAGGAAACTGCTGTGACTACAAATAACAAAGTTCGCAATGTCGATGTACGCGCGCCACGCGGCACACAATTAAACGCAAAAAGCTGGCTGACCGAAGCGCCGTTACGCATGCTGATGAACAACCTCGATCCTGAAGTTGCGGAGAACCCACACGAGCTGGTGGTGTACGGCGGCATCGGCCGCGCCGCACGCGACTGGGATTGCTACGACAAGATCGTCGAAACCCTGAAAACGCTGGAAGAAGACGAAACCCTGCTGGTGCAGTCCGGCAAGCCGGTCGGCGTCTTCAAAACCCACAGCAACGCCCCGCGCGTGCTGATCGCCAACTCCAACCTGGTGCCGCACTGGGCGACCTGGGAACACTTCAACGAACTGGACGCCAAAGGCCTGGCCATGTATGGCCAGATGACCGCCGGCAGCTGGATCTACATCGGCAGCCAGGGCATCGTTCAGGGCACCTATGAGACCTTCGTCGAAGCGGGTCGCCAGCATTACGACGGCAGCCTGCAGGGCCGCTGGGTGCTGACCGCCGGCCTGGGCGGCATGGGCGGCGCGCAGCCGCTGGCCGCGACGCTGGCGGGCGCCTGCTCGCTGAACATCGAATGTCAGCAGAGCCGCATCGATTTCCGCCTGAAAACCCGCTACGTCGATGAGCAGGCCAACGATCTGGACGACGCGCTGGCCCGCATCAAAAAATACACCTCAGAAGGCAAAGCCATCTCCATCGCCCTGTGCGGCAACGCGGCGGAAATTCTGCCTGAGCTGGTTCGCCGCGGCGTGCGCCCGGACATGGTCACCGATCAGACCAGCGCCCACGATCCGCTGAACGGCTACCTGCCGAAGGGCTGGAGCTGGGAAGAGTATCGCCAGCGCGCCCAGACCGAGCCGGCTAAAGTGGTCGCCGCCGCCAAGCAGTCGATGGCCGATCACGTCAAAGCCATGCTGGCGTTCCAGCAGATGGGCGTGCCGACCTTCGACTACGGCAACAACATTCGCCAGATGGCGAAAGAAACCGGCGTCGACAACGCCTTCGACTTCCCGGGCTTCGTGCCGGCCTACATCCGTCCGCTGTTCTGCCGCGGTATCGGGCCGTTCCGCTGGGCGGCGCTGTCCGGCGATCCGCAGGACATCTACAAAACCGACGCCATGGTGAAAGAGCTGATCCCGGATGACGAACACCTGCACCGCTGGCTGGACATGGCGCGCGAGCGCATCAGCTTCCAGGGCCTGCCGGCGCGCATCTGCTGGGTTGGCCTTGGCCAGCGCGCCAAGCTGGGCCTGGCGTTCAACGAGATGGTGCGCCGCGGCGAACTGTCCGCCCCGATCGTCATCGGCCGCGACCACCTGGATTCCGGCTCCGTTTCCAGCCCGAACCGTGAAACCGAAGCGATGAAAGACGGTTCCGATGCGGTTTCCGACTGGCCGTTGCTGAACGCCCTGCTGAACACCGCCAGCGGCGCCACCTGGGTTTCCCTGCACCACGGCGGCGGCGTCGGCATGGGCTTCTCCCAACACTCCGGCATGGTGATCGTCTGCGACGGCACCGACGAGGCCGCCGAGCGCATCGCCCGCGTCCTGCACAATGACCCGGCTACCGGGGTCATGCGTCACGCCGACGCCGGTTACGATATCGCTATCGACTGCGCCCGCGAGCAAGGCCTGAACCTGCCGATGGTTGCCGCGACCCAAGGAGAAAAAGCATGAAAGCGCTGACTATTCGCCCTGGCAAACTGACGCTGGCCCAGCTACGCGACGTCTATCAACACCCGGTGACGCTGACGCTGGACGACAACGCCTACGGCCCTATCCAACAGAGCGTGGCCTGCGTGGAACGCATTGTTGAAGAAAACCGCACCACTTACGGCATCAACACCGGATTTGGCCTGCTGGCTTCGACGCGCATCGCCCGCGACGATCTGGAAAACCTGCAGCGTTCGATCGTGCTGTCACACGCCGCCGGCGTGGGCGAGCCGACCGACGACAACCTGGTGCGCCTGATCATGGTGCTGAAGATCAACAGCCTGTCGCGCGGCTTCTCCGGCATTCGTCTGGAAGTCATTCAGGCGCTGATCGCGCTGGTCAACGCCGAAGTTTATCCGCATATTCCGCTGAAAGGCTCCGTCGGCGCCTCCGGCGACCTGGCGCCGCTGGCGCACATGAGCCTGGTGCTGCTGGGCGAAGGCCAGGCGCGCCATCAGGGCCAATGGCTGCCGGCGACCGAAGCGCTGGCCAAAGCCGGCCTGAAACCGCTGACGCTGGCGGCGAAAGAGGGCCTGGCGCTGCTGAACGGCACCCAGGTCTCCGCCGCCTTCGCGCTGCGCGGCCTGTTCGATGCCGAAGATCTGTTCGCCGCCGCGACCGTGGCGGGCAGCCTGACGGTGGAAGCGGCGCTGGGCTCCCGCAGCCCGTTCGATGCGCGTATCCACGAGGTGCGCGGCCAGCGCGGCCAGATCGACGCCGCCCTCGCCTATCGCCACCTGCTCGGCGCGCGCAGCGAAGTCTCCGACTCGCACCGCAACTGTGAAAAAGTGCAGGATCCTTACTCCCTGCGCTGCCAGCCACAGGTAATGGGCGCCTGCCTGACGCAGATCCGCCAGGCCGCCGAGGTGCTGGAAATTGAAGCCAACGCCGTCTCCGATAACCCGCTGGTGTTCGCGGAACAGGGCGACGTGCTGTCCGGCGGCAACTTCCACGCCGAACCGGTAGCGATGGCCGCCGATAACCTGGCGCTGGCGTTTGCCGAAATCGGTTCGCTGTCCGAGCGCCGCATCTCGCTGATGATGGACAAGCATATGTCGCAGCTGCCACCGTTCCTGGTGGAGAACGGCGGCGTGAACTCCGGCTTCATGATCGCCCAGGTGACCGCTGCGGCGCTGGCCAGCGAAAACAAAGCGCTGGCGCACCCGTCGAGCGTCGACAGCATTCCGACCTCCGCCAACCAGGAAGACCACGTTTCCATGGCGCCGGCCGCCGGTCGCCGCCTGTGGAGCATGGCGGACAACGTGCGCGGCATTCTGGCGGTCGAATGGCTGGCCGCCTGCCAGGGCCTGGATTTCCGCAACGGCCTGAAGACCTCGGAAGGTCTGGAGCAGGCGCGCCGTCTGCTGCGCGAGCATGTCAGTTTCTACGACAAGGACCGTTTCTTCGCCCCCGACATTGAAGCCGCCAACCAACTCTTGGCGGCCGGTCACCTGACATCGCTGCTGCCTGCGGCGCTGCTGCCTAGCCAGGCATAATCATCACACTCTGAATCACGCAGTTTGTTCTGCCCCGCCGGGTGCGTTCCACCCGGCGCGGGCAGCGCGTGCCTGTTCGGCAAACACTTAACGGGAAGCAACATGCGTAACGAAACGACACAACTCAGACGCGGACTAAACGCGCGGCACATCCGTTTCATGGCTCTCGGCTCGGCGATCGGCACCGGCCTGTTCTACGGCTCCGCCGGCGCCATCCAGCTGGCCGGCCCGGCCGTGCTGCTGGCCTACCTGGTGGGCGGCGCGGCGGTGTTCATGGTGATGCGCGCGCTGGGTGAAATGGCGGTGCACCAGCCGGTTTCCGGCTCGTTCGGCCACTACGCCAGCCACTATCTCGGCCCGCTGGCCGGGTTCCTCACCGGTTGGACCTACACCTTCGAAATGGTGATCGTCGCCCTGGCGGACGTCACCGCCTTCGGCATTTATATGGGGCTGTGGTTCCCGGAGGTCGCCCAGTGGGTCTGGGTACTCAGCATCATTCTGTTTATCGGCGCGCTCAACCTGTGCAGCGTCAAGGTATTCGGCGAGCTGGAATTCTGGCTGTCGCTGGTCAAGGTCGCCGCCATCGTGGCGATGATCGTCGGCGGCGCGGCGGTGATGCTGTTCGGCTTCGGCCAAACCCAGCACGCCACCGGTATCAGCAACCTGTGGCAGCACGGCGGCTTTATGCCTAACGGCATCGGCGGCGTGGTCGCGTCATTGGCGGTGGTGATGTTCGCCTTCGGCGGCATCGAGATCATCGGCATTACCGCCAGCGAGGCGAAAGACCCCGCCAAAGTGCTGCCGAAAGCGATCAACGCCGTGCCGGTGCGCATCCTGCTGTTCTACGTGCTGACGCTGACGGTGCTGATGGCGATCTATCCGTGGAACAGCATCGGCCAGAACGGCAGCCCGTTCGTGGAGATCTTCAGCAACCTCGGCATCAGCTCCGCCGCCAACGTACTGAACGTGGTGGTGATCACCGCCGCCATCTCGGCCATTAACAGCGACATCTTCGGCGCCGGCCGCATGATGTACGGCATGGCGCAGGACGGCCAGGCGCCGCGCAGCTTCACCAAACTGACCGCCAGCGGCGTGCCCTGGATGACGGTGCTGGTGATGTCGGTCGCTCTGCTGCTGGCGGTGGTGCTCAACTACCTGATCCCGGAGAAAGTCTTCATGATCATCGCCTCGATCGCCACCTTCGCCACCGTCTGGGTGTGGCTGATGATCCTGCTGTCGCAGATCGTCATGCGCCGCACGCTGTCACCGGAGGAAACCCGTCAGCTGAGCTTCCCGGTGCCGTGGTGGCCAGTGGCGCCGGCATTGGCGACCGCCTTTATGGCATTTGTCATCGGCCTGCTCGGCTACTTCGAAGAGAGCCGCATCGCGCTGTACGTCGGGCTGGTGTGGATCGCTTTACTCACCGTGGCTTACTGGCTGTGGGTGCGCAAGAAAGGCGGCGGCTCGCCGGTGAGCGCGGCAACGCAGCAGATGTAACGCTCGCTTCTGATAAAACCCGCTGCGGCGGGTTTTTTATTGCGCTTTTGGCCAAACGCCGGCCATAAAAAAACCCGCCGCAGCGGGTTTTTATTTAACAACCGAATCGGTCGAACTTACTGGCCTTTAACTTCTTTCAGGCCGTTGAACGGCGCACGGTCACCCAGCGCTTCTTCGATACGGATCAGTTGGTTGTATTTGGCAACGCGGTCAGAACGGCTCATGGAACCGGTTTTGATCTGGCCAGCCGCAGTCCCTACCGCCAGGTCAGCGATGGTCGCGTCTTCGGTTTCACCGGAACGGTGAGAGATCACCGCGGTGTAGCCAGCGTCTTTCGCCATCTTGATAGCAGCCAGGGTTTCGGTCAGAGAACCGATCTGGTTGAATTTGATCAGGATGGAGTTAGCGATGCCTTTCTCGATGCCTTCTTTCAGGATCTTGGTGTTGGTCACGAACAGATCGTCGCCCACCAGCTGGATTTTGTCGCCCAGAACTTTGGTCTGGTAAGCGAAGCCCGCCCAGTCGGATTCATCCAGGCCGTCTTCGATAGACACGATTGGGTACTGTTTGGTCAGATCTTCCAGGAAGTGAGTGAACTCTTCGGAAGTGAAGGCTTTGTTGCCTTCGCCGGCCAGCACGTATTTACCGTCTTTGTAGAATTCGGAAGCCGCACAGTCCATCGCCAGAGTCACGTCTTTGCCCAGCTCGTAGCCCGCCGCTTTTACCGCTTCAGCGATAACCGCCAGCGCTTCGGCGTTGGAACCCAGGTTTGGTGCATAGCCGCCTTCGTCGCCCACGGCGGTGTTCATGCCTTTGGCTTTCAGAACTTTCGCCAGGTGGTGGAACACTTCAGAACCGATGCGCACCGCTTCTTTCAGGGTTTTCGCGCCAACCGGCTGAATCATGAATTCCTGAATGTCGACGTTGTTGTCAGCGTGCTCGCCGCCGTTGATGATGTTCATCATCGGCAGTGGCATGGAGAATTTGCCTGGGGTGCCGTTCAGTTCAGCGATGTGCTCGTACAGCGGCATGCCTTTAGAGGCTGCGGCCGCTTTCGCTGCTGCCAGGGAAACCGCCAGAATGGCGTTGGCGCCGAAGTTGGATTTGTTCTCGGTGCCGTCCAGATCGATCATGATCTTGTCGATGTTCGCCTGGTCTTTGGCATCTTTACCCAGTACTGCCTGAGCAATCGGACCGTTTACTGCAGCAACGGCTTTCAGTACGCCTTTACCCAGGAAACGAGACTTGTCACCGTCACGCAGTTCCAGCGCTTCGCGGGAACCGGTAGAAGCACCTGACGGCGCAGCAGCCAGGCCTACGAAACCGCCTTCCAGATGAACTTCGGCTTCAACAGTCGGGTTACCGCGGGAGTCGATGATTTCACGACCGATGACTTTAACGATTTTGGACATTAGGTTTTCCTCAGTACAAGTTAAACTAAAACTCCAGACAAACAGCGCGCGGTTCTCACCGCGCGCCGCCTACCAAATATTTTATTTCACCTGGCGCTTCTGATGCTCGCCTGCGGCTTTCACGAAGCCGGCGAACAGCGGATGCCCATCACGCGGCGTAGACGTAAATTCCGGGTGGAACTGACAGGCTACAAACCACGGGTGATTCGGCAGTTCAATGATCTCAACCAGCTTGTTGTCGGCGGAACGACCGGCGACACGCAGCCCTGCGGCTTCGATCTGCTTCAACAGCATGTTGTTAACTTCGTAACGGTGACGGTGACGCTCGACAATGGTCGGTTCGCCGTACAGCTGACGCACCAGGCTGTTGTCGATCAGGTTGCACTGTTGGCCACCTACGCGCATCGTGCCGCCCAAATCGCTTTCTTCGCTGCGCACTTCGACGTTGCCGTCTTCATCGCGCCATTCGGTGATCAACGCCACCACCGGGTACTTACAGTCTGGCATAAACTCGGTGGAGTTGGCGTTTTCCATGCCCGCCACGTTGCGAGCGAACTCCATCAACGCCACCTGCATGCCCAGGCAAATGCCCAGGTAAGGAATGTTGTTCTCGCGCGCATAGCGTGCGGTCATCACTTTGCCTTCCACGCCGCGGTAGCCGAAGCCGCCCGGGATCAGGATCGCGTCCAGCCCTTTCAGCACTTCCACGCCGCGGGTTTCCACGTCCTGCGAATCGATCAGCTTGATGTTTACGGTCAGACGGTTTTTCAGCCCGCCGTGCTTCAGCGCTTCGATCACCGACTTGTAGGCGTCCGGCAGCTCAACGTATTTGCCGACCATACCGATGGTCACTTCGCCGCCCGGATTGGCTTCTTCGTAGATCACCTGTTCCCATTCGGCCAGGTTGGCTTCCGGTGCGTTCAAGCTGAATCGTTTACAAATATAATCGTCCAGCCCCTGAGATTTCAATAGGCCTGGGATTTTATAAATAGAATCAACGTCTTTCAGAGAGATAACCGCTTTTTCCGGCACGTTGCAGAAAAGCGCGATTTTAGCGCGTTCGTTAGCAGGAACCGCGCGATCGGAACGGCAAATCAGCACATCCGGCTGAATACCGATGGAAAGCAGCTCTTTTACGGAATGCTGGGTCGGCTTGGTTTTCACTTCACCAGCTGCCGCCATGTACGGCACCAGCGTCAGGTGCATGTACAGAGTGTGCTCGCGGCCCACTTCCACCGCCATCTGACGGATGGCTTCGAGGAACGGCAGCGATTCGATATCGCCGACGGTGCCGCCGATTTCCACCAGCACCACATCGTGGCCTTCGCCACCTTCGATGATGCGCTCTTTGATCGCGTTGGTGATGTGCGGAATGACCTGCACGGTCGCACCCAAATAGTCGCCGCGGCGTTCTTTACGCAGCACGTCGGAGTAGATGCGGCCGGTGGTGAAGTTGTTGCGACGCGACATTTTGGTGCGGATGAAGCGCTCGTAGTGACCCAAATCCAGATCGGTTTCTGCGCCGTCTTCGGTGACGAAAACTTCCCCATGCTGAATCGGGCTCATGGTGCCCGGATCCACGTTGATGTACGGGTCCAGTTTCATGATGGTAACGTTGAGGCCACGGGCTTCAAGAATAGCCGCCAGAGAGGCTGCGGCAATGCCTTTACCCAGAGAGGATACGACCCCGCCGGTCACAAAAATATAATTAGTTGTCATGCTGAACCTGAGAGTTTAGGTTTAAAGACGATGGAAGAACCAGGACGGGAAAGTAGTATACCCGAACCTCTCCTGACCTACAAACGATCGTTTTGCTGTCCATCATCTCGGCCGCCCTCCCGTGTTCATCAGGGTTTACTCCGCCGGCGCCGCCTAAACCCTCCAGGTAAAACAAAGAGTTAGCAGAGAAAATTTCTTTTTACCGCCCCTCAGGAGCGATAAAACGCCTTAGATTTCAGTTTGTTGCCCTTTTGCTGCCGCCGGCAGCCATGCGCCTCTAACCTGACCGAAAGCTTAACCGTTTCAGCTTGAGCGAACCTTGTCGGCGATCAACATTGTCGCGGCGATTCAACTTTCCTGACGTTTCACCTGCTGCCAGGCCTCTTCCATCTGCTCCAGCGTGGCGTCTTCAAGCCGCAGCCCGCTTTGCTGGACAATCTCTTCCACCTGGCGGAAGCGGCGCTCGAACTTGCGGTTCGCCGCCTGCAGCGCGTTCTCCGCCTTGTGGCCTAAATGGCGCGACAGGTTCACCGTGGCGAACAGCAGATCGCCGATCTCCTCTTCCAGCTTGCTCTCGTCGACCACCGCCTGGCGGGCTTCGTGCATCACTTCGTCGATCTCTTCGTACACTTTGTCCAGCACCGGGCCCAGGGTATTCCAGTCGAAGCCGACCGAGGCGCAGCGTTTCTGGATCTTGTGCGCTTTCATCAACGCCGGCAGCGCCTGCGGAATATCGTCCAGCACCGAGTGCAGCGCTTTCTCGGCGCGCTCACCGGCCTTCAGCTGCTCCCAGCGCGCCGCCACGGCTTCGCTGTCTCCGCCCTCGGCGTCGCCGAAGATGTGCGGGTGACGGCGCTCCAGCTTGTCGCTGATGGCGGTACACACCTCATCGAAATCGAACAGCCCCTGCTCCTGCCCCATTTGCGCGTAGAACACCACCTGAAACAGCAAATCACCCAGCTCGTCGCGCAGATCGGCGTAGTCCTGCCGCTCGATGGCGTCCAGCACTTCGTAAGTCTCTTCCAACGTATAAGGCGCAATGGTGGCGAAGGTTTGCTTGCGGTCCCACGAGCAACCGATCTGCGGGTCGCGCAGCGTTTTCATGATGTTCAGCAGACGCTGCAGCGGAGTGGATTGGGTCATAAAAAATCTCTGAGAAAGCATGGGGGCGCAGGGGAGCGCCCGCCGAATTCATGGATTTCGGGCCGCATCCGCTATCGATACGGCCCGAAAGGCGATGTGGGCTTAGTTGCCGTGCAGACGCTTGGCGTCTATCACGTCCGGCAGCTGGTTCAGCTTCGCCAGCACCCGGCTCAGCACCTGCTGGTTGTAGATTTCGATATCCATGTCGATGGTGGCCAACTGCTTCTTGGTGTCGCTGCGGCTGGCGACGCCCAGTACGTTGACCTTTTCGTTGGCCAGAATGGTGGTAATGTCGCGCAGCAGCCCGCTGCGATCGTTGGCCATCACGCGCACCACCAGCGAATAACCGCTGGAGTAGCTTTCACCCCATACCGCGTCGACGATGCGCTCCGGCGCGTGCGATTGCAGATCGACCAGCTGATCGCAGTCCGCACGGTGGATCGAAATACCGCGCCCCTGGGTGATAAAGCCGACGATGTCGTCGCCCGGGATCGGCTGGCAGCAGCGGGCGATGTGGTGCATCAGGTTGCCCACGCCCTCCACCACCACCCGGCCATTGTCCTTGTTGCGGGTCGGCGGCGGCGCTTTCTGCTGCACCAGCTGGCGCAGCGCCTCGCGATCCTGCTCTTCGGCGCTCGGCTTGTTGAACTTGCCCTGCAGGTAATTCACCATCTGGTTCAGGCGAATGTCCCCACCGCCGATCGCCGCCAACACCTCGTCCAGCGAGTTCATGTTGTAGCGCGGGATCAACAGCTTCTCGGCCTCTTTCAGGCTGATGCCGAGATGCTCCAGTTCGTTGTCCAGCATCTGACGACCGGCGAGGATGTTCTTGTCGCGATCCTGCTTGCGGAACCAGTTATGGATCTTCGAGCGCCCGCGGCTGGTGGTGACATAGCCCAGGTTCGGGTTCAGCCAGTCGCGGCTCGGGTTCGGCTGCTTCTGGGTGATGATCTCAATCTGATCGCCCATCTTCAGCTGATAGGTAAACGGCACGATGCGGCCGCCGATCTTGGCGCCGATACAGCGGTGACCGACGTCGCTGTGAATGTGGTAAGCGAAATCGAGCGGCGTGGAGCCGGCCGGCAGATCCACCACGTCGCCTTTCGGCGTAAACACATAGACCCGATCGTCGAACACCTGGCTGCGCACTTCGTCGAGCATCTCGCCGGAGTCCGCCATCTCTTCCTGCCAGGCGATGAGCTTACGCAGCCAGGCGATGCGTTCTTCGTAGCCGGAGCGCACGGTCACGCCCGCGCCCTCTTTGTACTTCCAGTGCGCGGCCACGCCCAGCTCGGCGTCTTCATGCATTTGCCGGGTGCGGATCTGAATCTCGACGGTTTTGCCGCGCGGCCCCAGCACCACGGTGTGGATCGACTGGTAGCCGTTGGGTTTCGGGTTGGCGACGTAGTCGTCGAACTCGTCCGGCAGATGGCGGAAATGGGTATGCACGATGCCCAACGCCGCATAGCAATCCTGCAGGCGCTCCGCCACGATGCGCACCGCGCGCACGTCGAACAGTTCGTCGAACGCCAGGTGCTTTTTCTGCATCTTGCGCCAGATGCTGTAGATGTGTTTCGGCCGGCCGTAGATCTCCACCCGAATACCTTCGCTGGCCATCTCGGTGCGCAGCCCGGCGACGAAATCGTCGATGAACTGTTCGCGATCGATGCGGCGCTCATGCAACAGCTTGGCGATGCGCTTGTATTCTTCCGGATGCAGGTAGCGGAAGCAGAAATCCTCCAGCTCCCACTTCAGCTGGCCGATGCCGAGCCGGTTGGCCAGCGGGGCGTAGATGTTGGAACATTCCTTCGCCGCCAGCACGCGTTCGTCTTCCGGCGCGTCTTTCACCTCGCGCAGATGGGCGATGCGCTCCGCCAGCTTGATGACCACGCAGCGGAAATCCTCCACCATCGCCAACAGCATGCGGCGCACGTTGTCGACCTGCTCGGAGGCCATCGAATCGTTTTGGGTGGCTTTCAGTTGGCGAATGGCGTCCATGTCGCGCACGCCGTGCACCAGCGCGACGATGCCCTTGCCGAACGCTTCGGTCAGGGTCTCTTCCTGCACGATGCCGGCGTCCACCAGCGGGAACAGCAGCGCGGCGCGCATGCTGTCGTTGTCCATGCTCAGCGTCGAGAGGATTTCCACCATCTCCAGACCGCGCCACAGCAGCAGCGAGGCGTCGGGATGGTTCTGGGTCTGCTGCTCACAATAACGCCAGGTTGCGGCCAATCGCTCACATGACTGCGGGTTAGGTAGCCCCAAGCCAGCGATCCACTCATCGAGAGCGAATTCACCCGCCGTATTCAGATGTGCACTTCTTACCGCAACCATAACTTCTCCCTACTTTGCAGCGACCTCTGGCGCGCGCTCGTTGATAAACAGCGCCATTGATTCAAGATGCCCCGTGTGCGGAAACATATCCAACATCCGCACGCGCGCAAGACGATAACCGGCGCTCAACAGCACTTTGCTGTCGCGAGCCAGCGTTGTGGGGTTACAGGAAACATACACCACCCGCGCCGGCGCCAGTTTTACAATGTGTGACATCACCCCGGCCGCACCGGCACGGGCGGGATCCAGCATCACCTTATCAAACCCTTGTGCTGCCCAAGGTTGCCGCGCAACGTCGTCCTCCAGATTCTCGTGGAAGAACGATGCATTATTCAGCTTATTCTTATGTGCATTATATTGCCCATTCGCTACCAGCGTGGCAACACCTTCGATGCCCACCACCGCAGCGGCGCGGCGCGCCAACGGCAGGGTGAAGTTACCCATGCCGCAGAACAGGTCCAGCACCCGATCATTGGGTTGAATATCGAGCCATTCAAGGGCCTGCGCCACCATTTGTTGGTTTACGGCGTCATTGACCTGAATAAAGTCGCGCGGGCTGAAGTCTAAGCGTAGCCCGTCAACCTGATAATACGGCGTGTCACCGCACAGTTTCTCCACGCGATCGCTGTCCGGCGCCAGATAGACGGCGACGTTTTCCCGCTCGCCAAACGCCAACAGCGCCTGCCGATCCGCCTCTTTCAGCGCGTCGAGATGGCGCAGCACCAGCAGCGGGCCGTTGTCCGCCAGCACCAGCTCCACATGCCCCAGCCGCCGTACCGCCTGCAGCCCGCTCAGGCAGGCGCGCACCGGCGCCAGCAGCTGTTCCAGCTCCGGCCGCAGCACCGGGCAGTGCTCCACCGCCACCAGCTCGCTGGAGGCCGCCTGTCGAAAGCCCATCATCAGGCGCTGCTGCTTGGGCTGCCATGCCAGGCTCAGGCGAGCGCGGCGGCGATAGCCGTATTCCGGGCCGGCGATCACCGGTTCCTGCTGCGGGGTCACCCCGGTTTCGCGGGCGATCATGCGCACCAGCGCCGCCGCCTTGCTCTGCTGCTGCAGCGCTTCATCCGCATGCTGCTGCTGGCAGCCGCCGCAGACGCCGAAATGCGGGCAGCGCGGCGTCACCCGCTGCGGGCTACGGCTCAGCAAGCGTTTGAGCTTGCCTTTGGCGAACTGGCGCTTGTCTTCGGTCAGCTGGATTTCCGCCTGCTCGCCCGGCAATACGCCCGGCACGAACACCGCTTTGCCGTCGTGGCGCGCCACGCCCTGGCCGAAAGGATCGAGATCGCTCACCGTCACGGTGAAGATTTGTGAGCTCTGCCGGGTCGTCACGCGGCGTTTGGGAGAGTAGAATTGCGCCATATTTGTCGATTGTGTGCTGGTTCATTAAGCTAGTGTCAGCTGTCAATTCTCCCACATTGGAATCCCATGACCAAATACAGCCTGCGTGCGCGCATGATGATCCTGATTCTGGCCCCGACCTTGCTGATTGGTTTGCTGCTCAGCACCTTCTTCGTGGTGCACCGCTATAACGAGCTGCAGGAGCAATTGGTCGACGCCGGCGCCAGCATCATCGAGCCGCTGGCGGTGGCCAGCGAGTACGGCATGACGTTCCGCAGCCGCGAATCGGTCAGGCAGTTGGTCAGCCTGTTGCACCGCCGCCATTCGGACATCGTGCGTTCGATCACCGTGTTCGATGCGCAGAACAATTTGTTCGTCACCTCCAATTATCATCACAACTTCGCTCAGCTGCAGCTGCCGAAAGGCGTGCCGTTGCCCACCGAGCTGATGCTCACCCGACGCGGCGATTCGCTGATCCTGCGCACGCCGATCCTGTCGGAAAGCCAGTATCCGGATGAAACCGCCGACGGCGGCAGCCACCCCGACAACAACCTGGGCTATGTGGCGATCGAGCTGGATCTGCAGTCAGTGCGGCTGCAGCAATATAAAGAGGTCTTCGTCTCCACCCTGCTGCTGTTGCTGTGCATGTGCATCGCCATCCTGTTCGCTTACCGGCTGATGCGCGACGTGACCGGCCCGATCCGCAACATGGTGAACACCGTCGACCGTATCCGCCGCGGCCAGCTCGACAGCCGCGTGGAGGGCTACATGCTCGGCGAGCTGCACATGCTGAAGAACGGCATCAACTCGATGGCGATGTCGCTCACCGCCTATCACGAAGAGATGCAGCAGAACATCGATCAGGCCACCTCCGACCTGCGTGAAACCCTGGAGCAGATGGAGATCCAGAACGTCGAGCTGGATCTGGCGAAAAAACGCGCGCAGGAGGCGGCGCGCATCAAGTCCGAATTCCTGGCCAACATGTCGCACGAGCTGCGTACTCCGCTCAACGGCGTGATCGGCTTCACCCGCCAGATGCTGAAAACCGATCTGAGCGCGACCCAGACCGATTATTTACAGACCATCGAACGCTCGGCCAACAACCTGCTGACCATCATCAACGATGTGCTGGACTTCTCCAAGCTGGAAGCCGGCAAGCTGGTGCTGGAGCATATTCCTTTCGCCCTGCGTGAAACGCTGGACGAAGTGGTGGTGTTGCTGGCGCCCAGCGCCCACGACAAGGGGCTGGAGCTGACGCTGGATGTGCACAACGACGTGCCGGAGCAGGTGATCGGCGACTCGCTGCGCCTGCAGCAAATCATCACCAACCTGCTGGGCAACGCCATCAAGTTCACCGAAACCGGCAATATCGACATTCGCGTCGAGCTGCGCAAACAGCTGGATCGCCGGGTGGAAGTGGAAGTGCAGATCCACGACACCGGCATCGGCATCTCCGAACGCCAGCAGTCGCAGCTGTTCCAGGCGTTCCGTCAGGCGGACGCCAGCATCTCCCGCCGCCACGGCGGTACCGGGCTGGGGCTGGTGATCACGCAAAAACTGGTGAAAGAAATGGGGGGCGATATCTGCTTCCACAGCCAGTTGAACCGCGGCTCGACCTTCTGGTTCCACATCACGCTGGATCTGAACGAGGGCATGCTGTCGCTGGCGCCGAGCCTGCCGGATCTGAGCGGCAAAACGCTCGCCTATATCGAGTCCAACCCGACGGCGGCGCAGGCGACGCTCAACATGCTCAGCATCACGCAGCTGGTGATCACCCACTCGCCGACGCTGGGCCAGTTGCCGCCAGGCCACTATGACTTCCTGCTGGCCGGCGTGCCCATCCCGTTCCGCGACAACATGGCGCAGCACGAGGACAAATTGCTGGCCTCGCTGAAGCTGGCCGATCGGGTGATTCTGGCGCTGCCGTGCCAGGCGCAGATCGACGCCGAGCTGCTTAAACAACAAGGCGCGCTCGGCTGTCTGATCAAGCCGATCACCAGCACCCGACTGTTCCCTCTGCTCCGGATGGAAGCGCCGGCACGCCTCACCGCGCAGCCTGAGCGTAAACGCCTGCCGCTGACGGTGATGGCGGTTGACGACAACCCGGCCAACCTGAAGCTGATCGGCACGCTGCTGGGGGAACAGGTAGAAAAAACCCTGCTGTGCGAGAGCGGTGAGGAAGCGCTGGCGCTAGCGCGCGACAACGTGCTGGATCTGATCCTGATGGACATTCAGATGCCGAAGATGGACGGCATTCACGCCAGCGAGCTGATCCGCCAGCTGCCGCATCACAACTCCACGCCGATCGTCGCCGTTACCGCCCATGCCGCCAGCGGCGAGCGCGAGCACCTGCTGCAGGCCGGGATGGACGACTATCTGGCCAAACCGATCGACGAGAAAATGCTGACCCGCGTGCTGTCGCGCTACCACAGCGGCGACGTGGAAAACGCCATCGCCGACGACGCACCGCTGTCGCTCGACTGGCCGCTGGCGCTGCGTCAGGCGGCCAACAAACCGGACCTGGCGCGCGATCTGCTGCAAATGCTGCTCGATTTCCTGCCGCAGGTGCGCGAACGGGTACAGGCGCTGCTCGACGGCCAGCATGACGACGAGATCCTCGATCTGGTCCATAAGCTGCACGGCAGCTGCAGCTACAGCGGCGTGCCGCGCCTCAAGCAGCTGTGTTTCTACCTCGAGCGGCAGCTGCGTCAGGGCATCACCAACGACGAACTGGAGCCGGAGTGGCTGGAGCTGTTGGATGAGATTGAACTGGTGATCCACGCGGCGCGCGCGCATCTGGCGCAACCCGCCTGAATCCTCAGGCCATAACGCAAAAAGGCACGCCGCAGCGTGCCTTTGTTTTTTTAACGCCTGACGCCTATCACTGCGCCAGCAGGTACAGCTGGCTCTCGCCGCGTTGAATATTCAACGCCAGTACCGACGGCTTGCTGTCGAGGATTTTACGCAGCTCACCCAGGTTCTGGATCGGCTGTTGGTTCACGCCCAGGATCACGTCGCCCTTTTTCAGGCCGATGCGCGCCGCGGCGCTGCCGGCTTTCACGCTGTCAACCTTGACGCCCTTCACGTTGCCGACCTGGGTGTTGCTCAGCTCGGCACCTTCAATGCCGGTGTAGATATTGCCCGAGGCCACCTGGGTCTGCGCGCTTTGCTCCAGCGTGACGTCAATCGTCACCGGCTTACCGTCGCGAATAATGCCCAGCGACATCTTGCTGCCGACCGGCAGCGTGCCGATCTCCGCCCGGAACGAGGCGAAGCTGGAGATGGCCTTGCCGTTCATGGTGACGATCACGTCGCCGGCCTTGATGCCCGCCTTCGCCGCGGAAGACTTCGGCATCACCTGGCTGACGAAGGCCCCGCGCTGCGCGTCGACCTTCATCGCCTTGGCCAGCTCAGAGTTCAGCTCGGTACCCATGATGCCCAGCTCGCCGCGTTTCACCTGGCCATATTCGACCATTTGCGCCGTCAGGTTTTTCACCATGTTGCTCGGAATGGCGAAGCCGATACCGATGTTACCGCCGTCCGGCGCCAGGATCGCGGTGTTGATGCCGATCAGCTCGCCGTTGAGATTAACCAGCGCCCCCCCGGAGTTACCGCGGTTGATCGCCGCATCGGTCTGGATAAAGTTTTCGTAGTTTTCGATGTTCAGGCCGCTGCGCCCCAGGGCGGATACGATGCCCGAGGTGGCGGTTTCACCCAGCCCGTACGGGTTGCCGATCGCCACGGTGTAATCGCCGACGCGCAGCTGATCGGAATCCGCCATCTTGATCGCCGTCAGATTCTTGAAGTCTTTCAGCTGGATCAGCGCAATATCGGAACGCGGATCCTTGCCGATCACCTTGGCGTCGAAACGGCGGCCGTCGCTCAGCTGCACCTGGATCTTGTTGGCGTTGTCCACCACGTGGTTATTGGTCACCACGTAGCCCTTGGCGGCATCGATGACCACCCCGGCGCCCAGCGCCTGGAATTTCTGCTGCGTGCCCTGCGGCTGGCCATCCGGCCCAGGCTGTTCGCCGCCCTGACACATCGGCGAGCCCTGGAACGGCGAGCCGTCTTGGCAGAACGGTGAATCTTCGCCGAAGAACTGTTGGAACTGCTGCGGCATGCGCGGCGTATTGACCGTGGTGCTGCCCTCAACGTTAATGCTCACCACGGAAGGCATTACCTTTTCCAGCATCGGCGCCAGGCTCGGCAGCTGTTGTGTGCTGGAAGAGGCGGTTTCAGCGGCGCTGGCCGTGACCGGGCCCATCGCCATACCGATACTGAATGCCAGTGCGCTCAGAACTAATGCGGTTTTTTTCATCTGTGTGTCTCTTATAAAGTCGTTCAAAAAGAATGGCTGTCTTGCGTGCTTATTCAGAGTTAATTAATAGCCCGAAGTTCCGGCACAGATGATTGGCAATAGTAAACAAATATTGTCCGTCTTTACAAAACTCGAGACAGCCAACCGATTGGAATTGCTAAAATTATTCTTCAGCGTAATTATTCCGCCGCCATCAATCGACGATATTCGTCATAGGCGTAAAGGTCGGTCATTCCGCTGATATAGTCCTGCAATAAACGCGCGCGGAAATAATATTCCCGAATGGCTTGCTGCTCCGGCGATAAATGCTGCAGCCCCTCTACCGCCTCCGCATACGCCAGCCGATGCTTGGTGGACAGCTTGTGGAACAGGCGCGTTTCGATCGGGTAAGCGCGATGGCTATCCTCGCGCACCAGTTGGCTGAAGTCCGCCAGCGACATCGCCAACAGCGGGCTGTAAATGTCCAGCAGGCCGCTGATCACCCGGTAGCCTTGCAGCTCGAGTTGCTCGACCTCCGGGTGGTTGAACACGTGCTTGAACGCCACATTTTTAAATATTTTCAGCAGCCGGTACGCCGGGCTGGAGTCCTCCAGCAACGCCTGATTGAAACTGCCCTGATAGACCGCATCCAGATTGTCGATAAAGCGCTGCGCCGCGTGCGGCACCAGACGCGCCACGGTAAACACCCGCAGATACATGAAGAACTGATCTTCCGCGCTGCGCCGCGCGCCGCCGCGATCGATCTTGCGAAACGCGCTGGCGACGGTCTTGTCGAACAGATCGCCCGGCACCACCTCGCCCCACTCCTGAATCAGGTGCTGATACAGCTGCTCGACGGTGAAAATGCTCTTCTCCACCGCGTCTTCCAGATCGGCCACGCAGTACGAGATATCGTCGGCGGCCTCCATAATATAGGTCAGCGGGAAACGATCGAACTCGCCCATGTGCAGCTCGCGCCGCAGCCGATCGACGAAGGCCTCTTCCGCCAGATAGTAGCCGGGCTTTTTCATCAGGTAACTGTGGCTGGCGGGGATGTCGCTCGCCCAGTAGGCCGGGCGGGTGTATTTCAAAATGCAGCCGACCTGCGCGTAGGTCAGGTTGAGCTTGAGCAGGCTGTACACCATGCGGATCGCCTGAGCATTGCCCTCGAAGTGGCTGAGATCCTGACGGATCCGGCTGCGCAGCCGGTTCAGATCGCTTTCCCCCTCATGCAGGCGCAGCGTCGCCACCTGGCAGCGATCGTGGCTGCCCGGCTCGCTGCCGCAGCTGGCGGGATCGAGCCGTTGGGCAAACCAGTCGTTGATCGCCGACTCGCCGAAGTGACCGAACGGCGGATTGCCGATGTCGTGCATCAGGCAGGCCATTTCCACGATGCTTTCAAACGGATCGAGCAGCCGGGTCAGGCCGAGCTCATCAATTCTCCCCGCCTGTTTGAAGCGGTTGAGGATCTCTTTGGCGATGTGGCGCCCAACCTGCTGCACCTCCATCGAGTGCGTCAGGCGGCTGCGCACCGCCGCGTTGCGCTCCAGTGGAAACACCTGGGTTTTTTGCTGCAGACGGCGAATGGCGGCCGAGTTGACGATGCGCCCGCGATCGCTCTCGAACTGCCGCACGATGTCGTACTCTTCCTCGGCCTCGATCGGTTTGCTGAAAGGCCGTTGGAAGCTGATTTTTTGCTTGAAGTCGATCCCGGACATCTGTTTCTCCGCCGTTGCGCCCTGCCCCCGTGATAACAATTCCCGGCAGCGGATGCAACGCATTATCTCTCATACACAGCCATGATAGACTATGCCGCAATTCTCACGGCCAATCAGCGAGTGTTATTTATGAAAGTAGGCATCATCGGCGCAATGGAGCAGGAAGTCACCCTGCTGCGCGATCAAATCGAAAACCGTCAAACCATCCAGCGTGCGGGCTGCGAAATCTACACCGGCCAGATCGGCGGCGTTGACGTGGCCCTGCTGAAATCCGGCATCGGTAAAGTCTCGGCGGCCATGGGCACCACCCTGCTGCTGGAACACTGCAGCCCGGATCTGGTGATCAACACCGGTTCCGCCGGCGGCCTGGCCAGCACCCTGCGCGTGGGCGATATCGTGGTGTCGGAAGAAGTGCGCTACCACGACGCCGACGTCACCGCCTTCGGCTACGAGCCGGGCCAGATGGCCGGCTGCCCGGCGGCGTTCGTCGCCGACGACGCGCTGATCGCGCTGGCGGAAAGCTGCATCAAACAGCTGGATCTGCACGCGGTGCGCGGCCTGATCTGCAGCGGTGACGCCTTCATCAACGGCGCCGAGCCGCTGGCGCGCATTCGCGCCACCTTCCCGCGCGTCGCCGCCGTGGAAATGGAAGCCGCAGCGATCGCCCACGTCTGCCATCTGTTCGGCACGCCGTTCGTGGTGGTGCGCGCCATTTCCGACGTCGCCGACAGCGAATCGCACATGAGCTTTGACGAGTTCCTGGTGGTAGCGGCCAAGCAGTCTACGCTGATGGTCAACGCCATGCTGCAAACCCTGGCCAAGCGCGGTTGATGTGAGGCTGCGCTTCACCTCGATGCTCTGTCTGTTGGCGCTCTGGCTGGCCATGCCGGCCGGCGCCGCTCAGCGGGTGATCAGCCTGGCGCCCAACGCGACCGAACTCGCCTATGCCGCCGGCATGGGCGATGTGCTGGTGGCGGCGAGCGCCTATTCCGATTATCCGCCGCAGGCCGCCAAGCTGGAGCAGGTAGCCTCCTGGCAGGGCATCAATCTGGAGCGGGTGCTGGCGCTCAAGCCGGACCTGATCCTCGCCTGGCGCGGCGGCAATCCGCAGCGCGTGCTGGATCAGCTCGCCGCGTTCGGCATCCCGATTTTCTATGCGGACGCCGACACCCTCGAAGGGATCGCCGGTTTGCTGGACCAGCTGGCGCAATACAGCCCGCACCCGGAGCAGGCGCATCAGGCGGCGGAGGGCCTTCGCCGCCAGTTCGCCGCTCTCAAACAACAGTATGCCGCTAACCCATCGCGGCGCGTGCTGCTGCAGTTCGGCACCCAGCCACTGTTCACCAGCGCCGGCGCCACATTGCAAAGCCAGGTGCTGGCGCTGTGCGGCGGGCAGAACGTCTTCGCCGACAGCCGCACCCCTTGGCCGCAGATCAGCCGCGAGCAGGTGTTGGCGCGCCAGCCGCAGGCCATCGTCATCACCGGGGGCGCGAAAGCAGCCGCCAGTGTGAAAGCCTTCTGGGCCCCGCAGCTGCAGGTGCCGGTGATCGCGCTGAACGAAGACTGGTTCAACCGCGGCGGGCCGCGCATTGCGTTGGCGGCGCAGCAGCTGTGCCGCCAGCTGGCGGAGATCCGCTGATGCTGGTGTTCTGGTTGGATATTCTCGGCACCGCGGTGTTCGCCGTCTCCGGCGTGCTGTTGGCCGGCAAGCTGCGCATGGATCCGTTCGGCGTGCTGGTCTTGGGTGTGGTCACCGCGGTCGGCGGCGGCACCATCCGCGACATGGCGCTGGCCAACGGCCCGGTGTTCTGGGTCAAGGATCCCACCGATTTGGTGGTGGCGATGATCACCTGCGTCTTGACGCTGCTGCTGGTGCGCCAGCCGCGCCGGCTGCCGAAGTGGGTGCTGCCGGTGCTGGACGCCGTCGGGCTGGCGGTGTTCGTCGGCATCGGCGTCAACAAGGCCTTCGCAGCCGGCACCGGCCCGCTGGTGGCAATCTGCATGGGGGTGATCACCGGCGTCGGCGGCGGCATTATCCGCGACGTGCTGGCGCGCGAGATCCCGATGATCCTGCGCACCGAAATTTACGCCACCGCCTGCATCATCGGCGGCATCGTGCACGCCACGGCGTTTTACACCTTCCACATGCCGCTGCAACAGGCCATGATGCTGGGTATGATCATCACCCTGGCCATTCGCCTCGCAGCCATCCGCTGGCACCTCAAACTGCCCGCCTTTATTCTCGAACGCTGAGCCGTCGCCCTGCGGGGCGACGCTTTGCAACGCCGCACCTGGTGATTTATTAGACTATTAACGGGGTTGATGGTATTATTTTCGACCGAAAAATAGCGTAGTGACGATGTAAAATTCTGTTATCCGCAGGTTAATTCCTTTCCCGCGCTGTTAAAACTTTTTAACTTTTTGCCGATAAGTCATCACAAGATGGCTTACGGATGACTATTCCCGCAATGATGAAAAAAATTCTGCTTGCCTGCTGTGGCACCCTGCTGAGTGGCGCCGCGTATGCCGATGCCGTCAGCGGCCAGATCGGCGTTACCCTGACCATTGAACCGCAATGCGCCGTGCGCCTCGAGGCCGCCGCCCCACAGGCCGAATGCAGCCACGCAACGGCGCAGCCGAACATCATCCACAGCCCACCGGCACAGGAGAACGGTGCAGAAGTGATCCTCGTGGAATGGTAGGCATAAAAAAACCCGCCGGCCGGAAGGCGAGCGGGTTGCTATTCTGACAGGCAAACTCAGATGCTGAACGACGAACCGCAACCGCAGGTGGTTTTGGCATTCGGGTTGGTCACCACGAAGCGCGACCCTTCCAGCCCTTCGGTGTAGTCCACCGAGCCGCCGACCAGATACTGCAAGCTCATCGGATCGACCACCAGCGCCACGCCCTGCTTCTCGATGGTCATGTCGCCATCGTTGACCTTGTCGTCAAAAGTGAAGCCGTACTGGAATCCGCTGCAGCCGCCGCCGGTAATGTAAACCCGCAACTTCAGGTTCGGATTTTCTTCGTCAGCAATCAGGAACTTAACCTTGCTTGCTGCTGCCTCGGTAAATTGCAGGGGCAGTGCCGTTTGATCACTCATACTCTTTACTCCCAACATTGTTCAGCATCAGATCGCGACTATGGCTGCCTGATTAATATTAACGATTATCCGATACCTGAGTGTTGCGTTCAAGTATTCACCGCATTTGTTGTATTTTCCTTACCTGTTTTCTCCGCCGCTTCCCGCGCCAGCTGCGCCTCCTGCCTTTGCAGCGTGCGGGCCAGGATCGACGAATACAGCGGCTTGCCGCCGAGCAGCTGCGCCACCACCGTGGCGCCGAGGCAGGTGATGATCATCGGTAAAATGAGTTGGTAGTTGTCGGTCATTTCCAGTACCAGCACGATGCCGGTCAGCGGGGCGCGCACCGTAGCGGCGAACAGCGCCCCCATGCCGGCGATGGCGAAGGTGCCCGCCTCGATGCCGTACTGCGGGAACAGATGCGCCCCCGCCAGCCCAAAGGCGGTGCCGAACAGCGTGCCCAACGCCAGCATCGGCGCAAAGATGCCGCCCGGCGCGCCGGAGCCGAAGCACAGCAGCGTAGTGAAGATGCGGGTGATAAAGATAAACATCAACATGCCGACGCTGTAATTGCCCGCCGCGGCGATCGGGATCAACCCAAAGCCGCCGCCCGCCGCCTCCGGCTGGATCAGCCCCAGAATGCCGCACACGCCGCCGAGCAGCCCGCCCATCAGCAAAATATTGCGCATTCTGCCGCCGTGCAGGCGCGCAAACATGTCTTGAGTGCGGAAAATCAGCGCGTTGAACCCCACGCCCACCGCACCGAATATCGCCCCCAGCACCAGATAGAGCCACAGGGTATTGATGGGCGCCGAAGAAAGTTTGTCGACTGCGATCACCGATCCCTGGCCGTTAAACAGCTGGAATACCACGCTCGACATGATCACGCCGATAAACACCGCTTTAATCGAGATCAGGTTGTAGCGGAACTGCGGCCGCATCTCTTCGATGATGAACAAGATGCCGGCCAGCGGCGCGTTGAACGCGGCGGACAACCCGGCGGCGGCCCCGGTCGCCAGCAGCGTATGACGCGCCTCGGCGCCGCGAATGCGCAGCACGTCCAATACCATGCGCCCGACGTTGCCGCCCATTTGCACCGTGGGGCCTTCGCGCCCCAGCACCATGCCCGCCCCCAGCGTGCCCATGCCGCCGATGAATTTCACCGGGATCACGCGCCACCAGCGCACCGGCCGCAGCTCCTCCAGCGCGCCTTCGATCTCCGGAATGCCCGAGCCGCCCGCCTCAGGCGCAAAGCGCCGCACCAGGTAATAGCCCAGCGCCGCCAGCGCGGCGGACAGGATAAACGCCAGCGGCCACACCAGGAGCCAGGAGTCGGCGACCTGCGCCAGCGAAGCCAGCCGCTGCTGCTGCACCCACTCCACCGCCTTATCGAAGGCCACGCCGAGCAAACCGGCCAGCGTCCCCACCAGCGCGGCCATCACCAGGATCGCCACCGGGGTCTTATCGCGGCGAATAAACTGACGCACCGCATCGCTGCGGCTAAGACGCGGGCTCAACGTCCCGACTGGCTGTGATTGTGATTCCGTCATCGCGAGTAATTCGTCAGGTAATTTGTAATACAAATAGGCAAGGCGGTTATTCTACCCCAACCCGGTGGCGGGCGCTGCCGTTAATGGTATCTGACTGTGATCGTTTCATAACGCGGCGCTCTCCTCTAGAATAGCGCGGTCAAATCATTCAAAAGAGAATCCAGGAGCCGATTTATGAGCCTACACAGCAAGTCCGAAAGTCTGTACGCCCAGGCGCAACAGTTGATCCCCGGTGGGGTGAACTCTCCGGTGCGTGCATTCACCGGCGTAGGCGGTGTGCCGCTGTTTATCGAGCGGGCTGACGGGGCTTACCTGTTCGATGCCGACGGCAAGGCCTATATCGACTATGTCGGTTCCTGGGGGCCGATGGTGCTGGGGCACAACCACCCGGCGATCCGCGACGCGGTGATCGAAGCGGCGCAGCGCGGCCTGAGCTTCGGCGCGCCGACCGAGATGGAAGTCAAAATGGCGCAGCTGGTCACCGAACTGGTGCCTACCATGGATATGGTGCGTATGGTGAACTCGGGCACCGAAGCCACCATGAGCGCCATCCGTCTGGCGCGCGGCTACACCAACCGCGACAAAATCATCAAGTTCGAAGGCTGCTACCACGGCCACGCCGACTGCCTGCTGGTGAAAGCCGGTTCCGGTGCGCTGACCCTCGGCCAGCCGAACTCACCGGGCGTGCCGGCCGACTTCGCCAAGCACACCCTGACCTGCACCTATAACGACCTGGATTCGGTGCGGGCCGCCTTCGAGCAGTACCCGTCCGAGATCGCCTGTATCATCGTCGAGCCGGTTGCCGGCAACATGAACTGCGTGCCGCCGCTGCCGGAATTCCTGCCGGGCCTGCGCGCCCTGTGCGACAAGTACGGCGCGCTCTTGATCATCGATGAAGTGATGACCGGTTTCCGCGTGGCGCTGGCCGGCGCACAGTCCTATTACGGCGTTGAGCCGGATCTGACCTGCCTCGGCAAAATCATCGGCGGCGGCATGCCGGTGGGCGCCTTCGGCGGCCGCCGCGACGTGATGGACGCGCTGGCGCCGACCGGCCCGGTCTACCAGGCGGGCACCCTGTCCGGCAACCCAATCGCCATGGCGGCGGGCTATGCCTGCCTGACCGAAGTATCACAGGTAGGCGTGCACCAGACGCTGACCGAACTGACCGAAATGCTGGCCGCAGGCCTGCTGCATGCGGCGCAGGAAGAGAATATCCCGCTGGTGGTCAACAACGTCGGCGGCATGTTCGGCCTGTTCTTCACCGACGCGCCGACAGTGACCTGCTATCAGGACGTGATGCAGTGCGATGTGGAACGCTTCAAACGCTTCTTCCACCTGATGCTGGAGGAAGGGGTGTATCTGGCGCCGTCCGCCTTCGAAGCGGGCTTCATGTCCGTGGCGCACAGCAAGGAAGACATTCAGCGCACCATCGACGCCGCGCGTCGCTGCTTCGCCAAGCTGTAATCCCGGCCGAATGGCCAAAAAAACGGGCGCCTCGGCGCCCGTTTTGTTTTTCGCTGCCGCTTAAAGCAGCGTGCCGTAAATGGTCAACAGCGCCACTACCACCACGATGATCATCGTCACCTTGCGAGCCAGCGTCACCGCCGCCCGCGGCGTTTGCACCGGGTCCATATGCGGATCGCGCGCCAGCGAGAACTGCGCCAGCCGCGTCAACACCTGATACGACGACGAATGCCGATCCCCCAGCGAGGCGAACCAGGCCGGCAGCGCACGCTCGCCGTGGCCGAACAGCGCGTAGGCCACCCCGGCCAAACGCACCGGGATCCAGTCCAGCCAGTTCAGCAGATGATCGATACCCGACTGCGAACGCTCCAGCGGCGTATTGTGACGCGCCAGCCAGGTTTGATAGGCGCGCAGGAAGGCATACCCCGCCAACGCGATCGGCCCGTAAGGCCCAAAGACCACGAACCAGAACAGCGGCGCCAGGTAATAGCGGAAATTGATCCACAGCAGCGCGTTTTGCAGCTCGCGCAGGCGCAGCTCTTCGCTGCAGTCCACCGGCAAACCGTGGATCAACGCCAGCTCTTCCGCCATCTGATCGCTGGCGTGGGTATCGCCCTGCCGCGCCGCTTTGAGGTAGGCGCGGTAGTGTTTGCGCTTGATGCCGGCGCCGACGCACAGCAGATCGATGACAATCCACAGCAGCAGCGTCACCACGCCGAAGAACAACCCGTGAGACAGCCACAGAACGCCCCAGACGATCACCATCCAGGCGGCGGTCATCGCCAGCGTCTGCGCCAGCGAAACCCGATGCAGCCGCTGAAACACCACTTCGAGACGGTGGTCCAGCTGCCAATGTTCTCCCAGCTTAAACAGGCGCTCCCAGGCCAAAACCAGCAACAGCGTAAACAGCGTCATTAGCGATTCCTCTCCCTTTTTCTTGCCTCAAGCATAGCGTCGACGGACGCGTCGCGTTGTTCCAGAGATGCCAGATAGCGATCCCAATCGAACGCCGGCCCGGGATCGGTCTTGCGGCCGGGGGCGATATCGCAATGCCCGGCGATATTGGCCACCAGCGGCGGATAATGTTCGGCCAGCAGCGCGGTGACAACCTGCAGCGTGCGGTATTGCGCCTCGGTGTAAGGCAACAGATCGGTGCCTTCCAGCTCGATGCCGATGGAGAAATCGTTGCACCGATCGCGCCCCTGATACAGGGAAACGCCCGCGTGCCAGGCGCGTTGGTCGAAGGGCACATACTGCACGATCTCCCCGTCGCGGCGGATCAGACAGTGCGCCGACACCCGCAGCTGATGGATCTCGGCGAAATAGGGGTGCTGCGCGGGATCGAGCGTGCCGGTGAACAGCTGGTCGATATAGGGGCCGCCGAACTCGCCGGGCGGCAGGCTGATGTTGTGGATGACCAGCAGCGAGGGGGGCTCGTCATCCGGGCGCCGATCGCAGTGCGGCGAGAGCACTCGCGTCACCCCGACAATCCAGCCATTTTCCAACTGCATCAGACACCTCTCTGCGGTGGTACTTATTCCTGCAACAGAGTAGCATGTTCCCCTACGATCTAACCGTCCATTTCGGAGTTTTCCATGCCGACACGCCGCTACAGTGCCGACCGTCGCCGCACCGAGCTTCTTGAACGAATTGAAAGTGATATTCCCTATGCCGTCGCCCAGGCGCTGCGCGAAGACCTGGGGGGTGAAGTCGACGCCGGGCGCGATATTACCGCGCAATTGTTACCGGCGGACAAGCAGGCCGAAGCCACCGTCATCACCCGCGAAGCCGGTGTATTCTGTGGCCGCCGCTGGCTGAATGAGGTCTTTATTCAATTGGGCAACCAGGTGCAGGTGGAGTGGCTGGTGGCGGACGGCGACCGTCTGACGCCGAACCAACCGCTTTGCCGGCTGCGCGGCCCCGCGCGGGTGATGCTGACCGGCGAGCGCACCGCGCTGAACTTCGTGCAGACGCTCTCCGGCGTGGCGACCGAAGTCAGCCGCTACGTGGCCCTGCTGGAAGGCACCCGGACTCGCCTGCTCGATACCCGCAAGACCCTGCCCGGCCTGCGCACCGCGCTGAAATACGCCGTACTGTGCGGGGGCGGCAGCAACCATCGGCTGGGGCTGTCCGACGCCTTCCTGATCAAGGAAAACCACATCATCGCCTCCGGCTCTATCAAGAACGCGGTGGAAAAAGCCTTCTGGCTGCACGCCGACGTGCCGGTGGAAGTGGAGGTCGAATCGCTTGATGAGCTGCAGCAGGCGCTGGATGCCGGTGCCGATATCATCATGCTGGACAACTTCAGCGTCGAGATGATGCGTCAGGCGGTCGCTCAAACCCAGGGCCGCGCCCAGCTGGAGGTGTCCGGCAACGTCACCAGCGAGACGCTGCGCACCTTTGCCGAGACCGGCGTGGATTACATTTCGGTCGGTGCGCTGACCAAGCACATCACTGCACTCGATCTGTCGATGCGCTTCAAATGATCCCCCTCGCCCCCGGCCGCTGTCGGGGGCGTTACCGTAAAATTGCGAACCTCCTCTCACCGTTTTTTTCACCGCTGCAAACGACATCATTACTGATGGAAGCGCGCCGAGAAACGCGCAAAAGCCCCTCGCCGAACCCCCGAGCAAACCGCTACCGTTGTCTTCCACACCCCAATGGAGAAAACAACGTATGGAAACGCAACGCGGCTTTACCCTGATAGAACTGATGGTGGTGATCGCCATCATCGCCATCCTCAGCGCCATCGGCATCCCTGCCTACCAACGCTACATCCAGAAAGCGGCAATGACCGACATGCTGCAAACCATGGCGCCGTATAAACTGGCGGTCGAGCTGTGCGTGCTGGACGAAGGCGCCCCCACCGGCTGTGAGGCCGGCAGCAAAGGCATTCCCACCGGCGGCACGTCGCGTTACGTCAGCGGGGTGAAAGTCGCCAAAGGCGTGATCACGCTGACCGGCACCCAGACGCTGCAGGGGCTGGCGGTGGCATTAACCCCCAAAGCGAACGCCGATGGGCTGACCCGCTGGAGCCGGCTGTGCAGCAGCGAAAACGCAACGCTGGTTGAGGTGTGCCAGGAAGTCTTCCGCTTCGACAACGCGGCGGAGTAACGGCGATGAACGCGCAAATCAGCGAAGAGGTTCACGCCCTGTGCCGGCGCTATCAGGCGTTGGCGCTGAACGAAGACCCGACCACTCTCACGATCGCGCTCAACGAAGAAGCGCCGCAGGGGCTGCTGGCGGCGCTGCGTTTCGCCACCGGCAAGCGCATCCATCTGGAACACTGGCCGGCGGCCAGGCTGGAGCAGGCGCTGAACCAACGCCACGAATCGCTGCCGGCGCCGCTGGCAGCCGAAGAAGACACCGCCGACATCGCCTACCCCGACGACGGCGATGCGCCGGTGGTGCAGTTCATCAACCAGACGCTGCGTCTGGCCATCCAGCGCCGCGCCTCGGATATCCACTTCGAGCCCTTTCGGCAGCATTTTCGCATTCGCCTGCGCATCGACGGCGTGCTGCAAACCCTCGCCTCACCGCCGCCGCAGCTGACCGCGCGCCTCATCGCCCGGCTGAAGATCCTCGGTCAGTTGGATATCGCCGAGCGCCGTCAGCCTCAGGACGGGCAACTCAGCCTGACGCTGGACAGCGCGCGTTATGCCATGCGTATCGCCACCCTGCCGACGCTGCACGGCGAAAAGGTGGTGCTGCGCGTTCAGCAAGGTGAGCAGCAGGAGCTGCCGCTGGATCAACTGGGCATGGGCCGGGCGGATCTGGCGCGCTACGCGACGGCGCTGGCCTGCCCGCAAGGTTTGATCCTGGTGACCGGCCCAACCGGCAGCGGCAAGACGGTCACGCTGTACAGCGGTCTGCGTCAGTTGAACGATGCGCAAAGCAACCTGTGCAGCGTCGAGGATCCGATCGAGATACCGCTGTTCGGCGTCAATCAAACCCAGATCAACGCCAAAACCGAGCTGAGTTTCGCCCGGGTGCTGCGCGCCCTGCTGCGCCAGGATCCGGATGTCATCATGATCGGCGAGATCCGCGATGCGGAAACCGCCGAGATCGCAGTCAAGGCCGCGCAAACCGGCCACCTGGTGCTGTCGACGCTGCATACCAACTCCACCGGCGAAACCCTGACGCGGCTAATGCACATGGGTATCCCCGGCTACCTGCTCGCCGGCTGCCTGAAGCTGGTCATCGCACAGCGGCTGGTGCGCAGGCTGTGTCGCCACTGCCGCTACCCGCACAGCCAGCCGACGCATTTTCCTACCTCGGTCTGGCCGGAGCCGCTGACCGCCTGGCGCGCCGACGGCTGCGAGCATTGCTTCGGCGGCTACTATGGGCGCATCGGCGTGTATGAGCTGTTGGCCATTACGCCGGAAATACAGGCGGCGTTGCTGGCGAACGCCGCGCCCAGCCTGCTGGCGGATGTCGCCCGCGAGCAGGGGCAGCTTTCGCTGCTGCAGGCCGGGCTGGCGCTGGCCAGCGAAGGCACGACCTCGCTGGAAGAACTGTACCGCGTGATCGACGTCGTCCAGCTCGGCGTAACCGCGCCATGAAAGCGCGCCGGCTGTTCCTATGGCAGGCTTTCGACGCCCAGGGCGCCTTGCGCCGCGGCGAACTGATGAGCGATGAAAAACGGCAGGTGAGCCGGTTGCTGATCGAACAAGGCCTGCAGCCTTGGCGGATTGGGCACGGCAAACGCATCACGCCCGGCCAGTGGCGCGGAGAACCCTTAATCCACTTCACCCGCCAACTCGCCACCCTGTTGCAGGCCGGGTTGCCGCTGGTCAATACGTTGCAGCTGCTGGCGGCAGAGCACCCTTCGGCAGCCTGGCGTTGCCTGTTGCGCCAGTTGGCAGAACAGGTGCGCGAAGGGCAGCCGCTCTCCGAAACCCTTGCCACGCAGCCAGGCGTTTTTCCACTTATCTATCGCCAACTGATCGCCATCGGCGAACTGACCGGCAACCTCGATCGCTGCTGCCTGCAGCTGGCACAACAACAGGAAGCCCAGCTGATGCTGCGCCGCAAAGTGACCAAAGCGCTGCGGTATCCCCTCTTCATCTGTGCGGTGGCGCTGCTGGTCAGCGTGCTGATGCTGGTGATGGTGCTGCCGGAATTCGCCAAGGTTTATCAGTCGTTCGATGCGCCGCTGCCCTGGTTTACCCAAGGGTTATTGGGGGTGTCCGCGCTGCTGATCGCCGTTGGCCCCTATTTGGCGCTGCTGCTCGGCGCATTGCTGCTCGGCTATTGCCGCTGGCTGCATCCACGCCCGCCATGGCGCCGACGTGAACAGGCCGCCTTGCTGCGCCTGCCGCTGATCGCCCGGCTGGTGAGCGGCGGCGCGCTGAGCCAAACCTTTCGTATTCTGACCATGACCCAACGCGCGGGGCTGACGCTGGTGGAAGGGTTGAACGCGGCGGCGCTGGCGGCGGATCATCTGCTGTACCGACAGGCGCTGGAGCAGGTGCAGCGGCAGATCGCCGAAGGCGAGGCGTTTCATCATGCCCTGGGCCTGCAACCGCTGTTTCCGCCGCTGTGCCGGCAGCTGGTGCGGGTGGGCGAAGAATCCGGTTCGCTGGACGCCTTGCTGGATAAATTGGCGCAGTGGTACGAACGGCAGACGCACGAGCTGGCCGATACGCTGGCGCAAACGCTGGAGCCGCTGCTGATGCTGGTGGTGGGCGGGATTGTCGGTGCTTTGGTGATCGCCATGTACCTGCCTATTTTTCAACTGGGCAGCGTGCTGGGATAAAAAAGAGGATAGCGGGCGCCGCTGTGCGCTGCGCCCGATGCAAGGTGCGGCTTATTTGCTGCCGAAGACGCGGTTTTCCTGCTCCGCCACGCGGATAAAGGTGGTGCGCTTGGTCAACTCTTTCAGGCGCTCGGCACCGACGTAGGTGCAGGCGGAGCGCAGGCCGCCGAGGATATCGCGCACGGTAAACTCCACCTCGCCACGCAGCGGCAGCTTGACGGTTTTGCCTTCGGCCGCACGATACTCCGCCACGCCGCCGACGTGGCGTTTCATCGCCGACTCGGAGCTCATACCGTAGAACAGCATGAACTTCTCGCCGTTCTCTTCCACCACGGTGCCTTCGCACTCGTCGTGGCCGGCCAGCATGCCGCCCAGCATCACGAAGTCAGCACCGCCGCCGAAGGCTTTGGCAACGTCGCCCGGCACCGAGCAGCCGCCGTCGCTGACGATTTGGCCGCCCAGCCCGTGGGCCGCATCGGCGCATTCGATCACCGCCGACAGCTGCGGGTAGCCCACGCCGGTCTTCACGCGGGTGGTACAGACTGAACCCGGGCCGATGCCGACCTTAACGATGTCGGCGCCGGAGAGGATCAGCTCCTCCACCATCTCGCCGGTCACTACGTTGCCGGCGCAGATCACGTGATTCGGGCAGGCTTCGCGCGCTTTCTGCAGGAAGGCGACGAAGTGTTCAGAGTAGCCGTTGGCCACGTCGATGCAGATGAATTTCAGCGCCGGAGACAGGGCCAGGATCTGCTGCATTTTGGCGAAGTCGGCTTCGGAGGTGCCGGTGGACACCATGACGTGGCGCAGCACCGATTCCGGCATACGCTGCACGAAGTCAGCCCATTGCTCGACGCTGTAATGTTTGTGTACGGCAGTGAGAACGTCGAAAGAAGCCAGGGCCTCGGCCATGCGGAAGGTGCCCACCGTGTCCATGTTGGCGGCGATAATCGGCACGCCGGACCAGCTGCAACCTGAATGCTTGAAGGTAAACTGACGTTCCAGTTCAACCTCGGAGCGGCTTTTCAGCGTGGAGCGCTTAGGGCGGATCAACACGTCTTTAAAGCCCAACTTCAAATCTTCTTCAATACGCATGACTTATGATTTCCTGGTTAATGGCGACGGATCGCAAGGAGGATATTCGAACCTCTGCCCGACGGCTTTCCAGTGGCGCAAAAAGACGGCGGCGAGATTAATGCCAGTTCCAGTGACGTTATAATACGCGCTAATAATCGCCGAACAAGACTGCGAATTCACCTTTATTTACGCTACAATCCGACAAATTTACCTGCATAACCGCAGTGTGATTGCCCGCTCATTTTTGCCGTGCCGCTGCGCTTTTTCTCGCCGTCCGATCGGTGCCGACGCGCAAGCGCCGCCTGCCGACTTGCACTTCTGCGCGATCGCTTTATGATTCGACTATTATTTTTTTATGAACATCGGATGCACCTAATACCATGGCCTACATTGTTGCGTTGACCGGGGGCATAGGCAGCGGCAAGACGACCGTCGCGAACGCCTTTGCGCGCCACGGCGCAACCCTCGTCGATGCCGACGTGATCGCCCGTCAGGTCGTCGAGCCGGGCACCCCTGCTTTGGCCGCGATCGCCGAGCGATTTGGTAATGAAATGTTGCTGCCGGACGGCGCATTGAACCGCGCTGCGCTGCGTCAGCGCATCTTTAGCCATCCCGATGACAAAACCTGGCTGAACCAGTTGCTGCATCCGCTGATACACCGTGAAACCCAGCGCCAACTGGCGCAGGCCACCAGCCCGTACGCGCTGTGGGTAGTGCCGCTGCTGGTGGAAAACGGTCTGCAGGAGCGCGCCGATCGGGTGCTGGTGATCGACGTCGACGCCGAAACCCAGCTGGCTCGCACCATCGCGCGCGACGGCGTCAGCCGCGAGCAAGCGCAGAGAATTCTCGCCGCCCAGGCCACGCGCCGGCAGCGCCTCGCCGTGGCGGATGACATTATTGACAACAGCGGCGCCGCTCAGGGGATAGAGCCACAGGTCGCCGCACTGCATCGTCGCTACCTTGAACTGGCGGCAACAGCGCCCCAACAGGATTAAACTGCATGAGTGATGTTTCCCCAACCGTTCTCTTTGAACACCCGCTGAACGAAAAAATGCGTACCTGGCTACGCATCGAATTTCTGCTGCAACAGCTGCACGGCCAACGCGCCCTGAGCGAAACCGCCATCGCCCTCACCTTCTTTCGCACCGTCTCCGACTTGCTGGACGTGCTGGAGCGCGGCGAAGTACGCACCGAATTGCTCAAAGAGCTGGAGCGCCAGCAGCAGAAACTGTTGGCCTGGGCCGATGTGCCGGGCGTGGATATGGCGCTGATCGATCAGCTGCGCGGCCAGTTGAAGTCGCGCTCATCGGCGCTGATGGCGGCGCCGCGCCTAGGCCAGGCTCTGCGCGAAGACCGGCTGATCGGTCTGGTGCGCCAGCGGCTGAACATTCCCGGCGGCTGCTGCAGCTTCGATCTGCCGACCCTGCACATGTGGATGCACGCGCCGCAGCAGGATCGCGATGCCGACGTCGCCACCTGGCTGCAGTCGCTGGATCCGCTGAACCAGGCGTTGATCATGGTGTTGGATCTGATCCGCCAATCCGGGCCGTTCCGCAATCAAATCAGCCTGAACGGCTTTTTCCAGGACAACGCCGAAGGGGCGGATCTGCTGCGCCTGCGCCTCCATCTGGCGCCGCAGCTTTATCCGCAGATTTCCGGCCACAAGACCCGCTATGCCATTCGCTTCCTGCCGCTGGATAGCGAAAATGGCGTGGTGCCTGAACGCCTGACGTTCGAACTGGCCTGTTGTTGAACTTGTGCAAGAAAGCCTTCTCAGCATTGGCAGAAGGCGTAAGGAACCGTTATGACGACCGTAGTAAAATGCCCAACCTGTGGCACCGGCGTGGTTTGGGGTGAAGTTAGCCCCTTCCGGCCGTTTTGCAGCAAGCGCTGCCAGCTGATCGATCTCGGCGAGTGGGCCGATGAAGAGAAGCGTATTCCGAGCAACAGCGATCTGTCGGAAAGCGAAGACTGGAGTGAAATGGACGATCGTTGATCGTCCACGATTGGCCTGGCGCCCGCCAGGCCAACCTTGTTATTGCGCAGCGTTCGCCTGCGCCACCAGCAGCTGAATAATGCCGGCGTTGGCTTCCGGGAACTCGTCTTCACGCAGCTCTGCCTGTTTTACCCAGCGCATCGGTTGCCCCTCGCGGCCGAACGGCTCGCCCGCCCAGGCTTCCACCAGATAAAAATTCAGCGTCACGATGCGATCGCTGAAGCGGTGCTCCACCACCTCCAACAGTTCGGCGCGTTCGGCTTCGATACCGGTCTCTTCCCGCAGTTCGCGGCGCAGCGCCTGCTCCGGCGTTTCACCCTGTTCGATCTTGCCACCGGGGAACTCCCAGAATCCGGCCATGTGCGCTTCGGCGGCGCGGCGGGTAATAAAGATCTCCCGTTGCGCATTACGGATGATGCCCACGGCGATATTCAGATGTTTCATCTCACCCTCCTGCTGGGTGTCAAAAAACAGGGGCTCAGCAAGCTGAACCCCTGGGTATTATCGGTTAACCGCAGCTGGCATTACTGCAGGCGGCCGTGGCACTGCTTGTATTTCTTTCCGGAGCCGCATGGGCACGGATCGTTGCGGCCCACTTTACGCTCGGCGGTCGCCGGCGCGTTCGGATCTTCGGTCACCAGCGCGTTCTCGTCGTGGTGGCTCAGCTGTTGGTGCTGCGCCAGGCGCTCGGCCTCTTCACGGCGCTGCTGTTCCAGCGCTTCCACCTCTTCCGGCATCCGCACCTGAACCTTGCTCAGCACGCTGATCACTTCATATTTCAGCGATTCCAGCATAGTGGCGAACATGTTGAAGGATTCACGCTTGTACTCCTGCTTAGGATCCTTCTGCGCATAGCCGCGCAGGTGAATACCCTGACGCAGGTAGTCCATCGCCGCCAGGTGCTCTTTCCACAGGGAATCCAGCGTCTGCAGCATCACGCCCTTCTCGAAGTTGCGCATCATTTCGCTGCCGACCACTTCTTCCTTACGCTGGTACTGCTCTTTGGCGTTCTCCAGAATGCGTTCGCGCAGCGTCTCTTCGTGCAGCTCCGGCTCTTTGTCCAGCCATTGTGCGATCGGCATCTCCAGATCGAAGTCGTTCTTCAGGCGCTCTTCCAACCCCTGAATGTCCCACTCTTCTTCCAGCGACTGCGGCGTGATGTAGTTGTCGATGGTGCTCTTGAACACGTCCTCGCGGATGCTGGCGATGGTTTCGCTCACGTCGGACACGTCCAGCAATTCGTTACGCTGGCTGTAGATGGCGCGGCGCTGATCGTTAGCGACGTCGTCGTATTCCAGCAGCTGCTTACGGATGTCGAAGTTGCGGCTCTCTACCTTGCGCTGGGCGTTGGCGATCGCCTTGGTCACCCACGGGTGCTCAATCGCTTCGCCTTCTTTCATACCCAGTTTGCGCATCATACCGGACACGCGATCCGACGCGAAGATACGCATCAGGGCATCTTCCATCGACAGGTAGAAGCGGGATGAACCGGCATCGCCCTGACGACCGGAACGGCCGCGAAGCTGGTTATCGATACGGCGTGATTCATGGCGCTCGGTGCCGATGATATGCAGG
The DNA here is from genome assembly GCF_001537385.1 of Serratia sp. 2880STDY5682894. Taxonomy (NCBI): domain Bacteria; kingdom Pseudomonadati; phylum Pseudomonadota; class Gammaproteobacteria; order Enterobacterales; family Yersiniaceae; genus Serratia; species Serratia sp. 2880STDY5682894. The sequence continues at coordinate 393,875 of NZ_FCJA01000004.1, read as the reverse complement.
CCGCCCGCCGCCAGCACCGCGTCATGGCGCACTTTCCAGGCCGCTTTGATGGCTTCGATCTGCTCTTCGGTCGGCTCTTCCAACAGCGCCACTTCGGCCTGCCAGCTGCCACCCAGCACGATATCGGTACCACGGCCCGCCATGTTGGTGGCGATGGTTACCGCACCGCTCTGGCCGGCCTGGGCGACGATGTCCGCTTCCATGGCGTGGAATTTGGCGTTCAGCACCTTGTGCTCGATGCCCGCTTTGGTCAGCTCATGGGAAACCACTTCGGATTTCTCGATTGAGATGGTACCCACCAGCACCGGCTGGCCTTTGGCGGTACGCTCGCGGATGTCTTCGATGATGGCGCCGATCTTCTCTTTCTCGGTCATGTACACCAGATCCGGCATGTCCTTACGGATCATCGGACGGTTGGTTGGCACCACGATGGTGTCCAGCTTGTAGATCGAGCTGAATTCGAAGGCTTCGGTATCGGCGGTACCGGTCATCCCGGCCAGCTTCTCGTACAGACGGAAGTAGTTCTGGAAGGTGATTGAAGCCAGCGTCTGGTTCTCGTTCTGGATCTCCACGCCTTCTTTGGCTTCCACCGCCTGGTGCAGGCCGTCGGACCAGCGGCGGCCCTGCATGGTACGCCCGGTGTGCTCGTCGACGATGATCACTTCGCCGTCTTTCACGATGTAGTCAACGTCGCGGGTGAACAGCACGTGGGCGCGCAGCGCGGCGGTAACGTGGTGCATCAGCATGATGTTGGTCGGCGAGTACAGCGATTCGCCCTCATCCATGATGCCGGCTTCCACCAGCATCTCTTCGATCAGGATCAGGCCGCGTTCGGTCAGGTGGACCTGACGCGCCTTCTCATCCACCGAGAAGTGCCCTTCACCCTTGAAGGTGTCGGAGTCTTCTTTTTCCTGGCGAATCAGTTTAGGGATCAGCTTGTTGACCTTGATGTACATCTCGGAGCTATCTTCAGCCGGGCCGGAGATGATCAGCGGCGTACGCGCTTCATCGATCAGGATGGAGTCCACCTCATCCACCAACGCATAGTGCAGTTTGCGCTGCACGCGCTCTTCCGGGCTGAACGCCATGTTGTCGCGCAGGTAGTCGAAACCGTATTCGTTGTTGGTGCCGTAGGTGATGTCAGCGGCGTAAGCTTCACGCTTGGCCGGCGCCGGCATGCCCGGCAGGTTGATGCCGATGCTCAGGCCGAGGAACTCGAACAGCGGACGGTTGTTTTCGGCGTCACGCTGCGCCAGATAGTCGTTGACGGTCACGACGTGCACGCCGCGGCCGCTCAGAGCGTTCAGGTAGGCCGGCAGCGTCGCGGTCAGGGTTTTACCTTCACCGGTGCGCATCTCGGCGATGCAGCGGTCGTTCAGCACCATGCCGCCCAGCAGCTGCACGTCGAAGTGACGCATGCCGAACACGCGCTTGCTCGCCTCACGCACTACGGCGAAGGCTTCCGGGATCAGGCTTTCCAGCGACTCACCTTTCTCCAGGCGCGCACGGAACTCGTTGGTTTTCGCTTTCAGTTCGTCATCGGACAGTTTTTCCATGTCCGGTTCCATGCGGTTGATCTGCTCAACCACTTTGCGCATGCGGCGCAGGGTACGATCGTTACGGCTGCCAAAAACTTTGGTTAATAATTTCACTAACATGATGTTTGATATCTCTGTCATGACGGCCGAATACGGCAGTCAACTTGCTATTATTTATGGTTTTTGTGCCCTGAGGGCGGAGTCAGACGAGCGCGGCAGGCCCGGCGCGAATGCCCTGTACCTGCGCCACCCACAGGCCGGTCTGGTGCCGTGCCAGCGTTGGCAGCACCTCAAGGTGGGTATGGCGAATGATGGTCGGCGGCTTCGGCTCGTGCGTCAGCAGCGCGTTGAGGGTAGAAAGCAGCGCCAGTTGCGCTACCTGCAAAGGCGGCTCCGCTTCGGCTTCGCTCTCCTGCACCCGCGCATAAACCGCCTGCGGCGCCAGCGCGAAAGAGAGGTGACGAATGACGGTGCGCAGTGCATGTTGCTGCCAGTAATCTACGCTGAAGGTAGGACGACGGTGCGCGTCCTGCAGCAGGGCCAGGCTGTTGAAGGTGCCGTTGGCCGAATTTTGCCGGTTAAGGCTGGACGACGTATTCGGCAGTGCGGCCTGATCGGGGGCGCCGGGCAAATTGGAAGACGCGCCAAGCGTGGCCGCAACCATCCCTAACAGGAGATGGGGCCAGAAATAACGTCTGCCAAATTGTCGCCAACGATTTAGAATACCGATCACGAGTTTATAATCCGCCGGAGCCCATTATGCGCGATAGCCGTCCACAATTATTAGATGTCCTGTTCGACGACGCGTCTGCCGGCAGCAAAGGGCCGCTGCATAACGTCCAGCAACGCGCGGTGGCGCTGCTCAAGCTTAACCGTGCAGTGAAGGGCCTGTTGCCTGCTCCCCTGCATCCCTGGTGCCGCGTCGCGAATTTCCGACAGGGTATTTTAGTGCTCGAAACGGCAAATGCCAGTTGGATGATGCGCTTGCGCTACGAACAACCCGCTTTGCTGTCTGCACTACGAGCGCAAATTCTACCATCATTGTCGTCGATCGACATCAGGATTAATCCGGCCTTGATGGCGAAAGGCAGCCACCAGGTGCAAAACGCAGAGAAAGCGCCGGAAAAACCCGTGCCGATGCGGCATTTGAGTCTGGAAAGTGCGGAAGAACTGAGAGGATTGGCGAGCCGTAGCCCGGAGAAACTGCGCAAGATATTGGAACGGCTGGCTGCATTGGCCGGAGAGGGTACCAACACAACCAGTCGTGATAAGTAATCAGCGACACAGCTGCAAAACATCAGATAGCATCACGAGCCTGAGTTCTCAGGCTCTCAGAGGATGCGCCTGCCGTTATTCGCAGCAGGCGAGGAATTCAGACCTTACGCCAATACGGTGGACGGTGCCTTGAATGCCAGCGGCATTTCGGCTTCGTCCTGGAAGGTCACGTATTCCCACGCTTCCTGCTTGGCCAGCACGGCCTGCAACAGTTTGTTGTTCAGCGCGTGGCCAGACTTGTACGCGGTGAACGCGCCAATAATGTTGTGGCCGCACATGAACAGGTCGCCGATGGCGTCCAGCATTTTGTGACGTACGAACTCGTCTTCGAAACGCAGGCCGTCTTCGTTCAGCACGCGGTAGTCATCCACCACGATAGCGCAGTCGAAGCTGCCGCCCAGGGCCAGGCCGCGGGACTGCAGGTATTCGATGTCGCGCATAAACCCGAAGGTGCGCGCGCGGCTGATTTGACGCACGAACGACTCAGCCGAGAAATCGAGACGATAGCGCTGAGAGCTGGCGTCGATAGCCGGGTGGTTGAAGTCGATGGTGAAGTCCAGGCGGAACCCGTTATGCGGGGACAGCTCGGCCCATTTGTCGCCATCTTCAACACGCACGGTTTCTTTCAGACGCAGGAATTTCTTCGCCGAGTTCAGTTCTTCGATGCCGGCATCCAGCAGCAAGAACACGAACGGGCTGGCGCTGCCGTCCATGATTGGGATTTCAGCGGCGTCGACTTCGATAACGATGTTGTCGATGCCCAACCCAGCCAGCGCGGCGTTGAGGTGCTCAACGGTCGAAATACGCACGTCATGCTCATTCACCAGGCAAGTACAGAGCATGGTATCACGCACGGATTTTGCATCAGCCGGAAAATCAACCGGTGGATTCAAGTCAGTGCGACGATAGATGACCCCGGTATTAGCCGGCGCTGGGCGCATTGTCAGCGTGACTTTCTTGCCGGTATGCAAACCGACGCCAGTCGCCTGAACAATACGTTTTAATGTCCTTTGTTTGATCATCGTTTTATCTCGCAATGTTATCCATCCTACCAGCCAAGCATACAGCATGGCCGGCGGGACAGTTTAGCACAAAGAGCGGAGATTCCAAATTCTCAGGATATTCTTAGTCTGCCTGTTTACGCAGGAAGGCTGGAATATCAAGATAGTCGGGCTCTTTATTCGGCTGCGCAGCTTGGTCGTTGACCACCTTGGCGGCAGGTTTCACTTCCTGCGGCAGAGGCGACATGCCGTGCTGCTGATAACGGTGATCCATCACCGGCTGGCTGGCCTGCTTATTGGTCACCAGGGTGATTTCAGGGCGTTTGTCCATACCGATACCGGTTGCAACCACGGTTACGCGCAGTTCGTCGTTCATTTCCGGATCCAGCGAGGTACCGATAACCACGGTAGCATTGTCGGACGCGAACGCACGGATGGTGTTACCCACGGTTTCGAACTCATCCAGACGCAGGTCGAAGCCGGCGGTGATGTTGACCAACACGCCGCGCGCGCCGGACAGGTCGATGTCTTCCAGCAGTGGGCTGGAGATCGCCATTTCGGCCGCTTCTTCGGCACGGTCTTCACCGCAAGCCACGCCGGAACCCATCATCGCGTAGCCCATTTCGGACATCACGGTGCGCACGTCGGCGAAGTCGACGTTCATCAGGCCCGGACGGGTGATCAGCTCGGCGATACCCTGCACCGCGCCTTTCAGCACGTCGTTGGCCGCGCCGAACGCGTCCAGCAGAGAGATGCCGCGCCCCAGAACTTTCAGCAATTTATCGTTCGGGATGGTGATCAGCGAGTCCACGTGTTTGGACAGCTCAGCGATACCCTGCTCCGCGAATGCCATGCGCTTCTTGCCTTCGAAGTTGAAAGGCTTGGTCACCACGGCCACGGTCAGAATACCCAAATCTTTAGCCACTTCAGCCACCACTGGTGCCGCACCGGTACCGGTACCGCCGCCCATGCCGGCCGCGATGAAGACCATGTCTGCGCCGTCCAGCGCTGCGCGCAGGGCTTCGCGGTCTTCTTCCGCTGAATTGCGACCCACTTCCGGGTTCGCGCCCGCACCCAGACCTTTGGTAATACCGCTACCGATCTGGATGGTTTGGCCAACCGCCGTTTTGCGGAGCGCCTGGGCGTCCGTGTTCACAGCGAAGAATTCAACACCTTCGATGCGCTCGCGCACCATGTGTTCAACGGCATTGCCACCGCCGCCGCCGACGCCGATGACTTTAATCACCGCGTCATTGGTTAGTTCCATTGGTTCAAACATAGTTTCTCTCCGTTTTGTGCCTGTCGCTGCGAGATCATAAAAAGATTACTCAGCATGATCTCTTTGTTGAAACATTAAAACTCTTTTCTCAGCCAGCTATTGATGCGTTTAAACCAATTGCCCACCGAGGCGCGTTTTTCTACTTCCGTCTCACCGCTCAGGTGAGACTCTTTTCCATAGTGCAGCAGACCTACCGCTGTCGAGTAGTAAGGCTCCTGCGCATAATCCGTCAGACCCGTGATGTTCAAGGGTTGGCCGATGCGTACCTGGGTGTGGAACACCCGTTGCGCACAGGCTGCCAGGCCATCAATCTGGGCGGCGCCACCGGTCAGCACGATACCGGCTGCCAGATGATGCTTCACCCCTTGCTGACGCAGTTGCTCCTGCAATTGCAAAATTTCATCGTTAACCAGATTCAACAGTTCGGTGTAGCGTGGCTCAATGACTTCAGCCAGCGTCTGTCTTTGCAGACTGCGCGGAGGACGTCCCCCGACGCTAGGCACCTCTACATTCTCATCCTTGCTAACAATCGACCCAAGCGCACAGCCGTGTCGAACTTTAATCGCTTCCGCGTCGGTCGGCGGCGTGCCGAAGGCGTAGGCGATATCGCTGGTGACCACGTTCCCGGCATAAGGGATCACTTTGGTGTGGCGCAGCGCACCGCCGGTGTACACCGCCATATCCATGGTGCCGCCGCCGATATCCACCACGCAAACGCCGAGTTCGCGTTCATCTTCGGTCAGCACCGCGTAGCTCGCGGCCAGACCGGCGAAAATAAGTTGGTCAACTTTCAGGCCGCAACGTTCCACGGCCTTGACGATGTTCTTCGCCATATCGTTATGGCAGGTAATCAGATGCACCTTGGCCTGCATGCGCACGCCGGACAGCCCAACCGGGTTTTTGATGCCTTCCTGATAATCGATGGCGTATTCCTGAGGAATCACGTGCAGAATGCGGTGTTCGTCGCGCACGCGCACCGATTTGGCGGTGTGCACCACGTTCTCCACGTCGTCCTGCGTCACTTCCTCTTCCGAGATCGGCACCATGCCGATTTCGTTCTGGCAGCTGATGTGTTTGCCCGACAGCGCCAGGTACACCGAGGAGATCTGGCAGTCCGCCATCAGCTCGGCCTGATCGATGGCGCGCTGTACGCACTTCACCACCGACTCCAGGTCGTTTACGCCACCCTTATCCATGCCGCGAGACGGGCAGCTGCCCACCCCGATAATGTTGACCATGCCATCGGGCAGAACTTCCCCTACCAACGCGGAGACTTTTGCAGTACCGATCTCCAGTCCAACTACCAGTTTTCTGTCCGTCGACTTGATCATTGTTGTTTTGCCTGTGCCTGATTCTGTTGCTGATTACTGTTTTGCTGACCGCCAAGCGCCTGCGGATCGACCAACACCGGAGCCCACCCTACCGAAGCGCCGGACTCGTAGCGCAGATCGACATAGCTGACACGCTTGCTCTCCGCCTGGCCCTGCTGCTGCAATACCGGGTAAAGCTCGATAAACCGCTGCAAACGCCCGTTGCGGTCATCGCGCCCCAGCTCAAGCCGGACATCGTTGTCCAGCGCCAGCTGCCAGGAATGGCGCGCGGTCATCGCCGCCATTTTCAGCGTATATTTGCTGGCCGCCAACGTGGCGCTCATCGCCCGATAGCCTTCCAGCACATCCTGCTCGCTCCCTTCCGGCCCGTAGAGCAGCGGCAACTTCTGTTTGCCCGCCCGCTCCGCCGGCACGCTGAACGCTTTGCCTTCGGCGTCCACCATGTGCAAATCGTTCCAGCGCGCCACCGGGACGTACTCCACCAGATGGATCTTCAGCTCATCCGGCCATTGTTTGCGCACGCTGGCCTGCTTGATCCACGGCAGACGTTCGATCTGCTGCTGGATGACGTCCACATCCTGCGTCATAAAGGTGCCGGGCGCGCCCAGCGCCAGGATCGCCTGACGAATATCATCGTTGGTGGTGTAGTGGCGTTCGCCGGTCACCACCAGCCTTGAGAGCGGCAGGCGACTGGCGTCTTTCATCCAGCCAAGCACCGCCCAACCGCTCCACACGACCGTTCCCAACACCATCAGCAGGAAAATCATTCCCGCCAACTGGGTTCCATTGCTGCGGCGCGGGCCGTTATCCACCTCGCGATCGCGCGCATTCAGGGCAGCTTGCGACATATCAGTCGGCCAACTCCAAAATTCTCGCCACCAACTGCGAGAAGCTTAATCCAAACTGGCGCGCCGCCATCGGCACCAGGCTATGACTGGTCATGCCCGGAGAGGTGTTCACCTCAAGCAGATAGAAGCTGCCATCGCTGTCTTGCATCACGTCGACGCGGCCCCAGCCGCTGCAGTCCAGGCCGCGATAGGCGCGCAGCGCCAACGCCGCCATCTCGGCTTCCTGCTCGGCGCTCAAACCACTCGGGCAGAAGTACTGCGTGTCGTCCGAAATGTACTTGGCCTGGTAGTCGTAAAACACGCCGGCCGGCTGGATGCGGATCGACGGCAGAACCTGGTCGCCCAGCATCGCCACGGTATATTCCGGGCCGCTCAGCCACTTCTCCACCAATACGTCGTCATCATGGCGGAAGGCCTCTTCCAACGCGGCTTCCAACGCGGCGCTTTCAGTGACCTTGCTCATGCCGACGCTGGAACCTTCACGGCTCGGCTTGACGATCAGCGGCAGGCCGAGCTCCGCCACGCGTGCCAGCAGCGCCGCTTTTTCGCCGCCGAGGTACAGCTGGCGATTCAGCGCCACGTAAGGCGCCACCGGCAAACCCATCGACTGCCACACCATTTTGGTGCGCCATTTGTCCATGGTCAGCGCCGAGGCCATCACACCGCTGCCGGTATAAGGCAGTTCGAGGAACTCCAGCAGCCCCTGCAGGGTGCCGTCCTCGCCGCCGCGGCCATGCAGCGCGATAAACACTTTGGTGAACCCCTGCTCTTTCAGCTGGGTCACCGGGAAATCGCGGGTATCGACGCCGTGCGCATCGATACCGGCTTCGCGCAACCCGGCCAGCACCGCGGCACCGGATTGCAGAGAGACTTCACGTTCAGCGGAGGTGCCGCCCAGCAGAACTGCAACTTTATCAGCCATGGTGCTCCTCCTCTTTCTTCGGCGGCTGCAGCTTCAGCTCGGCCAGTTTACGGGCGATTTTGCCCACGTTGCCGGCGCCTTGCACCAGCACCAGGTCTTCATCCTGCAGCAGCTGCGCCAGGGTTTCCGGCACGGTATCGGCATCGGAAACCAGGATCGGATCCAGCTTGCCGCGGCTGCGGATGGTGCGGCACAGCGAACGGCTGTCCGCGCCCGGGATCGGCGCTTCGCCAGCGGCGTACACGTCGAGCATCAGCAGCACATCCACCTGCGACAGCACGTTGGCGAAATCGTCGTACAGATCGCGGGTGCGCGTATAACGGTGCGGCTGGAAGATCATCACCAGACGCTTGTCCGGCCAGCCGGCGCGCGCCGCTTTCAGCGTGGCGTCCACCTCGGTCGGATGGTGGCCGTAGTCGTCCACCAGCATCGCGCTGCCCGCTTTGCCGTTGACCGGCTCCAGCGGGAACTCGCCGAGGAAATCGAAGCGACGCCCGGTGCCCTGGAAGCCCGCCAGCGCGCGCAGGATATCTTCGTCGTCGATGCCTTCTTCGGTTGCCACCGCCACCGCCGCCGCCGCGTTCAACGCATTGTGGCGACCCGGCGCGTTCAGCGTCACCGTCAGCAACGGTTTGTCCTGACGGCTCAGGGTAAAGTGCCCCTGCGGCCCAATCTGCCGGTAGTCTTCGATGCGCACATCGGCATCTTCACTGAAGCCGTAGGTGGTAATGTGGCGACCCACGCGCGGCAACAGCTCGCGCACGACCGGATCGTCGATGCACATCACCGCACGGCCGTAGAACGGCAGGTTGTGCAAGAAATTGATAAACGTCTGCTTCAGGTTCTCGAAGTCACCCTGGTAAGTGTCCATATGGTCGGCTTCGATGTTGGTGACCACGGCCACCATCGGCTGCAGATGCAGGAACGACGCATCGCTCTCATCCGCTTCCGCGATCAGATAACGGCTGGACCCCAGTCGCGCGTGGGTGCCCGCCGCCTTCACCAGCCCGCCGTTGACGAAGGTCGGGTCCAGGCGGGCTTCGGCGTAAATGCTCGAAACCATCGCCGTGGTGGTGGTTTTGCCGTGCGTGCCGGCGATAGCGATGCCGTGGCGAAAACGCATCAGCTCCGCCAGCATTTCTGCGCGGCGGATCACCGGGATGCGCGCTTCACGGGCGGCGACGATCTCCGGGTTGTCGGCGGAGATGGCGGTAGACACCACCACTACGCTCGCATCCAGCACGTTTTCCGGACGGTGATTGAAATAAATCGTCGCCCCGAGCGCGCTCAACTGTTGGGTGACCGGATTCGGCGCCAGGTCGGAGCCGCTGATCTGATACCCTTCGTTTGCCAACACTTCGGCGATACCACCCATGCCGGCGCCACCGATGCCGACAAAGTGAATGTGCCGGACGCGACGCATCTCGGGCACGATAGTACGTAGTTTCGCCAGTTGTTGTGTATTCATCACTCTCTCTAATCCGGATCCGGTACCCCGGCCCTACATCACATTGCTTTTATTCAGGTTCGGCGCACCGAACCCCTGCACTCGTTACTTGGCGAGCCGCACCAGCTCCGCCGCCACGCGCTCGGTGGCGTCCGGAATGGCGACCGCGCGCGCTTTCTCGGCCATGGCCAGCAGCGTCTTGCGATCCCAGCTCGCCAGCAGTTCAGCCACCACATCGGCGTTGAACTGCGGCTGTTCGATAATCTTCGCCGCGCCGGCTTCTTCCAGCGGACGCGCGTTCCAGTACTGCTGACGGTCCTTGTGCATGAATGGCACGAAGATCGCCGGCAGCCCCGCTGCCGCGATTTCGCTGACGGTCAACGCGCCGGAGCGGCAGACCACCACGTCGGCCCAAGCGTAGGCGGCGGCCATGTCGTCGATGAACTCGGTCACCTTGTGCTGCGTCTGCCCTACCCTTTCGTAGTCGCTCAGCACCGTTTCCAGCGCGCCCTTGCCAACCTGATGCCAGAGCGTAATTCTATCGCCCAAACGCGCCGCGACTTCAGGAACTGTCTGATTCAGCACGCGCGCGCCCTGACTTCCGCCAATCACCAGCACGCGGATCGGGCCTTCGCGCCCCTGCAACCGCTCCGCCGGCAACGGCAGCGCCAACACGTCGGTACGTACCGGGTTGCCCACCACCTCGGCGTTCGGGAACGCGCCGGGGAAGGCCTGCATCACTTTGGCGGCGATGCGCGCCAGCCAGCGGTTGGTCAAGCCGGCGATGCCGTTCTGCTCGTGCAGCACCACCGGGATGCCGCACTGCCAGGCCGCCAGGCCGCCGGGGCCGGACACGTAACCGCCCATCCCCAGCACCACGTCCGGCTGATAGCTGCGCATGATGGCTTTCGCCTGGCGCACCGCCTGCCAGATCCGCAGCGGCGCAGTCAGCTGGGCCTTCAGGCCTTTGCCGCGCAGGCCGGAGATGCGGATAAAATCAATCTCGATCCCGTGCTTCGGCACCAGATCGGCTTCCATTCGGTCTGCGGTTCCGAGCCAGCGCACCTGCCAGCCCTGCGCCATCAGATGATGCGCGACCGCCAGCCCCGGGAACACGTGCCCGCCGGTACCGCCTGCCATCACCATTAAACGCTTAGGTTTCCCGCTCATCCCTTACCTCTTCACAAACGCCTGAGCCTTGGTCAGGCGCGTTTCATAATCAATTCGCAGCAACAGCACGATGGCCGTCGACATAATCAGCAAGCTCGAACCGCCGTAACTGATCAGCGGCAGCGTCAGACCTTTGGTCGGCAGCATGCCCGCGGCGGCGCCGACGTTAACCAGCGCCTGGAAGCTGAACCATACGCCGATCGCGCAGGCCAGGAAGCCGGAGAAGCGTTGGTCGATCTCCAGCGCGCGGCGCCCGATGGACATCGCGCGAAAAGCGACGAAGAATACCATTAACAGGGCTAAAACCACACCGATATAGCCCAGTTCTTCACCCAAAATGGAGAAGATGAAGTCGGTGTGTGCTTCCGGCAAATACTCCAGTTTCTGCACCGAGTTGCCGAGCCCCTGTCCCCAGAACTCGCCGCGGCCGAACGCCATCAGCGACTGGGTCAGCTGGTAGCCGCTGCCGAACGGATCGGCCCACGGGTTCCAGAACGACGTCACGCGGCGCATACGGTACGGTTCCGCGATGATCAGCAGCACCACGGCGAACACGCCGGAGCCGATGATCGCCAGGAACTGCCACATTTTCGCGCCGGCCAGGAACAGCATCGCCAGCGTGGTGATGAACAGTACCACCACGGTACCGAGGTCCGGCTGCGCCAGCAGCAGCACTGCCAGCACCACCATCACGCCCATCGGCTTGCAGAAGCCCCAGAAGTTGCTGCGTACCTCTTCCACCTTGCGCACCAGATAGCTCGCCAGGTAGCAGAACAGCGACAGCTTGGACAGCTCCGCCGGCTGAATGCGCAGCGGGCCAAGCGCGATCCAGCGCGAGGCCCCGTTCACCGAACTCCCCACCACCAGCACGATCAGCAGCATCACGATCGACATCAGCAGCATCACGTTGCTGTAGCGCTGCCAAATCTCCATCGGGACGCGCAGCGTCACCAGCGACAGGCCGAACGCCAGGCCGAGGTACAGCGCGTCGCGTTTGGCGAACAGGAACGGATCGTCCGCCAGGCGTTGGCCGATCGGCATCGACGCCGAGGTCACCATCACGAAGCCGATGATCGCCAACCCGAAGGTCAGCCACAGCAGGGTGCGATCGTACAGCACCATGTTGACCGCGTCGTTGTCGCGCGCGCCGGTCACCCAGTCTTTCAGTCGTTCTGTCAGCCCGAAGTTCGGCAAGCGTAGTTTCATCCGCCAAGCTCCTGCGCCAGGCGGGCGAACTCATCGCCGCGCACTTCAAAATTACGGAACTGATCGAGGCTGGCGCAGGCCGGCGACAGCAATACCATGTCGCCAGGCTGTACGCGGCCGGCGATGGTGCGCATCGCCTGCTCCATGGTCTCAGTCAGCGTCGCCACCTCCGGCCGCAGCTGTGCCAGCTGGGCGCCGTCGCGGCCAAAGCAGTACAGACGCACGTTGTCGCCCTGCAGGTAGCGCGCCAGCGGCGAGAAATCGGCGGACTTGCCGTCGCCGCCCAGCAGCAGATGCAGCGTGCCGTCTACCTGCAGGCCGTTCAGCGCCGCTTCGGTGCTGCCGACGTTGGTGGCTTTGGAATCGTTGATCCAACGCACGCCGTTGTGCTCCCAGGCCAGCTGGAAGCGGTGCGCCAGGCCGGTGAAGGTGGTCAGCGCCTTCAGGCTGGACGCGCGCGGGATATTGACCGCATCCGCCAACGCCAACGCCGCCAGGGCGTTGGTGTAGTTGTGGCGGCCGGTCAGTTTCATCTCGCGCGTATTCAGCACTTTCTCACCGCGCACCCGCAGCCAGGTTTCCCCCTGCTGGCGGTTCAGGTGATAATCGCCGACGTCCGCACCGAAGCTGACGCAGCGCTCGTCGGCGCCGCGCACCGGCATGGTCAGTGCATCGTCTGCGTTCACCACGCACACGGCGGCGTTTTCATACACGCGCAGCTTGGCGCCGCGATACTGCTGCAGGCCGAACGGATAGCGATCCATATGATCTTCGGTCACGTTCAGGATGGTCGCCGCCGCCGCCCGCAGGCTATACGTCGTTTCCAGCTGGAAGCTGGACAGCTCCAGCACGTAAAGCTGGCATTCCTGACGCAGCAGGCTCAGCGCCGGCAGGCCGATATTGCCGCCCACGCCCACCGCCCAACCGGCGGCTTTCGCCATCTCGCCCACCAGGGTGGTGACGGTGCTTTTGCCGTTGGAGCCGGTGATCGCCACGATCGGCGCCTGCGCTTCACGGCAGAACAGTTCGACGTCGCCGACGATTTCCACGCCGGCATCCGCCGCAGCGCTCAATGCCGGGGTCGCCAGCGCGACGCCCGGGCTGGCAACGATCAGATCCGCCGCCAGCAGCCAGTCCTGATTCAGATCGCCCAGATGACGCTCCACGCTCTCAGGCAGTTTGTCCAAGCCTGGCGGCGCGATACGGGTATCCATCACGCGCGGCGTCACGCCGCGCGCCATGAAGAAATCGACGCAGGACAGGCCGGTGAGGCCCAACCCGATGATGACGACTTTTCTACCCTGATAGTCTGCCATGATTAACGCACCTTCAGCGTTGCCAGGCCAATCAGCACCAGCATCAGCGAAATGATCCAGAAGCGCACGATAACGCGCGGCTCAGGCCAGCCTTTCAATTCATAGTGGTGGTGAATCGGCGCCATGCGGAAAATGCGTTGCCCGCGCAGCTTGAACGATCCCACCTGCAGGATCACCGACAGCGTCTCTACCACGAATACGCCGCCCATGATCACCAACAAGAACTCCTGACGCAGCAGCACCGCGATGGTGCCCAGCGCGCCGCCCAGCGCCAACGAACCGACGTCGCCCATAAACACCTGGGCCGGGTAAGTGTTGAACCACAGGAACCCGAGGCCGGCGCCGACGATGGCGGTACACACGATCACCAACTCACCGGCATGACGCAGATACGGAATATGCAGGTAGTTGGCGAAGTTCATGTTACCGGTCGCCCAGGCCACCAGCGCGAAGCCGGCCGCCACGAATACCGTCGGCATGATAGCCAGGCCGTCCAGGCCGTCGGTCAGGTTGACCGCGTTGCTGGTGCCGACGATCACGAAATAGGCCAGCAGGATGTACAGCAGGCCCAGCTGCGGCATCACGTCCTTAAAGAACGGCACAACCAGCTCGGTGGCTGGCGTGTCTTTTCCTACGGCGTACATGGCGAATGCGACAATCAGCGCAATCACCGACTGCCAGAAATACTTCCAGCGGGCGATCAGCCCTTTGGTGTCCTTACGCACCACCTTGCGGTAGTCGTCGACGAAGCCGACGATGCCGTAACCCACCAGCACGAACAGCACGCACCAGACATACGGGTTGGACGGGTAAGCCCACATCAGCACCGAAATGGTGATGGAGGTCAGGATCATGATGCCGCCCATGGTCGGCGTGCCGCGCTTGCTGAAGTGCGACTCGGGGCCGTCGTTACGCACCACCTGGCCGAAGGACATTTCTTGCAGGCGCTTGATCACCCGCGGGCCCATCCACAGCGACAGGAACAGTGCGGTCAGCAGGCTGACAATGGCTCGGAACGTCAGATAAGAAAAGACGTTGAAGCCTGAGTAATACTTGACCAAATGCTCGGCCAGCCAAACTAACATGGTGCTTTCTCCTGTAACGCGCGTACTACCTGCTCCATTGCGGCACTACGTGAACCTTTGATTAACACGGTAATGACCGCATGTTCCGACAGTAATTCCGCCACGCGCGCGATCACTGCTGTCTTGTCTTGATAATGTTCGCCGTTGCCGGACGCCTCGCTCAGCACGCGGCTCAAACCGCCGACGCTGATCACCTTGTCGACGCCGGCCAGACGGGCGGCTTCGCCCACCTGACGGTGGCACTCTTCCGCTTCCGCACCCAGCTCGGCCATATCGCCGACCACCATCACGCGGTAGCCCGGCATCTCTGCCAGCACCTGCGCCGCTGCGGTCATCGACCCGACGTTGGCGTTATAGCTGTCGTCCAGCAGCAGCTTGCCTTCGGCCAGCGCCACCGGGAACAGACGCCCCGGCACCGCCTGCAGCTGTTTCAGCCCCTGACGCACCGCTTCGAGGGTGGCACCCACCGACGTCGCCAGCGCGGTCGCCGCCAGCGCATTGGCCACGTTGTGGCGCCCCGGCAGCGGCAGCGCGATCTCGGCGGTGCCGAACGGGCTGTGCAGCGTGAACTGCGTGCCTGCACCGTTCACCCGCACGTTATCCGCGAAGAAGTCCACGCCTTCGGCCGCCTGCGGCGAGAAGCGCCAGACGGTTTTGCCGCCCAGCATGCTCTGCCAGTGCGGCCAGTCGTTGTTATCGGCGTTGATGATCGCCACGCCGTCGGCCGGCAGGCCGGTAAAGATTTCACCTTTCGCCTGGGCGACGCCGGCCAGCGAGCCGAAGCCTTCCAGGTGCGCAGCCGCCAGGTTGTTCACCAAAGCGGTCTGCGGACGCGTCAATGCGGTGGTGTAAGCGATTTCGCCAATATGGTTAGCGCCCAGCTCTATCACGGCAAAATCATGCTGCGGCTCCAGACGTAACAGCGTCAGCGGCACGCCGATGTCGTTATTGAAGTTGCCGGCGGTATACAGCACTTCGCCGCATTCGCGCAGAATGGCGGCGGTCATTTCTTTCACCGAGGTCTTGCCCGAGGAACCGGTCAGCGCCACCACGCGCGCCGGCACCTGCTGACGCACCCAGGCGCCAAGCTGCCCCAGCGCCAGACGGGTGTCTTGCACCACCAGCTGCGGCGCGTCCACCAATAAGCGCTTACTGACCAGCAGCGCCCCGGCACCCGCGGCTACGGCATCCGCCGCAAAGTCGTGAGCGTCGAAACGCTCGCCTTTCAGCGCCACAAACAGGCAACCGGCGGTCACCTTGCGGGTGTCTGTCGTCACCTCGACAATTTGGCAATCGGCGCCGATCAATTCAGCGCTCAATACCTCAGCCAGTGTCTGAAGAGAGACAGGGATCATGCCAGCACCCCCAGCAGTCGGGCGACCGTCGTGCGGTCGGAGTAATCCAGGCGGCGGTTGCCCACCAGCTGATAATCTTCGTGGCCTTTGCCTGCCACCAACACCACATCCTGTTCCTGCGCCTGCATGATGGCGCTGGTCACCGCTTCGGCGCGGCCGTGGATCACCAACGCCTGTCCGGCGTCCAGCAATCCGGTCAGGATGTCGTTGATAATCGCGCGCGGCTCTTCGGTACGCGGGTTGTCATCGGTGATCACCACGCGATCGGCGAACTGCTCGGCGATGCCGCCCATCAGCGGACGCTTGCCCTTGTCGCGATCGCCGCCGCAGCCGAACACGCACCACAGCTGCCCCTGGCAGTGCAGGCGCGCGGCTTCCAACGCTTTCTCCAGCGCATCCGGCGTGTGGGCGTAATCCACCACTACCGTCGGTTTGCCCGGCGCGTTAAACACTTCCATGCGGCCACAGACCGGCTGCAGGCGGCTGCCGGTTTCCACCAGCGCCTCCAGCGGATAGCCCAGCGACAGCAGCGTCGCCAAGGCCAGCAGCAGGTTGCTGACGTTGAAAGCGCCCATCAGGCGGCTTTCGATCTCGCCATCGCCCCAGCTGGAGCTGAAACGAACGGTGGCGCCGTTGTCGTGATAATCGACCGCCGTGGTTTTCAGCCAGCGGCCGTGGCCGCCCGGCTGCAGGTTGCCCTGCATCGTCACCGCCACCGCATCCGGCAGCTTGCTCAGCCAGCGCAGACCGACTTCATCGTCGGCGTTGATGATCGCCTGCCCCACGCTGTGGGCGGCGAACAGCGACCATTTGGCCGCCTCGTAATTGGCCATGTCACCGTGG
Organism: Serratia sp. 2880STDY5682894; assembly: GCF_001537385.1. Lineage (NCBI taxonomy): Bacteria > Pseudomonadati > Pseudomonadota > Gammaproteobacteria > Enterobacterales > Yersiniaceae > Serratia > Serratia sp. 2880STDY5682894. The sequence continues at coordinate 377,259 of NZ_FCJA01000004.1, read as the reverse complement.
TAATCCAAGTGATCGCGGCTCAGGTTGGTGAAGACCGCCGCGGCGAACGGCAGCGCCGCCACCCGGTGTTGCACCAGACCGTGGGAAGAGACTTCCATGGCGGCGAAGGTCGCGCCCTGTTCCGCCAAATCGTTTAATACGTGTTGAACATCCACCGCAGAACCGGTGGTATTCTCGGTCGGGCACACCTGGCCCAGCAGGCCGTTGCCGACGGTGCCCATCACCGCGCTGGTTTCGCCCAGCAGTTGGCTCCACTGCGCCAGCAGTTGGGTGGTGGTGGTTTTGCCGTTGGTACCGGTCACGCCGACCAGACGCAGACGCTCGCCCGGCTGGTGGTAAAAACGCCCGGCCAGCGCGGAAAGGCGCTGGTTCAGTTGGCTCAGGTAGATCACCGGCACGCCGTGCATTTCAATGATGGCGCCGTCTTCGGCCTGACCGTCAGCTTCGGCGATCACGGCGGAGACGCCCTGCGCGATGGCCTGCGGAATATAGCGGCGTCCATCCGTTTGATGGCCGACAACGGCGACAAACAGATCCCCGGCAGCCGCCACACGGCTGTCTAATGTCATTTCCCGCAGCGCGCGCCCGGGTGCCGTCGGCACCCACGGGGCGAGTAAGTCGCGCAAATTACGATCTGCCACCTGAACCCTCTTTCTTGTTAATCACTAATTCGCTTTTGTCACCGGTAGGCAACGCGTCAGGCTCGACGTTCATGGTGCGCAATACGCCGCCCATGATGGCACCGAACACCGGCGCGGAGATTGCGCCACCATAGTATTTCCCACCCTGCGGGTCGTTGATGACGACCACCAGGGCAAAACGGGGGTTACTTGCCGGCGCGACGCCGGCGGTATAAGCGATGTATCGGTTGACGTATTTGCCGTCCGGGCCCACTTTTTTCGCGGTACCGGTTTTGATGGCGATACGGTATCCCTTGATGGCGGCTTTCACGCCGCCGCCGCCCGGCAAGGCCACGCTTTCCATCATGTGCACCACGGTGCGCACCAGAGGTTCAGGGAAAACGCGTTCGCCGGCGACCGGAGGGTCAACCTTGGTGATCGACAATGGGCGATATACGCCCAGGCTGCCGATCGTTGCATAGACTCGCGCCAACTGTAACGGAGTTACCATCAGCCCGTAGCCGAAAGAGAAGGTGGCCCTCTCTATGTCAGACCACCGTTGTTTTTTTGGGTATATGCCACTGCTTTCTCCGACCAGCCCCAAATTGGTCGCTTTTCCCAGCCCAAAACGAGAGTAAGTATCTACTAACGCTGAGGACGGCATCGCTAACGCCAGCTTTGAAACACCGACGTTACTCGACTTCTGCAAGATCCCGGTCAATGACAGCTCCGAGTACCGCGCCACGTCTTTGATCTCGTGGCCCTGAATGCGGTACGGGATGGTGTTCAACACACTGTTTTCTCTCACCACGCCGTTTTGCAGCGCGGTCATCACCACCATCGGCTTCACGGTTGAACCGGGTTCAAAAATATCGGTGATAGCACGGTTACGCATGGTCTCTTTCGGCGTACCGGCCATGTTGTTCGGGTTGTAAGACGGGCTGTTGGCCATCGCCAGCACTTCGCCGGTGTTCACGTCGATCAGCACCGCAGTGCCCGACTCGGCCTTGTTGAACGCCACCGCGTTGTTCAGCTCGCGATACACCAGCGCCTGCAGGCGTTCATCGACGCTCAGCACCAGGTTGTGCGCCGCCTGGCTGTCTACGGAGGAAATATCTTCGATGACCCGGCCGAAGCGGTCCTTACGCACCGTTCTCTCGCCCGGTTGCCCGGTCAGCCAGCGGTCGAAGCTCTTCTCGACGCCTTCAATGCCTTGTCCGTCGATGTTGGTCACGCCGATGATGTGCGACGTCACCTGCCCCGCCGGGTAGTACCGGCGCGACTCCTGCCGCAGGTAGATCCCCGGCAGCTTGAGCTTGTGGATGTAGTCGCCGATCGCCGGGTTCACCTGGCGCGCCAGATAAACGAAGCGCCCTTTCGGGTTGGCGTTGATGCGGTTGGAGAGTTGGTCCAGCGGGATGTTCAGCGCATCGGAAAGCGCTTTCCAACGGCTGTCCAGCGTGATACCGCCGCGCTCGTTCAGCTCTTTCGGATCCGCCCACACCGCATTGACCGGCACGCTGACCGCCAACGGACGGCCGGCGCGATCGCTGATCATGCCGCGCGCGGTCGGCACTTCCTGCACGCGCAGCGAACGCATGTCGCCTTCTTTCACCAGACGATCGGGGTTGATGACCTGCAGGTACGCGACGCGCAGCATCAGGCCAACCATCGCCAGCAAAATGCAGCCGCACAGCAACGCAAAACGCCAGCTGACAAAGCTGGCCTGATCTTCCTGGCGTCTCAACTTACCGGGGCGCGCTGCTTTCATGCGTTTCCTTTCTACTCCGTGTCATTATTCCGGTTAAACCATTCATTGTTTAACGATGATATTTTCCTGCGATGGATCAACGTGTTGCATCTGCAGTTTTTCTGTCGCGATACGTTCAACCCGGCTGTGATCGCCGAGGGCGTTCTCTTCTAAAATCAGGTTGCGCCACTCGATATCCAGCGCATCGCGCTCCAGAACCAGCTGTTCGCGCTCGGCGGTCAGCAGGCGGGTGCGGTGCGCGGTGGTCACCACGAAAATCGCGGAGACCAGTGACGCAATCAGTAAAATCATGGGGATCTTGGCGTTGCGCAGCAGGTCGCCGCCAATAACCCCGACCAAACCGTGGCGTTCGTTGCCGATCACGCGGGCATCCTCTCAGCAATACGCAGCACCGAGCTGCGCGCACGCGGGTTGTCCGCCACTTCCGCTTCCGAAGGCATCATTTTGCCCAGCGCTTTCAGCGTTCGCCCGCCCATGCTGCGCAGTTGCTCTTCGGTCAACGGAATGCCCGCCGGCACCTGGGCGCCGCGGCTATGGTGACGCATAAAGCGTTTGACGATGCGGTCTTCCAGCGAGTGGAAGCTGATGATCGACAAACGGCCCTGTGGGGCCAGCACTTCCAGCGCGCCGTCGAGCGCACGCTCGATCTCTTCCAGCTCGCTGTTGATATAGATACGAATCGCCTGGAAGCTGCGCGTCGCCGGATGCTTGTGCTTTTCACGGAACGGGCTGGCATCGGCAATCAGATCCGCCAACTCTTTGGTGCGCGTCATCGGCTCCACGCGGTTTCTTTCCACGATGGCGCGTGCGATGCGCTTGGCGAAACGCTCTTCGCCAAAGGTTTTCAGCACCCAGGCGATGTCGTCCGCTTCGGCCTTCATCAGCCACTCTGCGGCGGACAGGCCGGTGGAAGGATCCATGCGCATGTCCAGCGGACCGTCGCGCATAAAGGAGAATCCGCGCTCTGCGTCGTCAAGCTGCGGCGAAGAAACGCCCAGATCGAGCAGAACGCCGTCGATCTTGCCCACCAATTCACGTTCCCGCACGTAGTGCGACAACTCGGAGAATGGGCCGTGTACGATGGTAAAACGAGGATCTTCAATAGATTTGGCGGCTGCAATCGCCTGAGGGTCACGGTCAATCGCCAGCAAGCGCCCTTCCGGCCCCAGCTGGGACAGAATCAGACGAGAATGGCCACCGCGACCAAAAGTACCGTCGATATATATGCCGTTGCTGCGGATGTTGAGGCCGTTGACGGCTTCGTCCAGCAGGACGGTGGTGTGTTTATAGTTTTCCAACATGCTTATAGCGACAAGTCCTGTAGTCGCTCAGACAACGGTTCCTGAGTCGACTGTTCAGCGTCAATATCATCCTTGACTTGTTGATACCAGGTCTGTTCATCCCACAGTTCAAACTTGTTGAACTGACCGACCAGCATCACTTCTTTCGTGAGCCCGGCGTGTTGCCGCAGCGTATTGGCTAACAGCAAACGACCGGCACTATCCATCTGACACTCACTGGCATGCCCCAGCAGCAGGCGCTGAACGCGGCGCTCGGCGGGATTCATGCTCGACAGACGTGATAATTTTTGTTCAATAATTTCCCATTCGGGCAAAGGATAAAGCAGCAGGCAGGGCTGATGGAGGTCAATGGTACAGACCATTTGGCCTTGCGATTCCTCGTTGAGCAATTCCCGATATCGGGTAGGTACGGCAAGCCGCCCTTTGCTGTCGAGGTTGACCATCGTCGCTCCACGGAACATTCCCGAGCTACCCCTTAGTGACCGTTTTCACCACTTTACCCCACAAATTCCCACACAATGGAGTTTACGGAGGGTATGAAAACCTTGTCAAGCCAGAGCGCCAGCGCTTTGGCAATATTTCTCTGGTCATTTTGGGAGCTGACTCGCGAAAGAAACTCTGATTATTCGACGATTAAAAATTAACACCATGATAAACGGAGAGAATTTTCTAAGCGGAAAGAATCTGATTAAAAACCTGACGAACTGGCGATTAATTAACTCATTACTTCCTTCTGCAAGCCATGTCTCATTTTTCAGCTCGGCAATCTCAGTGCGGTAACCGCTGGCGAGCCGCGCCCGCCAAGGCTCGGCGTTGGGCGAACCGATCGCGGAATAAGGCCATAACTCCTTGAGTTAATAACGCTCAATCGTTATTCACCGTAAAACCGGGCGCTATTTTACTTCAATTTGCACGGCCGTGATGCGGCCGCGATAAAAATAAATGGTTCGGATATTACGAGCAGAAGTAATTTCGATTTAAATCAATTTGGTAAGATTATTCCCAAAATACCTGTTTACAATTATGGTTTCATTTTCTTACACCTTTATTTCCACAATTTTTGCCGGAAAAAATCCCCATTCGACGCCAAAAATCGCAACCATATGTTTTTAATGAATTTATTTTAAATTACCGATTTTAATCTCTCTACCCTCTCCTCTCTCCCGGTTCTGCGGGACAAAAACCGAGCAAATGTTAAAAATAAAAATATAAATCTAGTTAAAAAAAGAAATGCAGATTAGTACACTATATAAAAAGCAAAAAAGCAGCTTTAACAACCAACAATTGATAATTTAACAGAATCTTAACTAAAGGGAGGTAACACATGCTTTCGCCCGTAGCTCACTGGCGTAGCGCCGCTGCCGATACGTTCGCACTGGTGGTGTACTGCTTTATCGCCGGCATGGCGATAGAAGTGTTGATCTCCGGCATGAGCTTCCAGCAATCCCTCTCTTCGCGCCTGCTGTCGATCCCGGTCAACATCCTGATCGCCTGGCCTTACGGCCGCTATCGCGATCTGTTTATCCGCACGGCGCGCCGCTGTCCGCGCGGCCAGTTCGTGCTGCGCAACCTCGCCGACCTGCTGGCCTACGTCAGCTTCCAGTCGCCGGTTTATGCCGCCATTTTGTGGAGCGTAGGCGCCGACGGCCAACAAATGCTGGCGGCGGTCACCAGCAATGCGCTGGTCTCCATGGCGATGGGCGTGGTGTATGGCTATTTCCTGGAATATTGCCGGCGGCTGTTCCGGGTGGCGGGCTACGTCTAAACCAGGAGCCCGGCAAAGCGGGCTCCTGTAGAGCGGACTATTTGCGGCTCAGGCTGCCGCGGCGGAACAGATTGCGGCGGATACGCGTCAAGCCCGGTTTGGGTTTACGCGGTTCGTCCAGGCTGGCCAACACCAGCTCCAGCACGCGTTCGGCTACGTCACGATGGCGCTGAGCCACCGCGAGCACCGGGCACTCGAGGAAATCCAACAGTTCATGATCGCCAAAGGTGGCAATCGCCAGATCGGTCGGCAAACGGCCACGTTGCTTCAGCGTCACGTCCATCACGCCCTGCAACAGCGAGAACGAGGTGGTGAACAGCGCCTGCGGCATCGGGTGCGTTTTCAGCCATTCGGCAAACAGCGCGCCGGCGGCTTCGCGTTCATAGCTGTTGGCATACAGATAATCGACGTGGCGGGGATCTTCTTGCCAGGCCTGACGGAAGCCCTGCTCACGCAGGAAGCTCACCGAAAGCTCCGGCAAGGCGCCCAGATACAGCACCGATTCAGCCGGGAAGGTGCGCAGCTCCTGCGCCAGCGCAAAGGCGTCTTCCTGATCGGCCCCGACGACGCTGATGAAATGCTCGCGATCCAGCGCGCGGTCCAGCGCGATGATCGGCAGCGGATCGTTGGCCCAGCGTTGATAGAAAGGATGCTCCGGCGGCAAGGCGGTGGAGACGATGATGGCGTCCACCTGGCGCTGCAGCAGGTGCTCGATACAGCGCATTTCGTTGTCCGGCTGATCTTCGGAACAGGCGATCAGCAATTGGTAACCACGCTGGCGCGCCTGGCGTTCCAGGTAGTTGGCGATGCGGGTATAGCTGGTATTTTCCAGATCCGGGATCACCAGACCGATAGAACGGGTACGCCCGGCGCGCAGCCCCGCCGCGACGGCATTCGGGTGATAGTTATGCTCCCTGACCACGGCCATCACTTTCTCGACGGTTTTATCGCTGACACGATACTGCTTCGCCTTGCCGTTGATGACGTAACTGGCCGTCGTGCGCGAAACGCCCGCGAGACGCGCGATTTCATCCAGTTTCACATTAACCCCTTAATGACGCTGAAAATAGAAGTGAAGGCTGTGCTCGGATTAACCATGACATCCCGTACGGTTATTCAATCCAGCCTCTGCGATCTAACAGCAGAAAACACTGCCTAGCAACCGCTTTTGCCGAAAGGTGCCAGCAATCGGGCAAAAAATACCGAAAAACAAAGGGCGCAGCCACGCCGCGCCCCCGATTATTCGCCGCCAGACCGCGCTCAGCGCATGATTTTGTCGCCGCGCGACACGCCAACCACGCCGGAACGGGCCACTTCCACGATCTCCGCCACTTCACGCACTGCGCTCAGGAAGGCGTCGAGCTTGTCGCTGGTGCCGGCCAGCTGTACCGTGTACAGCGTCGCCGTCACATCGACGATCTGGCCGCGGAAAATGTCGGCGCAGCGCTTCACCTCTTCACGGCCGTAGCCGCTGGCCTGCAGCTTCACCAGCATGATCTCGCGCTCGACGTGAGCGCCCTGCACCAGCTCGCTGACGCGCAGCACATCCACCAGCTTGTGCAGCTGTTTCTCAATCTGCTCCAGCACTTTCTCGTCGCCGACGGTCTGGATAGTCATGCGCGACAGCGTCGGATCGTCGGTCGGTGCCACCGTCAGGCTCTCGATGTTATAACCGCGCTGGGAAAACAGCCCGACCACGCGCGACAAAGCGCCGGATTCGTTTTCCAGCAAGACAGATAAAATACGGCGCATGATCAGGTCCTCTCCGTTTTGCTAAGCCACATTTCGTCCATGCTTCCACCGCGGATCTGCATCGGGTAAACATGTTCGGTTTCATCGACGGTCACGTCGACGAACACCAGCCGCTCTTTTTCCGCCAGCGCCTGCGCCAGCTTGCTTTCCAGCTCATCCGGCGTGCGGATGGCGATACCGACATGGCCGTAAGCCTCGGCCAACTTGACGAAGTCCGGCAGAGAATCCATGTAGGACTGCGAGTGACGGCCGGAATAAATCATGTCCTGCCACTGCTTCACCATGCCCAGATAGCGGTTGTTGAGGTTCACCACCACCACCGGCAGGTTATATTGCAGCGCGGTGGACAGCTCCTGAATGTTCATCTGAATGCTGCCATCGCCGGTCACGCACACCACGGTTTCCTCAGGCAGCGCCAGCTTGACGCCCAATGCCGCCGGCAAACCGAAGCCCATGGTGCCGAGGCCGCCGGAGTTGATCCAGCGGCGCGGTTTGTCGAATGGATAATAGAGCGCGGCGAACATCTGGTGCTGGCCCACGTCCGAGGTGACATAGGCGTCGCCTTTGGTCAGTCGATGCAGGGTTTCGATCACCGCCTGCGGCTTGATGGTGCCGCTGTGCTTGTCGTAACCCAGGCAGTCGCGGGCACGCCACTGCTCGATAGACTGCCACCAATCGCGCAGCGCGTCGTGATCCTGCGCTTTCTCGTCCTGCGCCAGCAGCTCCAGCATCTGAACCAACACCTGCCTGGCATCGCCGACGATCGGAATATCGGCGTCCACCGTTTTGGAGATCGAAGTCGGATCGATATCGATGTGCAGCACGGTGGCGTCCGGGCAGTATTTAGCGAGGTTATTGGTGGTGCGATCGTCGAAGCGCACACCGACGGCGAAGATCACGTCGGCATGGTGCATGGTTTTGTTGGCTTCATAGGTGCCGTGCATGCCGAGCATGCCGACGCTCTGGCGATGGGTGCCGGGGAAAGCGCCCAATCCCATCAGGCTGCTGGTCACCGGCAGGTTCAGCTGCTCCGCCAACGCCAACAGTTCGGCCTCGCAACCGGCGTTGATCGCGCCGCCGCCGACGTACATCACCGGCTTTTTGGCCGCCAGAATGGTTTGTAACGCGCGTTTGATCTGCCCGCGGTGGCCCTGCACCGTCGGGTTATAAGAACGCATGCTCACGTCCTGCGGGTAGGCATAAGGCATCCGCACCGCCGGGCCGACGATATCTTTCGGCAGATCGATCACCACCGGGCCGGGGCGGCCGCTGGAAGCCAGGTAGAACGCCTTCTTCAACACCGCCGGGATGTCTTCGGTGCGTTTTACCAGGAAGCTGTGCTTCACCACCGGGCGAGAAATCCCCACCATATCGCACTCCTGGAAGGCGTCGTAGCCGATCAGCGAGCTGGGCACCTGCCCCGACAGCACCACCATCGGGATCGAGTCCATATAGGCGGTAGCGATGCCGGTAATGGCGTTGGTGGCGCCGGGGCCGGAGGTCACCAGCACCACGCCCACTTCACCGGTGGCGCGCGCGTAGCCGTCGGCCATGTGCACCGCCCCCTGCTCGTGGCGCACCAGAATATGATCGATCCCTCCTACCGTATGCAGAGCGTCGTAGATATCGAGCACCGCCCCGCCGGGGTAGCCGAATACATGCTTAACGCCCTGATCGATCAACGATCGGACGACCATCTCGGCTCCTGACAACATCTCCATGGGTTTGCCTCCAGGCTTGCTTATTCTTCTCTGGCGCCGGAACGTAGCGCCTGCTGCGGGGCAATGCCCCAAAGTTTTTATGGGTTGTCGCTATCGAATTAACATAACGTCAGAATATGGGGCAGGCAAACGGCAAAATGGCTTAACGGTAGCGGGGTTATTGCCAAGCAGCTGGAGATCGCGGCTTTATAAAAACAATGCGCTAGCCTCGGGGTTGTCAGGCTAGGCATTGTTTCGAACAGGGGGAAAATTACAGAACTAAATCAGGTGAAGGATATGCCGCTTTTTTGGCCGGGTGCATGGCCCGGCGGCGGCGTCAGGCCTGTTCCTGGTACATCGAGTCGATTTCACGCTGATAGCGCTGCAGGATCACTTTACGGCGCAGCTTCAGCGTTGGCGTCAACTCCCCCAGCTCCATCGAAAAGGCCGCCGGCAGCAGCGTGAACTTCTTCACCTGTTCGAAGCGCGCCAGCTCCTTTTGCATCTCGCGCAGGCGCTTTTCGAACATCTCGAGGATTTCGCCGTTGCGCAGCAGTTCCAGGCGATCTTGGTATTTCAGGTTCACTGACTTCGCGTACTCTTCCAACGACTCAAAGCACGGCACGATCAGCGCGGAAACGAATTTACGCGCATCGGCGATGATCGCCACCTGCTCGATAAAGCGATCCTGCGCCAGCGTGCCTTCCAGCATCTGCGGCGCGATATATTTGCCGCCGGAGGTTTTCATCAAATCCTTCAGGCGTTCGGTGATGAACAGGTTGCCCTCTTCATCGATCGCCCCGGCGTCGCCGGTTTTCAGCCAGCCGTCCTCGGTAAAGGTCGCGGCGGTTTCCAACGGTTTGTTGAAATAGCCGCGCATCACGATCGGCCCGCGCACCTGGATTTCATTTTCCTCGCCAATGCGCACCTCGACCTCCGGCAGCGGTTTGCCGATGGAGCCGAAGCGGAAATGCCCCTCTTCCCAGCAGGAGACGGTCGCACAGGTTTCGGTCATGCCGTAACCGTACTTGATGTTGACGCCCATCGCCTGGAAAAACAGGATCACATTGTCGTCCAGCTTGGCGCCCGCCGCCGGCAAAAAGCGCACCCGGCCGCCGAGGATACCGCGCAGCTTACTCAACACCAGCTTATCGGCCCAGCGGTGGGTGAAGTCGAACACTTTGCCCAACGGTTTGCCGGCACGCTCCTGCAGGAATTTGCGCTCGCCGCAGACGATCGCCCAGTGGAACAACGCACGGCGCAGCCAAGGGGCGCGCGCCACTTTTTCGTGCACCGCGCTGAAAATCTTCTCGTAGAAACGCGGCACCGCACACATCAGCGTCGGGCGGACCTGCCCCATCGCTTCCCGCACCCAGTCGGTGTTCGGCAGGAAAACGTTCTGCGCGCCGGAATGCATCACAAAGAAGCTCCAGGCCCGCTCAAAAACGTGCGACAGCGGCAGGAAGCTGAGCGACACATCTTCTTCGCCGACCGTCAGCCTTTCATCATGCAGGTAGAGCTGCGCCGCCAGGTTGCGGTAGTCCAGCATCACCCCTTTCGGCTCGCCGGTAGTGCCCGAGGTATAGATCAGGGTGAAGAGATCCTGCAGGTCGCACTCTTCAATACGCTGCTGGCGTTGAGCGGCAAAAGCCGCCGGATCGGCAGCGCGCTCGAAGGCGCTCAGATGCTGTGCGATCTCGCAGCCGCGCAGATCGGCCCCCTCGTCGAAGACAACAATATGGCGCAGCTGCGGGCAGACGCCGCGCAGCGCGATGGCGGCGTCAAGCTGCGCCTGCTCGCCGACGAACAGTATACGGATGTCGGCGTCGTTGGTGACGAACGCCGCCTGTGCCGGCGTGTTGGTGGAATAGAGCGGAACGCTGATGCCGCGCAGGTGAAGGATAGCGAGATCGGTCAACGCCCAGGCCATCGTGTTATTGGCGAAAATACCGATGCGTTCTTGTACTTCGACGCCCAGCCCCAGCAGCCCGGCGGCAATGCGGTCAATACGAGTGGCGGCCTCTCCCCAGGTCAGCTGCAACTCGCCGTTGGGCGACCATTGGCGAAAAGCTGTGCGATCGGCTCGGTGGATGATTTGATGCTGTATACGATGGATCAAATGGTATTGCAGCAGATTAGTGATCATAGTGCTCTAAGCCTGAAATGAATCAAACAGTTAAGCCGGAACGACGCCTTACGGCCCTCATCTCAGCTTACACGTGTTTACTTTTTTCTGCGCAGTCTACCTAGTCTCAGACAGGGGGAAAAGCGATTTCAGCGTAGAAGTGTGAGCCAAAACTCAGTCCGGCTTCCGCACTTTCATTGGTTGGACAAAACGGGGAGGAAAAGGTTTACTGATGGCAATAAAACGCGGCCCATCCGGGCCGCCACATCGAGTTAGTTTAAAATACCAGCCGGAAAGTAAAAATCAGAATATTAATTTATATTAATTATTTTTGCTGAACGAACAAACTCACTCTGAAAATAAGTTATTTTATCGCCGTAAAACCAAGAAACATCTTAATAAAAACACAGATAGTTCTTAGTTTTTATCATGAGAAAAAAACGCTCAGTTGAATATTATCTTTATGTGGCTCCCATTCTTTATCGCTTTACTTTGGGTTACCCGCCTCAATCAGGACAGATTTCATCCACTGGTGGCCTTTATCCCGCTCGGAGGATTCATGCCAGGAGAGATAGCAGGTGGCTTTATTCTCGTTGCCACATAAAGGAACCGCCTTTATTTTCAACGCTTCCGTCTGCTGTCGCACCAACCAAGCGGGCGCAATCGCCACCATTTCCGTTTGCGACACCATATTCAACACGCTGTAGAGATCCGTGCACTGTTGCGTCACGGCGCGCAGCATCGGCTCCTCTAAATAAAAAGGTTTACTGAACGATCCAAAACTCTCCAGGGAAACCGCAGCGTGCTGCTCGGCCAGCATGTGCTCCGGCGTCACCTCCTCGCCTATTCTCGGATGCGCCTGCGCAACCGCCAGCACTAATTCGTCGTCGAACATCGCCAGGCTGCGAAACTCCGCCGATTCGAAACGGCTGTAGCCGATGACAAACTCGACGTCCTGATAACGCAATTGATGCTCAATATTATTGTTGATGTACGACTTTATTTGCAGGTTAAGCTGCGGCGCGATCTGTTTGACGTGATTGATTATCCCGGCGCCCAGACGCAAATCGAGCGGGCTACACAGCGACAGGGAGAACGCTCGCGTGCTGGTCAGCGGTTCGAACTCGGCGCCCGGCAACTCATTTTGCACCAGCTGCAGCGCTTGCCGCACCGGCCCAAAAAGCTGCCTGGCCCGCATGGTGGGCTGGATCCCGCGCCCACAGCGCACGAACAGCTCATCGTTGAACATCACCTTCAGGCGCGCCACCGCGTTGCTCACCGCCGGCTGCGACATCCCTAACGAATTAGCGGCTCGCGTAATATTTTGCATTTGCATCACGGCGTCAAACACCGTCAGCAAATTAAGATCGACGCTGCGCAAATGAATGTCCGCCGGCTCTTTGACCATGGCGATTTCTGAATCATATTCAGCCATATTTCACTCCACTAAATCCTGTGTAGATAATCTAATCCTTGTGCTCGACAAACAATGAAACGCCGCATTGCCTTATCTTTGCACGACAAATCCTGCCATTACCGCCATCAGCCGATAAAAAACCTCGTGTTATCGTCACGATATAAGTCGTATGTGGAATACATGTCAGCAGCTTCTCCCGTCAGCGGGAAGAATGCCACCTGGGTGGTACTAATAATTAGGTATCAACAATGATTAAGACAATTAAACAACCTAACCGCACAGTATGAGACAAACTATAGAAACACATCATAAGCAATCAAACCATCTAAAAACACCGCTCACTTTGTGTAAAAACGCATTATTTTGTTATATTATGACTAAAACAATCAATTAATCATATGAATTTAATTTAAATCATTTGTATTAAAAATGTTATTTTATTGCCCCCCGTGATTAATTCCTCTTATTTTTTCATCACAAATCTTAACGCAACGAAATCCAGAAGCAATTAGCGCAGTATATATTCGATTCGTTTATGCTAAGCAGCACGCAAACTGGCCCCGTTTTTTCTCTAGGGCGTCGCTTTTTTGCCGCATGATCCTCTGTTCGGTCGATTCGCCGATGCATTGTCCCCGCATTCAATCAGGTGTTGACATCGCCAGGGCAATCACGTATCAAATTAGGCAGACACCCCATTTAAGAGAAGCTGAACCCTTATGATCCGTACTCACCGTCTACTAGGCCTACTACTTAACGCATCTTGTTTGCGCGGTATGCCTGTGGACGAAGTTCGGAGCTGACTCAGCCGATCACCCATAAGAAACCCGCGCTACTGCGCGGGTTTTTTTTTGCCCGCTTAGCGTGAAATCAACACGATAAGGAATGCACCGATGAGCCAACAAGTCATTATTTTCGATACCACGCTGCGTGATGGCGAACAGGCATTGCAGGCCAGCCTGAGCGTAAAAGAGAAGATTCAGATTGCGCTGGCGCTGGAGAGAATGGGCGTCGACGTGATGGAGGTCGGCTTCCCGGTCTCTTCGCCGGGCGACTTCGAGTCGGTGCAAACCATCGCGCGCCAGATCAAGAACAGCCGCGTCTGCGGCCTGGCCCGCTGCGTAGACAAAGACATCGACGTGGCCGCAGAAGCGTTGCGCGTCGCCGAAGCGTTCCGCATCCACGTGTTCCTGGCCACCTCGACCCTGCACATTGAATCGAAGCTGAAACGCTCGTTCGACGAAGTGTTGGAGATGGCGGTGCGCTCGGTCAAACGTGCCCGCAACTACACCGACGACGTAGAGTTCTCCTGTGAAGACGCCGGCCGCACGCCGATCGACAATCTGTGCCGCGTGGTCGAAGCCGCCATCAACGCTGGCGCCACCACCATCAATATCCCGGACACCGTCGGCTACACCACGCCGAACCAGTTCGGCGGCATCATCACCACCTTGTATGACCGCGTGCCGAACATCGACAAAGCCATCATCTCCGTGCACTGCCACGACGATTTGGGCATGGCGGTCGGCAACTCCATCGCCGCGGTACAGGCCGGCGCCCGGCAGGTGGAAGGCACCCTGAACGGCATCGGTGAGCGCGCCGGCAACTGTTCGCTGGAAGAGGTGATCATGGCGATTAAAGTGCGCCAAGACATCATGAACGTGCACACCAACATCAATCATCAGGAAATTTTCCGCACCAGCCAGATCGTCAGCCAGCTGTGCAACATGCCGATCCCGGCCAACAAGGCGATCGTCGGCTCCAACGCCTTCGCCCACTCCTCCGGCATTCACCAGGACGGCGTGCTGAAGAACCGCGAAAACTACGAAATCATGACCCCGCAGTCGATCGGCCTGAAGGATGTGCAGTTGAACCTGACCTCCCGCTCCGGCCGCGCGGCGGTGAAACACCGCATGGAAGAGATGGGCTACCAGGAGCAGGACTACAACCTGGATACCCTGTACGCCGCCTTCCTGAAGCTGGCCGACAAAAAGGGCCAGGTGTTCGACTATGACCTGGAGGCGCTGGCCTTCATCAATAAACAGCAGGAAGAGCCGGAGCACTTCAGCCTGGGCTACTTCAGCGTGCAGTCCGGCAGCAGCATCATGGCTACCGCCTCGGTGAAACTGATCTGCGGCGGCGAAGAGAAAGCCGAGGCCGCCACCGGCAATGGCCCGGTCGATGCGGTTTATCAGGCAATCAACCGCATCACCGACTACCCGATCGAGCTGGTGAAATACCAGCTGACCGCCAAGGGCCATGGCCGCGACGCGCTGGGCCAGGTGGATATCGTGGTCTCATACAACGGCCGCCGCTTCCACGGCGTAGGTCTGGCGACCGACATCGTCGAATCCTCCGCCAAGGCGATGGTGCACGTGTTGAACAATATTTGGCGCTCACAGCAGGTAGAAAAAGAAAAGCAGCGCCTGCAGCAAAACAAACATCAAAATAATCAGGAAACGGTGTGAACATGACGAAGACTTATCACATTGCCGTCTTGCCCGGAGACGGCATCGGCCCGGAAGTAATGGCTCAGGCGCGCAAAGTGTTGGACGCGGTGCGTCAACGCTTTGACATTCGCATCACCACCGCCGAGTACGACGTCGGCGGCATCGCCATCGATCGCCACGGCAGCCCGCTGCCGCCGGCGACCGTCGCCGGCTGCGAGCAGGCCGACGCCATCCTGTTCGGATCGGTAGGCGGCCCGAAATGGGAACACCTGCCGCCGGCCGAGCAGCCGGAACGCGGCGCGCTGTTGCCGCTGCGCAAGCACTTCAAGCTGTTCAGCAACCTGCGCCCGGCACGCCTGTATCAAGGGCTGGAGGCATTCTGCCCGCTGCGCGCCGACATCGCCGCCCGCGGCTTCGACATTCTGTGCGTGCGCGAACTGACCGGCGGCATCTACTTCGGCCAGCCAAAGGGCCGCGAAGGCCAGGGCATGCAGGAGCGCGCTTTCGATACCGAGGTGTATCACCGTTTCGAGATTGAACGCATCGCGCGCATCGCCTTCGAATCCGCCCGCAAGCGCCGCCACAAGGTGACGTCGATCGACAAGGCCAACGTGCTGCAGAGTTCTATCCTGTGGCGTGAGGTGGTCAATCAGGTCGCCAAGGATTACCCGGACGTGTCGCTGTCGCACATGTATATCGACAACGCCACCATGCAGCTGATCAAGGATCCGTCCCAGTTCGACGTGCTGCTGTGCTCCAACCTGTTCGGCGACATCCTGTCCGACGAATGCGCGATGATCACCGGCTCGATGGGCATGTTGCCGTCCGCCAGCCTGAACGAGCAAGGCTTCGGCCTGTACGAACCGGCGGGTGGTTCCGCGCCGGATATTGCAGGCAAAGGCATCGCCAACCCGATTGCGCAGATCCTGTCCGCCACCCTGCTGCTGCGTTACAGCCTGGGCGCCGATGAAGCGGCCGACGCCGTGGAGCGCGCCATCAACCAGGCGTTGGAACAGGGCTACCGCACCGCCGATCTGGCCGGTGACGGCAAAGCCGTCAGCACCGATGAAATGGGCGACATCATCGCTCGCTTTGTAGCTCAGGGGGCATAACATGGCCAAGACTTTATACCAGAAGCTGTACGACGCCCACGTGGTGCACGAAGCGCCGAACGAAACGCCGTTGCTGTATATCGACCGTCACCTGGTGCACGAAGTCACTTCGCCGCAGGCATTCGACGGCCTGCGCGCCATGGGCCGCAAGGTGCGCCAGCCCGGCAAAACCTTCGCCACCATGGACCACAATGTGTCGACCCAGACTAAAGACATCAACGCCAGCGGCGAAATGGCGCGCATCCAGATGCAGGAGCTGATCAAGAACTGCGCGGAATTCGGCGTTTCGCTGTATGACCTGAATCACCCGTTCCAGGGCATCGTACACGTGATCGGGCCTGAGCAAGGCATGACGCTGCCGGGCATGACCATCGTCTGCGGCGACTCGCACACCGCCACCCACGGCGCTTTCGGCTCGCTGGCGTTCGGCATCGGCACCTCCGAGGTGGAACACGTGCTGGCGACCCAGACCCTGAAGCAGGGCCGCGCCAAGACCATGAAGATTGAAGTCACCGGCGACGCCGCCGAGGGCATTACCGCCAAAGACATCGTGCTGGCGGTGATCGGCAAAACCGGCAGCGCCGGCGGCACCGGCCACGTGGTGGAGTTCTGCGGCAAGGCAATCGAAGCGTTGAGCATGGAAGGCCGCATGACCCTGTGCAACATGGCGATCGAAATGGGTGCCAAGGCCGGGTTGGTCGCACCGGACGACACCACCTTCGCCTACCTGAAAGGGCGCCAGTTCGCACCAACCGGCGAAAACTGGGAGCAGGCGGTCGCCTATTGGCGCACGCTGAAGTCCGATGCCGACGCCCAATTCGATACCGTGGTGACGCTGCACGCCGAAGAGATCGCGCCGCAGGTCACCTGGGGCACCAACCCCGGCCAGGTGATCGCCGTCAATCAGGCGATCCCGGCGCCGGAATCGTTCAGCGATCCGGTCGAGCGCGCCTCTGCGGAAAAAGCCTTGGCCTACATGGATTTGAAACCGGGCATCAAATTGACCGACGTGCCGATCGATAAAGTCTTCATCGGCTCCTGCACCAACTCACGCATCGAAGATCTGCGCGCGGCGGCAGCGATCGCCAAGGGGCGCAAGGTCGCCAGCGGCGTGCAGGCCATCGTGGTGCCGGGATCCGGCCCGGTGAAGGCCCAGGCGGAAGCCGAAGGGTTGGACAAAATCTTTATCGAAGCCGGTTTCGAATGGCGTTTGCCGGGTTGTTCGATGTGCCTGGCGATGAACAACGACCGCCTGAATCCGGGCGAGCGCTGCGCATCCACCAGCAACCGTAACTTCGAAGGGCGTCAGGGCCGCGGTGGGCGTACCCACCTGGTCAGCCCGGCGATGGCCGCCGCGGCCGCCGTCGCCGGTCACTTCGCCGACATCCGTGATATTCACTAAGGGGCTAACGTGGCTAAATTTACTCAACATACCGGCTTAGTGGTGCCTTTGGATGCGGCCAACGTCGACACCGACGCCATTATTCCCAAGCAGTTTTTGCAGAAGGTGACCCGTACCGGCTTCGGCCAGCACCTGTTCAACGATTGGCGCTTCCTCGACGACGCCGGCCAACAGCCGAACCCGGAGTTCGTGCTGAATAAACCGCGCTATAAAGGCGCGAGCATCCTGCTGGCGCGCGAGAACTTCGGCTGCGGTTCCTCGCGCGAACACGCGCCCTGGGCGCTGACCGATTACGGGTTCAAAGTGGTGATCGCGCCGAGCTTCGCCGATATCTTCTACGGCAACTCGTTCAATAACCAGCTGTTGCCGGTGACGCTGAGCGAGCAGCAGGTGGATGAGCTGTTCAACCTGGTCGGCGCCAATGAAGGAACGGAGTTCGTGGTGGATCTGGAGAACCAGACGGTCAACGCCGGCGGAAAAAGCTATCCGTTCGAAATCGACAGCTTCCGCCGCCACTGCATGATCAACGGGCTGGACAGCATCGGCCTGACGCTGCAGCACGAAGCGGACATCTCCCGCTACGAAGCGCAGCAGCCGGCGTTTCTGAATTAATCCCCTTCACCCGCCGCCCGGCGGGTGAATTTTTTCCTCACCAGTAGCCCAACAGTTTCCACCACGCTCCGCCGATCAACATCCAAATCAGCAGGTTAACCACGCTCATCACCAGCCCCGCTTTCCACCATTCCCCCAGCGTCACGTAGCCGGAGCCGAAGATGATCGGCGCGGTGCCGGTGCCGTAATGCGTCAGCGACATCATCAGCGAGGAAGAGAACGCCAGGATCAGGCCCAGCAGCGCCGGTGGCGCGCCGAGCGCGATGCCGGCGGCGAAGAAGGCGGCGAACATCGCCGTCACGTGCGCGGTGGTGCTGGCGAAGAAATAGTGCGAATACAAATAGATGAGGGTCAGCAAGATCGTGCCGCCCACCCAGCTCATGCCCATATGGTCGATGCCGTTGCCCACGGTTTGCGACAGCCAGCCGATCAGCCCCAGCTTGCCGAGGAAGCTGGCCATCATCACCAGCGCCGAGAACCACACCACGGTGTCCCAGGCACCTTTATGCTTGAGCACATCCTCCCAGCTCAGCACGCCGGTGGCCAACAGCACCGCCAGGCCGATCAGCGCCGCGGTGGTGGGATTGACCGCCAGCACCGGGCCGAAGATCATCGCCGGGATGCCGGCCCACAGCACCAGCAGCAGCGCGAACACCCCGAGGGTGATTTTCTCCGGCAGCGTCACCGGCCCCAGCGCCTGCAGTTTTTCGCGCGCGAAGCGCGGCGCGTCCGGGGTACTTTTCACCTCCGGCGGGTACAGCAGATAGATGACCAACGGCATCACGATCAGCGAGCACAGCCCCGGCACCAGCGCGGCGACCGCCCACATCGACCAGGACAGCTCGAAGCTGCCGTGAGTGCCTTTGGCAATCAGGCTGACGATCAGCGGGTTAGGCGCGGTGGCGGTGATAAACATCGCCGAAGTGACCGGGTTGATGTTGTAGTTCACCAGCGACAGATAGCGACCGATCTTACCGGAGGTATTGAGCTCGGGTTTGGAACCGAAGCTGTCAGCGATCGACTTCATGATTGGGTGAATGATCCCCCCGCCGCGTGCGGTGTTGCTCGGCGTCACCGGCGCCAGCGTGGTTTCCGCCAGCGTCAGCGCATAAGCGATACCCAGCGTTTTTTTGCCGAACAGCGAAATGAAGTAGTAGCCGATGCGCGCGCCCAGCCCGGTTTTGTTCAGGCTGAGGGAGATCATGATCGAAAAACCGATCAGCCAGATCAGCTGGTTGGAAAAGCCGCTGAGCGCGTCGTCCAGCGCGGCGCCCGGCTTGCCGGGGTTGGTGACGCCGGTCACCGCCACCAGGGCGATGGCGATCACCGAGACCGCGCCGATCGGCATCGCCTTGCCGATGATGGCGATGATGGTGCCGATAAACAGCGCCAGCAGCTGCCAGGCGTTGGGTGCAACGCCCTCCGGCACGGGAATGAGGAACCAGATAATCAGCGTGGCGGCGAGGGCGCACAGGGAAGGAAGCGGTTTGAGCGGTGTGAGTTTATCCATAACGTTCCCACTGTTCTAAACAACAAGGCGGCGTCTCAATAGCGAGACGGGCGTGGGCGCAACGATCGCGCTCCATATGCCTTCAGCTTGGGCGTCCGTTTCAGCCTTCTCAATGACTTGCATCAAGAATGCCGCCGTTTGACCTCACACTTCACGCACTTTGGCGCTCATCCAGAGCGCTGCCAGCGCCAACAGCGCCGCCATCCAATACACCGAGCCATGACCGAAGTTCTCCACCAGCGCCCCCTGCAGCACCCCGGCCAGGATCACCCCGGTCGAGATACTGTTGGTGAACAGCGTGGTGGCGGCGCCCGGTCGGCCCGGCATCAAATCTTGAAAATAGAGCATGCCGATACCGGCGACGATGCCGATAAACACCGCGTTGAGCAGCTGCAGCGCGATCAGGGCCGGCTTGGCCGCCAGCACTATCAGCCCGAGATAAAACAGCACGCCCGCCGCCACCGC
Source organism: Serratia sp. 2880STDY5682894 (assembly GCF_001537385.1). Taxonomy (NCBI): domain Bacteria; kingdom Pseudomonadati; phylum Pseudomonadota; class Gammaproteobacteria; order Enterobacterales; family Yersiniaceae; genus Serratia; species Serratia sp. 2880STDY5682894. The sequence continues at coordinate 357,260 of NZ_FCJA01000004.1, read as the reverse complement.
CAGCAGCATCATGTTGCGCTTGCCGAAGCGTTTGACGTAATAGCCGGCCAGCAGCATTGCCGGGATCTCCAGCCCGGCGGCGGTGCCCATCAGCACCCCGGCCAGCCCTTCCGGCAGGCCGAGATCGGCGGTGATATACAGCGGCATGTCGATGATGTACAGGGTGTTGCAGGTCCACATCAGCATTGAGGCGATGAATAGCCAGCGCACGTCGCGATTGCGCCAGGCACTGGCGGGCGCAATCGGCGCGGAAGCGCCTTCCCGCAACCCTTCGCCATCCGCCGCGCGCGGCACCGAAGGCAGCATGAATCCGACCAGCAGCACGCAGACCGCGAAGGTGGCGGCGGCGATCAGGAACATCACGGTAAAGCCGTAGTTCAGCGCCAACGCAAACGACAGCGGCGGGCCGATCACCCAGGCCAGCGAAAGCTGGGCGCGCATCACCGAGCTGAACATCACCACTTCACGCGCCTCGCTGTCGGCGTATTCCCGCGCCAGGGCGAAGATCTGCGGCATGGCGGTGTTGGCGATCGCCGCCATCAACACCCCGGCGGTGATCAGCGTCAGGTAATCGCGGTTAAAGGCGAACAGCAGGCAGTTGCCGACCGCCATCAGGCAGCACAGCAGGATCAGCCTGCGCCGGTCGCCGCGGGTGTCAGAACGTTTGGCCAGCAGGAAGCTGACCACGATGCCGGCCACGGCGTTAGCGGTGTAAAACAGGCCGACCCACAGCGGCCGCACCTTGACCTCGGTGGTCAAAAACAGGCTGAGCGTCGGCGTCAGCAACGCGCCGGCGATGCCGGAGAGAAAAGCGATTAGCAGGAATGCGGCAAAGATGGGGTTGATGCGCAGTGACAACCGGCTCAGGCGTTGCATATCGTCTTCCCTGACCTTAAAGCAGAAGAATGAACCTTAGGTCACGGCGAGAAAAATGCAAGCATATCGCCATGACCACGCATAAAAAAACCAGTGGGTCGCCCCACTGGCTGGTGAAACAGCACCATTACTCAGAAATTGGTTGCCGCTGCCCTTACAGGTGCTCGCGATACTGCTTATCGGTCATCTCTTTGATATCCCACTGGGTCAGGTGCGCCAGCATCGCCAGCCGCGCCTGTTCGGGCACCACGCTCAGCCAGTCGGCGCGCTGGCGGCGCACCGCGCTGAAATAGCGTTGATAGAACTGTCTGGATAAGAAAGCTTTCATGATTACGCCCTCCCCTTTCATTGATGAAAATTATCGGCGTAATATAGGGAAAGAAAAATTGACGAGTTGAGGCAGGAGCGTTCCTCTTTTATGTCTACGTCCCGATTGCAGCAGCAGTTCATCCGTCTGTGGCAACGTTGCCACGGTGAAACAACCGACACCACGCTGCAGGCACTGGCGGAGGTGCTGAGCTGTTCGCGGCGCCACGTGCGCTCCCTGCTGAGCGCCATGCAGCGGGAAGGCTGGCTCACCTGGCAGGCGGAGTCGGGGCGCGGCAAGCGTTCACGGCTCACGTTCCACTACACCGGCCTGGCGCTGCAGCAACAGCGGGCCGAGGAGCTGCTGGAGCAGGACCGCATCGATCAGTTGGTGCAGCTGGTGGGCGACAAAAACGTGGTGCGCCAGATGCTGCTGTCGCAGCTGGGGCGCAGCTTCCGCCAGGGTAAACACATCCTGCGGGTGCTCTACTACCGGCAGCTGTACAACCTGCTGCCCGGCTCGGCGCTGCGGCGTTCGGAGACCCATTTGGCGCGCCAGATCTTCAACGGCCTGACGCGCATAAATGAGGAAAACGGGGAACTCGAGTCCGATCTGTCTCACCATTGGCAGGCGCTGACGCCTCTGCACTGGCGGTTTTACCTGCGCCCGGCGATCCATTTTCATCACGGCCGCGAGCTGGAGATGGCAGACGTCATCACTTCCCTTTCGCGACTGACCTCGCAACCGCTGTTCTCGCATATCGAGAGCGTCACCTCGCCGACGCCGTTCGTTATCGACGTGCAGCTGCGCAGCCCCGACCACTGGCTGCCCTGGCTGCTGGGCAGCGTGCAGGCCATGATCCTGCCGCGCGAATGGCGTGAACTGCCGGATTTCGCCCGCCATCCGGTCGGCACCGGCCCCTACCGCGTGGTGCGCAACCTTCCCAGCCAGATGAAGATCCACGCCTTCGACGACTATTTTGGCTACCGGGCGCTGATCGACGAGGTGAACATCTGGGTGCTGCCGGAGTTTTCCGAAGAGCTGGTGCACTCCGGCGTGCAGCTGCAGGGCGATGAAACCGGCAACAGCGAGCTGGAAAGCCGGCTGGAAGAGGGTTGCTATTTCCTGCTGTTCGATCAGCGTTCTCCGCTGGCCGCCGACCCCGCCATTCGCAGTTGGCTGTGCGAATTGATCAACCCCATTTCGCTGCTGAGCCACGCCGGGCCGCTCTACCAGCGCTATTGGTCGCCGGCGTACGGCCTGCTGCCGCGCTGGCACCACAACCGCACGCTGGCGCAGCAGCCCAAGCCCGCGGGCCTGACCGAACTGACGATGACCCACTTCAATGAACATTCGGAGTTTCACGCCATCCGCCAGGCGATAGAACCGCTGCTGGCACAGCACGGCATCCGCCTGATCGTGCAAAGCGTGGATTACGCCACCTGGCACCAGGGCGACGCGCGCAGCGATCTGTGGCTCGGCAGCGCCAACTTCTATCTGCCGCTGGAGTTTTCGCTGTTCGCCACGCTGTACGAACTGCCGCTGATGCAGCATTGCATGAACGAAGATCTGGCGCAGGACGCGGCGCTGTGGCGCGCCAACCGCTTGCCGCTGGCCGAGTTCTGCCAGCGTCTGGTCAGCAACCACCAGCTGCATCCGCTGTTCCACCACTGGCTGCAGCTGCACGGCCAGCGCAGCATGCGCGGCGTGCGGATGAACACCCTCGGCTGGTTCGACTTCAAGTCCGCCTGGTTTGCCCCGCCGGAGGCATAAGCGCCTTTCGCCCGGGTCGGTTAATCTTTACAATAGCGCCGTCTCAACGGGGTGCGGTAAGTCGGGCCGCGTGATAAGCCCGATTTTCCGCTGAGAGCACACCCGTCGAACCTGATCCGGTCAATACCGGCGGAGGGATTTGAGCCCAGCGAACCGGCGACGCCGCCTCGCCCCCTCAGATGCCCTTGCCCCCTTATTTTTCAGGAGTGCAACGTGGTCAAAACATATCTGCCCTGCTTATTGCTGCTGTGTGCCGCGCCGGTGTTCGCCAAGCCGACGCTGACGGTTTACACCTACGATTCCTTCGCCGCCGACTGGGGCCCTGGCCCGGCGGTAAAAAAAGCCTTCGAAGCCGAGTGCGACTGTGAACTGAAGTTCGTCGCGCTGGAAGACGGCGTCTCGCTGCTGAACCGCCTGCGCATGGAAGGCAAGAACAGCGCCGCCGACGTGGTGCTGGGGTTGGACAACAACCTGTTGCAGGCGGCGCAGCAAACCGGCCTGTTCGCGCCGAGCGACGTCGACACCGCCAAACTGACGGTGCCGGGCGGCTGGCAGGACGCGACCTTCGTGCCTTACGACTACGGGTACTTCGCCTTCGTCTACAACAAAGAAAAACTGAAGAACCCGCCAAAAAGCCTGCAGGAGCTGGTCAGCAGCGATCGCAACTGGAAAGTGATCTACGAAGATCCGCGCACCAGCACGCCGGGCCTCGGCCTGCTGCTGTGGATGCAAAAAGTGTATGGCGACAAGGCGCCGGCCGCCTGGCAGCAGTTGGCGAAGAAGACCGTCACCGTCACCAAAGGCTGGAGCGAAGCCTACGGCCTGTTCCTGAAAGGCGAAGGCGATCTGGTGCTCAGCTACACCACCTCTCCCGCCTATCACCTGATCGAAGAGAAAAAAGATCTCTACGCCGCCGCCACGTTCAGCGAAGGCCACTACCTGCAGGTGGAAGTGGCGGGCAAGCTGAAGGCCGCCAAACAGCCTGAGCTGGCGGAGCGCTTCATGCAGTTCATGGTGACGCCGGCCTTCCAGAACACCATCCCGACCGGCAACTGGATGTACCCGGTGATCAACACCCCACTGCCCGTCGGCTTTGAGCAGATGAACGTGCCGCATACCGCGTTGCAATACAGCGCCGAAGAGGTGGCCAAACAACGCGGCGGTTGGATCCGGGCATGGCAAACCGCCGTCAGCCGCTGATCCCCCGCTGGCTCTGGCCGGGGCTGCTGGCCGCCGGCGTGATCCTGCTGGTCGCCGCGCTGGCGATGGGCTCGCTGTGGCGTCACGCGCCGGACAGCGACTGGCGCGGCCTGTGGCAGGACAGCTACCTGTGGCACGTGGTGCGCTTCACCTTTTGGCAGGCGCTGCTGTCGGCGCTGATTTCGGTGCTGCCCGCCGTTCTGCTGGCGCGCGCGCTCTATCGCCGCCGTTTCCCCGGCCGGCAACTGCTGCTGCGGCTGTGCGCCATGACGCTGGTGCTGCCGGTGCTGGTGGCGGTATTCGGCCTGCTCAGCGTCTATGGGCGCCAGGGCTGGCTGGCGACGCTGTGCGGCTGGCTGGGCGTCGAGTATGGCTTCTCGCCCTACGGCCTGCAGGGCATTCTGCTGGCGCACCTGTTCTTTAACCTGCCGCTGGCCACCCGCCTGTTGCTGCAGGCGCTGGAGAATATCCCGGTAGAGCAGCGCCAGCTGGCCGCCCAGCTGGGCATGAATGGTTGGCAGCAGTTCCGCTTCGTCGAATGGCCGGCGCTGCGCCGCCAGATCCTGCCGAGCGGCGCGTTGATCTTCATGCTGTGCTTCGCCAGCTTCGCCACCGTGCTGTCGCTGGGCGGCGGGCCGCAGGCCACCACCATCGAACTGGCGATCTATCAGGCGCTGAGTTACGACTACGATCTGGGCCGCGCCGCCATGCTGGCGCTGATCCAGTTAAGCTGTTGTCTGGGGCTGGTGTTGATCAGCCAGCGGCTGAGCCAGGCGCTGCCGGTGGGCCATACCCACGCCCAGCGCTGGCGCAACCCGGAAGACAACCTGTGGCGGCGCGTCAGCGATTTTCTGCTGATCGCCGCCGCGCTGCTGCTGCTGCTGCCGCCTCTGCTGGCGGTGATCGCCGACGGCGCCAATCAGGCCGTCGTCAGCGTGCTGCGCCAGCCGGTGCTGTGGCAGGCGCTGTTCACGTCGCTGCGCATCGCCCTCGGCGCCGGGCTGTTGTGCGTGGCGCTCACGATGATGCTGCTGTGGAGCAGCCGCGAGCTGAAGCTGCGGCAGCACCTGCGCGGCGGCCAGGCGCTGGAGCTGAGCGGCATGGTGATCCTGGCGATGCCGGGCATCGTGCTGGCCACCGGCTTCTTCCTGCTGCTGAGCGATACGATCGGGCTGCCGCAGTCGCCCTATGCGCTGGTGATCCTCACCAATGCGCTGATGGCGGTGCCCTATGCGCTGAAGGTGTTGGAGAACCCGATGCGCGACCTCGCCGAACGTTACAACCCGCTGTGCCTGTCGCTGGATATCCACGGCTGGCAACGGCTGCGGCTGATCGAACTGCGCGCGCTGCGTCGCCCGCTGGCGCAGGCGCTGGCCTTCGCCTGCGTGCTGTCGATCGGCGATTTCGGCGTGGTCGCCTTGTTTGGCAACGAGCATTTCCGTACCCTGCCTTTTTACCTGTATCAGCAGATTGGCGCCTATCGCAGCAACGACGGGGCGGTGACCGCGCTGCTGTTGCTGCTGTTGTGTTTCCTGCTGTTTACCCTGATCGAACGCTTACCGGGGCGCCATGCTGACGCTTGAAAAACTGACCTATCTGTACGAACACCTGCCGATGCGCTTTGATCTGCGCATCCAGCCGGGCGAGCGCGTCGCGGTGCTCGGCCCCAGCGGCGCCGGTAAAAGCACCCTGCTGAGTTTAATCGCCGGTTTTCTGCCGGCGGCCAGCGGCCGGCTGCTGCTGAACGACGAAGACCACACCGCCACGCCGCCGGCCAAACGGCCGGTGTCGATGCTGTTTCAGGAGAACAACCTGTTCGCGCACCTGACGGTGGCGCAGAACATCGGGCTGGGGTTGGATCCCGGTCTGCGCCTGACTGAACAGCAGCGCCAACAGCGGGCGCATATCGCCCGTCAGGTCGGTCTGGAGGAGCACCTGGAGCGCCTGCCGTCGCAGCTTTCCGGCGGTCAGCGTCAGCGCGCCGCGCTGGCGCGCTGTTTGATTCGCCAACGGCCGATCCTGTTGCTCGACGAGCCCTTCTCGGCGCTCGATCCGGCGCTGCGCAACGAGATGCTGCAACTGCTGCAGACGGTGTGCGAACAGCGCAACCTGACGCTGCTGATGGTGTCGCACAACCTCGACGACGCCGCGCGCATCGCGCCGCGCACGCTGCTGGTAGTCGACGGGCGCATTTACTACGACGGCCCGACGCAGGCCCTGCTGGACGGCAGCGCGCCCGAAGCGCGCGTGCTGGGCATTTCGGGCAAAGCGTGATCTGACGCGCGTTTTTTATGCTGCGCCAATAAACCTGTTGTGCGAATTTTGCGCCTGTGCTTTTATAAAAACCTGACTTTTTTTACTGATGATAAGGTTCCCTGTGATCGCATCCTCGCTGACTTCGACCCTACTAGTTACCGCGCTACCAGCCGCGGTGGTCGTCGTGCGTGTGGTGGTGGTCGTCGGCAATGCGCCGTAGGGTCCGAATCAACGCATCGATTCCCAAACCCCGCCGGCGCAAACCGGGCGGGGTTTCTTGTTTTAGCACCCTGCCCAGAAAAGCTCACCGGCCTTGAGAAAGGACAGGAACATGGCAACTTCGGGCACGCCTCAACCGGGCACCAGCTTCACCGGCGCACAATTGATCGTTCATCTGCTGGAGCGGCAGGGCATCACCACCGTCGCCGGCATCCCCGGCGGCGCCGCGCTGCCGCTGTATGACGCGCTGAGCCAAAGCACCCGCATTCACCACGTGCTGGCGCGCCACGAACAGGGCGCGGGCTTTATGGCGCAGGGCATGGCGCGCGCCAACGGCAAAGCGGCGGTATGCATCGCCTCCAGCGGGCCGGGCGCCACCAACCTGGTCACCGCCATCGCCGACGCCAAGCTCGACTCCATTCCGCTGGTGTGCATCACCGGTCAGGTGCCCTCCTCGATGATCGGCACCGACGCCTTCCAGGAGGTGGATACCTACGGCATTTCCATTCCGATCACCAAGCACAACCATCTGGTACGCGATATCCGCGAACTGCCACAGGTGATCGGCGACGCGTTCCGCATCGCCGAGTCCGGCCGCCCCGGCCCGGTCTGGATCGATGTGCCGAAAGACGTGCAGACCGCCACCATCACCCTGGAAGAGCTGCCGCCGATCGCCGTGCCGGACGCCGCACCGAGCTTCGATCCGGCGCTGGTTTCGCAGGCCGCCGCGATGATCAACCAGGCGAAACGCCCGATCCTCTACCTGGGCGGCGGCATCATCTGCGCCGACGCTCACCGGCAGGCGCTGGAACTGGCCGAACGCGCCGGTCTGCCTACCACCATGACGCTGATGGCGCTGGGGACGATGCCGGTGGAACACCCGCTGTCGCTGGGCATGCTGGGCATGCACGCGGCGCGCAGCACCAACTTCATTCTGCAGGAGGCGGATCTGCTGATCGTGCTGGGCGCGCGCTTCGACGATCGGGCAATCGGCAAAACCGAGCAGTTCTGCCCTAACGCCGCCATCATTCACGTGGATATCGACCGCGCCGAGCTGGGCAAGGTCAAACAGGCCAACGTGGCGATCCATGCCGACGTCGGCCAGGTACTGCAACAGCTGCTGCCGCAGATCGACACGCAGCCGCGCAGCGCGTGGCTGAGCACCGTCAACGACCTGAAACGCGAGTTCCCGTTCAACATGCCGAACGCCGACGATCCGCTGAGCCATTACGGCCTGGTGCTGGCCGCCGCGCGCTGCGTGGACGACAGCGCCATTATCACCACCGACGTGGGCCAGCATCAGATGTGGGTGGCGCAGGCCTATCCGCTGAGCCGGCCGCGCCAGTGGCTGACGTCGGGCGGCCTGGGCACCATGGGCTTCGGTCTGCCGGCGGCGATCGGCGCGGCGCTGGCGGAGCCTGAGCGTAAAGTGCTGTGCTTCTCCGGCGACGGCAGCCTGATGATGAACATTCAGGAAATGGCCACCGCGGTCGAACACGATCTGGATGTGAAAATCATTTTGATGAACAACCAGGCGCTGGGGCTGGTGCACCAGCAGCAAACCCTGTTCTACCAGCAGCGCATCTTCGCCGCCGCCTATCCGAAGCGCACCGACTTCCTGAAGATCGCCGCCGGATTCGGGCTGGACACCTGCGATTTGAACGCCGCGGAAGATCCGCAGGCCGCGCTGGCCGAAGCGATCCAACGCCCGGGCCCCTGCCTGATCCACGCGCTGATCGACATCAACGAAAAAGTGTTCCCGATGGTGCCGCCGGGCGCCGCCAACATCGACATGATTGGAGAATAAGCCATGCTGCAACCACAAGATAAACCCCAGGTGATCCTGGAGCTGGCCGTGCGCAACCATCCCGGTGTCATGTCGCACGTTTGCGGGCTGTTCGCTCGCCGCGCGTTCAACGTCGAAGGCATTCTGTGCCTGCCGCTGAAGGACGGCCAGCAGAGCCGCATTTGGCTACTGGTGGCCGACGACCAACGGCTGGAGCAGATGATAAGCCAGGTGGAAAAGCTGGAGGACGTGCTGCAGGTGAAGCGCCACAGCGAAGACGTGCGGGTATTTGAACAGCTGGAAGCGTTCTTCCAGTAAGGCGAACGGGGGCTGACGCCCCCTATCCATTATGATGATTGCCCGGACAGCACCTGCCACAACAGGTGCCGATACACCGGCATCAGCGGCTGCTGGCTCAGCAGATAACCGACCGCCAGCGCCGCCAGCCAACTCACGGCGCACACCACGCGCAGCCGCAGCGGCGTCAGCCAACGGCTCAGCCGATCGGCGTTGCGCTTGCCCTCACGCCACCAGCGCCAGCTCAGCCACACCGCCAGCCAGAGGGTGAGCGCCGCGGCGAGCAGCAACCACTTGAACATCGCGCTGTTGGCGCCGGCGGGAATGTCGATCGCCACGCCCGCCAGGATGCCGGGGAAAAAATAGACCGGCGGCCAGGTCAGGCAGCCGATGATGTTCGGCAAGGCAAACTTGTACGGCGGCAGATCGAGCATGCCGGCCACCATCGGCACCAGCGGGCGCGTCGGGCCAACGAAGCGGCCGATCAGAACGGTCGCCATGCTGTGCTGGTGCAAGGCGTGTTCGGTTTTGTCGAGCAGCGCTTTGTTCTTCTTCAGGAACGACCAGCGGTGCAAGGGCCCTTTGAAGGCGCGGCCGACGAAATAGGAGATCCAGTCGCCGAGCAGGCAGCCGACGATCCCCGCCGCCCAGGCGTAGTAGAAGTCCACCTTGCCGCTGCCGATCAGGGCGCCGATGCTGGCCATCATCACCGTGCCGGGCAGCAGCAGCCCCACCAGCGCCAGCGACTCGAGAAAAGCGACCAGCAGGACGACCATCAGGGTGAAAGCCAGTGACTGGGTGATCAAATCTTGTAAATAGGCTTCCATTACACCTCTGCGGATTATTCGGCCAAACGGGGCGAAGGATTTTCCAGTGCCGCCGCAGACGAGTCAATCGATGAATTGTATGCGTATTTGGCAACGCCGCGCGGCAATGGACAATCACTGTATAAAAACCCATACTATAATTTATCTATATTAGCGCTAAAACCGACATCTCGCTGAATGTCGCGCACGCCGCCCGGCGGAAGACGAAGGGGTTATGACAGCACTGCAACAGGGTTTCCTGCTCACTCGCCACTGGCGCGACACGCCCGCCGGCACCGAGGTCGAATTTTGGCTGGCGACCGACGCGGGCCCGCGTCAGTTGCGTCTACCGCCGCAAACCTCGGTGGCGTTTATCCCCGCCGAACAAAAGCCGCGCGCGGAACTGCTGCTGCGGGAAGAACGGCAAGTCGAACTGAAACCGCTGGCGCTGACGGATTTTCATCACCGCCCGATGCTGGGGCTGTACTGCCGCCAGCACCGTCAGCTCATCAAGCTGGAAAAACTGCTGCGGGAAGGCGGCGTTACGGTCTACGAGGCCGACATTCGCCCGCCCGAGCGCTACCTGATGGAACGCTTCATCACCGCGCCGGTGTGGTTCAACGGCCAGGGCAACGGCGATGGGCCGTTGCTCAATGGCCAGATGAAGCCGGCGCCGGACTACCGCCCGACGCTCAGGCTGGTGTCGCTGGATATCGAAACCACCGCCCACGGCGAACTTTACTCCATCGCACTGGAAGGCTGCGGCCAGCGCCAGGTCTACATGCTGGGGCCGGCCAACGGCGGCGATGCGCCGCTGGATTTCGATCTGGAATACTGCGCCAGCCGCCCCCAGTTGCTGGAACGGTTGAACGCGTGGCTGGAGCGCCACGATCCTGACGCCATCATCGGCTGGAACCTGGTGCAGTTCGATCTGCGGGTGCTGCAAAAGCACGCCGAACGCTACCAGATCCCGCTGCGGCTGGGGCGCGGCGGCAACCTGCTGGAGTGGCGCGAGCACGGCTTCAAACAGAACCACTTTTTCGCCGCCGCCGCCGGCCGCCTGATCATCGACGGCATCGAAGCGCTGAAATCCGCCACCTGGAACTTCCCCTCCTTTAGCCTGGAATACGTTTCGCAGGCGCTGTTGGGTGAAGGCAAGGCGATCGACAACCCTTATCAGCGCATGGCGGAGATCGACCGACGCTTCGCCGAAGACAAGCCGGCGCTGGCCCGCTACAACCTGAAGGACTGCGAGCTGGTGACGCGCATCTTCGCCAAGGCCGACCTGCTCAACTTCCTGCTGGAACGCGCCACCGTCACCGGGCTGGCGGCCGATCGCAGCGGCGGATCGGTGGCGGCCTTCAGCCACCTCTATATACCGCGCATGCATCGCCTGGGCTTTGTCGCCCCCAACCTCGGCGAACAGCCGGAGGAACACAGCCCCGGCGGCTTCGTGATGGACTCCCAGCCCGGCCTGTACGATTCGGTGCTGGTGCTGGACTATAAAAGCCTATACCCGTCGATCATCCGCACCTTCCTGATCGATCCGGTCGGGTTGGTGGAAGGCATGCGCCACCCCAGCGACGCCGACTCGGTGCCCGGCTTTCGCAACGCCCGCTTCTCGCGCAGCAAACACTGCCTGCCGGCGATCGTCGAGCAGATCTGGCAGGGGCGCGAGGCCGCCAAGCGCCAGCACAACAAGCCCCTGTCACAGGCGCTGAAGATCATCATGAACGCGCTGTACGGCGTGCTGGGATCGAGCGGCTGCCGCTTCTTCGATCCGCGACTGGCGTCGTCGATCACCCTGCGCGGCCACGAGATCATGCGCCAAACCCGCGAGCTGATCGAAGCCGAAGGCTATCAGGTGATTTACGGCGATACCGACTCCACCTTCGTGTGGCTGAAACAGCCGCATGACGAGCAGCAGGCGGCGCAGATCGGCCGGGCGCTGGTGCAGCGGGTCAACGCCTGGTGGCGGCAGCATCTGCAGCAGCAGTTCGGGCTGGAGAACGCGCTGGAGCTTGAGTTCGAAACCCACTATTCCCGCTTCCTGATGCCGACCATTCGCGGCGCCGAACAGGGCAGCAAGAAGCGCTACGCCGGCCTGATCGCACGCGCCGGCGGCGAGGAAGAGATGGTGTACAAAGGTCTGGAAACGGTGCGCACCGACTGGACGCCGCTGGCGCAGCAGTTCCAGCAGCAGCTCTATCAGCGCATCTTCAAACGGCAACCCTACCAGGACTATGTGCGCGACTACGTCGGCAAAACCCTGAACGGCAACTTCGACGATCAGCTGGTGTACCGCAAGCGCCTGCGCAGAAAGCTTGACGACTATCAGCGCAACGTGCCGCCGCACGCCCGCGCCGCGCGCATCGCCGATGACTACAACCGCAGCCAGGGGCGGCCGCTGCAGTATCAGAACGGCGGCTGGATCAGCTACGTGATGACCGTCGCCGGGCCGGAACCGCTGGAAACGCGCCATTCGCCCATCGACTATCAGCATTACCTCGAACGCCAGCTGCAACCGGTGGCAGACGCTATACTCCCTTTCTTGCACGACGATTTCACCACGCTGGTCACCGGGCAGATGGGGCTGTTTTGAGATTGCGCCAGGTTAAGAAAAATCATCCGGTTTTGCAGGTGACGAACGCGCCGCCTTCCATTACCATAGCGCCCTTCCCAAAACTGAACCACGCTTAGCCCTGCCGTCTCGCGACGTCTGCATGGCGTGAACGGCTATTGCCCGTCAAATTTAAAACAAACCGGGATTAGCAGACGTTCAGTACAGGTGCCGCGGCCCTTCCCGCCCGGTAACAAGACTTACTTACAAAGAATCGAGCCGACAATATATGCCTTTTACTCTTGGTCAACGCTGGATCAGCGACACGGAAAGCGAATTAGGACTGGGCACCGTCGTGGCGCTGGACGCGCGCATGATTACCCTGCTTTTCCCCGCCACCGGTGAAAACCGCCTCTATGCCAGAAACGATTCGCCGATCACCCGCGTGATGTTCAACCCGGGCGATACCGTCAGCAGCCACGAGGGATGGCAGCTGCAGGTGGAAGAGGTGAAAGAGGAAAACGGTCTGTTGACCTATATCGGCACCCGTCAGGACACCCAGGAAAGCGGCGTGGCGATGCGCGAAGTCCTGCTGGACAGCAAGCTGACCTTCAGCAAACCGCAGGATCGTCTGTTCGCCGGCCAAATCGACCGCATGGATCGTTTCGCGCTGCGTTTCCGCGCGCGCAAATACCAGAGCGAGCAGTATCGCCTGCCGTTCGCCGGCCTGCGCGGCATGCGCGCCAGCCTGATCCCGCACCAGTTGCACATCGCCCATGAAGTCGGCCAGCGCCATGCGCCGCGCGTCCTGCTGGCGGACGAAGTCGGCCTCGGCAAAACCATCGAAGCCGGCATGATCATCCACCAGCAGCTGCTGGCGGGCCGCGCCGAGCGCGTGCTGATCGTGGTGCCGGAAACGCTGCAGCACCAGTGGCTGGTGGAGATGATGCGCCGCTTCAACCTCTACTTCTCGCTGTTCGACGACAGCCGCTACGCCGAAGCCAAGCTCGACAGCAGCAACCCGTTCGAAACCGAACAGCTGGTGATCTGCTCGCTGGACTTCGTACGCCGCAACAAGCAGCGCCTGGAAGAACTGGCGGACGCCCAGTGGGATCTGCTGGTGGTCGACGAAGCGCACCACCTGGCCTGGAGCGAAGAAGCGCCAAGCCGCGAATATCAGGTGATCGAACAGCTGGCCGAGCATATCCCCGGCGTGCTGCTGCTGACCGCCACACCGGAGCAGCTGGGCCAACAGAGCCACTTCGCGCGCCTGCGCCTGCTCGATCCGAGCCGTTTCCACGACTACGGCGATTTCGTTGCCGAGCAGCAGAAATACCGCCCGGTGGCCGACGCCGTCACCCTGCTGCTGAGCGGTGAGCGCCTGGCCGATGACAAGCTGAACCTGCTGGGCGAGCTGATCGACGAGCAGGACATCGAACCGCTGCTCAAAGCCGCCAACAGCGAAGGCGACAACGCCGAGCAGGCGCGTCAGGAGCTGGTTTCCATGCTGATGGATCGCCACGGCACCAGCCGCGTGCTGTTCCGCAACACCCGTAACGGCGTGAAGGGCTTCCCGCACCGCAACCTGCACCAGATCAAGCTGCCGTTGCCGACCCAGTACCAGACCGCGATCAAAGTCTCCGGCATCATGGGCGCCAAGAAGTCCGTCGAAGCGCGCGCGCGCGACATGCTGTACCCGGAGCAGATCTACCAGGAATTCGAAGGCGAAAACGCCACCTGGTGGAACTTCGACCCGCGCGTCGAGTGGCTGCTGGACTATCTGCTGGCCAACCGCAACGAAAAAGTGCTGGTGATCTGCGCCAAGGCCGACACCGCGCTGCAGCTGGAGCAGGTACTGCGCGAGCGTGAAGCGATCCGCGCCGCGGTGTTCCACGAAGGGCTGTCGATCATCGAGCGCGACCGCGCCGCCGCCTACTTCGCCTCCGAAGAGGAAGGCGCGCAGGTGCTGCTGTGTTCCGAGATCGGCTCCGAAGGCCGCAACTTCCAGTTCGCCAGCCAGCTGGTGATGTTCGATCTGCCGTTCAACCCGGATCTGCTGGAGCAGCGTATCGGCCGTCTGGACCGTATCGGCCAGATGCACGATATCCAAATCATGGTGCCTTACCTGGAGCACACCGCGCAGGCGGTGCTGGGCCGCTGGTTCCACGAGGGGCTGGATGCCTTCGAACACACCTGCCCGACCGGCCGCACCATCTACGACAGCTGCTACGAGCAGTTGATCGGCTATCTGGCCGCGCCGACCGAACAGGAAGGCTTCGACGAATTCATCCACGCCTGCCGCCAGCAGCACGATCAGTTGAAAGCGCAGCTGGAACAGGGCCGCGACCGCCTGCTGGAGATGCACTCCAACGGCGGCGACAAAGCCCAGGCGCTGGCCGCCGCCATCGCCGAGCAGGATAACGACGTCAATCTGGTGGGCTTCGCGCTCAACCTGTTCGACATCGTCGGCATCAATCAGGAAGACCGCAGCGACAACCTGATCGTGCTGACGCCGTCCGATCATATGCTGGTGCCGGACTTCCCGGGCCTGCCGCAGGACGGCTGCACCGTCACCTTCGACCGCGATCGGGCGCTGTCGCGCGAAGACGCGCAGTTCGTCAGCTGGGAGCACCCGATCATCCGCAACGGCCTGGATCTGATCCTCTCCGGCGACACCGGCAGCTGCGCAGTGTCCCTGTTGAAAAACAAAGCGTTGCCGGTCGGCACCCTGCTGGTTGAGCTGGTTTACGTGGTAGAAGCCCAGGCGCCGAAGCACCTGCAGCTGACCCGCTTCCTGCCGCCGACGCCGATCCGCATGCTGATGGACCGCAAGGGCACCAACCTGGCGGCGCAGGTCGAGTTCGAAAGCTTCAACCGCCAGCTGAACGCGGTCAATCGCCACACCTCCAGCAAGCTGGTCAACGCCGTGCAGCAAGACGTGCACGCCATGCTGCAGCAGGCGGAAAGCCTGGTGGAAGCGCAGGCGCGCACGCTTATCGAACAGGCGAAGCAAGAGGCGGACGACAAGCTGAGCGCCGAGCTGGCGCGTCTGGAAGCGCTGAAGGCGGTCAACCCGAACATCCGCGACGACGAAGTCGAAGCGCTGGAGTTCAACCGCCGTCAGGTGCTGGCCAACCTCAATGAAGCCGGCTGGCGCCTGGACGCCATTCGTCTGGTGGTGGTCACCCACCAGTAACCGGCGCGACGCGGGGAGGCAACCGCCTCCCCGTTCGGCCCTTATCGCGGAGCCAAGATGGAACCCTACAATCCCCCGCAGGACCCGCTGCACATCCTGTATCAGGATGAACACATCATGGTGGTCAACAAGCCCAGCGGCTTGCTGTCGGTGCCCGGCCGCACGCCGGAAAACAAAGACAGCCTGATGACCCGTATTCAGGCCGATCATCCGGCCGCCGAATCGGTGCACCGGCTGGACATGGCCACCAGCGGGGTGATCGTGGTGGCGCTCAACAAGGCCGCCGAGCGTGAGCTGAAGCGTCAGTTTCGCGAACGCGAACCGAAGAAATCCTATATCGCCCGCGTTTGGGGGCATATGGAGCATGACGAAGGGTTGGTGGACTTGCCGCTGATCTGCGATTGGCCGAACCGGCCGCTGCAGAAAGTGTGTTTTGACACCGGCAAAGCGGCGCAAACGGAGTATCGGGTGCTGTCGCGCGACGCCGACGGCAGCACCCGCGTGAAGCTAACGCCGATCACCGGCCGCTCGCATCAGCTGCGGGTGCACATGCTGGCGCTGGGGCATCCGATCCTCGGCGACGGTTTCTACGCCCCGCCGGAGGCCAAGGCGATGGCGCCGCGGCTGCAGCTGCATGCGCAAGAGCTGCGCATCACCCACCCCGCCTTCCAGACGCCGATGCACTTTCGCGCCGAGCCGGATTTCTAAGCGCATCACCCAGGGATACCCTAAATAATTCGAGTTGCAGGAAGGCGGCAACTAAGCGCAGCCCCGGGAGCGTACAAAAAGTACGTGACCGGGGTAAGCGCGGGCAGCCAACACACCTGCAGCTCGAAGTATGACGGGTATCGTTATTTAAAGCCTTTCTCGCGTTTGATCAGGTCGTACGCCGCCTGAATCTCCTGCGCTTTCTGCTTGGCCATTTCCATCATCTGCGGCGGCAAGCCTTTCGCCACCAGCTTATCCGGATGGTGTTCGCTCATCAGTTTGCGGTAGGCGCGTTTGATGGTGGCGGCATCGTCGCTGCTGCGCACGCCGAGCACCTTGCACGCGTCGTCGAGCGTCGGGCCGCGCTGAGCCTGCTGATAGCCGCCCTGCGAATATCCGCCCTGCTGACCGCCGCCGAACTGGCGCCCACCTTCCATCATGCTGAGGAACTGGTCGAACTGCGCGCGCGAAATACCCAGCTCCTCGGCGATGACGTACAGCACCTGGCGTTCGTTCGGGTGCAGCGAGCCGTCGGCGAACGCCGCCTGAATCTGAATTTCCAGAAACATCCGAATCAAATCGAAGCGGCCAAAACAGATGCTGCGGAACTGCTGCAGCGTCTCACGCAGCGGGAACTGACTCTGTTTGCCCTCGCGGAACGCCTGCTGCGCCGCGGTGCGCGCTTCGCCATGCAGCTGCAGGCGATCCATGAACAGGCTGGCGATCTGGATATCCGCCTCGGTAACGCGTCCTTTGGATTTGGTCAGGTGGCCCATCACCTGAAAAGTGGTGCGGAAAAACAGCGTTTGCCGCGTTTGCTGGTCGGTGAAGAACCCCCGGCTGCGCTTGTTGCTGCGCGCCGTATCGATCATATGACCGATAATCAGCCCCAGAACTACACCCCAGAATCCCGCGCCAGACCAGATGGCGACGATGACGCCGAGCAGTTTTCCCCAATACTGCATATACTCCTCAATTATCATGCCGAAAGCCGCCCACTCCCCTTCGCTTCAGGAAAGGGTGCAGGCGATTTTTCCTAGAATTTGGATTATCATACCTGTCATTTATCTTTGCGCCTAACGACGACGCAAGTAAACGGCTGGATTTAGCACTAGCGCAACGCAGATGAGTAATATAGTCTCTGACCGTTTGCCGGACATGACGCCTCTGATGACGGAACACCAAAACCGCGTATGAAAAAAAGTTTCCCAACACTGCTGGCCACGATGATTTGGACGGCACTCTACAGTCAGCATGCGCTGGCTGATCTGGCCGAGCAATGCATGCTTGGCGTTCCCGTTTACGACAAGCCTTTGGTCAGCGGCGATCCGAACAGCCAACCGGTGACGATCAATGCCGATGACTCGCGCGCCGACTACCCGAAAAGTGCCCTGTTCAGCGGCAACGTGCGCGTCGAGCAGGGCAACAGCACCCTGACCGCCAAAGAAGTTGAGCTGAACCAGACGGAAAAACCCGGCCAGACGGAGCCGGTGCGTACCGTCACCGCCACCGGCGACGTGCACTACAGCGACAATCAGATCAAACTGAAAGGCCCGAAGGCCTGGTCGAACCTGAACACCAAAGATACCGACGTCTATGAAGGCGACTACCAGATGGTAGGCCGCCAGGGGCGCGGCGACGCCGACAAGATGAAGATGCGCGGCGCCAACCGTTACACCATTCTGGAAAACGGCACCTTTACCTCCTGCCTGCCGGGCGACGACAGCTGGAGCGTGGTCGGCTCCGAAGTGATCCACGATCGCGAAGAACAGGTGGCGGAAGTGTGGAACGCCCGCTTCCGCATCGGCGGCGTGCCGGTGTTCTACAGCCCGTACCTGCAGCTGCCGGTCGGCGACAAGCGCCGTTCCGGCTTCCTGATCCCGAACGCCAAGTACGGCAGCAACAACGGCTTCGAGTTCATGTTGCCGTACTACTGGAACATCGCGCCGAACTACGACGCCACCATCACGCCGCACTATATGTCCAAGCGCGGCCTGCAGTGGCAGACCGAGTTCCGTTATCTGGTGCAGCCGGGCCTCGGCCTGATGGAGTTCGACTGGCTGCCGGACGACAAGGAATACGGCAAAGATCATGACGACAACAAACGCTGGTTGTTCTACTGGAACCACAACGGCGTCATGGATCAGGTGTGGCGCTTCAACGTCGACTATACCAAGGTCAGCGACTCTAAATACTTCACCGACCTGGACTCCAAGTACGGCTCCACCACTGACGGCTACGCCACGCAGAAATTCAGCCTCGGCTATGCCAACGAGAACTGGAACGCCACGCTGAGCTCCAAACAGTTCCAGATTTACGACGACACCGATCGTTCACAGTCGGACTCGTATAAAGTCCAGCCACAGCTGGATCTGAACTACTACAAGAACGACCTCGGCCCGTTCGACTTCCATATCTACGGTCAGGCGGCCAAGTTCACCAGCGTCAACCCATACAGCCCGGACGCCACCCGTCTGCATATGGAGCCGACGCTCAACCTGCCGTTGACCAACGGCTGGGCCAGCCTGAACACCGAAGCCAAGGTGATGGCGACCCATTACCAGCAGGATATTCCTGACGGTTTCGCCGCCAACTACCAGAGCCGTAAAGGCGTCGCTGCACCGGAACTTGATGACTCGGTCAACCGCGTACTGCCGCAGTTCAAGGTTGACGGCAAGCTGGTATTCGAACGACCGATGATCTGGGCCGAAGGCGCCACCCAGACGCTGGAGCCGCGCGTGCAGTACCTGTACGTGCCGTACCGCGACCAGAGCAACATCTACACCTACGACACCACGCTGCTGCAGACCGACTACTCCGGCCTGTTCCGCGACCGCACCTACAGCGGCCTGGATCGCATCGCTTCGCAGAACCGCGTCTCCACCGGTTTGACCACCCGCATTTATGATGACGCGCTGGTTGAACGTTTTAACGCTTCCGTGGGTCAAATCTACTACTTCAGCCGTTCGCGCACCGGCGACCAGGTAACCGGGTACGACAACAACGACGATACCGGCAGCGTGGCCTGGGCCGGCGATACCTATTGGAAAATCGACGATCGTTGGGGCCTGCGCGGCGGCCTGCAGTACGACACCCGCCTGAACAGCGTCTCGCTGGGCAACGGCGTGGTGGAATACCGCCAGGATGCCGAGCGCGTGGTGCAGCTGAACTACCGTTACGCCACGCCGGAATATATCCAGACGGCGTTGAACACCAAAACGGTTCCGGCCTTCCAGGACGGCATCTCGCAGGTGGGCATCACCGGCAGCTGGCCGATCGCCGATCGTTGGGCGGTGGTCGGGGCGTATTATTACGACACCCGCGCCAAACAATCCGCCGATCAGCTGGTGGGGCTGAAGTACAACACCTGCTGCTGGGCAGTGACCCTGGGCTATGAGCGCAAGATCACCGACTGGAACAACAGCAACAATACCAGCGTTTACGACAACAGAGTTTCGTTCAACGTCGAACTGCGCGGCCTGAGCAGCGATCATAGTCTCGGCTCCGCAGAAATGCTGCGCTCCGGCATTCTGCCGTATCAGCGCGCATTCTGACGCTTTGCAACACTTTGAAAACGAGAACTTTCACCCGCATTTGCGGATTACATAATGGGAAATGTATGAAGAACTGGAGAACGCTTATTCTCGGATTGGTGGTTTGCGCCAATGCCGCGTTCGCAGCACCCCAAGAAGTGGATAAAGTCGCCGCCGTCGTGGATAACGGCGTGGTACTCGAAAGCGACGTCAACGGTCTGTTGCAGTCAGTGAAGCTCAACGCCCAGCAGGCCGGCCAACAGCTGCCGGACGACAAGACGCTGCGCCATCAGATCATCGAACGCCTGATCATGGATAACATCCAGCTGCAGATGGCCAAGAAAATGGGCATCACCGTGTCCGACGCCGATCTGGATAAAGCGATCGCCAATATCGCCGCACAAAACAAGATGAGCGTCGATCAGCTGCGCAGCCGCCTGTCGTACGAAGGGTTGAACTACAACACCTACCGTTCGCAGATCCGCAAAGAGATGCTGATCTCCGAAGTGCGTAACAACGAAGTGCGCCGCCGCGTCACCATCCTGCCGCAGGAAGTGGACTCGCTGGCCAAACAGGTGGGCGCGCAGAACGGCAGCGACACCGAAATGAACATCAGCCACATCCTGATCCCGCTGCCGGAGAACCCGTCTCAGCAGCAGGTCGACAAAGCCGAAGAGCTGGCCAAACGCCTGGTGGGTGAGATCAACAGCGGCGCCGACTTCGGCAAGCTGGCGATCACCTACTCCGCCGACTCTCAGGCGCTGAAAGGCGGCAACATGGGCTGGGGCAAGCTGCAAGAGATCCCGACCCTGTTCGCGGAACGTCTGGTGAGCGCCAAGAAAGGCGACGTCGTCGGCCCAATCCGTTCCGGCGTCGGCTTCCACATCCTGAAAGTGAACGACATCCGCGGCGCGAGCCAGTCGGTGTCGGTTACCGAAGTGCACGCCCGTCACATCCTGCTGAAACCTTCGGTGGTGCTGACCGACGATCAGGCGCGCGCCAAGCTGCAATCCGTTGCGGAAGCGATCAAGAGCGGCCGCGCCAAGTTTGCCGACGAAGCCAAACAGCTGTCGCAGGATCCAGGTTCCGCCATGCAGGGCGGCGATCTGGGCTGGGCTTCCCCGGACATCTACGATCCGGCCTTCCGCGATGCGTTGCTGAAGCTGAGCAAGGGTGAAATCAGCGCGCCGGTCCACTCTTCCTTCGGTTGGCACCTGATCCAGCTGCTGGATACCCGCCAGGTGGATAAGACCGACGCCGCGCAAAAAGATCGCGCTTACCGCATGCTGTTCAACCGTAAGTTCGCCGAAGAAGCGCAGACCTGGATGCAGGAACAGCGCGCCCAGGCTTACGTGAAGATCCTCGATGGCAGCGATGCACAGCAATAAACGCGTCGTCATTACCCCCGGCGAACCCGCCGGGGTAGGGCCGGATTTGGTGGCAGCGCTGGCGCAACAGGATTGGCCTGTTGAGCTGGTGGTGTGCGCCGATCCGGCCCTGCTGCTTGAACGCGCCAAGCGTTTGGGCCTGCCGCTGACGCTGCGCGACTACCAGCCGCAGCAACCGGCCGAAGCGCAACGCGCCGGCACGCTGACCGTACTGCCGGTTCCGCTCGCTCACCCGGTCACCGCCGGGGAGCTCAACGTCGGCAACAGTGCCTACGTGGTGGAAACCCTGGCGCGCGCCTGCGACGGCTGCCTGAACGGCGAATTCGCTGCGCTGATCACCGGCCCGGTGAACAAGGGCGTGATCAACGACGCCGGCGTGCCGTTTATCGGCCATACCGAATTCTTTGCCGATCGCAGCCGCTGCGATCGCGTGGTGATGATGCTCGCGACCGAAGAGCTGCGCGTGGCGCTGGCGACCACCCACCTGCCGCTGCTGGCGGTGCCGGGCGCCATCACGCAACAGAGCCTGTTCGAAGTCATCCGCATCCTCGACCACGATCTGAAAACCAAATTTGGCATCGCCCGGCCGCACATTTACGTTTGCGGCCTGAATCCCCACGCCGGGGAAGGCGGCCATATGGGGCACGAAGAGATAGACACCATCATCCCGGCGCTCGACGCGCTGCGCGCTGAAGGCATCCATCTTGTCGGCCCGCTGCCGGCGGACACCCTGTTCCAGCCCAAATATCTGCAAGATGCCGATGCGGTGCTGGCGATGTATCACGATCAGGGGCTGCCGGTGCTAAAATACCAAGGGTTCGGCCGCGCGGTGAATATCACCCTCGGTTTGCCTTTCATACGCACCTCGGTCGACCACGGTACCGCTCTGGAACTGGCCGGCACCGGCACCGCCGATGTCGGCAGTTTCCAAACGGCCCTGAATCTCGCCATTAAAATGATAATTAATTGTAATGAATAACAGAGTCCACCAAGGGCACTTTGCCCGCAAACGCTTTGGACAAAACTTTTTAACCGATCAGTTTGTCATCGATAGCATTGTCTCCGCCATTCACCCGCAGCCGGGCGAAGCGGTGGTCGAGATCGGCCCCGGCCTCGGCGCCCTGACCGAGCCGGTCGGCGCACGCATGGACCGCATGACGGTGATCGAACTGGACCGCGATCTGGCCACCCGGCTGGAGAACCACCCGCGGCTGAAAGACAAGCTGACCATCCACCAGCAGGACGCCATGACGGTGAATTTCGCCGAACTGGCCGAGGAAGCTGGCCAACCGCTGCGCGTATTTGGTAACCTGCCGTACAATATTTCGACGCCGCTGATGTTCCACCTTTTCAGCTATACTCAGGCAATCCGCGACATGCACTTTATGTTGCAAAAAGAGGTGGTCAACCGTCTGGTGGCCGGCCCGAACAGCAAGGCCTACGGGCGTTTGACCGTGATGGCGCAGTACTACTGCAACGTCATTCCTGTGCTGGAAGTGCCGCCGACCGCGTTCGCGCCGCCGCCGAAGGTCGATTCCGCCGTGGTGCGCCTGGTGCCGCACAGCGTGCTGCCGAACCCGGTGGGCGACGTGCGCATGCTGAGCCGCATCACCACGCAGGCGTTCAACCAGCGGCGGAAAACCATCCGCAATAGCCTGGGCGACCTGTTCACGCCGGAGCAGCTGACGGAGCTGGGCGTCGATCCTTCGCTCAGAGCAGAAAATATTTCTGTGGCACAGTACTGCAAGCTGGCGAACTGGCTGTCAGCCAATCCGACGCCGCAGCAATAAGGAGTTGTTGTCATGATTGATTCGCCCCGCGTGTGTATTCAGGTTCAGAGCATCTATGTGGAATCACAGTCGATCCCTGAAGAAGAGCGTTACGTCTTCGCCTATACCATCACTATCCGCAATCTGGGGCGGACCGACGTGCAACTGCTGGGCCGTTACTGGCTGATCACCAACAGCAACGGCCGCCAAACCGAAGTTCAGGGCGAAGGCGTGATCGGCGAACAGCCTGTCATTCCGCCCGGCGGAGAGTTTCAGTATACCAGCGGCGCGATTCTGGAAACGCCGCTGGGCACCATGGAAGGCCATTACGAAATGGTGGACCATCAGGGTCAACCGTTCCGCACCGCTATTCCCGTGTTTCGCTTAGCCATTCCAACGCTGATCCATTAATTATGTCGACATACCTTATCGGCGACGTTCACGGCTGTTACGATGAACTGAAGTCGCTGCTGGCTCAGGCTGCTTTCGATCCCGAGCGCGATCGGCTGTGGCTGACCGGCGATCTGGTGGCGCGCGGCCCCGCCTCGCTGGACGTGCTGCGCTTCGTGCGCTCGCTCGGCCCGGCGGTGCGCATGGTGCTGGGCAACCACGATCTGCACCTGCTGGCGGTCTACGCTGGCATCAGCCGCAACAAACCCAAAGATCGCATCACCCCGCTGCTGGAAGCGCCGGACGCCGACGAGCTGATCAACTGGCTGCGCCGCCAACCGGTGCTGCAGGTGGACGATGAGCAAAAGCTGGTGATGGCGCACGCCGGCATCACCCCGCAGTGGGATATCGACACCGCGAAAATGTGCGCGCGCGAAGTGGAAGCGGTCTTGAGCAGCGACAGCTACCCGCTGTTTCTCGACGCCATGTACGGCGACATGCCGAACAACTGGGCGCCGGAACTGAGCGGCCTGGCGCGCCTGCGTTTCAGCACCAATGCGCTCACGCGCATGCGCTACTGCTTCCCCAACGGCCAGCTCGACATGATCTGCAAAGATGCGCCGGGCACCGCGCCGGCGCCGCTGAAGCCGTGGTTCGAGCTGCCGCGCCTGGTGGATCCGGAATACACCATCGTCTTCGGTCACTGGGCCTCGCTGGAAGGCAAGGGCACGCCGGAAGGCGTAATCGGGCTGGATACCGGCTGCTGCTGGGGCGGCGATCTGACGATGCTGCGCTGGGAAGACCGCCGTTACTTCACGCAGCCCGCCAACCGTGGCGAAGCGCCTGACCACGACGGCAGACTGGCCGCGTCCTGAAAACAAACATAAAGGCGGCCCAGGCCGCCTTGGTTCTCTTTACCGCCTTACGCCCCAATCACCCCGCCATCTTCACGCGTGATCATCAATACCGATGAACGCGGGCGCGGGCTGTTGTTCGGGAAGTGCGAATCGCCCTCTTCTCCCGGATGCTGCACGTTGACGAACATCGTCTTGTAGTCCGGAGTGAAGGTGATGCCGGTCAGTTCGCAGGACTTCGGCCCCACCATGAAACGGCGAATTTCGCCGCTGACCGGATCGCCCACCAGCATCTGGTTGTTGCCCTGCCCGACGTAATCCCCCTTGTTGCTGTACTTGCCGTCGGTGAGGATCCACAGGCGGCCGGCGCGATCGAAGCCCAGCCCGTCCGGGCTGTTGAACGTGTTGTCCGCCGTGATGTTCGGCGTGCCGCGGTTGACGCCTTCCGGGTGGGCAATCGGGTTGCCACACAGCGCATACATGTCCCAGGCAAAGGTGCCGGCGGTGGCGTCACCGCCTTCGTCCCAGCGAATGATCTGGCCATAGATATTGTTCGGCCGCGGGTTGGCGGCGTTCAGCGGCATCCCTTCCTCACCGCGCTTACTGTTGTTGGTCAGCGTGCAGTAAGCGCGGCCGTCATGCGGGTTCACCGCGATCCACTCCGGGCGATCCATTTTGGTGGCGCCGACCTGCTGCGCCGCCTTGCGGGCGAAGATCAGCACTTCGGCCTCATCGCGGAAGCCGTTCTCCGGCGTCAGGCCGTTCTTGCCGAATTCGAGCGCAATCCAGCGTCCTTTGCCCTTCAGCGGCGTGCCGGCGTCGTCGCCGTCGAACTGCGCCACGTACAGCGTTCCCTCGTCCAGCAGCGTGCGATTGTTGGCCGGGTTGGCGGCGTCGACCACGCCTTTGGAAACGTACTTATAGATATGTTCGCCGCGCTCGTCGTCCCCCATGTACACCACCAGACGGCCATCTTTGGCCACGGTCACCGCCGCATTTTCATGCTTGAAGCGGCCCAGCGCGGTGTGCTTGATGGGCGTCGAAGTCGGATTCAGCGGATCGATCTCCACGATCCAGCCGTGGCGGTTGAATTCGTTGGGGTTCTTCGCCACGTCGAAGCGCTCGTCATAGTCCGGCCAGTTACGCTCCGGCTCGCTGACCTTCAACGTGTAGCGCTTCTGTTCCGGCGTGGTTGGGTAATCGGCCTGACGGGTGCCGAAGTAGGTATCGAAGTTTTCTTCGCAGGTCAGGTAAGTGCCCCACGGCGTCTTGCCGTTGGCGCAGTTGCCGAAGGTGCCCAGCACCTTGCGTCCGCTCGGATCGGCGGCGGTCTGCAGCAGCGGATGCCCGGCGGCCGGGCCGCTGAACTGCATGTCGGTGTTGGCGGTGATGCGGCGGTTATAGCGCGACGGGCGCTCCACTTCCCAACGCTGGCCGTCGCCGACGCGCTTTACCGCCACAATGGAAACACCGTGCGCCGCCTGGGATTTACGCACCTCTTCCAGGTTGGTGGCCTTGGCGCCGCCGTGAGCGAACAGGTACTGCTCGTTGACGTATTCGTTATTGATGGCCATCACGCCGTGGCGATCGTCGATCGGGAAGAAACTCATGCCGTCGTTATTGTCGCCGAACTGTTTTTCCTGATCGGCGGCGCTGTTGTTGCCCTGCGGATCGAAGGCCGGTGCGCCATCCACCAGCGGCTCCCCCCAGGAGATCAGCACCTCCGCACGGTAGCCCGGTGCGATGGTCACCTCGTCGGCGGTAGAGGCGGCGATGCCCTGAAAGCCCAGCAGTTTGTTCGGCGGCAGATCCTCGGCCAACGCCTCGGCGGAGACCGACCAGATGCCGCCGCCGAGAAAGCCGGCCAGGCCGACGGCGCCGGCGCTGCCGAGCAGCAGTTTGCGGCGAGTGGGATCGATCAGGCGGTCGGCGTCTAATTGCTCAATTTGCTTGGTCATAGCGTGGTTACCTTTTTAGTTATGGCGCCGCGGTCAAGATTCACCAGAGTTGCCGGGGCGCTCGGAGTTGGGCTTCATACTAATCAGGTAATGTGACGGAAAGGTTACGGACGACTGGCGCAAAAAGGCCGGGGCGCAATTGCTTGCGCCCCCGGGGAGAGTTGGCTAACGCGCTGAAATCAGCGGCGCTGCAGGATCTCGAAGCAGTAGCTGTGCGAGTTCAGATCGTCAGCGTCGTGGAACTCGCTGAACGTGGTTTCCCACTCGTCCGGCTCGTAATCCGGGAAGTGGGTATCGCCGCCGACCTCGGCGTCGATGTGCGTCAGGTACAGGCGATCGGCGCGCGGCAGCAGCTGGGTATAGATACGCCCACCGCCGATCACCATCACTTCTTCCACGTCGCCGGCGGCGGCCAGCGCTTCATCCATCGAGGTCACCCAGGTCACCCCGGCTTCGCTGCCCGGACGGCTGCTCAAAACGATATTGTGGCGGCCCGGCAGCGGGCGGCCGATGGACTCGAAGGTCTTGCGGCCCATAATAACCGGCTTATTCAACGTGTTGCGTTTAAACCACGCAAGGTCCGCCGGCAGGTGCCACGGCATGGCGTTTTCCATGCCAATAACGCGATCCGCCGCCAAGGCAGCGATCAGGCTGATAATCATTGTTTAACCCTGTGTAGGCAGCAAAATTGGTGACACTATACGTAAAGGCCTGAGTGCCGTCGATAGGCTAATCAAGCAAGATGAATATATAAGATAGCTCTTATCAGCATATCTAATAACCAACGATCTCCCGCCGGGAAATTTCACACGCCGGGGCGTTTGCGGTACAGCCACAGGCCCGGCAACGACAGGCCGATCGACAACGCGCCGACGATGAAACTGGCCTTGAGGAAGTTGGTGATCATGGTCTCCATCAAGGCTTCGCTGTAGCCCAAATGCGAGATCTCTACCACAGTTATCATCGCGGTATAGGCGGAAATGCCGGGGAACATCGGGATCACCGCCGCCACGGTGAACACCTTCGGGTGCGCCAGCAGCCAGCGCGACCAGTAGATACCGATGATACCGATCAGGATCGCCGCCAGCAGCGAGGCCCACTCGATGTTCATGCCGCCGTGCATCATCAGCATGCGCGAACCGCGCCCGATGGCCCCAAGCAACGCACAATAACGCAGCGCGCGCAGCGGCACGTTGAACACCATGGCGAAGCCCAGCGCCGGCACCGCCGCCAACAACATCTCCTGCAACAAGGCCCACAGCAGACTCATGACCACCCCCGCAGATCCCACAGCGACATCGCCATCACCACCCCGATGCAGGTCGCCAGCGTCAGCAGGCTGGCCATCGCCCAGCGCGCCAGCCCGGTATTGACGTGCCCCTTGAACATATCGGCCACCGCGTTGATCAGCGGGAAGCCCGGCACCAGCAACAGCACGCTGGCGGCCATCGCCACGCTCGAGGTGTCCTTAAAC
Organism: Serratia sp. 2880STDY5682894; assembly: GCF_001537385.1. Taxonomy (NCBI): domain Bacteria; kingdom Pseudomonadati; phylum Pseudomonadota; class Gammaproteobacteria; order Enterobacterales; family Yersiniaceae; genus Serratia; species Serratia sp. 2880STDY5682894. The sequence continues at coordinate 329,910 of NZ_FCJA01000004.1, read as the reverse complement.
GCCGGCAGGCGCAGCAGCAGCCCGGAGATCGACGTCGCGACAAACGCCGTCAGGCAAAAATTGATCAGCGGATTCATATGGCGGGCGGTGAGAATTTGGCGCACCAGCATCGCCGTGCCGCTGGCGATAAAGGTCACCAGGAAGGCGTCAGCGCCACCACCGTTAAGCATGCTGAAGCACCCACAGGACAACCCCACCATCAGCACCACCAGCCAGCGCGGGTAGCGCAACGGCCGGATCCTGTCAAAACGGCGCGCCACGTCGTGCGCATCCGCCAGGTGGTGCTCGGCGAGGATCACGATATGCTGCACTTCAGTCACCACCTGCATATTGATGCCGCGATCGACGTTCTTGCGGGTGGTGGTCAGACAGGCGCCGTGGCTGAGGGTGGTCAACACCACCGCATTGGCGGAGATCGAGCTTTCCACGCTGTCCATCCCCAGCGCCAGCCCCAGGCGGGTCGACAGCTGTTCCACCACCGTGCTCTCAGCGCCGTGCTGCAACAGCAGCAGCGCGCATTGAATGCACAGGCGGGTTATTTCACGCTGTTGCCGGTGCGGTTCCGGCCTCTCTGTGGCGTTAGTCTGCTGCATAGGGCTCCGTCGCTGGCGGTAGATGAATAATTATCATAGAGCCTAACAATACCTCATTGGGTTGATGCGCATCAGAGGAAGCGGCGTTATTATCGCCAGAACTCTGTCTTTTGCGCGAGACGCTCCCATGCTTGAAACTTCGCTGTTCGTCGCCGGCATTGCCGCCCTCGGCATGCTCTCCCCCGGCCCGGATTTTTTCCTGGTGATCAAAAACGCCGCCCGCTATCCGCGGCTGGCCGCCATGATGACCGCCTTTGGCGTGATCTGCGGCGTCGCTACCCACATGTCCTACTGCGTCGCCGGGCTGGCGGTGGTGATCACCACCACGCCGTGGTTGTTCAACCTGCTGAAATACGCCGGGGCGGTGTATCTGGTGTGGATCGGCATCCAGGCGCTGCTGTCGCGCGGCAGCGGTAAGATGAACGTCAGCAATCTGCCGCAGCAGCAGGTCAGCCTGAAGAGCGCCTTTGCGCAAGGCTACCTGTGCAACCTGCTGAACCCGAAAGCCACCCTGTTCTTCCTGGCGGTATTCACCCAGGTGCTGCAGATCGATTCCGGCCTGGGCGACAAGCTGTGGTACGCGGGGATTATTCTCGGCCTGTCGGTCATCTGGTGGCCGCTGCTGGTGTTCCTGATCCAGAGCGGGCCGGTGCGTCGCGGGTTGGAAAAGACCCAGAAGATCGTCGACAAGCTGCTGGGCGGTATGCTGATCGCCTTGGGCATCAAGGTCGCACTGAGCTAAGCAAAAAAAGGGGCGCCGATCTGGCGCCCCTATTCTTATCCTTTAGCTTCCACCACTTCATCCTCCGGCGCCTTGCCGTCGATACTGCCGCGCCAGCCGGTCTGCTGCACCCGCGCCAGCCGATTCTGATCCTGCTCGATGGCCGCGCTGAGCATCTCCTTGGCCCGCTGCAGGCTGGCGATGCGGAACTCGGTGTCCTGATAATTCTCCAGCGTGTCTTCCAGCATCTTCAGGTTATAGCGGCGGAACGTATCCGCCTTCTCGCGCGCCTCATAGGCGTCCAGCCCCAGCAGCTCAAGCGTTTCACGGCCGATGCGCAGCGAGCTTTCAAAGGTTTCGCGCTCCGGTTTTTCCACCCCCAGCTGCCGCAGCTGATACCAGTGATCGACGTCGCGCGCTCGTGCCACCACCTTCAGATGCGGGAAGTGCTGCCTGGCCAGCTCGGTTAACGCCAGGCTGTCTTCCACGTCGTCGATGGCGTTGATCAGCACCTTGGCGTGGGCGGCGCCGGCGGCCTCCAGCAAATCGGCGCGCGTGGCGTCGCCGTAGAACACCTTGGTGTCGAATTTGCGCAGCGTCTCGATATGGTCCGGATCGTGATCCAGTACCACGGTGTGTACGCCGTTGGCCAACAGCAAACGGCCGGCGATCTGACCGAAACGGCCGAAGCCGGCGATGATCACGCTGGCATTCTCGTCGTCGATAACGTCAGCCGGGCGCTCCTCTTTCGGCGCATTTTTCTCCAGCTGCGCGGCGATCACCAGCAGCAGCGGCGTGGCCGCCATCGACAGCGCCACCGCCAGCGTCAGCGACTTGGCCCATTCGACCGGCAGTACGCCGGCCAGCTGCGCGGCGCTGAAGATCACGAAGGCGAATTCACTGCCCTGCCCCAGCAGAATGGCGAACAGGCCGCGCTGGCGCTTCGGCACGCCGAGCAGCGGCCCAATCAGCCACAGCAGCGCCGCCTTGATCAGCATAAAGCCCAGCAGCAGCGAGGCGATCAGCAGCGGATGATGGAACAGCGTGCCGAAGTCGATCGACATGCCGACGCCGATAAAGAACAGCCCCAGCAGCAGCCCCTTGAACGGCTGAATATCGCTCTCCAGCGCGTGGCGGTATTCCGAGCTCGCCAGCAGCACCCCGGCGAGGAACGCCCCCATCGCCATCGACAGCCCGGCCATCTCCAGCAGGATGCCGAAACCGAACACCAGGAACAGCGCCACGGCGCTGAACACCTCGCGCATGCCCGAACGGGCGACGAAGTGCAGCAGCGGGCGGGTGACGTAGCGGCCGAGCAACACCACTATCGTCAACGCGCCCACCACCTTGGCCGCCGACAGCACGAAAGCGCCCAGCGTGGTGGTGGCGCCGCTGCTGGCCAGCAGCGGGATCATCGCCACCAGCGGGATCGCCGCGATATCCTGGAACAGCAGCACCGCAAATGCGCTGCGGCCGATCGGCGACGGCGTCAGGTTGCGTTCGCTCATCGCCTGCATGGCGATGGCGGTGGATGAGAGCGCCAGCGTCAGGCCAATCAACAGCGCCACCTTCCAGTTGAGGCCCAGGAAGTAACAGAAGGCGCTCAGCGCCAGGCCGCAGCCCACCATCTGAATGCTGCCGCCGCCGAACACCGAGGCGCGCAGCGTCCACAGCCGCTTGGGATCCAGCTCCAGGCCGATGATAAACAGCATCAGCACCACGCCGATCTCGGCGAAGGTCAGGATCGACTCGGCATCCGACACCAGCTTCAGCCCCCAGGGGCCAATGATGCAGCCGGCAATCAGGTAGCCGAGCACCGAGCCCAGCCCCAGTCGCACCGCGATCGGCACAAACAGCGCGGCGGAGCCGAGGTAGATCAGCCCCTCGATCATCATGTGGTGGTTATCCATGGCTGGCCTCCCGTGTTTCCGCTTCGGCATGTTCCATCAGGTAGTCGACCAACCGCTGCCGGTAGGCTTCGCCGGCGGCGAGCAGCGCCGGTTCGTTGCAGGTAAAGGTGTTATGCAGGGCGAAAAAAGGCTGCCAGTTCATGCCGCAGTAAATCGCCGTGGCCTGCAGCGGCTGCGCCAGCGCGGCGAAGTTGGGAAAGTCGCCCAGCTCGAAGTGGTGCTCGTCGCCGCCGCTGGTCACCGCCCACAGGCAGTCTTTCCCCACCAGCGCGTTGCCGTCGTGGCCGTAGGCCCAGCCGTGCTCCAGCACTTTGTCGATCCACAGCTTCAACAGCGGCGGGAAGCTGTACCACTGCATCGGATGCTGCAGCACCACCAGGTCGGCGCGCTCCAGCGCCCGCTGCTCGGCGTTGATGTCGATATTGAAATCGGGGTACAGCTCATACAGCGAGCGCACCTCTACCTCGGGGAGATCCCTCACCGCCTGCAGCAGGCGCTGGTTGGCATGCGAATGCCGGGGATACGGGTGAGCATAAATTATCAGAATCATTGTTATCGTCGTTCCTTCGTTCCTTGCCAATACACCAAGCATATACCAATCACACAGGGTGACAGTTTGCCCACTGATTGATAGCGGAAATTTTTAACGCCAGCCGACAAATTCGCTGAATAAAAAAGGGCGCTGCATCTGCAGCGCCCCTGGCGTAGCGTTATCGCGCGGTTATTTGCCGATGCGCGCGTGCATTTCCTGCACCGACGTGACCTGCTCGGTCGGATCCGCTTTCAGCGCCATCGCGGTGGCAAAGCCGCCGTTCAGCGTGGTGTCGTAGTGCACCTTGTACTGCAGGGCGCTGCGGCGAATCAGCTTGGAGTCTTCAATCGCCTGACGGCCGGCCGTGGTGTTGACAATGTAGGTGTACTCGCCGTTCTTGATACGGTCCTGAATGTGCGGACGCCCTTCGTGCACCTTGTTGACCAGGCGCGGGTTGATGCCCGCTTCGCCCAGCACCACCGCGGTGCCGTGGGTAGCGTCCAGCTCGAAGCCCTGCTTCAGCAGGCTGGCGGCCAAATCGACCACGCGAGCCTTGTCGCCTTCACGCACCGACAGCAGCGCGCGGCCCTGCTTTTTCATGCCCGAGTTACTGCCCAGCATCGCTTTGGAGAAAGCTTCCGCGAAGGTGCGGCCCACGCCCATCACTTCCCCGGTAGAGCGCATTTCCGGCCCCAGAATCGGGTCGACGCCCGGGAATTTGTTGAACGGCAGCACCACTTCTTTCACCGAGTAGTACGGCGGGATAATTTCTTCGGTCACGCCCTGCTCAACCAGCGTTTTGCCCGCCATCACGCGCGCGGCCACTTTGGCCAGCGGCACGCCGGTCGCTTTGGACACGAACGGCACGGTACGCGCGGCGCGCGGGTTCACTTCAATCAGGTAGACTTCGTTGTCTTTCACCGCGAACTGCACGTTCATCAGGCCGCGTACCTGCAGCTCGAACGCCAGCTTTTCCACCTGGCGACGCATTACGTCCTGAATTTCCTGGCTCAGGGTGTACGCCGGCAGCGAACACGCGGAGTCACCGGAGTGCACGCCCGCCTGCTCGATGTGCTCCATGATGCCGCCAATCAGCACGCGCTCGCCGTCGCAGATGGCGTCGACGTCCACTTCCACCGCGTCGTCCAGGAAGCGGTCCAGCAGCACCGGCGCATCGTTGGACACGCTGACCGCGGTCTGGAAGTAGCGGCGCAGGTCGGTTTCGTCATAGACGATTTCCATCGCCCGGCCGCCCAGCACGTAGGAAGGGCGCACCACCAGCGGATAGCCGATGCCCGCCGCCTTCTCCACCGCCTGCTCGATGGCGGTGACGGTGGCGTTGGCCGGCTGCTTCAGGCCCAGACGGTTGACCGCCTGCTGGAAGCGCTCGCGGTCTTCGGCGCGGTCGATGGCGTCCGGGCTGGTGCCGATGATCGGCACGCCCGCAGCTTCCAGCTCGCGCGCCAGCTTCAGCGGGGTCTGGCCGCCGTACTGCACGATCACGCCCTTCGGCTTCTCGATGCGCACGATTTCCAGCACATCTTCCAGCGTCACCGGCTCGAAGTACAGGCGGTCGGAGGTGTCGTAGTCGGTGGAGACGGTTTCCGGGTTACAGTTGACCATGATGGTCTCGTAGCCGTCTTCGCGCAGCGCCAGCGAGGCGTGCACGCAGCAGTAGTCGAACTCGATGCCCTGGCCGATACGGTTCGGTCCGCCGCCCAGCACCATCACTTTCGGCCGGTCGTTGGTCGGGTTGGACTCGCACTCTTCTTCATAGGTGGAGTACATGTAGGCGGTGTCGGTGGCGAATTCCGCCGCGCAGGTATCCACGCGCTTGTACACCGGATGCAGGCCGTGGCTGTGGCGCAGCTTGCGAATTTCGCTCTCGGCGACGCCGGCCAGCTTGGCCAGACGCGCATCGGCGAAGCCCTTGCGTTTCAGGGTGCGCAGGAACGCTTTGTTCAGGCCGTTGATGCCCGCGTCGGCCACCTGCTCTTCCAGGCGCACCAGCTCTTCAATCTGCACCAGGAACCAGCGGTCGACGTTGGTCAGGTTGAAGACGCCGTCAACCGACAAACCGGCGCGGAAGGCGTCGGCGATGTACCAGATGCGGTCAGAGCCGGCGTCTTTCAGCTCGCGGCGGATCTTGGTCAGCGCTTCCGGATCGTCCAGGCTGACTTTCGGGTCGAAGCCGGTAGCGCCCACTTCCAGGCCGCGCAGCGCTTTTTGCAGCGACTCCTGCTGGGTGCGGCCGATGGCCATCACTTCGCCGACCGACTTCATCTGGGTGGTCAGGCGATCGTTGGCGCCGGCGAACTTCTCGAAGTTGAAGCGCGGGATCTTGGTCACGACGTAGTCGATGGACGGTTCGAACGATGCCGGGGTGCGGCCGCCGGTGATGTCGTTCATCAGCTCATCGAGGGTGTAGCCCACCGCCAGCTTGGCGGCGATCTTGGCGATAGGGAAGCCGGTGGCTTTCGACGCCAGCGCCGAAGAGCGCGACACGCGCGGGTTCATTTCGATAACGATCAGGCGGCCGGTTTTCGGGTTGACCGAGAACTGCACGTTGGAGCCGCCGGTTTCGACGCCGATCTCACGCAGCACCGCCATCGAGGCGTTGCGCATGATTTGGTATTCCTTGTCGGTCAGGGTCTGGGCCGGTGCGACGGTGATCGAGTCGCCGGTGTGGATGCCCATCGCGTCGAAGTTTTCGATGGAGCAGACGATGATGCAGTTGTCGTTCTTATCACGCACCACCTCCATCTCGTACTCTTTCCAACCGATCAACGATTCATCGATCAGCAGCTCGTTGGTCGGCGACAGGTCCAGACCGCGTTCGCAGATCTCTTCGAACTCTTCGCGGTTGTAGGCGATGCCGCCGCCGGTGCCGCCCATGGTAAAGGAAGGGCGGATGATGCACGGGAAGCCGACGTCAGCGGCTACCGCCAGCGCTTCTTCCATGGTGTGCGCAATGCCGGAACGCGCGGTGTCCAGACCGATTTTCTTCATCGCCACGTCGAAACGGCGACGGTCTTCAGCCTTGTCGATCGCATCGGCCGTCGCGCCGATCATGGTAACGCCGAACTCGGCCAGCACACCCTGACGCTCCAGCTCCAGCGCGCAGTTCAGCGCCGTCTGGCCGCCCATGGTCGGCAGCACCGCATCCGGGCGCTCTTTTTCGATGATCTTGCGCACCACTTCCCAGTGGATCGGCTCGATATAGGTCGCATCGGCCATTTCCGGGTCGGTCATGATGGTCGCCGGGTTGGAGTTGACCAGAATGACGCGGTAACCCTCTTCGCGCAGCGCTTTACACGCCTGGGCACCCGAGTAGTCGAACTCACACGCCTGGCCGATAACGATCGGGCCAGCGCCGAGGATCAGGATGCTTTTTATGTCTGTACGTTTTGGCATTTTTTACTGCTCCTGATTATTTGGCGTTAGAACGGTAAGTCTCAATCAGTTCGATAAAGTGATCGAACAGCGGCGCGGCATCGTGCGGGCCTGGGCTGGCTTCCGGGTGACCCTGGAAGCTGAACGCCGCTTTGTCGGTGCGGTGAATGCCCTGCACCGTGTGGTCGAACAGCGATTTGTGCGTGACGCGCAGGTTCGCCGGCAGGTTGTTTTCATCGACGGCGAAGCCGTGGTTCTGCGCGGTGATCATCACGGTGTTGTTGTCCAGATCCTTCACCGGGTGGTTGCCGCCGTGGTGGCCGAGCTTCATCTTCATGGTTTTCGCCCCGCTGGCCAGCGCCAGCAGCTGGTGGCCCAGGCAGATGCCGAACACCGGAATGTCGGTTTCCAGGAACTGTTTGATGGCGGCGATGGCGTAGTCGCATGGCTCCGGGTCGCCCGGACCGTTGGACAGGAAGATGCCGTCCGGATTCATTTTCAGCACCTCGTCGGCCGGGGTCTGCGCCGGCACCACGGTCAGGCGGCAGCCGCGATCCACCAGCATGCGCAGGATGTTGCGCTTGGCGCCGTAGTCGTAAGCCACCACGTGGAACGGCAGTTCCGCGGCGGTTTTGGCTTCAGGCAGGTCGCCTTCAAGCGTCCAGCTGCCTTGCTGCCAGCTGTAGGCTTCTTGGGTGGTGACCTCTTTCGCCAGATCCATGCCTTTCAACCCCGGGAAACCTTGCGCCTTGGCCAGGGCCAGCGCGGCGTCCGGCGAGTCGGCGGCGATGACGCAGCCGTTCTGGGCGCCCTTCTCGCGCAGCAGGCGGGTTAATTTACGGGTATCGATATCGGCGATTGCCACGATGTTGTGACGCTTGAGGTAGTCGGACAGGCTTTCTTCGTTGCGGTAGTTGCTGGCGATCAGCGGGAGGTCACGAATGACGAGGCCTTGGGCGTGTACTGCGGAGGATTCTTCGTCGGAAGCGTTGGTGCCGACATTGCCGATATGAGGATAAGTAAGAGTAACGATCTGGCGGGAATAGGAAGGATCAGTGAGGATTTCTTGATAACCGGTCATCGACGTATTGAAGACCACTTCCCCCACTGCCGTTCCCTCTGCCCCGATGGCCCGACCGTGGAATTGGGTTCCGTCTTCCAGAACCAATAGCGCTGACTTTATCAAAACATCCTCCGAGGAATAATCAATCACAATATTTGCATATTAATTCAGATATCGCGATCTAAATCAATGCAAAAACCGTCCGCGAGGCCAATTTTTGGCAAATTGGGCGCATTTTAATGATGAGTGCCAGGCTTGTCTACCCAAACTACCGTTTTTTGTTTTATTTTTGCAGTTCTCACCGCTCATGCGGCTTGAGCGGCGATAAAAACACAGAAAACCGGGGCTGGAAAACGGTTGCGAGGCTGAATGACGAAAAATGGTGCCAGAATGGGCTCCAAAAGACGCTGAAATAAGATCTGGTGGATAAAAACGGGATGATTAGCAAGGTAAACATCAATAAATAACAATCAATGAAATAAAAACACACCAACGCTTCTTTTTTCATGTTAAAAAAAAGGACAATAAAATTATTGTCCGATTATCATAGCATTATGATCAATACAACCACATCACGATGGTATGCAAATTAATTATAATTGGTCCAGATTCAGCACATCACGCATATCAAACAGACCTTTATCCCGGTTATGCAACCAGGCAGCCGCACGCACCGCGCCGCTGGCAAAAGTCATCCGGCTGGAGGCCTTATGGGTAATTTCCACCCGTTCACCGATGTCGGCGAACATAGCGGTGTGCTCGCCGACGATATCGCCGGCGCGAATGGTGGCAAAGCCGATGCTTTTCGGATCGCGTTCGCCGGTATGGCCTTCGCGCGCATAGACCGCGCAGCTTTTCAGGTCGCGCCCCAGCGCGCCGGCGATCGCTTCGCCCATGGCCAGCGCCGTGCCCGACGGCGCATCCACTTTGTGGCGGTGGTGCGCCTCAACGATTTCGATATCGGTATAGTCGCCCATCACCTGCGCGGCCTTCTCCAGCAGTTTCAACACCAGGTTGACGCCGACGCTGAAGTTGGCGGCGAACACGATGCCGATATGCTGCGCCGCATCGCGGATCGCCTGTTTGCCGGCGTCATCGAAGCCGGTAGTGCCAATCACCATCGCCTTGTGGTGCGCCACGCAAAAATCCAGGTAACCCCGGGTGCTTTCCGGGCGGGTGAAGTCGATCAAAATATCGAACTCGTTCGCCACCTTCTCCAGACTGTCGCTCACCTTGACGCCCAGCGCGCCGATGCCCGCCAGTTCGCCGGCGTCGACGCCGACCAGGCTGGAGCCCGGGCGCGACAGCGCCGCCCCCAACACCACGCCTTCCGCCTGCTGCACCGCCTGGATCAATTGACGGCCCATCCGGCCGCCGGCGCCCGCAATCGCAATGCGGATTTGTGAATCACTCATGCTTGCTCTCTTCTTGATTTGACGCCTATCCCATTAGGCTATCGATTCAGGGTAACCGCCCCGCTTCAGCGTCGCCAGAGGATTCATTTCATAATTAGAAAATTATGATATTCCTCCGTTCTCATCAGCGGCGCTGTCGTGAGATTAACATTCAACCGATTTGGCGGCCTGCGACGATTGTACATAATCATGCAGTTTCCATGGCAAAAAAATGCAGAAAAAAGGCGCCGAAAACGGCGCCAGAGGAAGGAAGAACGGCAAGGTCAGGCGGTAATGGCGGCCACTTCGTTGGCGATCGCCGTCAGCGCGTCGTGGCGGGCATAGTCCTCACGCACCAGCGCCGCGCGTTGCCGATAGATCGGCTGTTGCAGAATGCGCGTCGCCGCCGCCAGGATCTGTTCGGCGGTCGGCGTGCTGGTGTGCAGGCTGATGCCGCAGCCGGCGGCCACCACGCGCGCGGCCGCCTCCAGCTTGTCCTCGCCGGTGCCGGCGACGATCAGCGGCACGCCGCTGTCCAGCGCATAGTTGATCGAGCCGTAACCGCCGTTGGTGATCAGCAGCGCCGTCTCCGGCAGCCAGCGTTCGAAGGAGATAAACTCCCGCACTCTGGCATTGCCCGGCAGTGCCTCCATCAGCCCTTCCGTCGCCCGTCCGCCGGTCGTGGCCAGCACTCGCACCGGCAAATGCGCCAGCGCTTGCAGCGTCGGTACGATCAGCTGATGCAAATCGACATTGGCCAGCGTGCCCTGAGACACGATCACCAGCGGCCGATCATCGTCCGCCTCCCACAGCGTCTCTTCCGCCGCCGGCTGGCCGCCGCTGCGCAGCGGGCCGACGAAGCGCACGCCGCTCGGCAGATCGTCACGCTCATATTCCAGCGCCGTGGTAGCCAGCTGCAGGAAACGCTCGCAGCCGCCGATCAGCGCGTCGGTGAATGGGCGATCCAGCGCCCGCCCGCCCGCCTGCACCAGCGCGGTATCGAAGCTCTGCTGTACTTCATCGAGCAGCACGCGCGTTTCTTCATCCACCAGCTGCTCACGGGTCAACGCCTGTGGCAGCAGCGCCAGCGGGATACGCGGGCCATAAAAAATAGCATCGCGCGAAGAATACGACAGCGGCGTAACGCCGATACCGAAGACCGGCGGCCGCTCGGCGGACTGCAGCAGCGGCAGCACGCCGTAGAAGCAGTTCTCCACCATCAGCAGATCGGTCTTTTCGGCGGCGATCGCCGCCCGCAGCTGCCGATCCAGCAGCGGGATCGGTGCGGCGAAGAAATCCTTCAGCGCCAGCGCCATCTGCGCATTGCCCGGCGGCAGCGCGGCGCGCGCCGGAAAGTGCTCTTCCAGGTGGCGATAGTCGAAATCTACCTGCGCGTCGAACGGCACGAAGTTCGCGCCCGCCGCCTCGGCGCGTTCGCGAAACAGCGCGCCGGTCATCACCCGCACCTGATGCCCTTGGGCAATCAGGTGGCGAGCGATGGCTAACATCGGGTAAACGTGCCCCGGAGTGGCGACCGCCGCCATCAGTATCCTTGCCATAATGCTCCTTTACGCTTCTGCGTTGGCCGGCTTCAGCGCCAGATTGGCGCACACCGGGTTGCTCTGAATATGCACGCGCTGCAAATGACGCGCGGAACGGGCGGTAAAGCCCTCACGGCCGTGCAGCAGCGAGAAGTTGTCCGCCACCACCACGTCACCCTGTTGCCATTGGTGAGCATAATAGTGACGCGGATCGTACAGGTGCTGCTGCAGGGTGTGGTGGAACTGTTCCTGCTGCTGTTCCGGCACGCCGTGATATTCCAGCGCATGCTGGTTGAGGAATTTTTTCCCCTCCGTCGGCGGTTCATTGTAGCGCATGATTAACCCCCTGCCGTTCGGGTGCTGCACCACCAGCGGCGAACAGACTTCACCGCCGTAATGCACCACCTGCTTGATGCGGTAGGTGATCGAGACCGACAGCCACTGATCCAGCAGCGCTTCGTCCGCATTGGCCAACAGCCGTGTGGTATCGACGAAGGTGGTGCATCCGCCTTCGTCCTGAGAGGGTGCCGCCACGCAGTGGAACAGCTGGAACTCGGGGATGGTCGGCTTATACATGCCATCCCAATGCAGCGGGACGTAGCTGCTGTCGAAGATATGATCCTTGGCGTCCGGATGTTCCTTCACGTCCAGCACCGCACCGAACGGCCACATCATGATTTCGCCCCACTGTTCGGCATAGCGAGTCAGGACTTCCGCCTCGCTGAAACCGGAGTCGAATCCGCGCAGCACCAGCAAGTGGTGTTCCTGCGCCAGCGCTCGCAGCGCCGCCACCGGCAGCTCGCCGATCTTTTGCCCCGGATGCTGCGGCGTCAGGATCGCGCCGAACGGGGTATTCGGTTGGATATGGCAATTAAGCGGTTGGTTGTTCATCGGTGATTCTCCTTGCATCGAATGTGCTGCTCACACGGCAACGTGCCGTCAAAAACGCGCCCGCCAGGATTTCGGGCGCAAAAGCCTGCGGCGGCCTCAGGCCATCTGTGGCTGCTCGATCAGGTAATGGCTCGGCGTGCCGCGGATCTCCACCAGTTCGCCGTCCAGGCTCTGCGCGTCTTTACGCTTCATCAGCACGAACTGGCCGTTCACGTTCGCCGCCACGCCGTGCCACGGTGTCAGCCAGTCGTCTTTGGTCGGCATCATGTGGATGCCCATTTTCAGGCTATCGACCGGCTGCGGGTGAATCGACAGGCGGATCGCCGCCGGGAAATGTTGCGCCAGCAGGTTGCCCCAGGCCCAGCTGCGTTGGATCACGCCGCAGGCGCGCTGCTTGGCGTCCTTCTGCAGCGCGGCGTTGGAACCGCTGTAGCCCGGCAGCTGGCTGTCTTCATACAGGAAACGCGTGATGGCGCGGTACAGCAAGAGGCCCTGTTCGTCCTGCATCAGCTGTTGCTTGATCGCCTCTTCCGACTCGGCGTAGCCGTCCACCAACAGCCGGCGCAGCAGATCGTAATCGTCGGTATGCTCCGCCAGGCCTTTGACGTCGCCGAGGTTGAACACGCTCAGGTGCGTCGCACCCACTTCATGCAGCAGGCCTTCAATCTCGCGCTGATAGTGGTTGATCGCTTCGTCGCTGACGCGGATCAGATCGCCGAACACGTGGCCGTCGGAGCAGATAACGATATGCGCACCCGGCGGGTAATAGAGTTGAATACGCTGGCACAGCGAGTTGAGGAAGATCAGCGACAGCCGCTCCGCCATGTCCGGCACCGCGCCGATCACCTTGTTGGTGTTGGGCGACTTGGTCGGAAAGGCCGGCAGCACGAATTCGATGCGCTGCTCGTTTTCAATGAATGCCCGAATGCGTGGCAATTGCACCTGAGTGACCCGTTGTTCTTCTTCGGCAATTGAGGTGTCGCCACCGGGGAAACGGCGGCGGTATTGCAATAATTCACGTAGGATTTTTAACGCTATTTCATCTTTCTGAACGCTGTCCACAATGTGCTCCTGTTGCGATGCGGCGCGGGTGTATTATTGAAAAGCGCAATAAGATTTATCAAAAAGAGAAAAAACCTCTGCGAGATAATAATTAGCCCGGCGTTTATATGCTTCAGGCAATATAGAAGAGATGGTGCTATATTATTAGCCCGTATAATTCACAATCTTGGTTAAGTTGTGCTTAACAAACTATGAGCAATATTTTAAAACGCATGGCCATTTTCTCAAAAGTGGTCGATTGCGGCGCATTCAGCATGGCGGCAAAAGAATTGGGCATGACGACCTCGGCCGTCAGCCAACATATTCGCCAGTTGGAGGAACATCTGGGCATTCAATTACTGTTGCGGTCGACGCGTTCATTGAGTCTGACCGAAGCCGGATTGTGCTTTTATGAAGATTGCCTGCTGATGATCCACGCCGCCGAACGCGGCCAACAACGGATCGCCGCGCTGCGTGGCGAACTGGTGGGTGAACTACGCGTCGCCACCTCGACCGAATTCGCCACCCACTATCTGGTGCCGGCGCTGCAGAGCTTCCTCGACGAGCACCCGCGGCTCACGCTGCGGCTGGAAATCCACGATGAGAAGATAGACCTCATCACGCAACGCATCGATCTGGCGATACGCGGCGGCGTGCTGGCCGACTCCAGCTACGTTTCCACCCGGCTGGCGCGCTGCCGCGAAGTGCTGTGCGCCTCGCCGGCCTACCTGGCGCACCACGGCGTGCCGGATTCGCCGCAGGCGCTGACGCATCACCACTGGGTGACCTTTACACCGCTCGGCAACCCGCAGTTTGTTCGTCTGATCCATCGCGACGGCGGTGAACACCGCATGCGCATGACCGGGCGCTTGTTCACCAACAGCGGTATGGCGATGAAGGAGTTGGCGCTGACCGGCAAGGGTATCATTCGCAATTTCTTCGCCAACGTTGAGCGTGAGTTGCTCAGCGGCGAGCTGATTGAAATATTGCCCGACTGGCGATTACCGGAAATAAATTGCTATGCCATTATGCCGCGTCGGGAGATTCAGCCATTAAAAGTCCGACGATTGCTGGAGCATATGAAGCTCTATTTAAAGGAGAAAGGATTAAACGCCTTAGAACATATTCGGCAGGAATAAAATAAGAAACATCTGCAACACCCATTATTGTAATTATTGTAATCACCTTGCCAACGCCAGGCCTTATTTAGATTGCAGACTAATGATACCTTGATTAATGACTTTTCGTCAGCTTATATAATTAATGACACCGACGCTATTTCAAATACTCAGAATAAATTTGACTTTAGTTAGCAGAAAATTTGAATATGCGCAGCGTTTTATTTTCAATGCCATGCGAATGCCCAAAAAAAACGGGAAGCCTGGGCTCCCCGTTGTCATCCGCCGGCGCCTGTCAGTCTATCTGACGAACGTCCACGCGCAGCTCTTTCGGCACTTCGAACACGATGTTCTCTTCACGCCCGCTGATTTCATGCACGTCCATACCGCCCAGCGCTTTCAGGCGAGAGATCACCTCCTGCACCAGCACGTCCGGCGCTGAGGCACCGGCGGTAACGCCGATATGGCGCGCCCCGCTCAGCCAGCTCTCCTGAATATCCGCCGCCGAATCGATAAGATAAGCCGGTTTGCCGACGCGCTGCGCCAGTTCCGCCAGTCGGTTGGAGTTGGAGGAGTTTTTTGACCCCACCACCAGCACCACGTCCGCATCGCCGGCCAGGTTACGCACCGCTTCCTGACGGTTGGTGGTGGCGTAGCAAATGTCATCCTTGCGCGGGCCGATAATGCTCGGGAAACGCTGGCGCAGGGCGTCGATCACGTCCGAGGTATCATCTACCGACAGCGTGGTCTGCGTCATGAAGCACAGGTTGCTTTCATCTTTCACCTGCAGCTTCCACACGTCTTCCGGCGACTCGACCAGGTACATGCCGCCCTGCGGGTTGCTGTACTGGCCCATGGTGCCTTCCACTTCCGGGTGCCCGGCGTGGCCAATCAGAATCGCTTCGGTGCCGCGGCGGCTGGCGCGCGCCACTTCCATATGCACCTTGGTCACCAGCGGGCAAGTGGCGTCGAACAGCATGGTCAGATCGCGCGCCTTGGCTTCGGCGCGCACCGCCTGAGAAACGCCGTGCGCCGAGAAGATCAGGATAGAGCCGTCCGGCACTTCCGCGATCTCTTCGATAAACACCGCGCCGCGCTCACGCAGGCTGTCGACCACGTAGCGGTTGTGCACCACTTCATGCCGCACGTAGATCGGTGCGCCATACAGTTCCAGCGCGCGTTCCACGATGCTGATCGCACGATCAACCCCGGCGCAGAAGCCGCGCGGGTTAGCCAGCAATATTTGCATGCATCTCCTCCTGCTGCGGATCGATCTCCAGCACTTCGATATCGAAGGTCACCGGATGGCCCGCCAGCGGATGGTTGAAATCGACGGTGATCGAATCTTCCGCCACCGCGCGCACCACGCCCGGCATTTCACTGCCGTCGATGGCGGTAAACAGCATGATGGTGCCCACGTCCGGCACGCCGGTTTCCGCGAAGTCGCGGCGCGAGAAGAACTGGACCAGATCCGGGTTCTCCGCGCCGAACGCCGCTTCCGGCTGCAGGGTAAAGGCGCATTTGTCGCCCGCGCGCAGGCCAAGCAGCTGCGCTTCCAGCGGTGCCGACAGGCTGCCGTCACCCAGGCGGAACAGCGCCGGCTTGCCGCTGCTGCGGGTGGATTCGGCGGTCGAACCGTCTTCCAGTTTCAGCGTAAAGTGAACCAGCACCGCGCTGTCACTGATAACCTGAGCCGTCATATTACTCACCTTTACTCTTTGCGTCTTTGTTCGCCGGCGACAGGAAACCTTCCAGCACGATCATCGCCGCGCCCACGCAGATGAAGCTGTCCGCCAGATTGAAGGTCGGGTAGTGCCAGTCACCGACGTAGAAGTCGATGAAATCGACCACGAAACCGTGCCACAGGCGATCGAACAGATTGCCCAACGCCCCGCCGATAATAAAGGCGTAGGCGATGTTGTTCAGCTTCTGCTGCGCGGTGCTGCGGTACATCATCACCAGCAGCACCGCAACGATGGCGATGGCGATGCCGGCGAAGAACCAGCGCTGCCAGCCGCCATGGTCGGCCAGGAAGCTGAACGCAGCGCCGTAGTTGCGCGCGTAAAACAGGTTGAACGACGGGATCAACGGCTGGGACTGGCCCAGCGTAAAGTTAGCGAGGATCCACTGCTTGCTGCCAAAATCCAGCGCCAGCACCGCCACCACAACCCACAGCCAACGCAGGCCGGTCGAACAAATTGATTTACTCATCAGGCGCGAGTTCTCAGGCAAAGTTACGCTTCTCGCCGTCACCGGCGACGTTGCTCACACAGCGGCCGCAGATGTCTGCGTGTTCCGCCACCAGGCCGATATCGGTGGTGTAATGCCAGCAGCGCGGGCACTTCTCACCCGGTGCCGTGCTGAAGGCGATCTTCAGCCCTTTCAGCAGCTCGGAAGCCTGCGCGTCGGCCGGCGCATCCGCCAATGGCGCAACGCTTGCCGCAGAGGTCAGCAGCACGAAGCGCAGCTCATCCTGCAGGCTGTTCAGGCGCGCCGCCAGCTCGCTGTCGGCATACAGCGTTACCGCCGCTTCCAGCGAGCCGCCGAGGCGTTTGTCGGCACGCGCCTGCTCCAGCACCTTGTTCACTTCGCCGCGCACTTTCAGCAGCTCGGCCCAGAAAGCGTCGTTCATCGGCTCGCCTTCCGCCAGCCCGAACAGGCCGTCGTACCACTCTTCGGTAAACACGTACTGCGCGCGTTTGCCCGGCATGAAGCCCCAGATCTCGTCCGCAGTGAACGACATGATCGGCGCCATCCAGCGCACCAGCGCTTCCACGATGTGATACAGCGCGGTCTGGCAGCTGCGGCGGGCGACGCTGTCGCTCTTCGCGGTGTACTGACGATCCTTGATGATATCCAGATAGAAGGAGCCCATCTCGACCGAGCAGAACTGCATCAGACGCTGCACCACTTCGTGGAAATCATAGTTAGCGTAAGCCTGCTCGATATCCTGCTGCGCCGCCAGCGCACGGCCGACCGCCCAGCGATCCAGCACCACCATGTCTTCCGGCGCCACGCAATCGGTGCTCGGCTCGAACCCGTTCAGGTTGGCCAGCAGGAAGCGCGCGGTGTTGCGGATGCGGCGATAAGAGTCTGCGGAGCGCTTGAGGATCTCGTCGGAGACCGCGATTTCGCCGGTGTAATCGGTCGATGCCACCCACAGACGCAGAATGTCGCCGCCCAGCTTGTTCATCACGTCCTGCGGGCTGACGGTGTTGCCGATCGACTTGGACATCTTGCGGCCCTGGCCGTCGACGGTGAAGCCGTGGGTCAGCACTTCTTTATAAGGCGCCTTGCCTTTCATCGCGGTGGAGATCATCAGCGATGACATGAACCAGCCGCGGTGTTGGTCGGAGCCTTCCAGATACATGTCGGCGCTGTGTCCCTGGAACTCAGGGCGCACGTCGACCACCGAAGCGTGGGTGGAACCGGAGTCGAACCACACGTCCAGCGTATCCGGCACTTTCACGTAGTCGGCGGCTTCCGCGCCGAGGATATCGGCCGCGTCCAGATCCCACCAGGCCTGAATGCCGTCTTGCTCGACGCGCTTGGCCACTTCTTCCATCAGCTCAACGGTGCGCGGGTGCAGCTGCTCGGTTTCTTTGTGCACGAACAGCGACATCGGCACGCCCCAGGTGCGCTGACGCGAGATGCACCAGTCCGGGCGGTTGGCCACCATCATTTCGATGCGCGCCTGGCCCCAATCCGGGATCCACTGCACGCCTTTGATCTCTTCCAGCGACTGCTGACGCAGGCCTTTCTGATCCATGCTGACGAACCATTGCGGCGTGGCGCGGAAGATGATCGGCGTCTTGTGGCGCCAGCAGCACGGATAGCTGTGCAGGAACTTCTCGACGTGCAGCAGCGCGCCTTTCTCACGCAGCAGGTCGACGATCAGATCGTTGGCCTTGAAGACGAACTTGCCGTCCAGCAGCGGGTGAGTGCCGGTCAGGTAGCAGCCGTTCGGCCCTACCGGGTTGGCGATCTCCAGACCGTATTTTTGGCTGATGACGAAGTCATCCGGGCCATGACCGCCTGCGGTATGCACCGCACCGGTACCGGCGTCCAGCGTCACGTGCTCGCCGAGGATCGCCGGCACGTCGAAGTCCATGAACGGGTGTTTGAAGCGCAGCAGCTCCAGATCGGCGCCTTTGCAGTTGCCCAGCACCGTCCATTCGGTGATGCCGGCGCGTTTCATCACGCTTTCCACCAGCTCGGCCGCCAGGATCAGGCACTGGCCGTCAACCTGCACCAGCTGATAGGTGAAGTCCGGATGCAGCGAGATCGCGCGGTTGGCCGGCAGGGTCCACGGGGTGGTGGTCCAGATAACCAGGGAGATAGTCCCGTTGAAGTGGCTCACGCCGAACTTGGCCGCCACGGCAGCCGCGTCGGCCGCATGGAAGGTCACGTCGATCGACGGCGAAGTCTTGTCGTAGTACTCCACTTCCGCTTCCGCCAGCGACGATCCGCAGTCGGTGCACCAGTGAACCGGCTTGGCGCCTTTCAGCAGGTGGCCGTTGCTGATGATCTTGCCCAGCGCGCGGATGATGTTGGCTTCGGTTTTGAAGTCCATGGTCAGGTATGGGCGATCCCA
Organism: Serratia sp. 2880STDY5682894; assembly: GCF_001537385.1. NCBI lineage: Bacteria > Pseudomonadati > Pseudomonadota > Gammaproteobacteria > Enterobacterales > Yersiniaceae > Serratia > Serratia sp. 2880STDY5682894. The sequence goes on along the minus strand of NZ_FCJA01000004.1, from coordinate 311,119 downwards.
GTCGCCCAGCACGCCCAGGCGGATGAAGTCCTTCTTCTGGCCTTCAACCTGCTCGGCCGCGTACTCGCGGCACTTCTGGCGGAACTCGGCCGCCGTCAGCTTCTCGCCCGGTTTGCCGTACAGCTGTTCAACCTTCAGTTCGATAGGCAGGCCGTGGCAGTCCCAACCCGGCACATAAGGCGAGTCGAAGCCGGCCATCCCTTTCGACTTGATGATAATGTCTTTGAGAATCTTGTTAACCGAGTGACCAATGTGAATGCTGCCGTTCGCATACGGAGGGCCGTCATGCAAAATGAAGGTTTTTTTGCCCTTTTTGGCAGTACGAATAATCCCGTACAGATCCTGTTCATACCAACGTTGCAGCATGCCAGGTTCGCGCTTGGCGAGGTCGCCGCGCATCGGGAACCCTGTTTCCGGCAAGTTCAGGGTATTCTTGTAGTCACTCATTAGATTCTCGGTTCCGTTTTCGGCTATAGAGATTAAACCGGTGTCTGTAGCCCGAAGAACTTCCGGGCCGTCACCACATCATTGGCGATTTGCTGCTTCAGGGCATCGAGCGAAGCAAACCGTTGTTCATTGCGCAATTTTGCGCGGAGCACCACCTCAATATGGCGCCCGTAAAGATCCATTGTGACATCCAGCAGATGCACTTCCAGCTGCTGGCGCACGCCGGCGACGGTCGGGCGCGTACCGATATTGGCCACGCCCGGCAGCGGCTGCGGCCCCAGGCCGTACACTTCTACCGCATACACCCCTTTCACCGGCGCCACCAGGCGCTTGAGCGGCAGGTTGGCGGTCGGGAAGCCGATGGTGCGGCCCAGCTCGTCGCCGTGCACCACGCGCCCGGAAATGCTGTATGGGTGGCCCAGCAGTGTCTCCGCCAGCGGCAGATCGTCCTCGCTCAGCGCGGTGCGGATCGCGGTGCTGCTGATGCGCCGCTCGCCTTCGCGGAAGGTCGGGGTGCTGACCACCTCGAAGCCGTACTCTTTTCCGGCCTGCTGCAATAGCGGAAAATCGCCCTGACGCCCGGCGCCAAAGCGAAAATCATCCCCCACCATCAGGAATTTGACGCCCAGTTTTTCCACCAGCAGCTCGGCGACGAACGCCTGCGCGGTGTTGGCGGCAAAACGCGGATCGAACTTGACGCACAGCAGGTAATCGACGCCCGCCTGCGCCAGGTAGTTGGCCTTGTCGCGCAGGCGCGTCAAGCGGGCCGGCGCCTTGTCTGCGGCGAACATCTCCAGCGGCTGCGGCTCAAAGATCATGACCATCACCGGCAGCCCGAGGCGTTGCCCTTGTTGCTTCAACTGCTCCAGCAGCGCCTGATGACCGCGGTGTACGCCGTCAAAGTTGCCGATGGTGAGCACGCAACCATGGTGGCGCGCCCGGATATTGTGAATGCCGCGAATTAGCTCCATAGCTGGCTCAAAACAGTGGAAATCGGCGGATTATACCTTGTACAGCCGGTAAGGTTAACCCGCGATTGGTGCCTTTATGTAATAGACATACCATACCGGAGATAATCTGCGCGTGAAACGGCTTCGCCGCAGTTTATCCGGCACTGCCGGGCCGATTCTCGACCACGGCCAACGGCTTGCGTCCGCCGCGGCAAAACATTGGCGAATTTTCTCGCGAAACACTGTATTCCCAAGAGCGAAGCTGGTAAAATCCTGCGCCATCACAACGTAGCGAGTGCCGCCTGTACAAACGGCGCTTATTTGCACAAATCCATTGACAAACGAAGGCTAAAAGGGCATATTCCTCGGCCTTTGAATTGTCCTCAATAGAATATATTTGGGAGTTGGACCTTGGCTAATATCAAATCAGCTAAGAAACGCGCCGTACAGTCTGAGAAACGCCGCAAGCATAACGCTAGCCGTCGCTCAATGGTGCGTACCTTCATCAAGAAGGTAGACGCAGCTATCGCAGCTGGCGACAAAGAAGCAGCACAAACTGCATTCCTGGTAATGCAGCCACTGGTGGACCGTCAGGCAGCTAAAGGCCTGATCCACAAAAACAAAGCAGCGCGTCATAAGTCAAACCTGACTGCACGCATCAACGCAATGCAATAAGCATTTCGTTATCTGCTTGATAAAAAAACCGGCTCAGGCCGGTTTTTTTACGCCCTGCGTTCAGTGAACCACTAGCAGGAAAACAGCGCCGAGAAGTCTTTGTTGCACACGCGCTGCACCGCCGGATGCTGGATCATGCGCTCGGCGAAGATGATGTAATACTCCTCCTGCACGCTGTCGATGCGCCCAATCTCCACCACGTTGTCATCGTTATAGGTATCCTGCGCATACAGCGTCGGCGCCACGAAAATCGCATTGTGATACATGCCGAAGGCCTTCATCAGCGCCGCATCGTCGAACTCCCCCAGGATCTCCACCTGAATGCCCTGCGTATTGAACCAGTTGAGCAGCTTGCGCCCCAGCATCGAGCGGCGGCCGGGGATCAGCAGCTTGCGCTGCTCCAGGCAGGCCGGGAACGGCAACTCCGGCGCCGGCTGGCGGCAGAAGAAGCTGATGCCGCACTCGCCCAGCTTCAGCGAGAACAGCCCTTCCTGCTGGCTGGAATCCACCGGGCAATCCGACAGGATCATATCCAGCTTGTGCTGGCTGAGCTGCTCCAACAGCATCTCGTGCGTCGATTCAAAACAGCGCAGGTGGATCTGTTCGTTATCCACCACTACCGCCGTTTCCAACACCTGGCTGACCAGGCGCTTCGACAGCGCGTCCGCCACGCCAACGTCGAACAGCAGGTTCGACTCTTTGCGGTAGTTGACGATATCCAGCATTTCCTGGCTGAGCATAAACATCTTGTCGGCATAGCGGAACACCAGCTGCCCCAGCTCCGAAGGTACCAACCCGCGCCCCTGGCGTTTGAACAGCTTGCCGTCCAACCGCTCCTCCAGCGCTTTGATCTGGCCGGTGATGGTCTGCGGCGTCAAAAACAACGCTTCGGCGGCACCGACCACGGAACCGGCCTTGCAGACCTGCCAGAAATAATAAAGGTGATTAAAGTTGATATGCGACATCCTCACGAGCGGCTCTCCTTAACAACGTTTCGCAGCGGCAAACGGTGTGCCGTGACGAGCGACAAACTTCCTTTCCCTGCTTCAGACAACGTATAGCCCCATTAGTCCCAACGAAGAACGGCCGAAGCTGCACATATTTTATACCGCGCAGCTCCGACCAGCCATTTTATTGTGTGCCCTTATCGGGCACACGCAGGATTAACGCACCCGCGGCAACGCCAGACGCAGCAACCCATACCCTACCACCGCCGCCGCAGTGGAGCCCAGCAGGATCCCCAGGCGGGAATAGGTGCTGAGTGCCGCATCCGCATCGCCAAACGCCAGCGAGGCGATGAAAATCGACATGGTGAAACCAATACCACAGAGCACCGAAACGGCAAACACCTGTTTGAAACCGATCCCCTCAGGCAAGCGGGCGATGCCCATTTTCACCGCCAGCAGGCTGAAGAGGAAAATCCCCAGCGGCTTGCCGATAAACAGCCCGGCCGCAATCCCGACCGGCAGCAGCGACGTCAATCCTTCCAGCGATACGCCCTGCAAAGAAACCCCGGCGTTGGCGAATGCGAACAGCGGCAGGATCATAAACGCGACCCAAGGGTGCAGCTCATGCTCCAGCGTTTCCGACGGCGACGGCCCCTTCTTCACGTTCAGCGGGATCATAAAGCCGACGATCACCCCGGCCAGCGTCGCGTGTACCCCGGACTTGAGGATCGCGACCCACAACACCAGGCCGACCATCATGTACAGCGAGGTTTTACCCACGCCACGCCAGTTCATCACCGCCAGCAGCACCGTCGCCGCCGCCGCCACGCCCAGCGCCACCATCGACACTTCATGGGTGTAGAACAGCGCGATGATGATAATCACGCCCAGGTCATCGATGATCGCCAACGCCAGCAGGAACACTTTCAGGCTGGTCGGTACGCGGTTGCCCAGCAGCGCCATTACGCCCAGCGCGAAGGCGATATCGGTCGCGGCCGGGATCGCCCAGCCCTGGCGGGTGACTTCATCCGCGCCGTTGAACAGCAGGTAAATCAGCGCCGGCGCCAGCATACCGCCCAGCGCGGCGATCGCCGGAAACACCGCCTTGTCACGCCCGGACAGCGAGCCCTGCATCAGCTCGCGCTTAACCTCGAGCCCCACCACCAGGAAGAAGATGGCCATCAGGCCGTCGTTGATCCACAGCAGCAGCGGCTTGGCGATCTCCAGCGAAGCAATTTTTACCATCACCGGCAGGTTGAGGAATGCCTGATAGATCCCCTGCGCCGGGGTGTTGGCCATGATCAGGGCGACGATCGCCGCCGCGATCAGAATGATGCCGCCCGCGGCTTCCTGACGTAAAAATTGACGAATGATGTTGGTCACAATACGTCTCTCCAAATCCGTGCAGGGCGTAGCGCCCTGCGAACCACAGTCATGAAGTGAGTATAGAGGGCGTTTTAGTTCGAAAAAATAAGTTTATAAATGCTAAATAACTCGATAAAACCGATTAAAAGCACGAATAAGTCACATTATTTATAGGGAATTAGGGGTGCAACATGCAAATAAAAACCCCGGGACAGACGCCCGGGGTTCTAATATAACCCAGCAGAAACAGCAGGTTAACGAGTCAGGTCGTCAAAGAACTTTTTCACCCCGTCGAAGAAGCTCTTCGAACGCGGGCTGTTCTTGTCACCGGACGGGCCGCCCAGGCTCTCTTCCAGTTCGCGCAGCAATTGCTTCTGCTTGTCGTTCAGATTGACCGGGGTTTCCACTACTACGCGGCACAGCAGGTCGCCCTGGCTGCCACCACGCACCGATTTCACACCCTTGCCGCGCATGCGGAACAGTTTGCCGGTTTGGGTCTCCGAAGGCACCTTCAGTTTCACCCGGCCGTCCAGCGTCGGCACTTCAATCTCGCCGCCCAGCGCCGCCATGGCGAAGTTGATCGGCACTTCACAGTACAGGTTGTTGCCTTCGCGCTCGAAGATCGGGTGCGCCTTCACCTGCACCTGAACGTACAGATCGCCCGCCGGTGCGCCGTGCTCGCCGGCTTCGCCTTCACCCGCCAGGCGGATGCGGTCACCGGTATCGACGCCGGCCGGAATTTTCACCGACAGCGTTTTGGATTTTTCTACCCGGCCGTGGCCGTGGCACTTGTTGCACGGATCTTTGATGATCTGACCGCGGCCATGGCAGTGCGGACACGCCTGCTGCACGGTGAAGAAGCCCTGACGCATCTGCACCTGGCCCTGGCCGTGACAGGTTGGGCAGGTTACCGGCGAGCTGCCCGGCTTGGCGCCGCTGCCGTGGCAGACGTCGCACTCTTCCAGCGTCGGGATGCGGATCTCTTTGGTGACGCCACGTACCGCTTCCTCGAGGGTCAGCTCCATGTTATAGCGCAGATCGGAACCGCGGCTGGCGCGCTGACGGCGGCCTCCGCCGAAGATGTCGCCAAACACGTCGCCAAAGATATCGCTGAAGTCGGCACCGCCGCCAAAGCCGCCGCCGCCCATGCCGCCCTGTTCAAATGCCGCGTGCCCGTACTGATCGTAGGCCGCGCGTTTCTGGTCGTCGGTCAGGACTTCGTAAGCTTCTTTAACTTCTTTAAACTTGGTTTCGGCGTCTTGTTCCTGGTTGCGGTCAGGATGGTATTTCATCGCCAGGCGTTTGTACGCCTTTTTGATCTCACGTTCATCCGCCGTCTTGCTGACGCCGAGAATCTCGTAATAGTCTTTCTTCGCCATTCTTTCGCTTACCCTTAACATGCGTGCACGGGCGCAGAGTTGCCTCGACGCCCGTGCTGGTTTCCGGGAGCGGCATCTCGGCCGCCCCGTGCCCGCTTAAGGGCGATTATTTTTTGTCTTTAACTTCTTCGAACTCAGCGTCAACCACGTCGTCGTCTTTCTGCGCCGCGTTGTCCGCGCCGGCGTCAGCACCCTGCTGAGCCTGCTGCGCCTGGGCCATTTCCAGCAGTTTGCCGGAAACCTGCACCAGAGCCTGAGTCTTCGCTTCGATCTCGGCTTTATCTTCGCCTTTCACCGCCGCTTCCAGATCTTTCAGCGCCGCTTCGATCGCCGTTTTGTCTTCCGCCGGCAGTTTGTCGCCCGCTTCTTCCAGCTGCTTGCGAGTGCCGTGGATCAGGTGATCGGCCTGGTTACGTGTCTGTACCAGCTCTTCGAACTTGCGGTCGGCTTCAGCGTTCAGCTCGGCGTCGCGCACCATTTTCTGGATTTCGTCTTCGTTCAGGCCAGAAGATGCCTTGATGGTGATCTTCTGCTCACGACCGGTGTTCTTGTCTTTGGCAGACACGTGCAGGATGCCGTCGGCATCGATATCGAAGGTCACTTCGATCTGCGCCATGCCGCGCGGTGCCGCCTGAATGCCGTCCAGGTTGAACTGGCCCAGAGATTTGTTATCGCTGGCGCGCTTACGCTCACCCTGCAGCACGTGGATGGTTACCGCAGACTGGTTGTCTTCAGCGGTAGAGAACACCTGGCTGTGCTTGGTCGGGATCGTGGTGTTTTTGGTGATCAGCGGCGTCATCACGCTGCCCATGGTTTCGATACCCAGCGACAGCGGGGTCACGTCCAGCAGCAGAACGTCCTTCACATCACCGGCCAACACGCCGCCCTGTACCGCAGCGCCCACGGCAACCGCTTCGTCCGGGTTCACGTCTTTACGCGGCTCTTTGCCGAAGAAGTCTGCGACTTTCTTCTGCACCATTGGCATACGGGTCTGGCCGCCCACCAGGATCACGTCCTGGATGTCGGAAACCGACAGGCCTGCGTCTTTCAGCGCCACTTTCAGCGGCTCGATAGAACGTGCAACCAGATCTTCAACCAGCGACTCGAGTTTGGCGCGAGTCACTTTGATGTTCATGTGTTTTGGACCGGTCGCGTCTGCAGTGATGTACGGCAGGTTAACGTCGGTCTGCTGAGCGGAAGACAGTTCGATCTTCGCTTTCTCAGCGGCTTCTTTCAGACGCTGCATCGCCAGCGGATCGTTGCGCAGATCGATACCCTGATCTTTCTTGAACTCTTCCACCAGGTAGTTGATCAGACGGCTGTCGAAGTCTTCGCCACCCAGGTGGGTGTCACCGTTGGTCGCCAGCACTTCGAAGGTTTTTTCGCCGTCAACGTCGTCGATTTCGATGATGGAGATATCGAAAGTACCGCCGCCCAGGTCATAAACCGCGATGGTGCGGTTGCCAACTTCTTTGTCCAGACCGTAGGCCAGGGCCGCAGCGGTTGGTTCGTTGATGATGCGCTTGACTTCCAGACCCGCGATGCGGCCGGCGTCTTTGGTCGCCTGACGCTGGGCGTCGTTGAAGTAAGCCGGTACGGTGATAACCGCTTCAGTTACCGGTTCACCCAGGTAATCTTCCGCCGTTTTCTTCATTTTCTTCAGCACTTCCGCAGAGATCTGCGGCGGAGCCATTTTCTGGCCTTTCACTTCCAGCCAAGCGTCGCCGTTGTCGGCTTCGACGATTTTGTACGGCATGATCGCTTTGTCGCGCTGCGCTTCTTCATCCTGGAAGCGGCGACCGATCAGGCGCTTGATGGCGAACAAGGTGTTTTCAGGGTTGGTCACTGCCTGACGCTTAGCCGGCTGGCCAACCAGAGTTTCACCGTCCTGGGTATATGCGATAATAGAAGGAGTGGTGCGGTCGCCCTCGGCGTTTTCCAGCACGCGTGCCTTGGCACCATCCATAATTGCTACGCAAGAGTTGGTAGTACCCAGGTCGATACCAATAATTTTACCCATCTAAACGTCTCCACTAAAAAATTCATAATCAGTCAGGTTGCTAACCTATATGCGGGCGATTTTTTGCTTTTCAACTGCCCGATATCTCAGTGCGACCCGCGGTTAGCAACTGCGGTTGCAAATAAGATGGGGCCATCCAATCCGGCATCAAGGGGCAAGGCGAAAAAAATTTCTTTTTTTATCGTCATTCAGATCATTGTTTCCGGCTGCGGGGATCATTATGATGCGCGCGCTCTGGTGGAAAACTTCGATTTTTTGGCCATTCAGACCATTTATTATTTTACTTCGCTGTTTCCGTTAATTTTCTGTTATCGCAGAGGACTTATGCACACCAACAAGTTGGCGAATCCCGGCCCTCTCGGCCTGATGGGCTTCGGGATGACCACCGTCTTGCTGAACCTGCACAACGCGGGCTTTTTCCCACTGAACTCCGCCATCATCAGCATGGGGATTTTCTTCGGTGGCCTGGCCCAGATCCTGGCCGGTCTGCTGGAATACAAGAAGGGCAACACCTTCGGCATGACCGCTTTCACCGCCTACGGCAGCTTCTGGCTGAGCCTGGTCGGCCTGCTGCTGCTGCCGCGTCTGGGCCTGGCTGAGGCCACCGAGGCGCACGTGCTGGGCATCTACCTGGCACTGTGGGGCGTCTTCACCCTGTTCATGTTCTTCGGCACCCTGGCCGCCAACCGCGTGCTGCAGTTCGTGTTCGCCAGCCTCACGCTGCTGTTCGCCCTGCTGGCCGTCGGCAACATCACCGGCAATCATGCGCTGCTGACCTTCGCCGGCTATGAAGGCATCATCTGCGGCGCCAGCGCCATTTACCTGGCGATGGCCGAAGTGCTCAACGAACAATACGGCCGCACCGTGCTGCCGATTGGCGAGCCGGCTCCGGCCCGCGTCGCGGCCTCGCCGGTCACGGCGTAATCGCCCTCCCCTGATGAAAAAGCCCTGCAGTGCAGGGCTTTTTTTTAGCTGTAGGAATCGGCTCGCCGCTCCCCGGCTTCGCTGTTCAGATCGCGATGCAGGTAGAAGCCGAGCAGCAGCCCGATGAGCGACAGCGCCAACACGTAGTAAGCGGGCGCTAACGGGGTCAATTTCATGATCAGCGTCACAAAAATAGGGGTTAAACCGCCAAAAATAGCGTACGAGACGTTATATGAGAACGAGATGCCGGTAAACCGTACTTCCGCCGGGAACGCCCGCACCATCACGTACGGCACGGCCCCCACCACGCCTACGCTGAACCCCACCAGCGCATAGCAGGCGAACAGCATTTCCGGGTGCACGCCCACCGTTTGATAGAACAGCCAGCTGCAGCCGGCCAGCAGCACACTGCCGACCACCAGCGTTTTGCTGGCGCCGAAGCGATCGGCCGATAAACCGGCGACGATGCAGCCGGCGATCAGCATGATGGTGGCGATGCTGTTGGCCTGCAGCGTCAAGGCCGGCGCAATGCCGAACTGCTTTTGCAGATAGGTCGGGGTCATCAGGATCACCACCACGATGCCGGCGGAGAGCAGCCAGGTCAGCAGCATCGATACCACCACTTCCCGCTTGTGGTTGAGCACCACCGACTTCAGCGGCAGCTCCTCGGCCAGCGCTTTACGCGCCTGCATCTCGATGAAGATCGGCGTTTCCTGCAGCCAGCGGCGCAGGTACATCGCCACCAAGCCGAACATGCCGCCCAACAGGAAAGGAATGCGCCAGCCGCCGCCGGCGATACTCTGCGGGCTGAGCGTAGTGTTGATCACCGTCGCCACCACCGAGCCCAGCAGGATGCCCACCGTCAACCCGGCGGTCAGCGTGCCGCAGGCGAAGCCGATGCGCCGGCGCGGCACGTGTTCGGCAACGAAGACCCAGGCGCCCGGCACCTCACCGCCGATCGCCGCCCCCTGCAGCACGCGCATCAACAGCAGCAGCAGCGGCGCAGCAATGCCGATGCTGGCATAGGTCGGCAGCAGGCCCATCGCCAACGTCGGCAACGCCATCAGCAGAATGCTCAGGGTAAACATCTTCTTGCGGCCGACCAGATCGCCGAAGTGCGCCATCACGATGCCGCCCAGCGGGCGGGCCAGATAGCCGGCGGCGAAGATGCCGAAGGTTTGCACCAGACGTAGCCACTCCGGCATGTCCGCCGGGAAGAACAGATCGCCGACCACGGCGGCGAAGAACACGAAGATGATGAAGTCGTAAAACTCCAGCGCGCCGCCCAACGCGGCCAACGTCAGCGTTTTGTAGTCTTGCCGGTTCAGCCGGCGATTAGTGTCGTGAGGCATAGGGCACCGTCGGTAAAGGCTGTAAAAATAAAAGCCGCAGGCTTTCTGTAAAAGAATCCTTACTATAGCGGCAAATTATTTTCACACCAGACGGGCTGAATCCGATCTCGCAGAATGCTGAAATTTAGAGGTTTATCTCGCGACGCGCGCTCTTTGGCCGAAATGCTGCTACCACCGCGGCGTGCGTTTCGACGTAAGGCCCGTCGAGCAGTTGAATGCAATAAGGCACGCTGGCGAAGATGCCGTGTACCACCGCATTGCCCTGCTCATCCTTTACCCCTTCCAGCGTTTCCTTGATCGACTTCGGTTGGCCGGGCAGGTTGATGATCAGCGCCTGTTTGCGGATCGCCCCCACCTGGCGAGAAAGAATTGCCGTTGGCACATAGTGTAGGCTGATCTGACGCATTTGCTCGCCGAAGCCGGGCATCACACGATCGGCGATCGCCAGCGTGGCGTCGGGGGTGACGTCGCGGCGCGCCGGCCCGGTGCCGCCGGTGGTCAGCACCAGATGGCAGCCCATTTCGTCCACCAGCTCGCACAGCGTCTGTTCAATTTGCGTCTGCTCATCGGGGATCAGCCGGGTTTCCAGCTTGAACGGCGTCGCCAGCGCGCCGCTCAGCCACTCTTCCAGCGCCGGGATGCCTTTATCTTGATAAACGCCGCCGGAAGCGCGATCGGAAACGGAAACCAAACCAATACGTAAAATATCCATGCGTAACCTCTACAGCCTGATGGGGTCCGAACGGGTTCGTCTCCCGTTCTGTTGTCATTGCCGAGAGTATAAGGGCTTCCCCCGCCGGCGGGAGCGTCGGGCATAAAAAAAGGTGGCCTGAGCCACCTTTTTACTGCGCGATCTGCGGGAATTACAGCAGGTCGGCGATCATTTTTTCCAGTTTGCCCTGGTCTACGGCGAACTTGCGGATACCGTCGGTCAGTTTCTCAACCGCCATCGGATCCTGGTTGTGCTGCCAGTAGAACTCAGGTTCGGTCAGTGCGGCAGGACGCGCCTTCACTTCACCGGTGTAAGACAGTTTGCGCTCCAGCGCGCCTTCGCTCTCCGCCAGCTCTTTCAGCAGCGCAGGGGCGATGGTCAGGCGGTCACAGCCGGCCAGTTCGATGATTTCGCCGACGTTACGGAAGCTGGCACCCATCACCACGGTGTTGTAACCGTGCTGTTTGTAGTACTGGTAAATTTCGGTCACGGAGATCACGCCCGGATCTTCGTGCGGGGCGAACTCTTTCTTGTCGCCGTTGGCTTTGTACCAGTCGAGGATACGGCCGACGAACGGTGAGATCAGGTAAACGCCGGCTTCGGCACAGGCGCGAGCCTGAGCGAAGGAGAACAGCAGCGTCAGGTTACAGTTGATGCCTTCTTTCTCCAGCTGCTCCGCCGCGCGGATGCCCTGCCAGGTCGAGGCCAGTTTGATCAGGATGCGATCGTTGCTGATGCCGGCTTCGTTGTACAGTTTGATCAGGCGCTTGGCCTTGGCCACGCTGGCGACGGTGTCGTAAGACAGACGCGCATCCACTTCGGTGGAGATGCGGCCCGGAACCAGTTTGAGGATTTCCAGACCGATGTTGACCGCCAGCTTGTCGGCGGCGTCGGCGATCTGCTGCTCGCGATCGCTGCTCTGGCCGCGCGCCCAGGCGATGGCTTCGTCAATCAGTTTGCGGTATTCAGGAATTTGGGCTGCATTGAGGATCAGCGAAGGGTTGGTTGTAGCGTCCTGCGGTTGATACAGCTTCATTGCCGCGATATCACCCGTATCTGCAACCACCGTGGTCAGCTGGCGCAGGGAAGTTAATTTGTCGGTCATGTTGGCATTATCTCATCGTTTGTGCATGAACTTTTGGCATTGTTCAACCATGCCCTACCCTGATAATAACATGCGCCAAGCCCGGTGCAAGGCTGGAAAACCGCGGCGCGCAAGCATCTGTTTTATCCTTGGGCGAGCAACCGTTTACGCCGATATCTTTCGCCATAACCGAGCGGATGGAAAGGCAATAACGTGCTATTGTCCGAATAAATTATGTTAAATTCGAAAAAATTGATGCAATTCGTCCGCTAATCTGCGAAAAATCTTAATCGACTGACGCCGGACCAATTCCAGCTAAGCTCTTGTAAAAAATAGGCCAATGTTTTTCACCTGCGGTGGATGCTGCAAGGTGCGCATTAAATTTCGATAACGAGGAGGGATCCCTTGACGGACCTGATGAACTTTATAAACAATATTTTGTGGGGGTCGGTGCTGATTTATCTGCTGCTCGGCACCGGCATCTACTTCACGTTGCGCACCCGTTTTATCCAGCTCCGCCACTTCAGCCACATGTTCTCGGTGTTGAAAAACAGCAATAAAAGCGACAGCGCCGGCATCTCCTCTTTCCAGGCGCTGTGTACCACGCTGGCGGCGCGCGTCGGCACCGGCAACCTGACCGGCGTCGCCATCGCCCTGACCGCCGGCGGCCCCGGCGCCATCTTCTGGATGTGGGTGGTGGCGTTTATCGGCATGGCCACCTCCTTTGTGGAAAGCTCGCTGGCGCAGCTCTACAAAACCAAAGACGATAACGGCAACTACCGCGGCGGCCCGGCCTACTATATGGAAAAGGGCCTCGGCATGCGCTGGATGGGCGTGCTGTTCTCCATCTTCCTGATCATCGCGTTCGGCCTGGTATTCAACGCCGTGCAGGCCAACTCTATCGCCCAGGCCTCCGCCGTCGCCTTCCATTTGCAGCCGCTGCACGTCGGCATCGGCCTGGTGGTGCTGAGCGGGGTGGTGATCTTCGGCGGCATTCGATCCATTGCCAAAGTGGCCGAACTGGTGGTGCCGCTGATGGCGGGCGCCTACCTGCTATTGGCCCTCTGGGTGATTGGCCATAACATCGAACACATGCCGGCGATCCTGGCGCTGATCTTCAAAAGCGCCTTCGGCCTGCAGGAAGCTGCGGCCGGCGCCGTCGGTTACGGCATCTCCCAGGCGATGACCCAGGGCGTGCAGCGCGGCCTGTTCTCCAACGAAGCCGGCATGGGCTCGGCGCCCAATGCGGCGGCGTCCGCCTCGCCTTATCCGCCGCATCCGGCTTCGCAAGGCTACGTGCAAATGCTCGGGGTATTTATCGATACCATCGTCATCTGCAGCGCCACCGCGGCGATCATCCTCTCCTCCGGCATTCTCGATCAGCCGACCGACAGCATCAGCGGCATCGATCTGACCCAGCGCGCGCTGTCGACCGCCGTCGGCAGTTGGGGGGCGCCGTTCGTCGCCATCGCCATCTTCTTCTTCGCCTTTACCTCGATCATCGCCAACTACGCCTATGCCGAGAGCAACCTGGTGTTCCTCGAGCACAACCATCCGGGCGGCCTGATCATTTTCCGCTGCGTGGCGTTGGGCATGGTGATGTTCGGCGCACTGGCGGAGCTGCCGCTGGTGTGGAAAATGGCGGATACCTCCATGGCGCTGATGGCCATCACCAACCTGACGGCCATCCTGCTGCTGTCGCGGGTGGCGCTGAAGCTGGCCGACGACTACCATCGCCAGCGCCGCCTGGGCAAGCTGCCGACTTTTGACGCCAACCGTTATCCGGAGCTGAAGTCGCAGCTGGAGCCGGGCGTGTGGGACGGTCATCAACCACCGCACTGAGTTTTCCGGGGCGCGTGCGGTGCGCGCCCCGGCCTATTGGACCGATTGCCCCTTTTTCCCGCGCTTTTTGCTACAGTATCCGCACTTGGATAAACAGGATCTGGCCATGCTCGTTATTATTTCCCCTGCAAAAACTCTCGATTACGACAGCCCGCTGGCGACAGAACGTTTCACGCAGCCCGAACTGCTGGACAAGTCTCAGCGACTTATCAAAATTTGCCGCGAGCTGACGCCGGCGCAAATCGCCAGCCTGATGAGCATCAGCGACAAGCTGGCAGGGCTGAACGCCGCGCGCTTTAGCGAGTGGCAGCCCAAATTTACCCCAGACAATGCCCGTCAGGCGCTGCTGGCGTTCAAGGGCGACGTTTACACCGGCCTGCAGGCGCAGGATTTCAACGAGGCCGATTTCGACTTTGCCCAGCAGCATCTGCGTATGCTGTCCGGCCTGTATGGCGTGCTGCGCCCGCTCGATCTGATGATGCCGTACCGGCTGGAGATGGGTATCAAGCTGGAAAACCCGAAAGGCAAAGATCTGTACAGCTTCTGGGGCGATCAAATCACCCAGAAACTCAACGAAGCGCTGGAGCAGCAGGGCGACGACGTGGTGGTCAACCTGGCTTCCGACGAGTATTTCAAGTCGGTGAAGCCGGCCAAACTGCACGGCGCGCTGATCAAACCGGTGTTCCTCGACGAGAAGAACGGCAAGTACAAGGTCATCAGCTTCTACGCCAAGAAAGCGCGCGGGTTGATGAGCCGCTTTATCATCAAGAACCGCCTGACGCGCAGCGAGCAGCTGGTGGACTTCAACCTGGAAGGCTACGCCTTCGACGAAGCCGCCTCGCAGGGCAATGAACTGGTGTTCAAACGCCCGGAGCAGGCATAAAAAAAGCCGTCGCAAGACGGCTTTTCAGATTCTAGCCTGCCGAACTTCAGGCCGGCAGCGCCATCAGGAACTTGCGCAGTTCGGCAAAGCCGGCAGGCAGCGTGTGCGACAGCAGCGGCAGATCGGCGCGCAGCGCCAGCGCTTTCGGCAACGGCAGTTCCTGCCCGAGGATCGCTTCTACGCTCTCTTTAAACTTGGCCGGATGCGCCGTGCCGAGGAACAGACCGAACTCCCCTTCCTGCAGCTGATCGCGCAGCGCGCGATAGGCAATGGCCGCGTGCGGTTCTGAGATATAACCCAGCTCGGCCAGTTCACGCATCGTTTCCTTGGTGGTCTCATCGCTGACCGCCGCGTGGCCCAGCTCTTTCAGCTGCCAGACCTTACGACGGAACAGCTCTTCCACGCGCGGCCAATTGTTTGGCTGGCTGACGTCCATGGCGTTGGACAGCGTCGCGACCGTGGCGTGCGGCTGCCACTGGCCGCTGGTCAGGAAGCGCGGCACGGTGTCGTTGGCGTTGGTGGCGGCAATAAAGCGCTTCACCGGCAGGCCCAGCGACTTGGCCAGCAGCCCGGCGGTCAGATCGCCGAAGTTGCCGCTCGGCACCGAGATGACCAGCTGATTGCGCGCTTCCTGCGGCAGCTGCGCCACCGCTTCGAAGTAGTAGCAGATCTGCGCCAGCAAGCGGCTGATGTTGATCGAGTTAGCCGAGTTCAGGTGCAACGCGTCTTTCAATTCTTGATCGTCGAACGCCTGCTTCACCAGCGCCTGGCAAGCATCGAAGTCGCCGTCGATCGCTACGGTGTGAATGTTGCCGCCCAGGGTACAGAACAGCTTCTCCTGCAGCGGACTGATTTTGCCCTGCGGGTAGAGGATCACCACCCGGACGTTCTTCAGGCCGTAGAAGGCGTGCGCCACGGCGGCGCCGGTGTCGCCGGAGGTGGCGGTCAAAATGGTCACCGGCTGATCGCCGGCCACTTCCGCCAGCATCTGCGCCATAAAGCGGCCGCCGAAGTCTTTGAACGCCAGCGTCGGGCCGTGGAACAGCTCCAGGCAAGAGACGTCTTCGGTCACTTTCGCCACCGGAGCCGGGAACTCAAAGGCGGCCTGCACGCGTTTCTTCAGCGCCGCTTCCGGTACCTCTTCGCCGATAAAGGCCGACAGAATGCGGCTGCTGCGGGTGACAAAGTCCTGCTCCAGCAGCTGGTCGATCTCGGTCAGTTCGAACTCCGGCAACTCCAGCGGGAAGAACAGCCCCTGCTGCTTGCCCAGGCCTTGTTTGATCGCCTGCGCGAAGCTGACCTGCTCGTTGTGATCCTTAAGGTTGTACAGTTTCATGCGTTATCCCAGTAGTCGAGCGCCTGCGGTATCCAGACGGCAAATATGAACAAAACCTTCGTCGTTTTGCAGATAGTGTTGTTGCAGCCAGGCGGCCATGCGTTGCGCGGTGGCGCCGTCGTTGCAGACGGCGAACAGCGTCGGGCCGGAACCGGAGATGCCGCAGGCCAGCGCGCCGATCTCCTGCGCCGCCTTGCGCGCTTCGGCGAAGCCCGGCAGCAGCCGGGTGCGGTACGGTTCGGCGATCACGTCCTGCATCAATTTGGCGGCCAGCTGCGGCTGACGGGTGTGGCAGGCATGGATAAAACCGGCCAGATAGCGACCATGGCTGATGCAATCCTGACGACGGTATTGCGCGGGTAAAATGGCGCGCGCTTCGGCGGTGGAGACCTTGATGCCCGGATAGGCCATGACCCACAGCCAATCGTCAAAGCACGGCACCTCCTGGCTGATGATGCCTTCTTCTTCCAGCATCAGCTGCAGACCGCCCAGATAGCAAGGCGCCACGTTGTCGTAATGCACGCTGCCGGAAATGCGGCCTTCCAGCTCGCCCATCAGGCCGAGCAGCGTCGTCTTATCCAGCGGCCGAACGCAGAACTCGTTCATCGCCATCAGCCCGGCGACCACCGAACAGGCGCTGGAGCCCAGCCCCGAACCGATCGGCATGTTCTTTTCCAACCGCATCGCCACCGGCACTTCGCGGCCGATCTCCTGGCAGAAACGCTCCCAGCATTGATAAACGATGTTCTCTTTCGGCTCGGCCGGCAGCTTGCTGACGAAGCGCCCGGCATTTTGCAGACTGAACGTCTCGGCGGCTTCGACGCTGACGCAGTCGCCCAGCAGCGTGCCGTCGATCGGCGAAACCGCCGCGCCCAACACATCGAAACCGACGCTGACGTTACCGATCGAGGCCGGTGCATACACCTTAACCATATTAAACTCCCAACTTCCATGACAGTGTGCGCAGCAGATCGGCGAACACGCCCGCTGCGGTCACATCGTTACCGGCGCCGTAGCCGCGCAGCACCAGCGGCAGCGGCTGATAGTAGCGGCTGTAGAAGGCCAGCGCGTTCTCGCCGTTCTTCACTTTATACAACGGATCGTTGCCGTCCACCGCCTCGATGCGCACCTTGCAGCGCCCTTCGTCGATCAGGCCGACATAGCGCAGCACCTTGCCTTGCTCGGCGGCGTTGGCCACGTTGCGCGCGAACTCTTTATCCAGCTCCGGCAGCCGCGCCAGGAACTGATCCACGTCGCCCGATGCGTCGAAGGACGGCGGCAGCACCGGCTCGACCTCGATATCGCTCAGCTCCAGCTTGTAACCGGCCTCGCGCGCCAGGATCAGCAGCTTGCGCGCCACGTCCATACCGGACAGATCGTCGCGCGGATCCGGCTCGGTGTAGCCGTTGGCCCGGGCCTGCAGGGTCGCCGCCGACAGCGACAGCCCTTCGTCCAGCTTGCCGAAGATAAAGGACAGCGAACCGGACAGGATGCCGGAGAAGCGCACCAGCTCATCGCCGGCGTTCAGCAGGTTTTGCAGGTTCTCAATCACCGGTAAACCGGCGCCGACGTTGGTGTCATAGAGGAACTTGCGGTGCGAACCGGCGGCGGCCGCACGCAGTTGCTGATAATAGTTCATCGACGAGGTGTTGGCCTTTTTGTTCGGCGTCACCACGTGGAAACCGTCCGCCAGGAAGTCCACATACTGATCGGCCACCGCCTGGCTGGAGGTACAGTCGACGATCACAGGGTTCAGCAGGTGATACTCCTTCACCAGCCGGATCAGGCGGCCGAGATTGAACGGCTCCTGCGCGCCGGCCAGCTCGTCGCGCCAGCTGTCCAGCGCGATGCCGTGCACGTTGGTCAGCATCACGCGCGAGTTGGCGATGCCGCACACCCGCAGGTCGATATGTTTTTGCTTCAGCCACGGCTGCTGGCGGTAGATCTGCTCAATCAGCGCCCCGCCGACGCCGCCGACGCCGATGACGAACACTTCGATCACCTGATCGGTGTTGAACAGCATCTGGTGGCTGACGCGCACGCCGGTGGTGGCGGAATCATTGCTGACCACGACCGAAATTGAACGCTCGGAAGAGCCCTGGGCGATGGCGACGATATTGATGTTGGCGCGCGCCAGCGCGGAGAAGAAGCGCGCGGAGATACCACGCAGGGTGCGCATGCCGTCGCCGACCACCGAGATGATCGCCAGGCGTTCCATGACGTCCAGCGGATCCAGCACGCCGTCTTTCAACTCCAGATAGAATTCCTCCTCCAGCGCGCGGCGGGCGCGCTGCAGTTCGCCCTGCGGCACGCAGAAGCTGATGCTGTATTCGGAAGAGGATTGGGTGATCAGCACCACCGAAATGCCGGCGCGCGACATCACGGCGAACACCCGCGCGGCCATGCCGACCATGCCTTTCATGCCCGGGCCGGAGACGTTGATCATCGCCATGTTGTTCAGGTTGGTGATGCCTTTCACCGGCATCGCGTCATCGGTGCTGTCTTTGCCGATCAGCGTGCCGGGGGCCTGCGGGTTGGAAGTGTTTTTAATCAGGCAAGGGATTTGGAACTGGGCAATCGGCGTGATGGTACGAGGGTGCAGCACTTTGGCGCCGAAGTAGGAGAGCTCCATCGCCTCCTGGTACGACATCGATTTCAGCAGCCTGGCGTCCGGCACGGTGCGCGGATCGCAGGTATACACGCCGTCGACGTCGGTCCAGATTTCGCAACAGTCGGCGCGCAGGCAGGCGGCCAGCACGGCGGCGGAATAGTCGGAGCCGTTGCGGCCCAGCACCACCAGCTCGCCCTTGTCGTTACCGGCGGTGAAACCGGCCATCAGCACGATGTGGTCGGCCGGGATCGCCGCCGCGGCGATGCGCAACGTGGACTCGGCGATGTCCACGGTGGACTCCAGGTAGTGGCCCTGCGCCAGCAGTTTCTCCACCGGGTTGATCACCGTAACCGGGTAGCCCTTGGCGCGGAATACCCCTTCCATGATGGCGATGGAGAGCTTTTCACCGCGGCAGATAATAGCCGCGTTCACGCTGTCCGGGCACTGCCCCAGCAGCGAAACGCCGTGCAGCACCTGCTTGAGCTGCGCGAACTCCTGATCGACCACGCCCTTCAGCCTGTCGTATTCAAAACCCGGCAGCGCCTGCGCCAGGCCGCTCAGCAGATCGGCAAAGATCCGCTCGGCGTCGCTGATATTCGGCAGAATGTCCTGGCCTGCCACCGTTTTGTCGATCATCGCCACCAGATGGTTGGTGATCTTTGCGGGGGCGGACAAGACCGTGGCTACCTGTCCCTGACGCGCGTTACTCTCCATGATGTCGGCAACGCGCAGAAAACGTTCTGCATTCGCCACCGAGGTTCCGCCAAATTTCAGCACTCGCATGTGTGATCTCTCCGAATTTAAGCCGAAAAAAAAGCCCGCACTGATTAGGTGCGGGCTTTTTTCTGTGTTTCCTGTGCGCGTCAGCCCGCCCCGTTACCTGTGGTATCGGTGGTGGTAATAATTGTGGTATTCAGGCTGATATTGCGCATGTTGTCTGTCTGTCTCATGAAATACTCTGTCCCCTCTATTGGTTAAAGCAATCGCTATCCCAAGTCAAACGATTTCTTTTTTTTGCTTATTTTCCGTTCAGCGGCGACATTGCGCGATACCGGAGGTAAAAAGCAAAATGACAGAACAAAAAAACAACTTAAAGCCGGTTTAATAGTGGATCACTCTGGGTAACCGCTTGATGAAGCCGCTATCACTTGGCGAGTTTTTTTTCGATGTCGTGCAGCAACGTATGCAACATCGCCGTATCTCGCTGTTGCAGCACGCCGAGCCTCTGGTGCAGCCAGTCGCGCAATTTTTGGTCATCGCCGACCTCCAATGCGTTCAACAAGGCATCGGCACGGCGGCGCAGCGCCTTGAGCTGCCCTTCCGACGCCGCCGTTTCCTGCGGCGTGCTGACGCCCATCAAGCTCGCCAACTGGTAGCAGTACACCATCACCGCTTGCCCCAGATTAAGCGACGGATAGTCCGCCTGCATCGGCACGCCGGTCAGCAAATCCGCCAGCGCCAGCTCTTCGTTGGTCAGGCCGGAATCTTCACGGCCGAACACCAGCGCGGCCTGGCCGACCCACTGCTTACGCTCGCTCAACTGTTCCAGCAGCTCAGGCGGCGTGCAGTAGTAGTGAAAACGCGCGCGGCTGCGGGCGGTAGTGGCGACGGTGAAATCCACGTCCGCCAGCGCCTGCTCCAGCGTGGCGAACGTTTGCACGCCGTCGAGGATCTCGCCGGCCCCGTGTGCCACCCAGCGCGCCGCCGGCTGCAGGTGCGCCTCGCTGTCGACGATGCGCAACGACGTGAAGCCCATGGTTTTCATCGCGCGCGCCGCCGCGCCAACGTTTTCCGGCCGCGCCGGAGCCACTAAAACAATATGAAGCTGCATCACTCTTCCACCGAAGGCGGGCCTGCGTTTTTGACGGTGGCGCAGCGCCCGCTTATATTTACAATTGCGTAACAATAAACGCGTTAATAGCAACAAACAAGATTAAACGGCTCGTTGAGCTAATAAACCCGTCGTAATAGTCATTATTCGTGCTTATGTTTTACTGCATTTATTTATCAATGAGTTAAAACAAGACGATGATCAATAAGCGAATAATTGTATCCTATCGGGCCGGATAATGCTGAATCGTTCACAGAATTTGAGGTTCTGTGACTTAAACTGGCATTTCTGTAAGTGTTTTTCACAAATCTGTTAACGTGCTACAATTGAATTTGATATATGTCAACAAAGCGTAGTTTTGTTGGGTGATGAATTCGGCACGCGCTGTTATATTGCTGTTAATGGGGTTAGGATATGCGCCGATTTGGCACCCCAAGGGGTTGTAGGGAACAGCATCCCCACCAGGCTAGCGATCTTGTTGACATGAGATGGAAAGTGCATCAAGAACGAGTTTACGTACTTTAGTCATTTGCTGAGAGGGAACGTGGCGCTATCTCTGCCCTCCTCTAAGAAAACAGAGACTTCTGTACTTCCGATTTTCTATTTTGTTGGCAATTTTAGGTAGCAAATATGCAGACCCCGCACATTCTGATTGTCGAAGACGAGTTAGTCACTCGTAACACCCTGAAGAGCATTTTCGAGGCGGAAGGCTACATTGTTCATGAAGCCAATGATGGTGCAGAGATGCACAATATCCTGTCTGAAAATGATATCAATCTGGTCATCATGGACATCAACCTGCCAGGCAAAAATGGCCTGCTGTTGGCGCGCGAACTGCGCGAACAGGCCAGCGTCGCCTTGATGTTCCTGACCGGTCGCGATAACGAAGTGGATAAAATCCTCGGCCTGGAAATCGGCGCCGACGATTACATCACCAAACCGTTCAACCCGCGTGAGCTGACCATCCGCGCACGCAACCTGCTGTCGCGTACCATGAACCTGGGCAGCCTGGGCGAAGAGCGCCGCCTGGTCGAGAGCTACAAGTTCAACGGTTGGGAGCTGGACATCAACAGCCGCTCGCTGCTCAGCCCGGCCGGCGAACAGTACAAGCTGCCGCGCAGCGAATTCCGCGCCATGCTGCACTTCTGCGAAAACCCGGGCAAGATCCAGTCCCGTGGCGAACTGCTGAAGAAAATGACCGGCCGCGAGCTGAAGCCGCATGACCGTACCGTGGACGTCACCATCCGTCGCATTCGCAAACACTTCGAATCGACGCCGGACACGCCGGAAATCATCGCCACCATTCACGGCGAAGGCTACCGCTTCTGCGGCGATCTGGAAGAGTAATTCCGGCCTGCCGTCATGAAAACGGGGTTCAGCATGCTGAACCCCGTTTTTTTATTTCGTCTCGGCCCACGGCATGATCGGCACCGCGCTCAGCGCGTTCTTCGGCGAGCCGTCGATCACCTTGTCGGAGTAGCTGAGGTAAATCAGCGAATTACGCTTGGCGTCGTAGAAGCGCACCACCTGCAGCTTCTTGAACACCAGCGAGGTGCGTTTCTGGAACACCACATCGCCTTCCGCCTTGCCGTTTTTGATCTTGTCGCTCAGCTCGATAGGCCCCACCTGCTGGCAGGAAATGGCCGCGTCGGCGGTGTCTTCCGCCAGCCCCAGGCCGCCTTTGATGCCGCCGGTTTTGGCGCGGCTGATATAACAAGTTACATTTTTAACATCCGGATCGTCGAACGCTTCCACCACGATTTTGTGGTCTGGCCCCAACAATTTAAACACCGTATCAACGGAACCTACCTGCTCCGCCTGCGCGCTGCCAAGGGTTGCGCAAACCAAACCGAATAAAAATATCCAGCCTTTTTTCATTTACTTAACTCCGATATAACCTTGCCGCAAAAATAGGTTCGGCGATCGCCATTATTTATGTCTAAGCTCACGGAATCGGTTTTTTACGGGTCCGCACCGTCCGTTTTAGCACAGAGCGTGACAAAAATCTTTGAGAGTCGCGGAGTAAAAAAATTGCTATGATGCGGCGTCGTTATTTCTTTGCGCCCACTACGGTGTACCCCAATCCAACTCTGGCGCGGCATGCGCAGCAGAGGCAAAGAGTGCAACGCATAATGGCTCATGGATCGGTCTGATAGCGCAGCACCAGCGTGACGAATCAACAGTTCGGGTTCCTACCCCCAAGCTTTACGAGGAAGATCTATGGATCAAGCCGGTATCATTCGTGATCTGCTTAGCTGGCTGGAAAGCCATTTGGACCAACCCTTGTCGCTGGATAACGTGGCGGCCAAGGCCGGCTACTCCAAATGGCATCTGCAACGGATGTTCAAAGATATTACCGGTAACGCCATCGGTGCTTACATCCGGGCAAGGAGGCTGTCCAAAGCCGCCGTCGCGCTGCGTCTGACCGGCCGGCCGATTTTGGATATCGCCCTGCAATACCGTTTCGACTCGCAGCAGACCTTCACCCGCGCCTTCAAAAAACAGTTTGCGCAAACGCCGGCGCTGTACCGCCGCGCCGAAGACTGGAACGCGTTCGGCATCTGTCCGCCGATCCGTCTGGGGGCCTTCACCCTGCCGCAGCCGGAATTCGTTTCGTTGCCGGATAAGCATCTGGTTGGCCTGACCCAAAGCTACTCCTGTACGCTGGAACAGATCACCACCGTGCGCACTGAACTGCGCTCGCAGTTCTGGCGCCAGTTCCTCGGTGACGTCGATACCCTGCCGCCGGTGCTGTACGGGCTGCACCACTCGCGCCCGAGCCAGGAGAAGGACGACGAACAGGAAGTGCTGTACACCACGGCGCTGGAGCCGGATCAGGTGCCTGACAAAGTACAGGAAGGCCAGCCGCTGGTGTTGCCGGGCGGTGAATTCGCGATGTTCAGCTATGAAGGGCCCACCGAGGGGCTGCAAGACTTCATCCTGACGGTGTACGGCACCTGCCTGCCGGCGCTCCAGCTGACGCGCCGCAAGGGGCACGACATCGAGCGTTTCTATCCGAAAGGCGAGCGCCGTCCGCATCAGGCGCCTATCGAGATCAAGTGCGATTACCTGATCCCGATTCGACGTTAACGCTGCAGTTCGTCCAACGCGGGCATGTCCAGATGCGTGACATCGCCCGCCGTTTCCACGATCCAGCCGGAAGCCAGCCACGGGCTCTGCTGGTGATCGACGCGCGACAGTGAGCAGTTGCGCAAGCGCAGGCGACGTTCCGCATAGGCCGGCAGCCCGAGCACCGTACTGATCAAACACCCCAACGCGATGCCATGGCTGACGAGCAGCGGCTTGCTGCCTTCCGGCAGCATCAGGCAGCTCTCCAGCGCGGCGCGCATGCGCTCGCCCAGCTCCTCCATGGATTCGCCTTGAGGGATACGGCCGTCAGGAGTACCATCGACCATCTGTTTGCGCCACTGCTCTTCCTGCGGCGTCAAACTGTCGATCAGGCGTTCTTCCAGAACCCCCATGTGCAGCTCACGCAAACGCGGATCGCAAATCACTTCGCAGCCACAGGCTTCGGCGATGATCTGCGCGGTGCGGCGCGTGCGCCCCAGATCGCTGGTAATGATATGCGTAACGCCTTCTTTGCTGACGCGCCTGGCGACCAGACGGGCCTGGTGTTCACCCATGGCGGTTAACGGGCTGTCGGACTGACCCTGGATGCGGCGAGCCGCGTTCCATTCCGTTTCGCCATGGCGAACGAGGTATACCTGTAACATTTTTGTTTTCCGTTATACTGCGTGAAATTTGCGTTTATCCCCGGCCCGGCGGCGCTTTTGCCGCTGCCCGGCGTATCGGCCAGAAGGATATCAAACCCGTTATGTACCATGTTGTCGCTGCAACTACCAACCCGGCAAAGATCAAGGCTATTCAACTGGCCTTCGACGACGTCTTCGGCGCGGGCCACTATCGCATTGAAGCCGTCGACGTCGCCAGCGGCGTCTCGCTGCAGCCGATAGGCAATCACGAAACGCGCACCGGCTCGCGCCAACGCGTCATGGAAGCGCGCCAGGTCAGGCCCGAGGCCGATTTTTGGGTCGGCGTAGAAGCCGGGATTGAAGAGAATATGACCTTCGCCTGGATGACCATCGAGAACCCGCACATCCGCGGCGAATCCCGCTCGGCGAGCCTGATGCTGCCGGAAGTCATCTTACAAGGTATTCGCGACGGTCGCGAATTGGGCAGCGAAATGGCGGCAATCACCGGCAACCCCGAGGTGAAGCGTCAGGGCGGCGCCATCGGCGTCTTCACCGACGGCCGGCTGAGCCGCACCAGCGTTTATCATCAGGCGCTGCTGCTGGCGCTGGTGCCGTTCCACAACGCCATCTATCAGCAATAACCCCGAGCCTGTTAGGGCGCGTCGTGCAGCAACTGCTGCTCAAGCCACTGTTTCAGCGCCGGTGAAGCCGCTTTCAGGCTGTTCGATCCGCGGGTGATGGTGGCAATCCCCGCGCCCAGTTCATTTTTCAGCTCACGCTGGCTCATTTCGCCGCGCATCAGTTCCTGAATGATCCGTACCCGAGTGCCCAGCGCGGTGCGCTCGTCCGGCGTCAGCATCAGCTGCAGCAGCGGTTGATGCAGTTCTTGCGCAAACGAATTCTGCAGCAGCGCGACGAAGCGCAGCCAATCCTCATTGCCTTGTTCTGAAAGAGCGGGGTCGTTTAACGATAATTGCGTCATGGCAGCCACCATACTATTTAACTAGTACAGCAGCATACCATAGGGCCGTCAAAATCAATAACGTCTCTGCCACTCGGCGTCGGTCAGCACCTTGGCCGGCCGATGCGTCAGATAGCGGTAAAACGCGTCATAGGCCAACACGTTCTTGACGTAGCCGCGGGTTTCCGAGAACGGAATGCTTTCGATAAACGCTACCGGATCGATCCGCCCTGAGCTGTTGCCCAGCCAGGTGTTCACCCGCGACGGGCCGGCGTTATAGGCGGCGGTCGACAGGATGCGGTTGCGGCCGAACTGCTGATAGACCGACTCCAGATAGCTGGTGCCGATGGTGATGTTGGTCTGCGGATCGAACAGCTGGCTCGGGCCGACGTAGCCGGGGATGTTGAACATCTGCACCGTATGCTGCGCGGTGCGCGGCATCACCTGCATCAGGCCGGAAGCGCCAACCGGCGACTGTGCCTTCGGATTCCAGGCGCTCTCCTGACGCGCTATCGCCATCGCATAGCTGGTGGTGATCCCCTTGTCATCGGTGGCGCGGCGGAACTCCTGCGGCCAGGCGACCGGGAAGCGTTCCTCCAGGTGATCCCACAGCTTGCCGACGATGGTCGCCTGCACGCTCAGATCGGCCCATTTTTGCTCAAAGGCGTAACGCGCCAGCGCCTCTTGTTCCGGCCGGCTGCGGCTGGCGACGTAGGAGCCCCACTCGCTGCGGGCCAGGTTGTCCATATTCCAGTACATCAGCTCGCGCACCCGGGCGACTTCCGGCCCGTCGGTCAGCGACGCGCGCGGCTTGGCCGCCACCGCCACCATCACCGGATAAGTGGCGTTCAGCTTCTGCGCCGCCACCATCGGATAGAAGCCGCGTTCGGTCATCAGGTTACGCAATATCTCCTCGCCTTCGGCGCGTTTCCCTTCGTCCATCAGTTGACTGGCGCGCCAGTAGCGCCACTCATCCTTGTTGCGCGACTCTTCCGGCAGGCGCGCCAGCCAGGTCGCCACGCCCTGCCGATCGCCGTTGCCCAGCGCCATGCGCACCCGGCGCTCCAGCAACGAAGGCGAACGGCTGCGCAGGATCACCTGATCACGCCACTGCGCCTGTTCAAAGGTGGCATCGCTGCCCATCAGGCGCCAGGCCACCGCCTCTTCCAGCCCCAGCCGCTCGTCGTCGCTCATTTTCTGCAGCCGCGCAAGCGTCGGGATCATCGCCCGCGCGTTTTCCACATCCTGCCGCGCCAGGCGCTCAAAGGCGATGCCGGTGGCGGCGCGGGTAAAGTCGGTCGGCCCCACGCTGCGGGCGAAGGCTTCCACGGTGGTCGGATCGTTTTGCAAGCGCACCAGGGCGTTGCCCATGGTCTGGTAGTCGGCCGGCAGTTGGCTGTAGAGGTTGTTGACCAGTGAACTGTTACCCTCTTTCAGCGCCAGCTTCATGCGCGCCAGAATATCGAGCGGCGTCTGCTTGCCCGCGCCGCGCCAGACGCTGAACAGCCGATCGCAAGCGCTCGGCAGCGTTTTGCCGTTCAGCCACAGTTCGTCGACGCCGCTCCAGGCCGCCTGCTGATCGCCGGTGGCCCACTTGGCGTAGTAATAGTTGCAGCGCGCCGCCACCGGTTTGGGCGGCTGCGGGCTGAAGGCCAACAGGGTGCGCCAGTCTTCGCGACGCGCCAGCTCATTGACGAAGCGCGGCGCCAGTGATTTCGCCGGCGGCAGCGTCGGGTTGCGTTTGATAAAGTCGTTCACCTCGGAGAACCCCGCCTGACTCAGATCCTGCGTCAGCTCGCGGTATTCCAGGTAAGGATAAAGCGGGTAATCGCGCAGCGTCGGCATCAGCTGCGCCACCACGTCCATCTGATTGCCGTCCCACGCCTGTTTGATCTGCTGGTAACGCTGACGTTGCGCATCCAGAGAATCCGCCAGCGCCGCGCCGGAAAACGCCGTCAGGCACAGCCCCATCGCCAACAGCCGTCGCTTGTCCACCTTGACCATCCTCGCTCTTTCCTCACTGGTTATACCGCAGGAGCCGCCCAGCTCCCCGGTGACCGCCGCGCCACGGCGCCGCGGGACAAAATAAAGCCGGGCGCACGGCCCGGACGCAGATATCTACCATAGACAGCGCAATCGCTTATCCATTCAATACTGTAGAAGAAGAAGTGTATCGCCATGACGGGAGCCAGGTAAAAAACGTTTACTTTGGCTGACAAATCAGGCCGGCGGGATATTTCCAGCTACCGGATTTTTATTAGCCGTCCCGGTGCTTATTGGAGAAGTAAAATACTTTTTAATTATTAGCTATCACATTATTACATTTTCGAAATGACGCAGTCGTTGCGCAAATCGCCTGACAGCTGGCCAAACGCGCCAACTTTGCAGAAAAGCGGTGGCAAACCCGGGTAGGCATTTTTATACTATCAAAAATAAGTAGGATAATTCCGAGAAAACAGCACATAAAGCGCCCAACGAAGACATCTTATAATACAATCCGCGCCAATTATGGGTTAGATAGTGTTCATTAGGCAGTGCGACTGACAGCTTTCAGCAAAACGATTGTCCCTTCAAGCGGGCCGGATTTTTCCTTGTCAGGCCACGGCCTGCGGGCGGTGGATCAGGCCGGAATGGCGGGTGAAAATGGCAAGTAAGACCGCGATAGCGATGCGTTGCGCAAAAAGCCCCGTGCCGGGCTTCCATGCCGCACGCCTGAATATCGGTCGCCTGTTGCTGATCGTTTTGTTGGTGCTGCTGACGTTGCCCGGGCCTGCGCGCGCCGCCGATGATCCCTATCAAAAGCGCACGCACGCCGTAACGACCGTGGTGGTCGGCATCATCAGCTACGCCCGCTGGTCGCGTGAACCCAATCCGATCCGGTTGTGCGTGACCGCACCCACCCAGTATGCCGAAGGGTTGTTCGATCCGATCCTGCTCAGCGCCCCGCGTCCGATTAAAGCCGAGCGCGTGCCGTTCGACAGCCCAACGCTGAGTACCGGCTGCGATGTTATCTACTTAGGGAACATCACCGCCGCGCAGAGACAAAATTTCATGCAGCGCATTTCCGGCAACTCCATTCTCAGCATCAGCGAGAACGATAGCGAATGCTCCGCCGGCAGCGCATTTTGCCTGCAGATCGATGGGGATCAGGCCAGCTTCAAGGTCAACCTGGACGCCCTGGCGCGCAGCGGCGTGCGCGTCCACCCCAACGTGCTGCAGCTGGCACGCAAACAGGCGCCGCCGCTATGAGGCTGTTGCGTAAAAACCGTTCCGGCAATGCGCGCCCGACGCTGGGCCGAGTGCTGCAGCGGGTGCATCTTGGGCTGGCGCTGATCGCCGTCGGCACCGCCGGCATCTTTTTGACGCTGGTGGCGCTGTTTGCACTGCGCGCCTATGCCAACCACAACCTGCACCTGATCGCGCGCTCCATCAGTTATACCGTCGAGGCCGCCGTGGTGTTTGAAGACCGCACCGCCGCGCGCGAGGCGCTGATGCTGATCGCCTCCAACGAAGAAGTATCGGACGCGCGGATCCTCGACAACAACGGCAAGATGCTGGCCAACTGGCGCCATCCCACCGATGGGCCGCTGCACGGCCTGGAGCAGATCGTCGCACACTGGGCGCTGCCCGAACCGGTCATCCTGCCCATCACCCACGAGGGTAAGCAGGTCGGCCAGGTCTGGCTGAGCGGCAACGGCGGCAGCCTGCTGCGTTTCCTGTTGCGCGGCATGGTCGGCATGATCGCCTGCCTGGTGCTCAGTACCTTGTGCGCCCTGGTGTTGTCGCGCCGTATGCTGGTCGGCATCGTCAGTTCGCTGGACGACATCGCCAACGTGGCGCACGCGGTGCGCCGCGATCGCACCTTCGGCCTGCGGGTGCCGTCGGCGCCGATCGCCGAGCTGCATGAGCTCAGCAACGATTTCAACGGCTTGCTCGACGAGCTGGAGGCCTGGCAGGCCCACCTGAAGCAGGAGAACGACTCGCTGGCCCACCGGGCGACGCACGACAGCCTGACCGGCTTGCCGAATCGCGCCTTCTTCGAAGGGCGGCTGAGCCGCGCCCTGGGCGATATCGAGCCGCCGGCAAAATTGGCGGTGCTGTTTATCGACGGCGATCGCTTCAAGGAAGTGAACGACAGTTACGGCCACGCCGCAGGCGATGCGGTGCTGACCACCATTGCCGGACGCATTCGCGCGCAGCTGCGCGAGACCGATCTGGTCGCGCGTCTGGGCGGGGATGAATTCGCCGTGCTGCTGGCGCCGGTACACGGCACGGAAGATGTCCTGCAGATCGCTGACAACATCATCGACTGCATGACGCAACCGGTCATTTTGCCGAACGACGAGGCGGTCATTACCTCTCTGAGTATCGGTATTGCGCTGTACCCTGATCACGCCTCGACGCCTCAGGGTCTTTTGCACGAAGCTGACGATGCGATGTATCAGGCAAAGCATCGTTATAACGGAGGCTGGCGGCTGGCTATACATAAATAAGAGCCCCGGCTATAACACTTGAACTAGGGATTTTGACTATGATACAGCAACTGTTTAAAGGTCGTTTTTCACTGCTGACGATGGTGTTCGTCGCCCTGCTGGCGCTCGCCGGCTGCCAGAGCAAGCCGCAGGGCCTGACGCCCGAGCAGATCGCGCTGCTGCAATCGCAGGGCTTCAAGCTGACCGATAACGGCTGGGAGTTTGGCCTGTCGGATAAGGTGCTGTTCGGCAACAACATCGGCAAGCTGAACCCGGAAAGCACCGAGACGGTGCAGAAGATGGGCCGTGCGCTGCTGAGCGTCGGCATCACCAAGTTCCGCCTGGACGGCCATACCGACAACTACGGTGAAGACAGCTATAACGATCAGCTCTCCCTGCGCCGCGCCGATGCGGTGGCCGATCTGCTGGCCAGCGTCGGCATTCCGCGCGCCAATATCGAAACCCGCGGCATGGGCAAGCGCGATCCCGTTGCCGATAACCGCACCTCCAGCGGCCGCGCGGAAAACCGCCGCGTCGCGATCGTCGTCACGCCATAAGCCACCAATATGCGCCTTTATCGGCGCATAAACGGTTATACTTAGCGATCGCTGAGCGATGTCTGGGATCCGAGATCGAAACGGGCTACACTCATGCCGCCAGACATCCTATAAATACTGATATAGAGAGGCTTAGAGCAACGTGGCTCAATACGTCTATACCATGCACCGCGTCGGCAAGGTCGTACCGCCGAAGCGTCATATTTTGAAAAACATCTCCCTGAGCTTCTTCCCTGGGGCCAAAATCGGCGTACTGGGCCTGAACGGCGCCGGTAAGTCCACCCTGCTGCGCATCATGGCCGGCATCGATACCGATATCGAAGGGGAAGCGCGCCCGCAGCCGGGCATCAAGATCGGTTACCTGCCGCAGGAGCCGCAGCTTAACCTCGAACACACCGTGCGTGAATCGGTGGAAGAAGCGCTGGCGGAAGTGGTCGGCGCGCTGAAACGCCTGGACGAAGTGTACGCGCTGTACGCGGAAGAAGGCGCAGACTTCGACAAGCTGGCCGCCGAACAGGGCCGCCTGGAAGAGATCATTCAGGCGCACGACGGTCACAACCTCAACGCCCAACTGGAACGCGCCGCCGATGCGCTGCGCCTGCCGGACTGGGACGCCAAAATCGCCCACCTGTCCGGGGGTGAGCGCCGCCGCGTAGCGCTGTGCCGCCTGCTGCTCGAAAAACCGGACATGCTGCTGCTGGACGAACCGACCAACCACCTGGACGCCGAGTCCGTGGCCTGGCTGGAACGCTTCCTGCACGACTTCGAAGGCACCGTGGTGGCGATCACCCACGACCGTTACTTCCTGGATAACGTGGCCGGCTGGATCCTCGAACTGGACCGCGGCGAGGGCATTCCATGGGAAGGCAACTACTCTTCCTGGCTGGAGCAGAAAGACGCGCGTCTGGCGCAGGAAGCGTCCGCCGAAGCCGCTCGTCGCAAGTCGATCGAGAAAGAGCTGGAGTGGGTGCGTCAGGGTGCCAAAGGCCGTCAGTCCAAAGGCAAGGCCCGTTTGGCCCGCTTCGAAGAGCTGAACAACACCGAATACCAGAAACGCAACGAAACCAACGAACTGTTCATTCCACCTGGCGCACGCCTGGGCGATAAAGTGGTCGAAGTCAGCAACCTGCGCAAGTCCTACGGCGACCGCCTGCTGATCGACGACCTGTCGTTCTCGGTGCCGAAAGGGGCAATCGTCGGCATCATCGGCCCGAACGGCGCGGGTAAATCCACGCTGTTCCGCATGATGTCCGGTCAGGAAC
This sequence comes from Serratia sp. 2880STDY5682894, assembly GCF_001537385.1. Lineage (NCBI taxonomy): Bacteria > Pseudomonadati > Pseudomonadota > Gammaproteobacteria > Enterobacterales > Yersiniaceae > Serratia > Serratia sp. 2880STDY5682894. Next base: position 279,796 of record NZ_FCJA01000004.1, on the reverse strand, counting down.
AGCCTGACTCCGGCAGCATCGTGCTGGGCGATACCGTCAAGCTGGCGTCCGTCGATCAGTTCCGCGACAGCATGGACGGCTCGAAAACCGTGTGGGAAGAAGTCTCCGGCGGGCAGGACATCATGCGCATCGGCAACACCGAGATGCCGAGCCGCGCCTATGTCGGCCGCTTCAACTTCAAGGGCGTCGATCAGGGCAAACGCGTGGGCGAGCTGTCCGGCGGTGAGCGTGGCCGTCTGCACCTGGCCAAGCTGCTGCAGGTTGGCGGCAACGTGCTACTGCTCGATGAACCGACCAACGACCTGGATATCGAAACCCTGCGCGCGCTGGAAAACGCCCTGCTGGAATTCCCTGGCTGCGCCATGGTGATCTCGCACGACCGTTGGTTCCTCGACCGTATCGCCACCCACATCCTGGACTACCAGGACGAGGGCAAGGTGGAATTCTTCGAAGGCAACTTCACCGAGTACGAAGAGTACAAGAAGCGTACGCTGGGCGCCGACGCGCTCGAGCCGCACCGCATCAAGTACAAGAAGATCGCCAAGTAATACCCCAGGCGCCGCATGCGGCGCCTTTTTTTTTATTCCCGTGTCCGGCGATAGTCGCGCGGCGAGCATGCCATCATGCGCTTAAAGGCGTGGCTGAACGCGCTGTCCGAATCATATCCCAAACGCTGCGCAATGGTGGACACCGGTTCGCTGCCGGTACGCAAAGCCCGCGCCGCCAGCAGCATGCGCCATCGCGACACATACTCCAGCGGAGCCATACCGGCCTTCTGCTTGAAGCGCAACGCCAGCGTCGAGCGAGAAACGCTAGCAGCGGCGGCCAGCGACGCCACCGTCCAGCGCCGGGCGGGATCGGCGTGCACTGCCTGCATCGCGGCGCCGATGCGCGGATCGAACAAGGCGGGCAGCCAACCCGACGCCGCGCTCTCCTCCCCCATCAGGTATATCCGCAGCGCCTGGGTCAACATGATTTGCCCCAGATGATGCGTCATCAACGTACTGCCCGGTGAAGGCCTAACCAGCTCATCCGCCAGCCGTTGCAGCGCCCATTGCAGCACGGCCGCCTCTTCCGTCCCCCCGCGAATCACCATCAGCGCGGGCAGGCTGCCAAACAACCGCTCCACTTCTTGGCCAAAGCTAAAACGACCGCCGATAAACAGGCACGTTTCCCCCTCGCCGCAGCTCGCCATGCCGTTTTTCGCCTGCAGATAGAGCGCGTCTGCGTCGAGCGCCGGCAGTGACAAGTCACTGCCGACGGTCAGCGGCAGGCTGCGAGTCAGCAGTAAACAGTCGCCGGCCGCCAGCCACAGCGGTTCAGCCAGCCCTTCCGCCGCCAGCCAACAGCCGCCACGCACCACCGCGTTGAACTTCCCGCCTTGCGGAGCGGGAAAATGAACGGCCCAGTCGCCGCCGGCCTTCAGGCCGCCGAAAAACGCATTTTGGCTGTTCAATGGTGCCAGCACTTCCGATAAAGGATCCATACCCTCTCCCCCCAAGGTCCTTTCAAGAGCATAACCCGTGCGATGCTCCAGCCAAAGGCTTTAGGACGATGGCGACAGAAATTAGGTTTTTGTTGCATTCAGCCGCTGATAGAGCCGACTTACACTCCCAGTGTCACAGCCAACCGCAGCGAGGAACGTCCAATGAACCGACAAGTGCCCCTCAACTCCAGCTTTAACGCCACCACCACCGCCGCCGACGTACTCAAAGATCGTCAACTGGCCGGCATGACGGCGCTGGTAACAGGCGGTCATTCCGGCCTGGGATTGGAAACGACTCGCGCATTGACGCAGGCGGGAGCACAGGTGATCGTCGCCGCCCGCGATCCCGTCATCGCCCGCACTCGTCTGGCCATCATCGGTATCAGCAACGTCGACATTTATGAGCTTGATTTGACCGATCTGAGCAACATCAGAAAGTTCACACAACAACTTCTGGCGACCGGCGTCCACCTCGATTTGTTGATCTGCGGCGCCGGCATTATGGCCTGTCCAGAAACCCGTATCGGCCCAGGCTGGGAGGCACAATTCGCGATCAACCACCTGGGGCATTACGCACTGGTGAACCACCTCTGGCCAGCACTGGCGGGCGGCGCCCGCGTTGTCGTCATCTCATCTTCCGGTCACCATGCCAGCGCCATACGCTGGAATGACGTCCAGTTTCACAGCGGCTATGACAAGTGGCTGGCCTATGGCCAATCGAAAACCGCTAACGCGCTCTTCGCCCTCCAGCTAGACAAGCTGGGGAAAAACACCGGCGTGCGCGCCTTCTCGCTGCATCCCGGCATGATCCAAACGCCGCTGCAGCGCTATCTCTCGCAGGAAGAGATGCTCGCATTGGGCTGGATCGACGCCAACGGCAAACCCGCCCACCCGGAAATGCTGAAAACCCCGCAACAAGGAGCGGCAACCCAGGTTTGGGCGGCAACATCGCCTCAGCTCAATGGCCTTGGCGGATTGTATTGCGAAGATTGCGATGTCGCCCGGCGCAACGATGACAACGGCTTTTCCTTCAGCGGCGTAAAAAGCTACGCCGTCGATCCTGAACAGGCTCAACGCCTATGGAAACTGTCGGCGCAACTCACCGGCGTCAATGCCTTCGGCAAGATTTAAACAGGAGCCCACCTATGCAGAATCGACAAATCATCCTCGTCAAACTCCCACAAGGAAAACTGACCGTCGATTGTTTTCAGACTCGGAAGGCTCCCATGCCAATCCCCGGCCCTGGAGAGGTTCTGTTACGCACGCTTTACGTGCCTCTGGATGCGGCCAGCAGAGCCTGGATGCAGGGCGCCACCTATCGTTCCGGATTGCAGGCGGGAGAGGTCATGGCCGCGACCGTGCTGGCCGAAGTCGTCGAGTCGCGCTCTCCCCTGCTGGCCACCGGAGATTTAGTGCTGGCAGAAACCGGCTGGCAAACCTTCGCAGTCGTACCGGTGGCAGGCGCGCTCAAGCAGTCGGATACCGTTCCGCATACGCACTTGCTCAGCGTTTACGGCGTGCCAGGACTCACTGCTTACTTCGGCCTGCTGGAATGCGGACACCCCAAGGCCGGTGAAACCGTCGTCGTATCCGCCGCCGCAGGGGCGGTAGGCATGTTCGCAGGACAAATCGCCCGGCTTCAAGGCTGCCGCACGGTGGGCATTGCCGGCGGCAGCGCCAAAACGGCTCTGCTGACGGACAGGCTGGGGTTCGACGCGGCGATAGATTATAAGGCGGAAAATCTGCATGACGCCCTGAGCCGCTCATGCCCCAACGGCATCGATGTGCTGTTCGACAACGTCGGCGGCGATGTTTTGGCGACCAGCCTGCCGCACATGGCAAAACAGGGGCGCATCGTTTGCTGCGGCGCAGTATCGCAGTACGATACGGCCTCCCCGCCGGCAGCACCTGCCGGGATACCCGGTTTGTTGATCGTCAACAGCTTGACGATGCGGGGTTTCCTGTTGGCCGATTTCCTTCACCGCCAAGAACAGGCGCTGGCGGCGCTCACGGTCTGGATCGCTGAGGGAAAACTCGCGGTCATCGAAGACCTGATCACCGGTTTTGAGCTGCTGCCCGCTGCGCTGGGCGGCCTGCTGGCGGGCAAAAATAGAGGGAAACGCATCGTTCAGGTGGCACGGCCCTCCGCCTGAACCGAGAAAGCTCTGCGTGCCCCGGCCATCATTCCCGCGCCAGCTCGCGCGCGTAGTCGTCAAACGCCGAGTGCTGCAGCACCACAGCGATAAAACAGGCCAGCGCCGCGGAATTCAGCTTGCGGCTCGGGTAGACCAGATACAGCTCATTACCCTCCGCGCGCCACGCCGGCAAGACTTCCACCAACAGCTTCTGCGCCACCACCTCGCGGCTGAGAAACGCCGGCAACAGCGTGATCCCCGCACCGGCGATAGCGCATTCACGCGCATACAGCAGGTTGTCGGTGGTGTGCGCCAGCGGCAGCTGCCAACGGTAGTAGTCGTCGCCACAGCGCAGGTTCCAGGCCGTCCAGGCGCGGTGGGCAATGCAGCGATGCTGTTGCAGCTGCTGCGGGTGTTCGATCGGCGGATGCTGCGCCAGATAGGACGGCGCCGCCAACAGATAGCGCGGCGCATACCCGAGACGGCGACCGATCAGCGAAGAATCCTGCGGCTTGCCGGTGCGCAACGCGGCATCGAAGCCTTCCTGTACCAGATCCACCATGGCATCGGACACCGACACCTCCAGCGAAACGTCCGGGTACTGGCGCTGAAAATCCGCCGCCAGCCGCGCCACCAGGGTCGCCCCCAGCCCGGCGGGCGTCGAGATGCGCAGGCGGCCGCTCGGGTTATCGCGCAGCCGCTGCAGCGCCAGATCGGCGCGTTCGGCGGCGGACATCATCGCCTGACAATGTTCCAGATAACGCTCACCGGCGAAGGTCAGGTTCAGCTGGCGCGTGGTGCGGTTGAGCAAGCGCAGCCCCAGCGTCTGTTCGAGCTGGCTGATGCGCTGGCTGACGCTGGATTTCGGCAATCCCACGCGCTGTGCGGCGGCGGTGAAGCTGCCGCACTCCGCCACCAGCGCGAACAGCGCCATGTCCTGCAGCTGTTTGAATTCCATTGTTCACCTTAAACGAACACTCAGTTAGATATTGTCCATCTTATCACCCCACTGCCGCGGGTCTACACTGGGGGCATCATTTGAAAGGAGTACAATCATGTCGATAAAAGCCATTGCCGTAGACCCGCAGAACCCCGCCGGTTTCATCGAAATTTCACCGGAGATGCCGGTTCCCGGCCAGTACGATCTGCTGGTGGAGGTGAAAGCCGTGTCGGTCAACCCGGTGGACACCAAAGTGCACGCCGGTCTGCAGAAAAGCGGCCTGCAGCAGCCGCGCATTCTCGGCTGGGACGCCAGCGGCATCGTGGTGGGCGTGGGCAGCGGCGTCAGCGGCTTCAAGCCCGGCGATGAAGTCTGGTACGCCGGCGACATCACCCGCCCCGGCAGCAACAGCAGCCACCAGCTGATCGACTCACGCATCGCCGCGCACAAGCCGCGCAGCCTGAACTGGGCCGAGTCCGCCGCCCTGCCGCTCACCGCCCTCACCGCCTGGGAGGCGCTGTTCGAACACCTGAACATTCAGAATGCGCCGGAGCACAAGACGCTGTTGATCATCGGCGGCGCCGGCGGAGTCGGCTCGCTGGCCATTCCGCTGGCCGCATTGCGCAGCAAGGTGAAAGTGATCGCCACCGCCTCAAGGCCGGAATCCGCCGCCTGGTGCCGTGAGCGCGGCGCCGATCTGGTGGTGGACTACCGCGATCTGAAGGGCAACCTGGCGCAGCACGGCATCGAGCAGGTGGATTACATCCTGTGCCTGAACGATACCGACGGCCACTGGCCGGTGATGGCCGAGCTGGTCGCGCCGCTGGGCCATATCTGCACCATCGTCGAGAACGCGCAGCCGTTGGATCAAAACGCGCTGAAGCTGAAAAGCGCCGCGCTGCACTGGGAATTCATGTTCACCCGCAGCATGTTCACCACCCCGGACATCGCGCAGCAAGGCAAGATCCTGCAGCAGATGGCGCAGTTGCTGGACGAAGGCAAGCTGAGCACCACGCTGAGCGAAACCCTGCACGGGCTGTCGGTAGACACGCTGACCGCCGCGCATCGACAGTTGCTCGGCGGCCATATGCAAGGCAAGCTGGTTATCGCTTACTAAGCCTGAATCGCGGCGGCGCCCTGCGCCGCCGTTACTGCGGGCGGACGAAGCCGACGCACAGCGTCTGCTCGTCGGCATGCGGATCGGCGCGGAACGTCAGCGTCTGCTGCCAATCGAGGCGCATCTTCGGCCAGTGGGCCAACTCACCGCCGAAGTCGCTGTGCGCACAGTCTTCGCCCAACCGGCCGAACAGGGCGACGCCGTGCTGCGCAATCTGCGGATAGCTGATGTTGACGTTGTAGATATTCGGGCGCGTATGATTGGACCAGCGCGTAATGGTCTGCGGCCGGGAACCGGCGTACACCGTCATCCACTGCGACAGGTATTCGCCGCCAACGTAGCGTAGATCGACGCCATACCGCTCCTGCCACTGCCGCTCCACCCCGGCGCTGAACGCCTTGATACCCACCATTTTCTGGCCGGCGTTGCGCACGTTGCCCAGCATCACTGCGGCATACCCCAGATAGACCGCCAGCGCTGCGCACATCAGCCCGAGGGTCGCCGCGCGCAGTGAACGCACCGGTGGCTGACGGACGCAGCCGACCAGCAGCGCGGGCGCCAGCATGAAGAACGGCTGCAGCCACTCCGTCAACCGGCCGCCGACGTTGAAGGAGAACCAGAAAGTGATAATGCCGAGCGGCAACAGATAGATCCACAGCAGCACCCGCATCGGCAACGCCGATGGCCAGGCCAGCACCGCCCCGCTGCGCCGCAGGATCGCCCACAGCACCAGAGACGGATAGAACACCAGCAGCAGCGACTGCAGCATGTCGAGGTTGAGCTGCATCTTGATCTGCGAATCCACCCATTTGAAGGCGGCAAAGTCGTGGTTCCAGAGCCAGAACACGTTCGGCAACACCAACGCCAGCCAGATCGCCACCGCCAGATAGAACTGCGGCTGCCGATAGCAGCGACGGACCTGCGGTACGAACAGCGTCGACAGCGCCACGAAATAGACGAAGGCGAAGGTCGAGTATTTCGCCATCATCGCCAGACCGGCCACCAACGCGAAGGCCGGCCACCAGTTGGCCGAACGCGAGATCGCCATGTGGAAGAACAGCGCCATCCACGGCCACAGCATCACCAACAGGTAGTTGTCATTGTAGGGAATAATGTCGAAATTGATGATGCCGGACAGGTTGAGCGTCAGCAGCGCCATCCAGGCCAGCGAGGTGCTGCCGCTCAGGCGCCGCGCCAACAGCCAGACGCCCAACATGCCGATGGCGATGGCGATGAAGTGCCCGCCATACCAGTAAACGTTCAGCGGCAGCCACGACAGCCAGATCGCCGGATGCATCGCCGCACCGACCAGCCACGGATTTTTCGGTGAGCCCCACTCGCCGTTGAGGCCCCAGTTGAGCGCCTCGACGGCGTCGTAAGGCAGGGTAGGATCGAGATGAACAGTCAGCAGCGTCCAGGCTGCGGCATAGCAGACCAACCAGAGAGCGAGTAAGCGATAAGACATGTCTTCTTCTAAGCGTTATTGTAAAGAAAATCTTAACTTAGTCGCTGTCGAATGAACCATGTTTAAACAAGCCGTTAAATGTGCGCCTGGGTGGCGTTTCTGCCGCATCGATCGCACATTACGCTAATTTTACTCAGCCTGCCGCGTGACGATGGGCGGGCGCGCTCAACCGGCCGGCGTCCGCCGCCAGCAGCTGTTGCACCAGCTCGACGCAGCGCAGGAAACGCTCTTCGTAATCGCTGGACTCAACGTGCACGTACTCGATGTTGTTGGCGCGCAGCATCTCCTCCAGCAGGCGCTGGAACGCCAGGCGATCGGCGGTGCTGCCGAGGCTGCGCAGGCCGTCCGCCACCCACGGCGTGTTGTTTTCCAGCAGGATCACCAGATCGAAACGGTATTCGTCGATCAGCGCCTGCACGAAGGGGTGTTCACGCCCTTCGTACTTTTTGCAAAATGCCTGCGTAGTCACGAAATCGGTATCGATAAACGCCACCTTGTTGGCGTACTTGACCGCGAAATCCACGTATTGCGCCTGCCCGAGGGCAATTTTGTCGTAGTCGGAATACTGCAGCGCCATCTCGTCGCCGCCCAGGTGCGAAAACACGTAATCGCGGCCATATTCCCAGGCGCTGGTGGTGTTGAAGATGTTGGCCAACTTGTTGACCAACGTCGACTTGCCGCTCGATTCGCCGCCGAGGATCGCTACGGTGCGCACGAAGAACGGCTTCACCTCGGTCGGGATGTAGTCCCAATAGCGGAACGGATCCTGGCGGATCTGATTGCCGCTGATGTTCATGAACGAACGCTCGGGGTCGACCAAAATGGTTTCGATGCCCAGATGCTCGCGGTAGCGCGGCGCATCCTGCGCTTCGCTGGAATAGATGAAGCTCGGCACGATGCCCTTCTGTTCCATAAAGGCCTTCATGCCGTCGCTCCACACGTTCCAGCCGTGCGGATAGGGTTCGATGCCCTGCTCGTCGAACGAATGGATATGGATGTTTTTCTGGTACTTGAAGGTTTGCAGCAGCCAGCGCAGGCGATCGCTGACCGTCGGCTGTTGCGACATCGAACTGTTCTCGAACAGCTCGCGATCGCGCGGCTCGTCATGGCACAAGATAACGTGCAGCTCGTCCACCTGGCTGCAGGCGCGCTGGATCAGGTAGATGTGGCCGGTGTGCAGCGGGTAAAATTTACCAAACACCACGCCGACTTTAACCTCTTTACGCGGGAACTCCAGCCCGAGAAAACGGTGCAGAGCCTCGAGCTTTTGCGCGCTCGGGCTTTTGATCTTGTCGTTCAACAGCTGGCTGAGATAGCCTTTGGTCATGCCGCTGGCATCCGCCACCTGCTGCAAAGTACAGCCCTTTTGCTTAATGGACGTCTTCAGGTAATCAAATTGCGGCATGGCCACCTCCGTTTAGTATGCTAAACAAAATAGCATATCTTTCTCGCCGTCGGCGACATTAATAAAACTCTTCCAGCACGTCCAGCGCGTCCGCCAGCTTCTTGACCCCGAACACCTGCATGTTGGCCGGCGGCTTCTTCGGCATGTTGCCGTGCGGCACGATGGCGCGCTTGAAGCCGTGCTTGGCCGCTTCGGAGATGCGCTCTTGGCCACTCGGCACCGGGCGAATCTCTCCCGCCAACCCCACTTCGCCGAACACCACCAGATCGTTCGGCAGCGGCCGATCGCGCAGGCTCGAAACCAGCGACATCAGCAGCGCCAGATCGGCGCTGGTCTCGCTGACCTTTACCCCGCCGACCACGTTGACGAACACGTCCTGATCCGACATCTGCAGCCCGCCGTGCCGGTGCAGCACCGCCAGCAGGATCGCCAACCGGTTCTGCTCCAGGCCCACCGCCACGCGGCGCGGGTTGGACATCATCGAGTGATCCACCAGCGCCTGGATCTCCACCAGCAGCGGCCGGGTACCTTCCCACACCACCATCACCGAGCTACCGGAGGTGACTTCGTCGCCGCGGCTGAGGAAGATCGCCGAAGGGTTGCTGACTTCGCGCAGCCCCTGTTCGGTCATGGCAAACACGCCCAGCTCGTTGACCGCGCCGAAGCGGTTCTTGTGGCTGCGCAGGGTGCGGAAGCGGGAATCGGCGTCGCCATCCAGCAGCACCGAACAGTCGATACAGTGTTCCAGCACTTTCGGCCCGGCCAGCGAGCCGTCTTTGGTGACGTGGCCGACCATGACGATCGCCACGCCGCGCGTCTTGGCGAAGCGCGTCAGATAGGCGGCGGTTTCCCGCACCTGCGCCACGCTGCCCGGCGAAGACTGAATGTCCGCCATGTGCATCACCTGGATCGAGTCGATCACCATCAGCTTCGGCTGCTCCTGCTCGGCGATCAGGCAGATCTGCTCGATGCTGGTTTCAGACAGCATGTTCAGGCCGCCGGTCGGCAGCCCCAGACGGTGAGCGCGCATCGCCACCTGCTGCAGCGACTCCTCGCCGGTGACGTACAGGGTTTTCATCTGTTCGGACAGTTTGCACAGCACCTGCAGCAACAGGGTGCTCTTGCCGGCGCCGGGGTTGCCGCCGATCAGAATGGCGCTGCCGGGCACCACGCCGCCGCCCAGCACGCGGTCGAACTCGAGAAAGCCGGTGGTGAAGCGCGGCAGCGCCTCAAGGCTGATTTCCGACAGCTTCTGTACCTTGCTGACGCCGGCGTCGCCGGCATAACCGCTGAGGCGATCGTTGCGCGCCGCTGCGGGCGACGCGGCCAAACGCACTTCCGTGATGGTGTTCCAGGCATGACAGGCGCTGCACTGCCCCTGCCAACGCGGATAGTCCGCCCCGCACTCATTGCACACAAATGCCCGTTTTGCCGCTTTTGCCACGTCTTACCTCAATCTTTCGTTATCGCACTTCGTGTTTCAGGCTGCCGGTGAGAATACACAGCACGCCCATCAGATCCGCATGCCGGATCGCCACCTGCGCTTTTTCATACACTTTCGGTTTGGCGTGGTAGGCGATGCCCAACCCCGCCGCCTGCATCATTTTCAAATCGTTGGCGCCGTCGCCGATGGCCACGGTCTGCGCCAGCGGGATCTCAAGCTTCTCCGCCAGCCGCAGCAGCGTGTCGGCTTTGAACTGTGCGTCCACCACCGGCCCCAGCACTTCGCCGGTCAGCTTGCCGTCGCGGATCTCCAGCTCATTGGCCGCTGCCGCCACCAGCCGCAGCCGGTTGCGCAGGTATTCGGCATAGTAGGTGAAGCCGCCGGAGGCGATCGCCACATGCCAGCCCATCGCCTGCAGCTTGCCCACCAGGCTGGTCAGCCCCGGCATCAGCGGCAGCTCGTCGCGCACCTGCTTGAGGATGTTGGCGTCGGCCCCTTTCAGCGTGCCGACGCGCTGGCGCAGGCTGGCGGTAAAGTCCAGCTCGCCGCGCATCGCGCGTTCGGTGACTTCCGCCACCTGCTCGCCGACGCCCGCCAGCTTGGCGATCTCGTCGATGCATTCGATCTCGATCGCCGTCGAATCCATGTCCATCACCAGCAGCCCCGGCGTGCGCAGGTGTGGGATCTTGCCGAGCGGCGCCACGTCCAGCCCGCTCTCCGCCGCCAACAGCTTGGCGCGCGGCGTCAACGTGCCCGCCAACCGCACCACCTGATAGTCGTCCACGCCCCAGGCGGTGACGATCACCATCGCCGCGCCGAGCTTGCGTTGGAATTGCGTAATGCGCGCCTTGTCCAGCTTTCTGCCGTATAACAGCCACCCGGTATTGCCCGCCCGGTAGTCCAGCGGCATCACTTCGTCGCCGCTGAGCGAAAGGGGAAGACCCGGCCATTGAGAGATCTCCGCCGGAAGATCGCAATAGGTCAGACTGTTTGACATCATTGACTCCTGAATGGACAAAAACGCTGCATGATAAAACGACGCATCAAGCTATCCTATCGCCAGCGGTTCTGGCAACATAAAGTGTCCCCGATGCCCAAGGAACCTGCATGGCTCGCGCTAAACTGAAATTTCGCCTGCACCGCACCGCTATTATCCTGATTTGCCTGGCTTTGCTGGTGCTGCTGATGCAGGGCGCCTCTTATTTTAGCCTGAGTCACCAAATGGCGCGATCCGAACAGGTTGAAGAACTGGCGCAGACGCTGACCAAACAGGTCGCCTACAGCCTGGCACCGCTGCTGGACGACGACGGCAACACCCCGCGTATCGACGCCATCCTCAAACAGCTCACCGATCACAGCCGCATTCTCGACGTCAGCGTGTATCAGCTGGACGGCACGCTGGTCTCCCACGCCGGGGAACAGATAAGTATACGCGATCGCCTGTCGCTCGACGGCAAACGCGCCGGCAGCTACTTCAACCACCAGTTGGTCGAATCCATTCAGGGCAAAGACGGCCCGATCGGCTTTATCCGCATCACCCTCGACACCCACGTGTTGGCGACCGAATCCAAGCAGGTAGACAACACCACCAACCTGCTGCGCCTGATGATCCTGCTGGCGCTGGCGATCGGCATCATTCTGGCGCGCACCCTGCTGCAACACCGCCGCAGCCGCTGGCAGCAGTCGCCGTACCTGTTGACCGCCAACACGCCGTTGGCAGAAGGCAATACGGTGGAAGACGACGAAGAGGATGCGCCGGAGAAAAAACAGGAAGCGCCGAAGCAGGGGTAACTCAGGCCAGGTGCTGAATGCGTTCGTGCAGCTTCTGCAGTTGCGCCAGCATTTGCTCGGCAATCGCGCGGAAGGCATCGCTGATGTCGTCATGTTGCGCCGTTCGCCGCCAGAACTCGAGAGCCAATAGCTCAGCTTGCCGCCAGACAGCACCGCCCACCTCATTGCTCAAACGGATCTCCACCGCGTCATGGCGCAGATTGCCGCTGCTTGCCGGGGCAAAAGCCATCGGCAGCATATCGTACAAAGGCGCCAACATGACCGGCCGCTGGGTTATTCGCAAGAACGACAGGTTGCCTTGGTGCATATCACTGTTGGCGATCAACCGGCCAAAGGCCCAATACAGGGCAATCCGTTGGTAGACTGAGTGATTGATCACCCCTTGCTGCAATAGCCGCTCGGCGGCCACGACCCAGTTGGCGTGGCCGCTGCCGCTGAACTCAGCATCCAGTGCCTCCAGCGACACCATCGCTACCCGCCCTTCTTCACCGATGCGATCAAAGCGCTCAATCTCTAAAAAACATTGCCGGTCGGCGCCGAACAGGATTTGCGCCGATGCGGCAGGCAATCCCGCAGCGGCGACCGTCTGCAACGCCAGCGACTCGGCGATCAGCAAATCGCTCCAGCGCTGTGCAATGACATGCGTCGGCGCCAGGCTGAACTTCACCAACACATGCGCACGGCGCCCAGGCGCCAGCTCAGTATAGGCGGCAAATTTGGGTTGCTCGCCACCGGCGGAAGAGCCCACCAGTTCCCCGGCCAGCGCCTGGACAGACAATGCGGCGTAACGCTCGGTTTTATCTTCCACCGTGATGGCGACGGCAGTGTCCCGCATTAACCAACGCTGATAGCTGTCGGCACCAGGCAGCAGATCGCCGGTCATGTCTTCGCCATAACGGCAGAGCGCCAACAAGCGTTGGCCTTCATCCCATCGCCGCACATCCTCCGGCAAATTCAACTCGCGCGCCGCTGCTTTTCCCCAGGCTCGCCCGAGAAAGCCAATCGGCCGTAGGTCGTTCAAATACCATGGTATGCCGTCATAGAGCTGCCACTCTCCGCTGCGCTCATCGCACACCGCACAGTTATCGGCAGGATACAGCGGGCAAAGTGTGGCAAACAGGTGCGCCTTACCCCGTTCATCAACCCGATACAGCGGAAACTGCCTCTCACCGCCGATCCCGCGCCGCAATACATAGCGCGTCGCCTTACCTTTACCGAGGATCAATACTGCGCCCGCCAGTTCGCGGATACGGCGCGATAGCGTCGGCTGGCTGATGCCTAACGCTTCTGTCAGTTGACGAGCCGTAGCTGGCCCATGACGCAAAACTTGTTCAACGGTGATCATCAGATGAATAGATTGGTGAATAGATTGATAGAGGAAGTAATAGCGTTAAACGGCAGAAAGGTAAAGCGTTAGCCAAAACTGGCCAAGCGGAATGAATAGATTGACGGGCGGGCGCCATGATGACGCCCGCCGGGGTATTACGCTTTGTCGCCCAGCAGCACGGATTCCAGCGCGATAACGATCATTTCGTTAAAGGTGGTCTGGCGTTCCGCCGCCGTGGTCGCTTCGTGACGCAGGATGTGGTCGGACACGGTGCAGATGGTCAGCGCCTTGCAGCCGAACTCTTCATACAGCTCCGCCGCCACGCCGTAGATGCCGGCCGCTTCCATTTCCACGCCCAGGATGCCGTACTTCTTCATCACCTGGAACATGTCCGGATCCGGCGTGTAGAACAGATCGGCGGAGAAGATGTTGCCCACGCGCGCCGGGATGCCCTGCGCCGCCGCCGCGTCGACCGCGTTGCGCACCATGTCGAAGTCGGCGATCGCCGCGTAGTCGTTGTCCTTGAAGCGCAGACGGTTCACCTTGGAGTCGGTGCACGCGCCCATGCCGATCACCACGTCACGCAGTTTGATATCGTCACGCACCGCGCCGCAGGAACCCACGCGAATGATCTTCTTCACGCCGAATTCGGCGATCAGCTCGCGCGCATAGATGGAGCAGGACGGGATGCCCATGCCGTGGCCCATTACGGAGATGCGGCGGCCTTTGTAGGTACCGGTAAAGCCCAACATGCCGCGCACGTTGTTCACTTCCACCGCGCCTTCCAGGAAGGTTTCGGCGATGTATTTTGCACGCAGCGGATCGCCCGGCATCAGTACTACGTCAGCGAAATCACCCATCTCAGCATTAATGTGCGGCGTAGCCATAATTTTCTTCCTTTAGAAATCTTATTTAATAAAAACGTCAAACATCTAAGCCTTGAATGTCGAGTTGCAGCCAGGCAGCTAGCGGGTGAATCCCCAGGAGCTTACTTGAGTAAGTGACTGGGGTTCACGCGTGAAGCTAACAACGCTGCGGCTTGAAAGACAGGGCTTAGAACATGCTCTTACCGTAATCCATCGGCGACAGGCCAAAATAATTGGCGACGGTCTGGCCGATGTCGGCAAAGGTCTCGCGGTGGCCCAGCGAGCCCGGCTTCACTTTCGGGCCGTAAACCAGCACCGGGATGTGCTCGCGGGTGTGGTCGGTGCCCGGCCAGGTCGGGTCGCAGCCGTGGTCGGCGGTGAAGATGATGATGTCTTCGTCTTTCACCAGCTTCAGCAGCTCCGGCAGGCGGCGGTCGAACAGCTCCAGCGCGGCGGCGTAGCCCGCCACGTCGCGGCGGTGGCCATAGGAGGAGTCAAAGTCCACGAAGTTGGTGAACACGATGGTGTTGTCGCCGGCCTTTTCCATTTCGATCAGGGTCGCGTCGAACAGCGCGTCGATGCCGGTCGCCTTCACCTTCTTGGTGATGCCGACGTTGGCGTAGATGTCGGCGATTTTACCGATCGACACCACTTCACCGCCCTTCTCATCCACCAGCTTTTTCAGCACGGTCGGCGCCGGCGGCTCTACCGCCAGATCGTGGCGGTTGCCGGTGCGCTGGAAGTGGCCCGGCTTATCGCCGACGAACGGACGCGCGATCACGCGGCCGATGTTGTACCCGCCTTCGGTCAACTCTTCACGCGCGATTTCGCACAGTTCATACAGGCGATCCAGGCCGAAGGTTTCTTCATGGCAGGCGATCTGGAACACCGAGTCGGCGGAGGTGTAGAAAATCGGCTTGCCGGTTTTCATGTGCTCTTCGCCCAGCTGATCGAGGATCACGGTGCCGGACGAGTGGCAGTTGCCCAGGTAACCCGGCAGCTTGGCGCGCTCGACCAGCTTGTCCAGCAGTGCCTGCGGGAAGCTGTTGTGCTCGTCCGTGAAGTAGCCCCAGTCGAACAGCACCGGCACGCCGGCGATTTCCCAGTGGCCCGACGGCGTGTCTTTACCGGAAGAGAGCTCGCTGGCGTAAGCGTAAGCGCCGATGATGTCGGCGTTGCGGTCCAGCCCCTGCGGGAAGTTGCCGGTGGACTCTTCCGCCGCTTTACCGAGGCCCAGACGGCTCAGGTTAGGCAGCGTCAGCGGCCCCTGGCGGCCCACGTTGGCCTCACCGCGCGCGCAAACCTCGGCGATGTGGCCCAGGGTGTCGGAACCCTGGTCGCCAAAACGTTCGGCGTCTTCGCTGGCGCCGATGCCGAAGGAGTCCAATACCATAATAAATGTGCGTTTCATCTGTGCTCTCCTGCGTGTTCTCACGCTTTGGACGGCCGCGAAAAAGCCGCGGCCGTTCCTGATTCTTGGGTTATTCCGTGATGCGCTTATACACCACCGGCGTCGCTTCCGGCGCCTTGTCGCTCAGCGTCATTGCGCTGCGCACCGCATCGGCCGCCTGCTGCCAGCTCTCTTCATCGTTGGCGTGGATCATCGCCAACGGCTGCTGGGCATCCACTTTATCGCCCAGGCGCGCCACTTCGGTCAGACCAACGCTGTAGTCGATGGCGTCGCTCGCCCGGCGACGGCCGCCGCCCAGCGAAACCACCGCCATGCCCAGCGCGCGGGTATCCATGGCGCTGATGATGCCCGGCTTTTCAGCATACACCGGCTTGCTCAGCGTTGCCGCCGGCAGATAGCTATCGTAGCGTTCGACGAAGTCTATCGGCCCCTGCTGCGCCGCCACCATGCGGCCAAACACCTCCGCCGCCTTGCCGTTGTCCAGCACCGCCTGCAGTTTGGCGCGCGCGTCGGCCTCGTCTTGCGCCAGGCCGCCGGACAGCAGCATTTCCACGCACAGCGCCAGCGTCACTTCCAGCAGGCGCGGGTTGCGGTATTCGCCGGTCAGGAAGCGCACCGCTTCGCGCACTTCCACCGCGTTGCCGGCGCTGGAGGCCAGCACCTGGTTCATGTCAGTCAGCAGCGCGGTGGTCTTGCAGCCCGCGCCGTTGGCCACGCCGACGATCGCCTGCGCCAAATCTTGCGACAGCGCATAGGTCGGCATAAAGGCGCCGGAGCCGACCTTCACGTCCATCACCAGCGCATCCAGCCCTTCCGCCAGCTTCTTGGCCAGAATGGAGGCGGTGATCAGCGGGATCGAATCCACGGTAGCGGTAATGTCGCGGGTGGCGTAGAAACGTTTGTCCGCCGGCGCCAGCGAGCTGGTCTGGCCGATGATCGCCACGCCGACGTCCTGAATGATTTTGCGGAAGGCGTTATCGTCCGGGAAAATATTGAAGCCCGGAATGGCTTCCAGCTTGTCCAGCGTGCCGCCGGTATGCCCCAGGCCGCGGCCGGAGATCATCGGCACATAGCCGCCGCAGGCCGCCACCATCGGGCCAAGCATCAGCGAGGTCACGTCGCCCACGCCGCCGGTCGAATGCTTGTCGACGATCGGGCCGTTCAGCGCCAGACTCTTCCAATCCAGCACGGTGCCGGAATCGCGCATCGCCATGGTAAGCGCCACGCGCTCCGGCATGCTCATGTCATGGAAATAAATGGTCATCGCCAGCGCGGCGATCTGCCCTTCCGACACCACGTTGTCGCGAATGCCGTTGATGAAAAAGCGGATTTCCGCTTCGCTTAACGGCTGGCCGTCGCGTTTTTTACGAATAATTTCTTGAGCCAGGAACAAAGCATCCCCCTGTGTCGCCGAGAGTCGGTGCAGACGGGCGCGCCTGGCGCCCGCCAACGAAATCGATCAGTAGCCGCCGCCGGCGGTCTGGGTCTGGTGGCCCAGCGCGGTCAGCAAGCTGGCCAGCAGGCTGGAAGCGCCAAAGCGGAAATGCCGCGCATCGGCCCAGCCTTCGCCCAGAATACGATCGGCAAGTTGCAGATAATGCAGCGCATCCTCTGCGGTGCGCACGCCGCCGGCCGGCTTGAAGCCCACCGTCTTCGCCACGCCCAGATCGCGGATCACCGACATCATCAGCTCGGCGCTTTCCAGCGTGGCGTTGACCGGCACCTTGCCGGTGGAGGTCTTGATAAAGTCCGCCCCGGCCTTGATGGCGATCTCGGACGCCTTGCGGATCAGGTCGGCCTGCTTCAGCTCACCGGTTTCGATAATCACTTTCAGCAGCACGTTGGCCGCCTGACAAGCCTGCTTGCACTGTTTCACCAGCTCGAAGCCGACCTGTTCGTTGCCGGCGATCAGCGCGCGGTAAGGGAACACCACGTCCACTTCATCCGCGCCATAGGCGATGGCCGCGCGGGTTTCCGCCAGCGCGATGTCGATATCGTCGTTGCCATGCGGGAAATTGGTCACGGTGGCGATACGGATATCCGGCGTGCCTTGCTCACGCAGCGCCTTGCGCGCTACCGGGATAAAACGCGGGTAGATGCAGATGGCCGCCGTGTGGCCGGCCGGGCTGTTGGCCTGACGACAGAGGGCGATCACTTTCTCGTCGGTGTCATCATCATTCAGCGTGGTTAAATCCATCAGGTTCAGCGCACGTTGCGCTGCTGCGGTTAATTCGGTCATAAAACTCTCCAACTGAGTACCTGGGTGTTGGCGAGCGGACTTGGTTCCATGAAGATAGCGCAGGGGAACGGCGTTCCCGCGGCGGCAACTGAGATCCTTCTCACCGCACATGGCCACCCGCCTTGCGGCCGGCCAGTAATAGCTATTTGAACACGAATGCCAAGGGCGATTCGCGTTCATCGTCACACTATATGAAATAACACTGTAACAGACCGGAATTATATGTGAAGAACATCACAAAATAACGCGATATCGTTCACAAATTCGCTAAAGAAGCGGCTGAAGATCGCGGGTGCGGCAAGCACCCGCGTTGCTTAGAGTATAGGCGGAGTCCCGCGATCGGTCGCGCCGTCGCGGGCTCCGGGATGGCTTACAGCGCCAGGAAGAAACCGGCGATGGTGGCGCTCATCAGGTTGGACAGCGTGCCCGCCGCCACGGCCTTCAGACCGAAACGCGCGATGTCGTGGCGACGGTTGGGCGCCATGCTGCCCAGACCGCCCAGCAGGATCGCCACCGAGGAGAGGTTGGCGAAGCCGCACAGCGCAAAGGAGATGATCGCCTTGGTGTGGGTCGACAGCACCTGCAGGCCTTCCGCCGCCACCACGTCGTCCGGGCGCAGATAGGCGCCGAAGTTCATGTAGGCGACGAACTCGTTGACGATGATCTTCTGGCCGATAAACGAACCGGCGGTCATCGCCTCGCTCCACGGCACGCCGATCAGGAAGGCGATCGGCGAGAACACCCAGCCGAGGATCAGTTCAAGCGACAGCTGCGGATAATCGAACCAGCCGCCGATACCGCCGAGAATGCCGTTAAGCAAGGCGATCAGCGCGATAAACGCCAACAGCATCGCACCGACGTTCAGCGCCAGCTGCATGCCGGAGGCTGCGCCGGAAGCCGCCGCGTCGATCACGTTGGCCGGACGCTCTTCTTCGGCGATCAGTTTCATCGCATCGTCTTTATCGTGAGTCTGCTCGGTTTCCGGCACCATCAGCTTGGCGAACAGCAGCCCGCCCGGCGCGGCCATGAAGGACGCGGCGATCAGGTATTCCAGCGGCACGCCCATCTGCGCATACCCCGCCAATACCGAACCGGCTACCGAGGCCAGGCCGCCGCACATCACGGCGAACAATTCTGACTGGCTCATGGTGGCAATATACGGGCGCACCACCAGCGGCGCTTCGGTCTGGCCAACGAAAATGTTGGCGGTCGCCGACAGCGATTCGGTGCGCGAGGTGCCCAGCAGCTTGTGCAAACCGCCGCCCAGCACGCGGATCACCAACTGCATGATGCCGAGGTAGTACAGCACCGCAATCAGCGAGGAGAAGAACACGATCACCGGCAGAACGCGCAGCGCGAACACGAAGCCGCCGCCGCCGAACACCTCGAACATCTTGTCGGACACCAGCCCGCCAAAAATGAACGAAATGCCCTGATTGCCGTAGGCGATAACGTTTGCCACGCCGTTAGACATACTGCCGAGGATGCTGCGGCCCAGCGGCACGTACAGCACCAGCGCGCCGATGCCGATCTGGATGATGAACGCCCACACGACGGTGCGCAGTTTAATGGCCCGGCGGTTGCTGGAGAGCAGCACCGCAATGGCGATCAGCACCGCCATACCGACCAGACTCATGATGAGTTGCATGCAAAGTTTCCCTGTTGCAAAAAATAAAGTACATCCCTGCTCATGAAGAGAGGTCTGCTATTGGAGTGTTTCGGGGGGGATTATACTGAGCGAGGTCACCCTCGCACCGATTTATGTCACAAATGTATACAACGAGACGCAAATGAAAATCTTATAACGTGACGCAAGTCACGTTATAAACCCATCAATCCGGCATGGCGAACAGTGCCTGAGTATTGCGTTGCAGGTGGGCGGCAATCTCGTCGGCCGGTTCCGGCCGCAGCTCGCACAGCGTTTGAAACACCTCGGCGGCGCGTTCGGGGCGATTCGGCTGCCCCTGATAGCCGGCCAGCGGCATGTCCGGCGCATCGGTCTCCAGCAGCAGCGCCTCGAGCGGCAACTGCGCCATCACGCCGCGCGTTTTTTGCGCCCGCTCATAGGTGATGGTGCCGCCCACGCCGATGTAATAGCCGAGGCGGATAAAGGCCTGCGCCTGCGACAGGCTGCCGGCGAAGCCGTGCACCACGCCGCGACGCGGCAACTGCATGCGCCGCAGCGCCGCGGCCAGCTGATCGTGGGTGCGGCGCGAATGGAGGATCACCGGCAGGTCATGCTGTTTCGCCAGCCTCAGCTGGGCCAGCAGCACGCTTTGCTGGCGCTCGAACTGCGGGTTGTCCATATACAGATCGAGCCCGATCTCCCCCACTGCCACCAGCTTGCGCGGCCGTTCGGCCAGCAGCGTTGCCAGCTGCTCCAACTGCGGCTCATGATGCTGCGCGATATACAACGGGTGCAGCCCCAGCGCGGCGAACAGCGGCGCGTGATCTTGCGCCAGTCGCAGCACCCGGGCAAAGCGATCGGCGGTGACCGTCGGGACGATGATGCGCTGCACGCCGGCGCTTGCCGCCCGCGTCAGGCTCTCGGCCTCATGCCCGGTAAAGGGCGGAAAATCGAAATGGCAGTGAGTATCGGTAAAGGCGTAACTCACAGCGCCCCCCCTTCACCCGGCGGCAAATCACCCGGCAGAATGATCTTCGGCGCCGCTACCGCGGCCTCCGGCTGCGCGCCCAGCTCGGACGGCATGACGATATCGGTCACGATCGGCGAAGGCATTCTGACGTTCTCCGGCTGGATCAGGCGGCGCGACAGCGCTTTTTTCACCTTCATGCCGTCCGGCTCCGGCTGCGCCATCCACTGGCCGACGGTGGCCAGGAAGTAACGGCCGCAGCGGCGCCCCAGGTGATAATCCTGATTGAGCGACCCCAGTCGGCTGCCCAGCGCATTGCTGGCCAGCGGCTTCGGCGGAAAGATTTCGAAGATGCGCAGCTTGCCCGGCGGCTTCTCGATAAAGCGCTGGATGCGGTGATAGCTTTGCTCGTGATGCTGCAGGATGCGCACCATCTGCTGCAGGCTGCTGTCGCTCAGCCAGTGCTCCATGCGCTTCATCCACTGCGGGGTGTAGTACATCTGCGAGGGCACGGTGCGGATCACCACGATGGTGTCAGCGCCGCGACGATAGGCCTCTTCCACCGGGATCGCATCGCTGATGCCGCCGTCCTGATAGCTGACGCCGTCCAGCTCCACGCCCTGGCGATAAAAACCGGGAATGGCGCTGGACGCCTTGATGGCCGGCAGCCAGCGTTCGCGCTGCGCCGGCAGGTAGGTCGGCTCAAAGTCATCGCTGCGGCAGGCGCACAGCAGGAACTCGCGCCCGTCGGTAAAGTGCTGTTCCGCCACGTCCATCGCCAACGGCATCTGCGCCGCCGCCGTATCGACCAGCCAATCGAGATCGATCAGATGCCCGCCGCGCACGAAGCGCAGCGGATTGAAGAACTGGGCCGAGGTGGTGTAGCGGGTGATTACCCGACGCGCGTAGCCCACCTGCCCGCAGATATAGGCGGACAGATTCTGGGCGCCGGCCGACGTGCCGATCAGCAGATCGAAAGGGTTAAAGCCCGCGCGCTGAAACTCGTCCAGCACGCCGGCGGTGAAAATGCCGCGCTGGCCGCCGCCTTCGCAGACCAGCGCCATCTTGCCTGGCCGAAAGGGTTTAGACGCCAGCGGTTCTATATTGCCGAGCGTGATGGGTATTCTGTATCCCAACTTGGCATCCTCAGTGAGACGTTTTCTCCGAGGATACCGCGTCTCGCTCTCTTCCGTAATCCTCTTGCAGTACGCCGGCGAGGAAATCGTTGCTGCCGGCCAGCCAGGCATAATCGCTGCCTGACCATTCTGCCCACGCCTGCCATACCTGGCCTTTCAGCTGTTTCCAGCGCCCGACGATGATGTCGCTGTTCATGGCCGGCCCTCCCCGACGTGAGAAAAGGAGTTAAGCTTTGTTACAGTTTACGGGAAAATGCCCGCCGGCTAAGGGCGACGGCGGCCGGTGAACAGGCTGACCAGGAACAGGATGATTCCGACAACGAACACGATTTTAGCCGCCCAGGCAGCGGTGCCCGCCAACGAACCGAACCCCAGCGCCGCAGCGATAAGCGCGATGACTAAAAAGATAATGCCCCAACGAAACATAAGCTTCTCCTTACCATTGTGAAAAAATTCGCTGCTGTCTACCGCCCCGACAACGGGACGCCGACGGCAAATCAGTTTCTTTTTTTGGTGTTACATGCCGGGCCGCCTTCACGGCCCGACAGATGCGGCTTGTTGTTGCTTGTTACGGGCGCCTGGCGGAATTACTGCTTGACCACCAGGTCGTTTTTCACGCTTTTCACGCCGTCGATGGCCTTGGCGATGCTTTCCGCACGCTCAGACTGCGCCTGCGTTTTCACCTCACCGGAAAGCTGCACCACACCATCGGTGGTTTCCACTTTCACATTGCGCGACGGCACGATGTCATCGGCCAGCAGCTTGGCTTTCAGCTCGCTGGTAGTGGCGGTGTCGCCGGCATACGATTTGATCGACTGGTTGGCTTCATCTTTCACGTGCAGCTTGTCGCTGACGGTCTTGACGCCTTCCACCTTACCGGCGACCGCGACCGCATGCTCCGCCTGCGCCTGGCTGCCGACGAACCCACTCAGGATCACGGTGCCTTTTTCGGTTTTCACCGAAATGTCAGAACTTTTGATGGTCTTATCTTCCACCAACGCACTTTTAACTTTAGCCGTTATCGCGCTGTCATCCATGTAACCGTCAACTTTTTTCATGGAGCTATCGATTTTGGCACCGGCACTATCCGCGGCGTTAGACGCCTTGTTGAGCAGACTGTCTTCGGCCAGCGCACTGCCGCTTACCAAAGCAGAACCCAATACGACAGCCATCAGCGAGTGTACAAATTTGGTCTTTTTCATCGATCTCTTCCTTTTGTTGGGGGCTCTCGACGCCAAAGCGCCGGAACCCTGCGGCCACCTTCACGCGGCCTTCTCGGTAAATACTTCATCATCGCTATACGATTAAGCGTTCACGACAGGAGTATTGCAACGGCCGTGCCAACTCAAAAAACACCTTAATTATCAAAGATAAAAATCTTTCAGCCGGATTTTTAATCAAAAAACTGTCGTCTATTGACGACAGGCTAAGTTACACAAAACTGAAATATGGCTATCTCATTGATATTTAAAGACACTGACTGTCTCCTATCGGCAACACATCAGAATAACTCACCAAACAAATAGCGTATTACAGTGATTTACTCTCAAGCAATGTGCGGACATCTCGTTAAAGATAGACCATCAGACGGAAAACGCAGGCCGAACGAACATCGCCTGGCGATAGCGGTTCGCAGGATAAAATATGAGGAAGATTTATTAATTAGCGCAGTGAGGATAGGAGAAGCGTGCAGGGCGCACTGGGCGCCCTGCCGAGCGATCAGTGTTCGCGGGTTTTGCGGAAGGTCACGTCAGGATAGCGTTCCTGCGTCAGGTTGAGGTTCACCATGGTCGGCGCGATGTAGGACAGGTTGTCCCCGCCGTCCAGCGCCAGGTTGATCTCGTTTTTGCGCTTGAACTCTTCGAACTTCTTCACGTCGTCGCACTCGACCCAGCGCGCGGTCGACACGTTGACCGATTCGTACAGCGCTTCCACGTTGTACTCGCTCTTCAAACGCGCCACCACCACGTCGAACTGCAGCACACCGACCGCGCCGACGATCAGATCGTTGTTGGCGATCGGACGGAACACCTGTACTGCGCCCTCTTCGGACAGCTGCACCAGTCCCTTCAGCAGCTGTTTCTGCTTCAGCGGATCGCGCAGGCGAATGCGGCGGAACAGCTCCGGCGCGAAGTTCGGAATACCGGTGAACTTCATGTCTTCACCCTGGGTGAAGGTATCGCCGATCTGAATGGTGCCGTGGTTGTGCAGGCCGATGATGTCGCCCGGGTAGGCTTCTTCCACGTGCGAACGGTCGCCGGCCATAAAGGTCAGCGCGTCGGAGATCACCACGTCTTTGCCGGTGCGCACCTGGCGCAGCTTCATGCCCTTCTCGTAGCGGCCGGACACCACGCGCATGAAGGCCACGCGGTCGCGGTGTTTCGGATCCATGTTGGCCTGGATCTTGAAGACGAAGCCGGTGAATTTCTCCTCCGCCGCCGTCACTTCGCGGGTGTCGGTTTTGCGCGGCATCGGCGCCGGCGCCCAGGCCACCAGACCGTCCAGCATGTGATCCACGCCGAAGTTACCGAGTGCGGTACCGAAGAACACCGGGGTCAGCTCGCCGCTCAGGAAAGCCTCCTGATCGAACTCGTGGGAAGCGCCTTGCACCAGCTCCAGCTCATCGCGCAGCTGCGCCGCCAGATCTTCGCCCACCGCCGCATCCAGCTCCGGGTTGTCCAGGCCTTTGACGATGCGCACTTCCTGGATGGTGTGGCCTTTACCGGTCTGATACAGGTAGGTTTCATCCTTGTACAGGTGGTAAACGCCCTTGAACAGCTTGCCGCAGCCGATCGGCCAGGTGATAGGCGAGCAGGCGATCTTCAGTTCGCGCTCGACTTCATCCATCACTTCCATCGGATCGCGGATGTCGCGGTCCAGTTTGTTCATGAAGGTCAGGATCGGCGTGTCGCGCAGACGGGTGACTTCCATCAGCTTACGGGTACGATCCTCAACGCCCTTGGCGGCGTCGATCACCATCAGACAGCAGTCGACGGCGGTCAGGGTACGGTAAGTATCTTCAGAGAAGTCTTCGTGCCCCGGGGTATCCAGCAGGTTAACCAGGCTGTCGCGGTACGGGAACTGCATCACGGAGGTGGTGATCGAGATCCCACGCTGCTTTTCCATTTCCATCCAGTCGGATTTGGCGTGCTGGCTGGAGCCACGGCCTTTTACCGTACCGGCGGTCTGGATCGCCTGTCCGAACAGCAGCACTTTTTCGGTAATGGTGGTTTTACCGGCATCGGGGTGCGAGATGATGGCGAAAGTTCTTCTTTTGGAGACTTCGCGGGCAAATTCACTAGGAGACATGGTTTTCAGGTTCTACGGTTAGTCCGCCCTGCGACATCATCAGAACGCGCCGATCGCGGCGCCGGGCAAAGCGGTGAATAAAAGATAACAGCCGGGCATTTTCGCCGATTTGCCAACCGGTGACAATCAATGCTTTTACCGGCCGGGCGGATTACGCCAGCGGCAGCGCCATCACGATCGCGTCTTCGCGGCCGTGGGCGCTCGGGTAATAATTGCGGCGCACGGTGACCTCGTTGAAACCGAGATCTTCATACAGTGCGATCGCCGCCTGGTTGGAGGCACGCACCTCCAGCCACAGCGTCACCACGCCACGGCTCTCCAGCTGTTCGATCACCGCGTTGAGCAGCAGGCGGCCAAAGCCCCGGCGCTGCCACCGCGGATGAATGGCGATGTTGAACAGCGTGGCTTCGTCCAGCACGATCTGCGTGATGGCGAATCCCGCCATTTCCCCATCGGCGTTCAGCTTCAGGTTAAGGTAGCGATCGCCCTGATTGCTGGCGAAGGTGGTTTCCGTCCAGGGGAAAGCGTGGCTGGCTTGCTCAATGGTGAAGGCCGTGGCCAGGTCGGCCGCCGTCAGGGTAGAAATCGTGTTCATGATGACAAATCTGCTGCCAGAGGGCGCGTTTGGCCCCCGCGTCTTGGGAAAGCTCGGCCAGCGCCGGGCTGTGTAGCTGCGCGCCGGCGACCGCAAGCGGTTCCGCCACGCCCAGCCGCCAACTGTTGCATGCGGTCTCTTCAGGCAGCATCGCCGCCTGTTCCGGCGTCAGGCTGTAGGTTTGCGCCGGCGTCAGCCCCAGGCTACGCAGCACGTCACAAAACAGCGGATCGTCGGGCGCGGGCAGCGTCTGCGCCACCACCAGCAGGCGCGCCTCGGGCGGCAGACTGACCGCCACTTCGCCCTGCAACACGCTCGGGCGGCGCAATGTCCACTGCGTAATACCCAGTTGTTGTAACAGCCAGTCGCGTTTTGATGCCATGCCGATTCCTACCCGTTGTGGTGCGCCATGCCTGCCATGCGCCGCGCTATGCTAACAAACCCGCGCAGCCCGCGCCAACAAACCCGTCGAACATATCGCCACAAAGCTCTATAATCCCCGGTCTCATTTCCAGGAGCCAATATCTGATGTCTGCATTAACCCCCGCCAGTGAAGTCATGCTGCGCCACAGTGATGAATTTATCGAACGCCGCGTGCTGTTTGCCGGCGACCTGCAGGACAGCCTGCCGGCCCAATTCGAGGCCGCGGACGTGCGCGTCCACACTCAGCAATACCATCACTGGCAGTTACTGAACCGGACGATGGGCGATAACGTGCAGTTCGGTTTGACCGTCGATCCCGCTTTCGTCGCCGACTGCGACACGCTGGTTTACTACTGGCCGAAGAGCAAGCAGGAAGCGCAATTCCAGCTGTGCAACATCCTGGCGCTGCTGCCGGTGGGCGTAGACGTGTTCGTGGTCGGTGAAAACCGCAGCGGCGTGCGCAGCGCCGAGCCAACGCTGGAAGGCCACGTTGCACTGGTGAAAATCGACAGCGCGCGCCGCTGCGGCCTGTATCACGGCCGCCTGGACGCGCAGACCGAATTCGACCTGAACGACTGGTGGGACAGCTATCAGCTGCACGATCTGGAAGTGAAAACGCTGCCGGGCGTGTTCAGCCGCGACGGCCTGGACGTCGGCAGCTCACTGCTGCTGTCGACGCTGGAAAAACACATGAAAGGCAAGGTGCTGGACATCGGCTGCGGCGCCGGCGTGATGGCCTCGGTGATGGCCAAGCTGTCGCCGAAGGTGAAACTGACCCTCAGCGACGTCAACGCCGCCGCGGTGGAATCCAGCCGCGCGACGCTGGCCGCCAACGGCATCGAAGGCGAAGTGATCGTCAGCAACGTTTACTCCGACATCACCGGCCGTTTCGACATGATCATCTCCAACCCGCCGTTCCACGACGGGCTGCAGACCAGCCTGACCGCCGCCGAAACCCTGATCCGCGGCGCGGTGAAACACCTGCCGATCGGCGGCCAGCTGCGCATCGTCGCCAACGCCTTCCTGCCGTACCCGGACATTCTGGACGCCACCTTCGGCAGCCACGAAGTGCTGGCGCAGAACGGCCGCTTCAAGGTGTATCAGGCCACCGTCGGCCGCCCACCGCGCGCGCCGAAGAAGAAATAATTCGCCGTTGGCGGAAAACGACAGAGCGCGGCCTGAGGCCGCGCTTTTTTTTAGCCGTTGATATAGGCCATCGACTCGGCGCCGTAGCGATCGCCGGCCGCTGCACTCAGCGGAAACACCGCTTCGATCGCCGCCAGTTCGGCCGCGCTCAGCGTTATCTCCGCCGCCGCGACGTTCTCTTCCAGATAGCGACGGCGTTTGGTGCCGGGG
Source organism: Serratia sp. 2880STDY5682894 (assembly GCF_001537385.1). Taxonomy (NCBI): domain Bacteria; kingdom Pseudomonadati; phylum Pseudomonadota; class Gammaproteobacteria; order Enterobacterales; family Yersiniaceae; genus Serratia; species Serratia sp. 2880STDY5682894. The sequence continues at coordinate 252,757 of NZ_FCJA01000004.1, read as the reverse complement.
ATCGGCACGATGTGCTCGCCCTGCGCCAACACCCAGGCCAGCGCCAGCTGTGAAGGCTTGACGCCCTTCTGCGCCGCCAGCTCACCCACCTTCTCCACCAGCGCCAGGTTGCGGGCGAAGTTTTCGCCCTGGAAGCGCGGGTTGCCGCGGCGGAAATCGTCCTCGGCCAGATCCTCCGGCCGCCGGATAGCGCCGGTAAGGAAACCGCGCCCTAACGGGCTGTAAGGCACAAAGCCGATCCCCAGGCGCTCACAGGCGGCCAGCACGCCCTGTTCAGCATCGCGCGTCCACAGCGAATACTCGGTCTGCAACGCCGTGATCGGATGCACCTTGTGCGCCCGCTCCAGCGTGGCGACCGACGCCTCGCTCAGGCCGATATGGCGGATCTTGCCTTCGCGGATCAGATCCGCCATCGTGCCGACGACGTCTTCGATCGGCACCTGCGGATCGACCCGATGCTGATAATAAAGATCGATCTCCTCTACGCCCAAGCGCCGCAGGCTGCCTTCCACCGAGCGCCGGATATACTCGGGCCGGCTGCTGACGCCGCGCGCCGAAGGATCCGCCGGATCGCGCAGGATGCCGAACTTGGTAGCCAGGAACACCTGTTGCCGTTTGCCCTTGATCGCTTCCCCCACCAACTCTTCGTTGGTGTGCGGACCATACATGTCGGCGGTGTCGAGCAGCGTGACGCCCAGCTCCAGCGCCCGGTGCAGCGTGGCGATGGCCTCCTGCCGATCGGCGCCGGTAGAGTAGAAGTCGCTCATGCCCATGCATCCCAGCCCCAGGGCGGAGACGACGGGACCGTGGGAACCCAGTTTACGTTGTTGCATTGTGCAGCCCTCATGCGATGAACGGATAACGCAGCAAAGTCTGGTTGTTTACGCTACAAAGATAAATAATGCAGATCGCACATCACTGTTCAAAAATCACCAACAACCCGGAGTGGACATGGATCAGGTTCAAGCCATGCGCATTTTTACCCGCATCGTCGAACTGGGCAGCTTCAGTCGGGCGGCCGAGCGCCTGCAGCTGCCGCGCGCCACGGTCAGCAACGCGCTGAAACGGCTGGAGCAGCGGCTGGGCGTGCGCCTGCTGATCCGCACCACCCGCCAGGTACAGGTGACCAGCGAAGGCAGCCTTTACTATCAACGCTGCGTACAGCTGCTGGGGGCGCTTGAGGAAGCGGACACGCTGTTCAGCCACCATAAGCTGCAGCCGTCCGGCAAAGTGCGCATCGATATGCCCCATTCGCTGGCGCGCCAGATCGTCATTCCGGCGCTGGGCGACTTTTACCGGCGCTATCCCGACATCACGCTGGCGCTGGGTGCCAACGACACCCACGTCGATCTGTTGCGCGAAGGCGTAGACTGCGTGCTGCGCGCCTGGGAAACCGAAGACGACAGCCTGGTGGCGCGGCGCATCGCCCAGCTGCCGCAGATCACCTGCGCTTCCCCCGCTTACCTGCAGGCCAGCGGCACGCCGCTCGACATCGATAGCCTGGCGCCGCACCGCGCGGTAGGGTATTTTTCCCTGGCCAGCAACCGCGATTATCCGCTGGAATTCTGCCGTGGCGGCAAGGTGGAACTGCGCGAACTCCCTGCCCGGCTGAGCGTCAGCGGCGCCGACGCTTACATCGCCGGCGCGCGTGCCGGCATGGGGTTGATTCAGGCGGCGCGCTATTCACTTGCTCCCTGGCTGGAACGGGGCGAACTGGTGGAAGTGTTGGCGGACACGCCGCCTCCGCCGATGCCGATTTACATCATGTATCCGCCCGGCCGTTTCCTGGCGCCACGGGTCAGGGTGTTGATTGATTGGCTGATTTGGCTGTTTGACCAGCAGAAAAGCGGCGATATGGCTGTTTTTCCAGCAAACGCCCGCAAAGCGGGGAAATAACTGTTGACGTGCCCGCCAAAATCTCTAGAATTCGCCTCCGTGGTAACGTTACTCCGGTAATGTTTCTGGTACGCGAAGGTGGCGGAATTGGTAGACGCGCTAGCTTCAGGTGTTAGTGTCCTTACGGACGTGAGGGTTCAAGTCCCTCTCTTCGCACCAAATAACCACATGATTTATATTGCACTCAGCATCGATGCGAAGGTGGCGGAATTGGTAGACGCGCTAGCTTCAGGTGTTAGTGTTCTTACGGACGTGAGGGTTCAAGTCCCTCTCTTCGCACCAAGCTGGCGACGTAATATAAATCAAAGCAACAACATCGACTGTGCGAAGGTGGCGGAATTGGTAGACGCGCTAGCTTCAGGTGTTAGTGTCCTTACGGATGTGAGGGTTCAAGTCCCTCTCTTCGCACCAATTGATGATCTATCCGGTAGTTCCTTCGAAAAAATCCCAACGCATTGATGATAAACACGCCTAAGCGTGGTTTTGCCGTTTCCGGCGTTTACGCGAAGCTGAAGTTGAGGCTGATTGCCGCCAGGCCGCCCGCCAGCGCCATGCAGGAAGGCAGCAGCAGATAGTGACGCAGCCGGCTGTTGAACAGCATCACCAGCGTCGCCAGCATCGCTATCACAATCAGGGTGCGCAGCTGCATCATATTCAGATCGATCAAGGCCAGCAGCGGCATCAGCGCGCACGGCAGCAAAACGCCCCAGGCGCTGGCCAGGCGATCGCCGAGGCACCAGCTGACGCCCCACAGTCCACACGCGGCAATCATGGCGGTGAGCATGATAACCCCCCTTTAAGTGATAATGATAACCAATATCATATAACACTTTTTTGGCCGCCGCATCATTTTCACTGCGGTGACCAAACCCAGATGACACCAGCATGAAAAAATGATAATTTGACATAAGAAAATTCCTAGTCCTGTTTGCATGATAATAATCACAATCATCAACCATGCAACTTCCGTGGATATTTCGCGCCGAGGGAATGCTTCTCAACCTTAATTATTCGACAGAACGACTTTGCAAAGAGTGACCTCCGTATGAACGCCCGTTCTTATCAGGAATTACTGAACAGCAAGCAGCGCCTGGCATTATTTCTTTTTCTGGTGATGAATGCCGCCTCTTCCGTATTTACGTTATTGTTCCCTTTTAGGGATACGCCCTCATTTACCCTACCTTTATTATGTATACCGCTATTTTGTCTGGCGGCGGCGCTATTCTCCCTGCAAACGCCGCGGAAATACCTGTGCAAACTCAACCTGTTCGCCAGCTTGCTCGGCCTGCTGTGGGCCGCCCATATTTACGTTAAAAGTCAATATTGCCTACCGAATAACCAAGATTTTTTATTAATTAGTTTGTTCAGCATCTTTTTTATCAGCGCTATTTCTCTGACGGATAACTTTACCGCCTTTTGTTTACACGCTGTGCCTTCCGCAATGGTGATCCTGGCTTTAGACGGTATGCATAATACCCTGCGGATATTATTCACCACGCTATTACCTATTATCGCTTTCTCCATCCACCACCTGATGTTGAAACGCAGTGAAATCTTTACCCACGCGCTGGTGGCCAACCTGTATAACGAACGGGACAAATTCAATAATTTAAGCATGCTCGATCCCCTGACCGGTCTTTATAACCGCCGCGGGCTGGAGAATAAGATCAACATGCTGCTGGAACCGCAAACCGGCCGCCACTACGTGCTGCTGCTGGATATCGACCACTTCAAGGTCTACAACGACAGCTACGGCCACGCGATGGGCGACCGGGCGCTGGTGCAGGTGGCGATCGCCATCCGCGATGCGGTACGTTCACGCGACATCGTGGTGCGCTACGGCGGGGAAGAGTTTTTGGTGCTGCTGACCAACGTGCACGAAGGCTACGCGGCGCAGCTGGCCGAGCGGGTGCGCCAACGGGTGGCGGAACTGAACATCCCACACGGCGCCAGCCCGCAGCACAGCGGCACGCTGACGCTCAGCGCCGGCATCTCCGCGCTGGAAAAGCTGGACGTCGAATCGGCGATCGGCGCGGCCGACGCCGCGCTCTATCTGGCGAAGCACAGCGGCCGCAACAATATCCAGCTGGCGCAAAACGTCCAGCCCGCTCTGCTGCAGCCGCAGGAGTAAATACCCTGTCCGGTTAAGCGGCCGTTGGCCGCAAGCCGTTCAGCAACAGCGTCAAACCGGCCAACGCCTGCTCCAAAGCGATCTTCTCATCCTGCTGATTCGCGATCCAAAGCGCGGCATCCATCAGGCCGCCATTGATTAAATGCGCCAATACCTCAGGTGCGGTCGTCGCGATCGTCCGCTGTTCCATCAGCTTTTGCAGCATATTCGTCATGGAGGCGATACATTGTAACCGGCTAGCCTGAAGATGTTCCGCCCCCAATACAGAAGGTGAGTCACGCAATAAAATGCGCTGCACTTGCGGTTCAATCGTCATCGCCAGATAGGCGCGACAGCGCCCGGCAAAAGCGCTCCACTCGTCGGGCGCGTTGGCGGAAATTGCCGCCAGACGCGCATCCATCTCGGCGTCGATTTCTTGCACGACGGCCAAAAACAAACCTTTCTTGTCGCCAAAGTGGTGATAGAGCGCACCGCGCGTCATACCGGCTTGCGCGGTGAGTTCATCCATCACCGTCTCAGCATACCCCACGCTGCCAAACTGCTGACGGGCGGCCGCCACCAGTTTTTGTCGCGTTTCTTCAATCATTTCTGCGCGCGCTTTACGTGCCATGGGTCCACTCCGCCTCGTTATTGATGACGTTATAATTGACATACGCCATGTATGTCAATTAACTTAACATACGTGGCGTATGTCAATGATGGACATTGAGCGAATACCGAGCCGCCAACATTCCGGAGCCCTTTCCATGGCAAATCCTTATTTCAAACTGTTCAACGCCCCGGGCAGCAAGGCGTTTTCCTCTGCCGGGCTGATCGCGCGTCTGCCGGTCTCGATGACCGGTATCGGCATCATCACCATGCTCTCGCAGGTACGCGGCTCCTATTGGTTGGCGGGCGCGGTGGCGGCGACGTTCGCCTTTTCCATGGCGCTGCTTGCGCCGCAAATCGCGCGCGCGGCGGATCGTCACGGCCAAAGCCGCGTGTTGCCCTACGCCACCGGGGTCAGCACGATCGCCCTGCTGCTGCTGTTGCTCTGCACCCACTATCGGGCGCCGGACTGGACGCTGTTTGTCTTCGCCGCGCTCGCGGGCAGTATGCCCAGCATCTCTGCGATGGTCAGGGCCCGCTGGAGCGAAATTTATCGCAGCACGCCACAGCTGCACACGGCATTTTCATTCGAGTCCGTATTGGACGAGGTGGCCTTTATCGTCGGCCCACCGATCGCCGTGGGGCTTAGCGTTTCACTCTTCCCAGAGGCCGGCCCTCTGGTGGCCGCGCTGCTTCTGGTGGCGGGCGTTGCGGCATTCGCCTCGCAAAAAAGCACTCAGCCTCCGGTTTACGCCCACAATAACCAGCGGCAGCGCGCCATCCTGGCCATGCCGTCGATGCAGATCCTGGTGCTGGCGCTGATCGCTCTGGGTACCATCGTCGGCACCGTGGACGTTATCAGCGTGGCCTTCGCCGAGCAGCAAGGGCAGCCGGCCGCCGCCAGCATCGTGCTGTCGGTTTACGCGTTCGGCTCCTGCCTGGCCGGGCTGATTTTCGGCGCAATGAAGATCCCCGTCCCCTTGCCTCGTCTGTTCTTATACGCGGCATTCGCCACCGCCTTCACCACCCTGCCGCTGCTGTGGGTGCACAATGTCTTGACGCTGGCGGCGGCGATGTTTGTCGCGGGATTGTTTTTTGCGCCGACCATGATCGTTGCCATGGGGCTGGTTGAAAACATCGTGCCGCCCTCCAGACTGACGGAGGGGTTGACCTGGATGGTCACCGGCCTGGGGATAGGCGTGGCGCTCGGCGCCGCATTGGCGGGCCTGGCGATCGATGCCATAGGGATAACGGCCGGCTTCAGCGTCACGCTCACCGCCGGGCTGATCGTGCTGCTGGTGGCGGCAGGCGGCTACCGCTTAATGCGGCGAACGCTGGCCTTGAAAGCGGCGTGAATCGCCCGCGCTAAGCGGTTTCCCAAATCGCCCTGCCCTGCCAGCGCCGTTCGATCGCCGCCAGAAACAGTTTCACCTTGGGGGAGAGATGGCGTCGGCTGGGGTAGACGGCGCAGATCGGCGGCCCCGGGCGACAATAGCGCTCCAGCACCGGCACCAGCGTGCCGGCCGCAATCTGCTCGCCGACCAGAAACGCCCCCACCTGGCACAGGCCGGCTCCGGCGACGGCCGCATCCCGCAAGGCTTCGACGTTGTTGAAACGCATCCGGCCACGCACCGGCTGTTCGTGCAGTTGGCCGTTGACCAAATAGCGCCAGGGCGCCGGCAGCCCCTGATGTCTGAAGACCAGCGTCTCGTGATCGCCCAACGCCTCCGGTTTTGCAGGCGTACCGTGCCGCGCCAGATAATCCGGCGCCGCGCAGGTGATCAGGCGATGCGGCGCGAGCACCCGCCGCACCAGCCGGCTGTCGTCGCTGCCGCCGACGCGGACAGCCACGTCGATGCCGTCGCGCACCAGATCGCTGTACTCATCGGAGAAGCTGACGTCGGCGTTCACCTCCGGCCACTGCGCCAAAAACTCCCGCAGAATCGGCAGGATATGCAATCGCCCCAACGAAACCGGCAGATCCAGCCGCAGCCGCCCGCGCGGCGTTTGCCGCCGCGTATTCAGCGCCGTTTCCGCCTCTTCGGCCTGCGACAGGATGCGCTGCGCATACTCGTAAAACACCGCGCCGTCTTCGGTCAGGCTGACGCTGCGCGTGGTGCGCTGCAGCAGCCGAGTGGCCAATCGCTCCTCCAATCGGTTCACGCATTTGCCCGCCGCCGATCGGGAAATGCCCAGTCTCTCGGCCGCCAGCGTGAAGCTGCGGGCGTCGGCGACGCGAATGAACACCAGCAGGTCGGTCAGGTTATCCAACGGCATAGACGGTAAATTAGCCACGATTTATCCCCAATGTTGCGCATTCAGGCCAGTTTATCAGCCATTTTGGCGCGGATACACTGAGGCTCTTCATCTGTTGGGAGAGTCATTATGAGTGCCTTACACGCCGGCGGCGGCGCAAAACCCTGGCTGGCGACTTTCGCTATCGCCCTGTCCACCTTTACCGTCGTCACGGCAGAAATGCTGCCCGTCGGGCTGCTGACTCCGATCGTCAGCACCTTGAACGCATCGATAGGCCGCGCCGGGCTGCTGATTTCCCTGCCCGCCCTGTTTGCCGCGCTGTTCGCCCCGCTGGTGGTGCTGGGTGCCCGGCGCACGGATCGCCGCAGCCTGCTGATCGCCTTTCTACTGCTGCTGCTCGCCGCCAACCTGCTGGCCGCCGCCGCCACCTCCATGGCGCTGCTGTTTGCTGCGCGCATCCTGCTGGGCTTTTGCATCGGCGGCATCTGGGCCATCGCGGGTGGGTTGGCGGAACGTCTGGTGCCGCCGACTTCCGTCGGATTGGCGCTGTCCGTCATCTTCGGCGGCGTAGCGGCGGCCTCGGTGTTCGGCGTGCCGCTCGGCGTATTCCTCGGCGAAGCGCTGGGCTGGCGCATGGCGTTTCTGGCCGTCGCCGTCCTGGCGGCGCTGACCCTGCTCCTGCTGCTGTGCGTGCTGCCGCCGCTACCGGTCACGCAGGCGATAAGCTGGCGGTCGTTCACCGTGCAGCGCGCGAATCGTCGGCTGATGACCGGGCTGCTGCTGACGTTTCTGCTGGTCGCCGGCCACTTTATGGCTTACACCTTTGTCCGCCCGCTGCTGCAGACGGTCGCCGGCATCGAGGGCCGCTGGGTGGGTCCGCTACTGTTCGCCTACGGCGCCGCCGGTATCATCGGGAATTTCATCGCCGGCCAGGCCGCCGCCAAACGGCTGCGCCGCACCCTGGCGCTGATCGCCCTCGGGCTGGCGCTCGCCGTCCTGCTGCTGCCGCTGCTGGGCCACGCGCCGCTGAGCGGCAGCGCCTTCCTCCTGCTGTGGGGCATCGCCTACGGCGGCGTTTCCGTTTCGCTGATGGCATGGATGCTCAAGGCGGCCCCCGACGCGGTCGAGGTCGCCTCTTCACTGTATATCGCGCTGTTTAATCTGGCGATTTCCTGCGGTTCACTGGCGGGCGGGCTGGTGGTGGATGCCGGAGGCTTGACGCTAAACGGCGTGCTGTCCGGCATCGTGCTGCTGCTGGCGTTGGCGATCCTGATGCGAACCCGCCCACAGGCGCTGACAACGGCGGCGAATGCCGATTCGCCGCCGGGTTAAATCAGGCGCGGCGCTGCCGCAGGCCGTAAACCAGCACCACCGCGAAGCACAGCAGCGGCAGCAGATAAGAGAGCGCGGTGCTGTAACGATCGGCCAGCGCCCCCATAAAGTACGGCATGATGGCGCCGCCGACGATCGCCATGATCATAAAGGAGCTGGCGCGCTTGGTGTGTTTACCCAGGTTTTTCACCCCCAGGGCGAAAATGGTCGGGAACATGATCGACATAAAGAAGAATACCGCGATCAGCGCCACCACCGACACGCCGTCAACGCTCAGCATCACCACGCCGCACAGCGCGATGTTGATCAGCGCATAGGCCGCCAACAGCGTCGCCGGCTTGACTCGCCCCATCAACCAGGTGCTGAAGAAGCGCCCGACCATAAAGCAGATCATGGCGATCGACAGCAGGTAAGAGGCGCTCTGGTTAGACACCTCACGCCAGTGTTCGGTGGCATAGTTGATGAAGAACGCCCCTACGCCCACCTGCGCCGCCACGTAAAAGAACTGCGTGATAACCCCGCCGACGAAATGCGGATGCTGCCACAATCCCTGCGCTATCACGCCGTGTACCGGTTTTTCCTCTTCGCGGATCGCCGGCAGCCGGGTGCGGCTGAACAACAGCGCGATCAGCAGCACCAGCACGGCGATCGCCACATAGGTCATCTTAACCGCGCTCTGATCGCCGCCGCCGGCGGACTGGCTGGCGGAGAAGAACAGCGTGCCGCCGATCAACGGGCCGATAAACTGCCCGAGGCCGTTGAACGACTGGGCCAGGTTGAGCCGCCGTTCGGCGCCCTGCGCGTCGCCCAGCACCGTGGCGTACGGGTTGGCGGCCGTTTCCAGGCAGCCCAAACCGCTGGCGATAACGAACAGCGCGAACAGGAACACGCCGAAGCTGTTGGCCGACGCCGCCGGCACGAACAGCAGCGCCCCCAGCGCATACAGACACAGCCCGATCAGAATGCCCGCCTTATAGCCCTTGCGGTCCATAAAGTATCCGGCGGGCAGCGCCACCAGGAAATAGGCGCCGAAATAGGCCGCCTGCAACAGCCCCGACTGCGCCTTGGTAACGTGCAACGTCTCCTGAAAATGTTTGTTTAATACGTCCAGCAGGCCATAGGACAGCCCCCACATAAAGAACAGGCTGGTGACCAGGATAAAGGCCCAGCGCAGATTGGCGGTCACGGCGACGCCCGGCTGCGCCGAGGCCGCACTTTTTTCAGCAAGCATGGTGATACCCTCGTATCGTCTGGCGATGATGATGTTGGCGTTATTGCTGTTGCAGAGAAAATATCCGCGCCATTTCCACCCATTTTTCGCCCTGCGGCGTCCAGGGGGTGGCGGCCTGGTAGTGCCACATCAGCGCTTCCCATCGCTGTACTTCGGGGTTGTTCAGGCTGGCGGCGTCAAAACGCACGGCATCGAAATCGGCGCTGACCTCCACGATCATGAACAGCCGGATGCCCAACCGGTAAATCTCCATGTCCAGAATGCCGTGCTCACGCAAATGTGCGGCGATGCCCGGCCAGATGCGCTGATGATGCTGCTGGTACTCCGCAATCAGCGCCGGTGAGTCAATCAGATCGAGCGCCTGGCAGAAACGGCGCCGCCCTGCCGCCGCGCCGCTCACGTCAGCGCCCGATCGAGATGCAGGTAGCCGCCGTCCACCGACAGCCATTGCCCGGTGGTATGCGACGACCGCGACGACAGCAGAAACGCCACGGTGTCGGCGATCTCTTGCGGCGTGGTCATGCGCTGCCCGAGCGGAATGCGCGCGGTGATTTTCGCCATCTGCCGCTGCGGCTCGGCGAAGGTGTTGAGCCAGCGCTGGTACTGCGGGGTGATCACCTCCGCCGGTACCACCGCGTTCACCCGCACCCCGTCATGGCGCAGCGACACCGCCCATTCGCGCGTCAGCGCCAGCACCGCGCCCTTGGCGGCGGTGTAGCCGCTGGTGCCGCCCTGGCCGCTGAGCGCGGTCTTGGAGGCGATATTGACGATGGCGCCCCGGCTCTCCTGCAGCGCCGCCTGGCACAGGTGCGCCATCAGGTAGTAGTGCACCAGGTTCTTTTCCAGCGAGCCGACGAACGCTTCGCGCCCTGCCTCCAGCCCGACGCCGTCGTTGACCCCGGCGTTATTCACCAGCCCGTCGATGCGGCCGAAGGCCGCCAGCGTCTGGCTGACCGCGCGGCGGCAAGCCGCCTCGTCGCACAGTTCGGTGAGGATCACCTCGGTGCGCGGCTGCAGCCGCTGCAAATCGGCCAGCAGCGCCGCCTCCGGCGCGGCGTTGGTGACCAGCACCGGGATCGCGCCTTCTTCGGCCAGCACATGAGCAATCGCCGCGCCGATGCCGGCACCGCCGCCGGTGACCAGCACCACCTTATCTTGCAGATACAGATCCATAACCAGACTCCGTTAAACCGTAAATTCGCCAGGCGGTGTCGCCCCAAATCGCCGCCTGCTCGGCGGCCCCCAGCGTCGACAGCGCCCGTTCGCACAGTTGCACCACCTGGCGGTAGTCGCCGGCCAGCAGGCACACCGGCCAGTCGGAGCCGAACATCAGCCGCTGCGGGCCGAACGCCTCCAGCGCGGCGTCGAAGAACGGCAGCAGTTCTTCCGCCCGCCACCGGCCACCCGGCGCCTCGGTGATCAGCCCCGACAGCTTGCAGACCACGTGCGGCAGCGCCGCCAGCGGCCGGATTTGCTGCGCCCAGTGCCGCGCGCCGCGCGCGATGTCCGGCTTGCCGAGATGATCCAACACCAGCCAGTGTTCATCGTGGCAGGCGGCGAACGCCGCCGCGGCCGCCAGATGCCGGTGCGTCACCAGGATCTCGTACACATACCCGGCGCGCTGCAGCGTTTGCATGCCGCGTTCCACCTCCGGCCGCGCCAGCCAGGCCGCCGGATCCGCTTCGTCCTGCACCTGATGACGCACCCCGCGCAGCGCGCTGTAAGGCCGCAAGGCCTCCAGACGCTGCGCCAGCTGCGGCGCGGCGATGTCCAGCCAGCCCACCACGCCGCATATGCCCTCGCCCTGCTCAGCCAACGCCAGCAGGGCCAGCGTCTCTTCCTCGCTGGGGCGCGCCTGCACCGCCAGCGCGCCGTCGAAACCCTGTTCCTGCAACAGCGGCCGCAGCCGGGGCGGATCGAAATCCTGCCGCAGCACGCTCATCCGCTCGTCAATCCACGGGTAGTGCTGGGGGTGATAGCGCCAGTAGTGCTGGTGAGCGTCGATGCGCGGCATGCGATCCTCCCGCCTCACCCGCGGAATCGATACTGCGCGATCGACGATGGATGCATCTCGATCGAATAGCCGGGACGGCTCGGCGGCATGTAGGCCGCGCCTTTGATCACGCAGGGATCGACAAAGTGTTCATGCAAATGATCGACATACTCGATCACCCGGCCTTCGTGGGTGCCGGCAATGCACAGGTAGTCGATCATCGACAGGTGCTGCACGTACTCGCACAGCCCGACGCCGCCGGCGTGCGGGCAGACCGGCAGCTGGTATTTGGTCGCCATCAGCATCACCGCCAGCACTTCGTTGACGCCGCCGAGGCGGCAGGCGTCGATCTGCACCACGTCTACCGCGCCGCGCATGATGAACTGCTTGAACATGATGCGGTTCTGGCACATCTCACCGGTGGCCACCTTGACCGGCGCCACCCCTTCGCGGATGCGGCGGTGCCCTTCCACGTCATCCGGGCTGGTCGGCTCTTCGATAAACCAGGGTTTGGCGAACGCCAGATGCTTCACCCACGGAATGGCTTCGTCCACCTCCCACACCTGGTTGGCGTCGATCATCAGCCGGCGGTCCGGGCCGATCACCTCGCGGGCGATGCGCACCCGGCGAATGTCGTCTTCCAGATCGCGCCCGACCTTCAGCTTCAGGTAGGAGAAACCGGCGTCGACCGCTTCCTGGCACAGGCGGCGCAGCTTGTCGTCCGGATACCCCAGCCAGCCGGCGGAGGTGGTGTAGCAGGGATAGCCTTCCTGCAGCAGCCGCGCCAGGCGCTGCTCTTTGCCCTCGGCCCGCTGCTTGAGCAGCGCCAGCGCCTCCTGCGGCGTGATGCAGTCGGTGATGTAACGGAAGTCGATGCAGCGCACCAGCTCTTCCGGCGTCATCTCCGCCACCAGCCGCCACACCGGCTTGCCGACCGATTTGGCCCACAGATCCCACACCGCGTTGACCACCGCGCCGGTCGCCAGGTGGATAGCGCCTTTGTCCGGCCCGATCCAGCGCAGCTGGCTGTCGCTGGTGAAGCGCCGCCAGAAGGCGCCCATGTCGGCGGCGATATCCTCCAGCCGCTCGCCAACGATCTGATGCTCCAGCGCGCGGATCGCCGCGCAGCAGATCTCGTTGCCGCGGCCGATGGTGAACGTCAACCCGTGGCCGCTGAGATCCGCGCGATCGGTCTCCAGGATCACGTAGGCGGCGGAATAGTCGGGATCCGGATTCATGGCGTCGGATCCGTCCAGCCCCAGCGACGTGGGGAAACGAATGTCTTCAACCCGCAGTGCGGTAATGGTGGTCATGGCGGCGCTCCCGGTTAGGCCTGTACGGTTTGCTGGCGCTGTTCGCCCAGCCCTTCGATGCCCAGACGCATCGTCTGGCCCGCCCGCAGATAGATAGGCTGCGGTTTCTGCCCCATCCCGACGCCCGGCGGCGTGCCGGTGGAGATCACATCGCCCGGCTGCAGGCTCATGAAGCGGCTGAGGTAGCTGACGATCTGCGGAATGCGGAAGATCATGGTGCTGGTGTTGCCGTCCTGATAGCGCTTGCCGTCCACCTCCAGCCACAGGTTCAGGCTGTGCGGATCGGCGATCTCGTCGGCGGTCACCAGCCAGGGGCCGATCGGCCCGAAGGTGTCGCAGCCTTTGCCCTTGTCCCAGGTGCCGCCGCGCTCAATTTGATATTCGCGTTCTGAGACGTCGTTGATCACGCAGTAGCCGGCGACGTGGCGCATCGCGTCTGCTTCGCTGATGTAGCGTCCGCCCTGGCCGATCACCACGCCCAGCTCCACTTCCCAGTCGGTTTTCTGCGAGCCGCGCGGGATCTCCACCCGATCGTGGGGGCCGATCACCGCGCTGGTCCATTTGTTGAACACCACCGGTTCCTCAGGAATGGCGGCACCGGTCTCTGCCGCGTGATCGGCGTAGTTCAGGCCGATGCAGATAAACTTGCCGATGCCGCCGACGCAGGCGCCGAGGCGCGGCTGCCCTTCGACCAGCGGCAGCGTGGCGCTGTCCAGCGCGCGCAGTTTGGCGAGCGACGCCGGCAATAACGCGGCGCCCCCCACGTCGGCGATATGCTGCGACAAATCGCGCAGGCGGCCTTGCGCATCCAACATGCCGGGGCGCTCTTGCCCAGGTTGCCCGTAACGTAAAAGTTTCATGCCTTCCTCTCTCAAAAATGGCGGCTCAGTTGCTCCAGCCGCCGTCGATGATCTGCACCGTGCCGGTGGTGTATGAACTGGCGTCAGAGGCCAGATACAGCGCCAATTGGGCGATTTCCTCGGTGGTGCCGATGCGCCCGATCGGCTGACGGGCGACGAACGCCTGATACACCTCTTGCTCGCTGCGCCCCTGCTCGCGCGCCTGCTCGGCAATACGCTGGCGCAGCGACGGCGACTCCACCGTGCCGGGGCAGATGGCGTTGCAGCGGATGCCCTGCGTGACGTAGTCCGCCGCCACCGAGCGCGTCAGGCCGATCACCGCCGCCTTGCTGGCGCTGTAAGCGAAGCGGTTCGGCACCCCTTTCACGCTCGAGGCCACCGAGGACATGTTGATGATCGAGCCTTTGCCGCGCGCCAACATGCCCGGCAGGAAAGCGCGGATCATGCGAAACATCGCGGTGACGTTGAGATCGAGCGCGAACGCCCACTGATCTTCGGTGCAATCGAGGATCGATCCGCTGTGCACCACGCCGGCGCAGTTGAACAGAACGTCGATCGGGCCGATCGCTTCCGCCGCCGCCACGATGGCGGCCGGATCGGTGACGTTTAGCGTCAGCGCGCGGATCCCGGCAGAGCCCTGCAGGCGCTCGAGGTTGATGTCGCTGGCGATCACTTCAGCGCCGGCGGCGGCGAACAGCCTGGCGGTGGTAAAACCGATCCCTTGCCCGGCGGCGGTGATCAGTACGCGTTTCCCGGTTAAATCCATCTTGACTCCTCGGCCTAAAGGTCTAATGGTCAGGCCAATAAAGGCGGTTAAAGGTCAGGCCTCTAACATGACAAAAGACGCTTTACGCGTTATCGTTGGGGGAAGAAGTTAATAAAACAGCCTTGAAACCGCATTTAAATTAACCATTTTTTTACACTTGAATAACGATTACTCAAGCGCCTTGTCGCATAATTGTGCGCCAAATCACTGAACGCCGAATCGTCAAAGGTCAAAAATGCCGATTACCCGACTGGAAAACCCAAGAATTTACAGACAGATAGCTGACCAGCTCAAACGTCTTATCGAAAATAACGAATTTCCGCCGGGCAGCCGCCTGCCCTCGGAGCGGGATCTCGCCCAGCAGTTGCAGGTCAGCCGCGCGTCGGTGCGCGAGGCGCTTATCGCGCTGGAAGTGATCGGCCTGGTGGACGTCAAGGTCGGTAACGGGGTGATCGTGCGCTCGCCAACGCCGCTGGCGCCGTCGCAGGAGCCGGTGATGACCCAGGCCGGCCGCAACCAGTGGGCGGAGATCGACGACGAACTGAACATCGAGCTGGATTTCAACGCCGAGCTGCCGCCGTTTTCTCTGCTGCAAACCCGTCTGCTGATCGAACCGGAGACCGCCGCGCTGGCCGCGCGCCACGCCACCGACGAAGAGCTGGCGGGCATCCGCGCCGCCTACGAGCAGAACTGCCGCGATAACCGCGCCGGTTCCGCCACCCACCCCGGCGATCGGCTGTTCCACATCCGCATCGCCCAGGCCAGCGGCAACCCGGCCTATGCGTTCATCATCGGCCACCTGCTCGGCCACCGTTACGGCAGCATGTTCCGCGTGCTGCAACGCCACTATACGCCGGACGACATGCCGCACCGTTCCGAACTGGAACACCGGGCGATCCTGGCGGCGATCGAAGCGCGCGACGTGCGCGGCGCCCGCAAGGCGATGAAGGCGCACCTCGATGAAGTGATCGCCATTTTCGCCCGCGCGCAGTAGCTCGCCGGCGGTGAAAAAATTTTATCGCCACCGCTCTTTTTTCTACATGCAGCCGGGGCCCGGGCGCATTACACTGGGCGACGGATAAGCCCTTTCCCCGCTGCATTGTTAAATGGATAACGACCGTTGAAGAACTCTGTCTCCGCTTTATTGCTGGCGCTGGGCCTGTGCGCCGCGCCGCTGGCCGTGCAGGCCGCGCCCCCGCAGCTGGCTTCGCAAATCGTCGACCAGTATGCCGAACATATTTTCTACAACAGCGGCGCCACCGGCATGGCGCTGGTGGTGATCGACGGTAATCAGGTGGTTAACCGCAGCTTTGGCGATACCAAACCCGGCAACAACCTGCGCCCGCGCCCGGATTCGCTGATCCGCATCGCTTCGATCACCAAGCTGATGACCAGCGAAGTGATGGTGAAAATGGCGGCGGCAGGCCAGGTCAAACTGACCGATCCGCTGCGCAAGTACGCCCCCAAAGGCGCCTATGTGCCGGCTTACAACGCCGGGCAGCCGATCACCCTGCTGAACCTGGCGACGCACACCAGCTCGCTGCCGCGCGAGCAGCCGGGCAAGAAGCCGCCGAAAACGCCGGTGTTCACCTGGCCGACCAAGGCCCAGCGCTGGCAGTGGCTGGCCCATGCCAACGTCACGGTGCCGCCGGGCGTACGCGCCGCCTACTCCAACCTGGCGTATGACCTGCTGGCCGACGCGCTGTCGCGCGCTGCAGGCAAGCCTTACAACGCGCTGCTGAAAGAGAAAATCACCGCGCCGCTCGGCATGGTCGACACCACGCTGACGCCGAGCCCCGAGCAGTGCTCGCGCCTGATGGTGGCGGCGGCCGGCCCGAGCGCCTGCCGCGACACCACCGCCGCGGCCGGCAGCGGCGGCGTCTACTCCACCCCACGCGACATGCAGCGCTGGATGCAACAATTCCTCTCCTCCAGCGCCAGCGGCCCGCGCAAAGCCACCGCCGCCAGCGAGCAAACCATGTACTTCCAGCGTCACGATCTGGTGTCGCTGAAGGGCATGGACGTGCCGGGGCAAGCGGATGCGCTGGGGTTGGGTTGGGTGTATATGGCGCCGAAGGACGGGCTGCCGGGCATCATTCAGAAGACCGGCGGCGGCGGCGGGTTCATTACCTACATGGCGATGATCCCGGCGAAAAACGTCGGGGTGTTCGTGGTGGTGACCCGCTCGGAGCTGAGCAAATTCACCAACATGAGCGATCCGGTCAACCGCCTGGTGAGCGATCTGGCGGCTAACAAGAGTTGAAACGCGGGGCGCAGCAGGCTGCGCCCCAACGCCTCAGGCCGGCACCGCCATCGGGTGGATCACCGAATGGAAATTGCGCTTGAAGTAGATCAGCCCGTTGCCGGCTTCGCTCAGCGCGATCTGCTTGATCTGCACCAGGTACATCTGGTGGGTGCCGATGCTCTGGATCTGCTCGATCTCCCCTTCCAGGCTGGCCAGGGTATTGCGCAGCACCGGCTGCCCCAGCGCACCGAGCTGCCACTCTTCCAGCCGGAAACGATCTTCCATGCTGACGCCGGTCATGCCGGCGAAGTGGCGTGCCATCAGCTCCTGCTCGTGGTTGAGCACGTTGACGCACAGCCTGCGGTTTTCCTGAAACACCGGGTTCATCGCGCTGTTGCGGTTGATGCACACCAGCAGCGTCGGCGGCGTATCGGTTACCGAGCACACCGCCGTGGCGGTGATGCCGCAGCGCCCCGCCGGGCCGTCGGTGGTGACGATATTCACCGCCGCCGACAGGCTGGCCATGGCGTCGCGAAAGCGCAGGCGCTGTTCATTTTCCTGAGACATACCACCTCCTCCTGAATTACTTCAGCAGATTATCCAACTGATTAATATCGTCATTGTTCCGCAGGTGCGGCACCTTCCAGCCGTGCTGATCGTAATCGGCCAGGCACTTGTCGACCATCTGCATCATGCGATCCATGTTGCCGGATCCCTGCGCGTGACGCAGGCACTGCAGGCGGATTTCATCCTGGCTGCCGGCGTAGTTGATCTCATACAGCTCGTGGCGGCCGCCGAATTCGCTGCCGATCGCATCCCACATCAGCTTGAGGATCTTGATGCGTTCGACGTGATCCATGCCGTCCGATCCACGCACGTAGCGCGCCAGGTACTTGTCGATCTCCGGGTTGTTCATGTCGCGCACGCTGGACGGCAGGTAGATCAGGCCGCTGGTGACGTTCTTCTCGATGATGTGTTTCACCTTGGTGTAGGCCATCGGCGCCATCACGCGGTAGGTCTGCAGCGCGGCGGAATCCGGCAGGTAGGCGCCGTTTTCCCATTTTGTGGCTTCGGCACACATCGCGTCGCTCAGCGACCAGAACAGGTTGCGCCAGGCCACCACTTCGCCCAGATCGGCCTGCACGCCGCGGAACTCCAGCACGCCGGTACACGAGAGGCTCTTTTGCAGCAGCGCGGTGATAAAGTCCATCTTCACCGCCAGGCGCACGCAGGCCTGCAGCGGGAACAGCCGGGCGAAACCGCCCTGGGTGCTCCAGCGGCGGCAGCGATCGAAATCGCGGTAGATCAGCACGTTTTCCCACGGGATCAGCACATGATCCATGATCAAGATCGCGTCGTTCTCATCGAAGCGGCTGGTGAGCGGGTAGTCGAACGGCGATCCGGTGGCGCCGGCCACCAGCTCGTAGGAGGCGCGCGAAATCAGCTTCACCCCTTCGGCGTCCATCGGCGCCACGAACATCAGCGCGAAGTCCGGGTTATCGCCCATCACCTGCGCCGAACCGAAGCCGATGAAGTTGTAGTGGGTCAACGCCGAGTTGGTGGCCACCACTTTGGCGCCGCTGACGATGATGCCGGCGTCGGTCTCTTTCTCCACCTGAATGTAGACGTCCTTCACCTCGTTGACCGGCTTGTGGCGGTCGATCGGCGGGTTGACGATGGCGTGGTTGAAATAGAGCCCGGTTTCCTGAATGCGTTTGTACCAGTGGCGCGCGTTGTCGGCAAACTGGCCGTAGAACTCCGGATAAGCGCCCAGCGCGCAGCCGAAGGCCGCCTTGTAGTCCGGCGTACGCCCCATCCAGCCGTAGCTTTGGCGCGACCAGTCAGCGATGGCATCGCGCTGCTGGCGCATCTCTTCCGGGCTGCGGGCGTAGCGGAAGAATTTGTGGGTATAGCCACCGTTGCCGGTGTCGGTGTTCCAGCACAGGCGATCCTGGCTGGCCGGATCGTGCAGCGCGTCGTACAGCTGGCCGACTGACGCCGCCGCGTTGCGGAACGCCGGATGGGTGGTGACGTCTTTCACGCGCTCGCCGTAAATGTAGATTTCGCGGTTGTCCTGCAAACTTTTCAGGTATTCGGCGCCGGTGAACGGGCGTTTGCTGTCGGCACGAAAGTCTTCTGGTTTCATCGGGTCTTCCTCGTCATCGGCATTTTTCAGGCCGTGGATCCGGCCATTTGTTAAAATAATGTTTTCTTTTGGTTGCTTAATTGAAGCTGCCAAAGCCGGTTTCGAGAAGAGACTTTTGCGGCAATCGCCGGTACTTTTCAGGTCAGTTTGCCGCTTTCGCGGCAAACTGTGATCGCGGTTACGAAAGGGCGTGTTGCGCCGCGCGGTAGGTCGAGGGGGAACAGCCTTCCAGCCGATTGAAAAAACGGGCGAAATAGGCCGGATCCTTGAAGCCGAGGCTGTAGGCGGTTTCATGCACCGTACAGGCGCTGAACAGCAGCATGCGTTTGGCCTCGCGCAGCAGCCGATCGAAGATCAGCCGCTTGGGCGGCCGGTTGGCGAAGCGCCGGCACAGATCGTTGAGCCGCGATTCGGTCACCCCCAGCGCCTGCGCATACTCCGGCACCGGCAGGTGCTCGCGAAAACGCTCGTCCACCATCTTGTTGAACCGCTGAAACAGCTGCAGTTCGCCACGCACGCCGCTGTTGGCGCTGTCTTCCAGCGCGGTGTTGCGCAGCAGCAGCGTGAACACCGCCTGCGCCAGCAGCGCCAGCGTCTGTTCGCGCCCGGCCAGGTTCTGCCCGAACTCGCGGCGGATCAGCGCCCAGTAGTGGCTGAGCGCCGTCAGCTCCTGCGGCGCGTCGGCCAGCGACAGGCAGATGCCCGGCATGTCCAGCGCCAGGTTGCTGCCGGGATACAGATGCTCCAACAGCGGCCAAATCAGCTCCTGGCGCACCGTCAGCACATGGCCGTCGCTGTCCGGTTCGGTGAAGAACGCATGCGGCACCGACGGCGGCGTGAGGATGAACAGCGGCGCCTGCACCGAATAGTGCTGATCGTCAAGCTGCAGCTCTATCTTGCCGGTCTCCAGGAAATGCACCTGGAAGAAGCAGTCGTGCCAATGCACCTGCATGTCGCGGCCGAAGAACGCCGCCAGCCCGGCGAAGGTTTCGTAGTGCACCTCGTCGGCGGCGTAGCGCGCGTCATACTCTTTGCAAATATCGATGTTGGCGATAAAGCCGGTACTTTTCCGCACCTCATGACCTCCTGCAATCATGCCCACTTGCGCATCAAGGCGTCGCTCTCGGGCGCGAATCCTTCATCGGAATGCGCCACACCAGCACGGCGCCGACGATCAACAGCGCCGAGACGAAATACAGCCCGGAGTTAAAGCTGCCGGTCAGATCCTTGAACCAGCCGATCAACAGCGGGCTGAGCGCCGATCCGATGTTGCCGGTGGCGTTGATCACCGCGATCCCCACCGCGCGCGCTTCCAGACTGATCGACTGATCCGGCGTGGTCCAGAAGATCGCCATGGCGGTAAAGGAGCCGACCGAGGCCATCACGATCCCGAGCAACTGGATCAGGCTGTGATCGGTGGCGGACGCCAGCAGCCAGCCGGCGGCGGCGAACAGGTACGGCAGCGCGGTGTGGTGCTTGCGCTCCTGCAGCCTGTCGGATCGTTTGCTCCACCACACCATGCCGGCGATGGTGCAGATCTGCGGGATCGCCGCCAAAATGCCGATCGTCACGTTGCTGCTGCCCTGGTTGAAGCTTTGCAGGATCTGCGGCGTCCAGATGTTGATCGCGCTCAGGGTGTTGGTCAGGCAGAAATAGGCCAGCGTATACATCAGCACGATCGGCGTGCAGATCTCGCGCCACAGGCTGCGCTGTTGCAGCGCGCGGTGGCTGCTCGGCCCGTTGGGCTGCACCAGCTGCAGCTTATCGGCTTCCATCATCGCCTGCAGGCTGGCTTTCTCCTCGTCGGTCAGCCACTTGGCCTTGGCCGGCGTATCGTCGAGGTAGAACCACACCACCACGCCCAGCAGCACCGACGGAATGCCTTCCAGCAGGAACAGCCACTGCCAGCCCTTCAGGTTCATCACCCCGTCCAGCGCCAGGATATAGCCGGAGACCAGCGAGCCGATCGCCATGGTCACCGGCATGGCGATCATGAACAGCGCGTTGGCGCGGGCGCGGTAGAACGCCGGGAACCAGTAGGTGAGGTACACCAGAATGCCCGGCAGGAAACCGGCCTCGGTGATGCCGACGATCATGCGCAGCACGTACAGGCTGGTCGGCCCGGTGGCGAACATGGTGCAGGTGGAGGCGATGCCCCACAGCACCATGATGGTGGCGATCCAGCGCCGCGCGCCGACCCGGCTCAGCATCATGTTGCTCGGAATGCCGAAGATCACGTAGGTGACATAGAACAACGTCGCCGCCAGCCCGAACATGGTCGAGCTGAGGCCGAGATCTTTGCCCATCGTCAGCCCGGCGAAGCCGATGTTGATACGATCGAGGAAAGAGAAAACAAACAACACGAACAGGAAAATGATCAGGCGCCGAAACAACTTTTTAATCACCGATTGCTCGGCGGCGGTTAACGCTTTATGTTGCTGCGCCGGGTTGGCCGGCTGCAGCGAATCGACGTGGTTCATGGTTCAGTAGACTCCCGATGAAGGCGCTTGCGCCCCGCCCCGTTTGAATTCGTCCGCCAGGGCTTCCGCCGCCCGTGCCAGCAGGGTGGTGTCCACCCCCACCGCAACGAACAGCGCGCCGGCCTCCAGATAGCGCTGCGCCAGAGCCTTGTTGGCCATCAAAATGCCCGGCGCCTTGCCGGCGGCGCGGATGCGCGCGATGGCGTCGTCGATGGTGCGCTGCACCTCCGGGTGCTGCGGATTACCGGCAAAGCCCATGTCGGCGCTGAGATCCGCCGGGCCGATAAACACGCCGTCCACCCCATCCACCTGCAAAATGGCGTCGAGGTTTTTCACCGCTTCGCGGGTTTCAATCTGCACCAGCACGCACATCTGCTCATCGGCCTGCTGCAGGTAATCGGGCACCCGGTTCCACCGCGAAGCGCGCGCCAGGGCGCTGCCGACGCCGCGCACGCCGTGCGGCGGATAGCGCGTAGCGCGCACCGCGTCGCGCGCCTGTTCGGCGTTTTGAATCATCGGGATAAGCAAGGTTTGCGCGCCGACGTCCAGCAGCTGCTTGATGATCACCGCGTCGTTCCACGGTGGCCGCACCACCGGCTGGCTCGGGTAAGGCGCGACCGCCTGCAGCTGCCCCAGCACCGTTTGCACGTTGTTGGGCGCATGTTCGCCGTCGATCAGCAGCCAGTCGAAACCGGCGCCGGCCAGCAGCTCGGCGCTGTAGCTGCTGCACAGCCCGAGCCACAGCCCGATCTGCGGGCGTTTTTCCTGCAGCGCACGCTTGAAGTGGTTGGTTAACATCGCATTCTCCCTGACAAGCGGGCGTAGCGCATGGCCCCGCCCGGTTTATTGCGGCCCGGCTCGCCGAGCCTGCTTTTTAGACGAAGCGGCAGCTGATGCAGCCCATCGGGCCGTAGTCGACGTGGAAGGTATCGCCGCGCCGCGCCGGCACCGGCCGGGTGAAGGAGCCGCCGAGGATCACCTGCCCCGCTTCCAGCTCCACCTCATACGGCGCCAGCTTGTTGGCCAGCCAGGCCACGCCGTTGGCCGGGTGGTTGAGCACCGCCGCCGCCACGCCGGATTCTTCAATCACGCCGTTGCGGTACAGCAGCGCGGAAATCCAGCGCAGATCCAGCGCGTCCGGCTTGATCGGCCGCCCACCCATCACCACCCCGGCGTTGGCGGCGTTGTCGGAGATGGTGTCGAACACCTTGCGCGGCCGCTGAGTCTCGGGATCGACGTTGTGGCTGCGCGCGTCGATGATCTCCAGCGCCGGAATGACGTAGTCGGTGGCGTTGTAGACGTCGAACAGCGTGCAGTTCGGCCCGCGCAGCGGCTTGGCCAGCACGAACGCCAGCTCCACCTCCACCCGCGGCACGATAAAGCGATCGATCGGAATGTCGCTGCCGTCGTTGAAGAACATGTCGTCCAGCAGCGCGCCGTAGTCCGGCTCGGTGATCTGCGAGCTCACCTGCATGGCGCGCGAGGTCAGGCCGATCTTGTGGCCTTTGAGCGTACGCCCCTCGGCGATCTTCAGCTCCACCCACTGCCGCTGAATGGCATAGGCGTCTTCGATGGTGATCTCGGGATGATCGAGCGACAGCGCGCGGATCTGTTCACGACTCTTTTCCGCCTGATGCAGGCGCTGTACGGCGCGGTTAACCTGCTCTTTATCCAGCATTTACGACCCCTTATTCACGCCTTGTTGAACAGCGCGTGGACATTGTTCTGTTTGTAATTCAGCACCGGATCCAGCTCTTCCATGGTGAAAGAGAGCGCCAGGTAACGCTGCGCCATCAGCGCGGCGAAGTGTTCCTTGATCAGCGCAAACAGCATCTCGCCCACCTGCTGCCGGCTTTCCAGACTGCGGCCGTGGCCGATCTTCAGCGTCATGTGCACGAAGGCGTAGTCCTGCTTGCCGTCGGCCATCTGCCAGGTATCGAGCCAGATGGCGCGGCTGCGCACGCCGGCCAGCGGAAAGATGCCGGTCGCCGCCAGCGCCTCGTTGACCTTGGCGAACAGGGTGGGCAAATCCGCCTCGCGGCGGATGTTGTCGGTACATTCAGCGTAAAAATGGGGCATAGCGTTCTCCAGACGGCAAATATGCGCGGGCGCGGCCCGCGCAGCGGCATTTACAGCGTATTGCCAAGCTTGAAACCTTTTTCCGTATCGCCCTCACGGGTATAGGAAAAACCGTCTGCGCCGATGGTGACGGCCATTTCGCTGGGCGCACTGCGCTCGATGACCGGCTGTGGCTGCCCATCGAGATCCAGCACCAGCGATCCTTCGGTATACCAGCTCGGCACCACCGGATTGCCCCACCAGTCGCGGCGTTGGTTGTCATGCACGTCCCAGGTCACGGTCGGGTTGTCCGGATCGCCGGTGTAGTAATCCTGCGTGTAGATTTCCACGCGGTGGCCATCGGGATCGCGCAGGTAGAGGTAGAACGCGTTAGAGACGCCGTGACGGCCGGGGCCGCGTTCGATCAAATCGGATTTGCGCAGCGCGCCGAGCTTGTCGCAGATGGCCAAAATATTGTGCTTTTCATGGGTGGCGAAGGCGATGTGGTGCATGCGCGGCCCGGCGCCGCCGGTCATCGCGGTATCGTGCACCGTCGCCTTGCGGCGCATCCAGGCGGCGTAAACCACGCCGTCTTCATCGCGGATGTCTTCCGTCACGCGGAATCCCAGCCCCTGGATGTATTCCACGGCGCGCGGCACGTCAGGGGTGATTTGGTTAAAGTGGTCGAGGCGCACCAGCGCGCCCGGCGTATACAGATCGTAGCGCCAGGCCAGACGCTCGACGTGCTGCACGTCGTAGAAAAACTCATACGGGAAACCGAGCGGATCCTCTACCCGCACCGCATCGCCGATGCCTTTGGCGAACCCGTTCACCCGCCGCTCGGTACGGCAGCCAAGCGCCTTGAAATACGCTTCGGCGCGATCGACGTCTTCCGGCGTGCGTACGCGGAAAGCAAACGCCGCCACGGCGGCGACCGGGCCTTCGCGCAGCACCAGGTTATGGTGAATGAACTCCTCCATCGAACGCAGATAGAGGGTTTTATCCTCTTCGGCGGTCACGACCAGGCCGAGGATATCGACGTAAAATTCGCGTGCGGCTTTAAGGTTCGTGACCTGAATTTCCATGTAGGCGCAGCGCACGACGTCGGGAGCAGGGACAGCATCAGTGGTCAATTTTGTCGTCATTGTTCTCATCTCTTTCGTTATTATTGTGGCTTGAGGCTCAAACGCCCCATTTCGGGATCGGGTGGTCGCCCATGGAAATGCACACGTTCTTCATTTCGGCGAACACTTCGAAGCTGTATTCGCCGCCTTCGCGGCCGGTGCCGGAGGCTTTCACGCCGCCGAACGGCTGGCGCAGATCGCGTACGTTTTGGGTGTTGACGAAAACCATGCCCGCTTCAATGCCGCGGGCCAGGCGCAGAACCTTGCTCACATCCTGCGTCCAGATGTACGAGGCCAGGCCGTACTCCACGTCGTTGGCCATGCGCAGGCCGTCTTCTTCTGATTTGAACGGCAGCAGGCAGGCCACCGGCCCGAAGATCTCCTCCTGCGCCACGCGCATCCGGTTGTCGACATCCGCCAGCACCGTCGGGCGCAGGAAGTTGCCGTGGCTCAGGCCGGCCGGTTTGTCCGGGCCGCCGGCCAGCAGGGTCGCCCCTTCTTCCACCCCGAGGCGGATATAGCCGGAGACTTTTTCCCAGTGCTGCGGGCTGATCAGCGCCCCCACCTGGGTGTTGGGATCTTGCGGATCGCCCACGCGCAGGCGGTTGGCGCGCTCGGCGAAACGTTTGACGAATTCCGGGTAGATGCTCTCCTGAATGAAGATGCGCGAACCGGCGGTGCAGCGTTCGCCGTTGATCGAGAAGATGGTGAACAGCGCGGCGTCGAGCGCCCGCTCGATGTCGGCGTCTTCAAAGATCAGCACCGGCGACTTGCCGCCCAGTTCCATGGAGAATTTTTTCAGCCCGGCGCTTTCGATGATGCGGCGGCCGGTGGCGGTGCCGCCGGTGAAGGAGACCGCGCGCACGTCTTTATGGCGCACCAGCGCGTCGCCGGCGGTGGCGCCGTAGCCCTGTACCACGTTCAGCACCCCGGCCGGAATGCCGGCCTCCAGCGCCAGCTCGCCCAGGCGATCGGCGGTCAGCGGCGACAGTTCGGACATCTTCAGCACCGCGGTGTTGCCCAGCGCCAGGCAAGGCGCGGTTTTCCAGGTCGCGGTCATGAACGGCACGTTCCACGGCGACACCAGCGCGCACACCCCCACCGGCTGCACCAGCGTGTAGTTGAGCATCTTGTCGTCCACCGGGTAAGTCTTGCCGTTCATCTGCTGGCACACCTCGGCGAAGAACTCGAAGTTGTGCGAAGCGCGCGGGATCAGCACGTTTTTGGTCTGGTGGATCGGCAGGCCGGTGTCGGCGGTTTCCAGTTCGGCGATCTGCGGCACGTTCTGGTCGATCAGCTCGCCCAGGCGGCGCATCAGGCGCGCGCGCTCTTTCATCGGCGTGTTGGCCCACTTGGGGAACGCCTCTTTCGCCGCCGCCACCGCCTGGTCTATCTCCAGCTGGCCGCCGGAGGCCACCTCCGCCAGCACCTCGCCGTTCGCCGGGTTGGTGGTGGTGAAGTACTCTTTGCTGGCGACGTTCTTGCCGTTGATCCAGTGGTTGATGGTCTTCATCGCAGGCTCTCCTCGTAATCTTTTTCACTGATAATGTGGTTAACCAGACGGCCGATGCCCTCGATTTCCACCACCACTTCGTCGCCCGGCTGCACGTCGGCCAGCCCTTTCGGCGTGCCGGTGGCGATCATGTCGCCCGGCTGCAGCGTCATGAATTCGCTCAGGTAGGCGACCAGGAACGGAATGTCGAAAATCATGTCGGCGGTGCTGCCGCGCTGGCGCAGCTCGCCGTTGACGTAAGTGCTGAGCGCCAGCCGGTGCGGATCGGCGACGTCGTCACGATCGACGATGTAAGGCCCGATCGGCGTCAGGGTGTCGCGGCTCTTCACCCGCAGATTCGGCCGGTAGTAGTTTTCCAGGTAATCGCGAATGGCGTAGTCGTTGCACAGGGTGTAGCCCGCCACATACTCCATGGCGTGCTCGCGGCTGACGTTGCGCGCGGTCTTGCCGATCACCGCCACCAGCTCGGCTTCGTAATGCATGTACTCCACGCCGGCCGGGCGCACCGACACCTGGCGGTGACCGGTCAGGGTGTTCGGTGCCTTGAGGAACACCAGCGGCTCTTCCGGCGCCTTGAATTCCAGCTCGCTGGCGTGGTCGGCATAGTTCAGCCCCAGGGCGAACACCGTGCCCTGCGCCGGCGGCAGCCATTCCACTTCGCGCTCCTGCAGCACCTCGCCGTTCGGCAGCGTGACGCGCAGCTGCTCGTCCACCTGCACGTTGAAGATCTGGCCATGATGGCGAATACGGGCATGTTTCATGATGCGGCTCCTGCCTGGGTGACGCGGTTGGTCAGCGTGGGCAGGCCGGCGGCGCGCACCGTCACCTCATCCCCCGATTTGATCTCCACCCGCTGGTGCGGGGTGCCGATCAGCACCGCATCGCCCGGCTGCAGGGTGATAAAGTCGCTGATGGCGGCGATCAGCTCCGGCACCGAGCGCACCAGATCGGCGGTGGACCAACGATCCTGCTCCACGCCGTTGATCTCGGTGACGATCTCCAGCCGATCGGCATTCGCCAGCTGGCCGATCTCCCCCAACGGGCAGAACCCGTCGCGGCATTTAGCCTTGATCGCCGGGCGGTAGAAGCTGCTCTCCGGTAGGCTGACGTCGTTGGCCAACGCGTAGCCGGCCAGATAACGGCCCACCTGCGCCACCGGCACCTTGCGCGCGGTATCGCCGATGATCACCGCCAGCGTGCCGCCGCTGTGCACGGTTTCACCGGCCGGAAACGGGATCGCCCCGCCGTTGGCGAGGTGGGTGTTGCGCGGTTTGATAAACCAGACCGGGGTTTTGGGCGGGGTCTGATACGGCGGCTGGTGAAACGCCTGATCCCAGGCGTCCAGTTGGCTGCGGTGATTCAGCGCAACGGAAAATACGGTGCCTTTCATGCGAACTCCTCCAATGGCAAAACATGACAACCGGCATTCGTTAATATATTAATGATTACTTTTATACGCTGTGCAGCTTTTACGCAACGCGCTTGGAGTGATTTGTGATCGTGATAACAAAATATTCACAAATAACGAACATTAGCGTGATTATTCAATGTATTAATCATTTTTCACGCCATTTTTCGCTGCGCCCTGCATTTTTGCTTTATCCCTACGGGTAACTTTGGCTACTATTAAGTTATTAACAAAATCGGGCTTTGCGGGGCAGGCGCCCCCATAACGAGCGCCGTAACAACGAACACCTTGATAGCTAAGGCCAAACTTATGCATGAATCGTTAACCATCGCCCTGCTGCAGGCGCGTGAAACCGCCATGGGGTTCTTCCGCCCGATCCTGAAAAGCCACAATCTGACCGAACAGCAGTGGCGCATCATCCGCGTGCTGGCCAACAGCCGCTCGATCGAATTCCACGAGCTGGCGGCGGAAACCTGCATTCTGCGCCCCAGCCTGACCGGCATTCTGTCGCGCATGGAGCGTGACAAGCTGATCTTCCGCCTGAAGCCGGTCAACGATCAGCGCAAGCTGTACGTGTCGCTGACCCAGCAGGGCCAGGATCTGTATGAAGTGGCGCGCCACCAGGTGGAACAGGGCTACGCCGAGATTGAAGCCGCTTTCTCGCGACAGAAAATGGACCAGTTGATGACGCTGCTGGACGAGCTGATCACCCTGGGCGACAGCCTGCCCGCCAACGTCACCGCGCATCCTGCCAAGCAGTGATTTAACCAACCGGAATTCTCAAATTAATTGACGTTGCAGCCAACAACGCTGCAGCGTCAGGTAAGCAGAGAATTCGTTTCCGGCAGCAGCGCGCCGCCGTCCACCACCAGCGTCTGGCCGGTGATGTAGGCCGCCGCCGGCGAGGCGAGAAACACCATCGCCGCGGCGATGTCTTCCGGTTCCCCCAGCCGCCCGAGCGGCACCGAGGCGGCGATCGCCTGATTCACCTGCGCGTCGCCCAGGTTGGCCATCGCCGGCGTGCGGATCATCCCCGGCTCCACGCCGTTGACGCGAATGTTCTCCGCCGCCAACTCCAGCGCCGCCGCGCGAATAAACCCGTTCACCCCGGCCTTGGAGGCGGCGTAGTGCGCCAGCCCCGGGTAGGCCACCCGCGGGCCGGTCACCGACGAGGTCACCAGAAGGCAGCCGCCGCCCCGGCGACGCATCCACGGCAGCGCCGCCTGCGCCAGAAAGAACGGCGCCATCAGATTGACGCTCAGCGTGCGTTGCAGCAGGGCCGCATCGATGGCGGCGAACGGCGTCAGCGGAAAGTAAGCGGCATTGTGGATCACCACGTCCAGCCGTTGATGCCGCTCACCTACCGCCGTCACCCCCTCGGCGATCTGCCCCGGTTCGGCCAGATCGCAAGCCAGCGCCTGCACGCTCAGCCCTTCGTCCCGCAGCGCCTGCGCCGCCGCCTGCGCCTGCGGCAGCTGCACGTCCGCGATCGTCACCTCGGCGCCCAGGCGGGCAAAGGCGCTGACGATCGCCAGCCCAATGCCCTGAGCGCCGCCGGTCACCAGCACCGCCTGCCCCGCAAAGGCGTCGGCCGCATAGGTTGCGCTCATCACCCTATCCTCGCGGGTGGCGCGTGGTGTTCAGCACCTGCGCATGGGCGCCGACCGCAAAGTTGCTCAGCGCGCTGAAATCGCTGCCCTGATAACCGAGGATCTTGCCGTCGGTGCGCATGCCCTGCAGATCGATCATCACCACGCCCAACGTCGGGATGATCTTCTCGCGCCAGACGAACAGATAAAGCTGCTCCGCCACCTTCACGTAGTGGCAGCGATCGACGTCCGCCAGCCCTTTTTCCACCCCGTCCAGACACTGCCAGGCGTAGAAGTTATCGTTCAGGTAGATGTGCTCGTACCGTTCGGTCGGGCTGTAGGTGTACATGTTGCGCATGCCGATCAGCTCATCGGTAAAGCCCGGTGGCGCCACGTCGGCGTCATCCAGCGTGCCGAAGCGGAATTCGGCCTCGACCGCGGTCAGCGGCAGCCCCTGCTCCACCCGGCTGAAGGCGTCGAGCCGCGCCTGCGCTTCGTCCGGCAGCTGGCCGTATACCGCAGTGAAGTTGCCCTGATTGCGGTCGCATACCAGCGTAATGCTGGCGTTGGCGCGGGCAGGATCGAGAAAATCGATGAACAGCACGCCGGGGCGAATGCTGGTGGCGCGATAGGTGACGCTGCGCCGTTCGCCCCACTCCAGCGTCTGCTCGTCGGTAAACCGGCAACGCTGCGTCGCGCCGTCGCTAAAGCGCAGCGTCAGCGTGGTGCCCGCCAGCCCGTGCTGCCGTTCCAGCGTATTGCTGTGCGGCGCAAAGCCTTCCGCCAGCGCGCCAACCTGAATGAATACCGCTTCTGAACTCATGGAAATGCTCCTTACAGGGAAGTGAAAGCCAGGGTCGGCACATCGACGATGGTGGAGCCGCCGTCGGCCACCAGCGCCGCGCCGGTAATGATTGAAGCCTCGCTGGAACACAGGAAACGGCACACGCGGGCGATCTCCTCGGCGCTGGCCGGGCGGCGCAGCGGCACGTCGCGGCAGACCATCTGGTAAGCCTGCTCCAGCGAAATCTGATGGGCGTCCATCAGCAGTTGCATCTCTTCGTCCGCCATCGGCGTGGTCACCCAGCCCGGGCACACTGCGTTGGCACGCACGCCCAGCGGGCCATAGTCGCGGGCGATGGAGCGCATCAGCCCGATCAGCGCGTGCTTGGCGGTGACGTAGCCGCAGACCTCCGGCCCGGCGGCCAGCGAGGCGATCGAGGCCACGAACAGCAGGTTGCCGCCGCTTTTAATCAGCTCCGGCAGGCAGGCACGCGCGCTGGCGAAAGCGCTGTTGAGGTTGCTGTCCATCGCCCCTTGCCACTGCGCGTCGGTCATCTCGGTGATGCGCTTGAAGCCCATGCCGCCGGCGCTGCCGATCAGGCAGTCGATGCGCCCGGCTTCGCGCAGAATGGCCGGCAGCAACGCGTGGTTCCAGCTCTCGCCGCTGGCGGCATCGCCCACCAGCGCCTGTGCGCCGATCTCTTGCGCCAGCGCCGCCAGCGGTTCCGGGCGGCGGCCGATGATGAACACCCGATCGCCCTGCGCCGCCAGCAGACGGGCGCAGGCGGCGCCGACGCCGGTGCCGCCGCCGGTAATCACAACCACTCTATTCATGATTCAGCTTCTCCATCAGTTGGCCGATCATCAGCAGGCTGCTCAACAGCAGCCGCCGCTGTTCGGCATCCAGCCGCAGATAGCGGCGGCCGGCCGGCAAACGGCTGACCACCTCCGATGCGGCGAAATGCTCAATCTCCACCTGCCAGCGCCCGTCGTTCACCGTCAGCCGCACGCGGCGAAAATCCAGCTGCGCCAGCGTCTCGCCGATCTGCGGGTAACGCTGCAGGCCGTCCAGCACCCGCTGCGCGGCCGCATGGCGCTGGCGCAGCAGATAACGCACCCCGCGCCGCCGCAGCCAGCCGCCGGTCACCACGTCCAGCGTCAGCGGAAGCTGCATCGCGCACGGGCCCTGCAACCGAAAGCGGTGGCTGACGATATGCGCCATAAACAGCCCCTGCACCTGTTCGCTGACCTCGATCTGCGGCCCCTGCGGCAGCGTCAGCCGCAGCAGGCCCGGCGCCAGGCGTTCGCACGCGTAGGGTTCCAGGTTGCGCGCCAGACGATCCAGCGCGGCGCCCGGCCGATAGCCCGACGGCGCTCGCCGCCAGGCGCGATTAAGTGAGGGAAGTAAGCCGATCAAACTGCGCCTCCTCATTTTCACCCTTGGCGAACGCGTTCTCCAGCACCTGCTCGACCGGCACCGGCTTGAACGGATTCACTTTCTGCACGCACAGCGTCCAGAACAGCGCATAGGCGGCGGTCAGGCCGATCATCCAGCCGAAGGGAATGTAGATATCGCTCGGGTTCATTCCCGGCGGCGTGATGTAAACGATAGCCAGCACGATGCCAACGCTGGAAACGATCTGCGGCAGCGGGAACCACGGCGATTTATAGGCGCGCGGCAGATCGGGGCGGCGTACGCGCAGGATCACCACTGAGCAGCTCACCAGCAGGTAGGCCACGCCCCAGGCGCACACCGCCGCCAGCACCAGCGGAATGATCCTGTCGAGGTTGCCCTGAATGGCGAAGGCATGTACGCAGGGGATCAGTACCGCCACCAGAATGCCGACCACCGGCGTTTTAAAGCGCGGGTGCAGATAAGCGAACATGCGCGGCAGCGCGCCGTCCAGCGCCATACCGTACAGAATGCGCGGCACCGCCGCCATCAGCGTGTTGATGGTCGCGGCACCCGCCAGCAGCAGGCCGACGCCCAGCCAATATTTGCCGAACTGGCCCATCACCTGGCCGGCGAACGCCGGGATGGCCATCGGCGTTTCCAGCAGGCGCGTGCCACTGGCGGCGTCGATCACCACGTTTTCCACCTGGTGGCTGAGCGCCGCGCCATACAGCGCCATGCACACCGCCACGCCGCACAGCCCCAGCGCCATCGCGCGCGGGATCACCCGATCGCAGCGTTTGATCTCCGGCGCCATCGGCGTCACCAGTTCACAGCCGACGAACATGAACATCGCCATGCCGATCAGGCTGAACACCGCGAAGGGATCGTTCAGGCTCAGCGTGCTGCCGAACCAGCCCTCGAGCGGCACCGCATGCGGCGACAGCAGCCCGACGATGCCAAAAATCACCAGCGTGCTCCACATGGCGAAGGTCAGCACGATCTCCGCCTTGCCGAAGGCCTCGATGCCGAACGCGTTGAGCAGGCCGAACACGATTACCAGCCCGACGCCGACCATCCAGGAGGCGTTGTGGCTTTCCATCAGGGTGTTGAGATGCTCGAAGTTCACCAGCGCCATGATGCCGGAGAGAATGGTCTCGGCGGTGCCGGCGAAGATGTGCACGATCAGGTAGGCCGACAGCGCGCCGGTGATGGCGAAAAAGCGCCCCATGCCGCAGGAGATGTAGTCGTAAACCGAACCGGAGGTCGGCAGCAGCGCCGCCGCTTCGGAGAAGGTGGTGAGCTGCGCCTGCATCATGATGAAGGCGATCAGCATCGCCAGCGCGAAGGTGTCGCCGCCGATGCCGAAGCCGCTGGTGACCGTCAGGATCACCGGGCTGGCCATGATCACCCCGACCGAACTGGCCAGGGTGGTGGGAAAGCCGACCTTGCCTCGAGCCAGGTGGGCGTGCAACCGCGACGACAGGTTCATGGTTATTTCCTCTTATAGTTTTGGCCTGATGCATGCAGGTGCTTGCAGGTTTTTCACCGCCAGCGGCGGTAATCTCACTATAGAGAGGAAAGGAAAATGCTGACTATCGTCCTTAAGGACGAGACGCTTTCAACCTGCGGCCGCGCTCACGGCGGCGCGCCACTGCATCGCCCCCTGCGGGCTGCGCGGGTAGGCGCGCAGCGGCGCCAGCAGCGCGGAAAAGAAGGCGTAATAGCCGGCGCACAGCCGGTTATAGCGATCTTCGCCCACATGCGCCGGGCAGCCACCCTGGCAGACGCTTTTCACGCTGCAGCGTTGGCACTCGCGGCGCAGGCTCTTGTTTTTACCGAACGGCATCTCCGCCGCCCTTGTAGCCAGCGTGGCGAGCGGCGTGTGGCGATCGGCATGGCCGAGCAGGTGCTGCGCGTTGATCAGATGATCGCAGGCGTAAAGCCGCCCGTCCGGCTCCATCACCAGATTGCCGCCGCAGCGTTCGGCGTGTACGCAGCTGGGGCTAACGTGGGTGAAATACTGCGCGTAGACCTGCTCAATGTTCATCACGAAGACCTGGCCGACGTGCCCGCGGCTGCGCCAGCGGCGGTATACCGCCAGCATGAAGCGCCCCCAGTTGGCGGCGCTCAACCCATAGCCGGCGGTGGGCGCGTCCCCTTCCAGCATCAGCGGCTGGAACTGCAGATAGCGCGCCCCGATCGCCACCGCATGATCGTAGATCGCCTCGGCGCGATCCGCGACGCCGTCGTGCACCACCATCAGCAGGTTGAAGTCGATCTGATGGCGCTGCAACAGCGCAATGCCGCGCAGCGCCGCGTCATAGCTGGCGCCGCCGCGCTTGTCCGGCCGGTGGGCGTCCTGCACCTCGCGGTCGCCGTCCAGGCTGACGCCGAGGATAAAGTGATGCTGCCGGAACAGCCGGCACCAGGCGTCGTTCAGCAGGGTACCGTTGGTCTGCAGGCTGTTGCTGATCCGCACGCCCGGTGGCGCGTAGCGGCGTTGCAACGCCAGCGCCCGCTTGTAAAAACCGATCCCCGCCAGCAGCGGCTCACCGCCCTGCCAGACGAAGTTGATCTCGCGGCTGTAACGCGGCTGGGCGGCGATGTAGCCGCGGATAAATTCCGCCAGCAGGTCGTCGTCCATCTTGCGCGTCCGTTCTTCCTGGCGCTGCGGGTAGTAGCAGTAGCGGCAACCCAGGTTGCAGCCGGCGCCGATCGGCTTCACCAGCAAATGAAAAGGCGCCGCCGCGCGCGGTTCGCTCTCTACCGGGATCTGCTGCGCGCGCAGCTGGGCTAGGTTCATGGCGCCGCCTGCGGCAACGGTTTGTGGGTCAGCGGATCCAGGCCGATGTAGTCGCCGGTGTTGGCGTCGACGCCGAGATAGTCGATCGCTGCACCTTTGGCTTCAATAACCATGCTCTGCTGCGCAAAACGGCGATACGCCTCGCTCAGCCGTTTGACCCGCTCCGGGTCGGCGGCGGCCAGATCGCGCGTCTCCAGCGGATCGTCATGCAGATTGAACAGCCCCCACGGCGCCATCTGCGCCGTCGGCCCGGCCTTCACCAACCGTCGCAGCTTCCAGACGCCGTCCACATAGGCGGCCTGGTTATGCAGCTCCACGCCGTAGGTCGCGCGCGGCACGCCGTCGGCCTCGCCGCTGAAATAGCGCTTGAAGCTGACGCCGACCATCGGCAGCGTCGGTTTGGCCTTCAGCGGTTTATTGGCGTCGATGCCGGCATAGTCATACAGCGTCGGGGCGATGTCATACACCGCCATCGGCGTGCGGTCGATGCCGCCGCGCCCCTTCAGCCGCGGCGCGGAGATGATGAAATCGGTATTGATGCCGCCCTGCGCGCTGGTGGTTTTGTGGTAGTTGGCGTACGGCGCATTGCTGACGTTGGCCCAGTGCGGCCCGTAGGAAATGAACGATCCCTTGCGGCCGAGGTTGGCGTAGCTGTTGTCGAACTGCCGCCAATACTCCGGCTTCGAGCCGTAGTAGAAGCCGCTGGCGGGGTTGGCGCCGTTGTCGGTGGCGAACACGATCACCGTATTTTGGTCACGGCCGGTCTGCTTCAGGGTATTCAGCACCGCGCCGACCTGATCGTCCATGTAAGCAATCATCGCCGCGTACACCTGCATGGTCTTGGCTTCATATTTTTGCTGCTCGGGCGTCAGCGCGTTCCAGGCCTTATCCAGCGCCAGCGTCGGCATCGGCGTGCGATCGGAAATCAGCCCCAGCGCCTTCAGGCGCTGAATGCGCTGCTGATAGGCCTGCTGGTAACCGGCGTCGTATTTGCCGTCGAATTTGGCGATCCAGTCATCCGGCGCCTGCAGCGGATCGTGCGGCGCGGTAAACGCCAGATAGGCGAAGACGGGTTTGCTCTGCGGCGTATCGCGGATCCACTGTTCCAGCTGATCGGCATAGGCCTTGCTGGAATAGAAATCTTTGGGCAACGACACGCGTTTGCCGTTCAGGGTGTAGAAGGTATGGAACGCCTCCACGGTGCCCAGCGGTTTCGCATCGTCGAAATGGCTGGTGCCGCCCCCCATAAAGGCGAAGGCGCGCTCGAAGCCGCGATCGGTCGGTTTGGCGCCGTCGACATAGCCCAGGTGCCATTTGCCCGCCATCATGGTGGCGTAACCTGCATCGCGAAAACGCTCCGGCAATGTGGTCACGCGGTCGGTCAGCCGCATTTCATAGCCCGGCTGCGCGGCGGTGCTCTCATACCACCACATGCCGCCCATGCCGGCCTGCTGATTGGTGTTGCCGGTCATCAGCATCGACCGCGCCGGCGCCGACATCGGCGAAGTGTAGTACTGGCTCATGCGCACGCCCCGTTCGGCCAGCGCCTGCAGGTTGGGCGTCGGTATCTCGCCGCCGAACGGGCTGATGTCGGAGTAGCCCATGTCGTCCACCAGAATGATCAGCACATTGGGGCGATCGGCATCCGCCCCCTGCGCCAGGCCCGATAAGGCGCCGCTCAACGCCACCGCCAACGTTTTTTTCTGCATCGTTCGTTCCCCGTATGGTCATGCGGACTGAACAACCCGACGCCTCAGCCCGAGAAAGGTCATCATTTTTTCGTCTTATACGTTTGGCGCCGCCTGGCGCTATCTTCAATTCGCAGTGTAGGAAGCGGCGGAAAAGCCTGGCTATCGTTCTTAAGAACGAGGAACGGCTCCAGTCGTGCCGGTTGTAGCACGCGCAGGGCAGCGAGGGCTTCACCTGGGCAAACATTGAAAAGCGCTGTAAATTCAGCGGGAAAAGCGGTGAATTATTTCATTAACCTATTAATGAAAATCGCGATAAATCCGAACTGAAAAGCCCTGATTAACGCAGTGTCATCTTGTTATTTATGTGTTTTATTGCAATCGGCCTCACGTTGTTAATATGTTTTTATTGTGTTGCCAAATTGCTACAACTATGCTTGTATCGTTCATATATTGACCGCCAACCTTCTCCAGATTGAATGATAAAGGGAGGAACACGAATCATGCACAGCACCGCATCCGATGCCTTTATCAACAGTTGTTTGGCGACCATCACGCACCTGATCCCGGTGTCCGCCGGGGTGTTTTATCTGGTCGATCGCGACCTGCGGCCGGATCACTACATCCTGCACGGCATGCCCGATAAAACGCATCAGCAGTATCTGAACCACTTCCAGCAGATAGACCCGCTGCAGCCGGCCAATTTTCATCGCCAGGACATCACCATGGTCGGCATGAGCCCGGCGGCGATCGCCGGCAACCGCCGCTATTACCACGACTTTATGCTGCCGAACGACATGCGCGACATGACGGAGATCTTCATCCGCCAACGCAAGCGCATCGTCGCCGGGGTATCGCTGATCCGCGATACACCGTTTACTGAAGTGGAGCGCGGCCGCCTGCGCGCGGTGCTGCCGCTGATCGAGCTGGCGACGCGCGATCTGTTGCCCGACGGCGAGGCGCAGCTGCTGACCGCCAAAGAGCAAGAGATCGTCAACATGGTGCGCGAAGGCGCCAGCAATAAGCGCATCGCCCTGAAGCTGGGCATTTCGCTGTCCACGGTGAAAACCCATATGCGCAATATTTTCGCCAAAACCGACGTGGTGAACCGCACCGAACTGGTCGCCGGCGGCTTTCTCGCCCACGGTTAACGCCCGATAACGGCCGCCGCTGCCGACGGCCGGAAAATAACGCCAAAACGTATTCGCCATTTATGGCGCGGCCTCCCCCTGCCCGCAATCGGGCCGGGCGGGATATTTCATCGTCACTCAACGCTTGGGGAAAAGGTTTATGTCCAGTGATTCGGTTTCCGCGCCCGCCGTCGGCGCGGCGCTCCCCTGCCCGCCGCGGCTGCTGACCGCCATTATCGTCTTCGCCGCCATCGCGCCGGGCATTCTGATGACCGCCCCCGCCGTGGCCGCCCAGCTCGCCGCACAATGGCAGCTCGGCCCGGCGCAGATCGGCCACCTGTTCTCCACCGAACTCGGCGCCATGAGCCTGGCCACGCTGCCGGCGTGGTGGTGGATCGGGCGCATCAACTGGCGGCGGGTCGCTACGCTGTCGGCGCTGGTGTTTATCGTCGGCAACCTGGCTTCGGCGCTGGTGCAGGACTTTACCCTGCTGCTGCCGCTGCGCTTTATCGCCTCGCTGGCGGGCGGCACCCTGATGATCCTGTGCATCACCTGCGCCGCCGGCACCGCCAATCCCAGCCGGGTCTATGCCTTCTGGGTGCTCGGCCAACTGGTGCTGGGCGCGGTCGGGCTGCTGGTGCTGCCGCCGCTGTTCGCGCACTTCGGCCTGATGGCGGTCTACCTGATTCTGGCGGCCATCATGCTGTGCTGCCTGCCGCTCATCCCGGCATTCCCCAACGGTTTCACCGCCGCCCGCGCCGCCCGCAGCGGCCCCGCCGCCTCGCTGGCGCGCAAGCTGTGCGCCGTGCTGGCGGTGCTGACCTTTTACATCAGCCTGAGCGCGGTCTGGACCTTTATCGGCGGCATCGCCGCCGGCGCCGGGCTGTCGCCGGCCCACAGCGGCCAGGTGCTGGCCGTCGCCACCTTGCTCGGCATCGTCGGCGCGGGGGCCGCGGCGC
Source organism: Serratia sp. 2880STDY5682894 (assembly GCF_001537385.1). Classification (NCBI taxonomy): domain Bacteria; kingdom Pseudomonadati; phylum Pseudomonadota; class Gammaproteobacteria; order Enterobacterales; family Yersiniaceae; genus Serratia; species Serratia sp. 2880STDY5682894. The sequence continues at coordinate 215,069 of NZ_FCJA01000004.1, read as the reverse complement.
TGATCGGCGCGCGCTTCGGCGGTGGACGCCTGATCGTGCTGGGGTACGCCCTGCTGCTGGCCAGCGTGGCGCTGCTGACGGGCCAGCCCCTGCTGCTGCGCTTCGCCCTGGCCGCTCTACTGTTCAAATTCACCTGGACCTTCGTGCTGCCGTTCATTCTGGCGCGGGTCGCCGGGTTGGATAACGACGGCAAGCTGATGAACGGCATCAACCTGGTGATCGGCGGCGGTATGGCCATCGGCCCGACGCTGGCCGGCTCTCTGATCGAATCTTTCGGCGGTTTCAACGCCTTGCTGTTCGGCGCGCTGGGCTGCGCGCTGCTGTCGCTGCTGTTGATTTCGCTGGCTTCACCGCGCGCACCGCGCCGTATAACAGGAGGAGAAAGGTGAAAAGAACAACCGGTTTCTTGTTTGATGAACGCTGTTTCTGGCACAGCACCGGCCTGCACGCCACTACCCTGCCGGTCGGCGGTTGGGTGCAACCGCCTTCGGGCGCCGGCCACGCCGAGTCGCCGGAAACCAAACGGCGCATGAAGAACCTGATGGACGTGTCCGGCCTGTCGCGCCAGCTCACCCTGCTGAGCGCCGAACCGGCGACGGAAGAAGATCTGCTGCGCATTCACCCCGCCCACTACCTGCAGCGTTTCAAACAGGTGAGCGACAGCGGCGGCGGCCTGCTGGGGGAGGAAGCGCCGCTGGGGCCGGGCAGCTATGAAATCGCCAAGCTCTCCGCCGGGCTGGCCTGCGCGGCGGTGGAAGCGGTGCTGCAGGGCGAGCTGGATAACGCCTATGCGCTGTCGCGCCCGCCGGGCCACCACTGCCTGCCGGATCAATCGATGGGCTTCTGCTTCCTGGCCAATATTCCCATCGCCATCGAGCGCGCCAAGGCTCGCCATGGCCTCGGCAAGGTGGCGGTGCTCGACTGGGACGTGCACCACGGCAACGGCACCCAGCACATCTATTGGCAGCGCGGCGACGTGCTGACGCTGTCGCTGCATCAGGACGGCTGCTTCCCGGCGGGCTATTCCGGCGAACGGGATCGCGGCGAAGGCGACGGGGCGGGCTACAACGTTAACGTGCCGATGCTGGCCGGCGCCGGCGACGACGGCTACCTGCACGCCATGCGGCACATCATTATCCCGGCGCTGGAAAAATTCGAGCCGGAGCTGATCATCGTCGCCTGCGGCTACGACGCCAACGCCCTCGATCCGCTGGCGCGCATGCAGCTGCACAGCGACAGCTTCCGCGCCATGACCGCGCTGGTGCAGGACGCCGCCGACCGGCTGTGCGGCGGCAAGCTGGTGATGGTGCACGAAGGCGGCTATGCCGAATCCTACGTGCCGTTCTGCGGGCTGGCGGTGATGGAACAACTGAGCGGCGTGCGCACTGAAGTGCAGGATCCGCTGCTGGCGTTTATCCAGCAACAGCAGCCGCGCGAAGCCTTCAACCGCTTCCAGCGCGAAGCGCTCGACGAGCTGGCGCGCCAGTTCGACCTGTAATCCCCTCTTTGCGGGCGCCGCACCCGGCGCCCCTGACAACCTCGCCGCCAGCCGCTACGCTGAAGGGCAACCCTACCCACCATGAGAACAATAACATGCCCGAACAAACCGTCAGCTTTATCAAAGGCCGTCACGGCGACATCGCCGTGCACGACTGGGGAAACGACCAGCCGCGCTATCTGGCGCTGCTGATACACGGCTACGGCGAGCACCTCGGCCGTTACCAATACGTGGCGCGCACGCTGCAGGCACAGGGCGCGCGGGTGTTCGGCCCCGACCATCTCGGCCACGGCCTGTCGCAGGGCGAACGCGTGCTGATCGAGGATTATGACGCCGTGGTCGACGACGTGCAGCGCGTGGTCAGCCATTTCCGGCAGCAATACCCCACCTTGCCGCTGGTGGTGATCGGCCACTCGATGGGCGGCATGATCGCCACCCGCTACGTGCAGCGCTACGGCGAGGAGGTGCGTGCGCTGGTGCTGTCTGGCCCGCTGCTTGGCGACAGAACGGCGATCTCCGATCTGGCCGAACTGCCGACGATCCCCGACGCGCCGCTGGATACCGCCACCCTGGCGCGCGATCCGGCGGTCGGCGCGGCCTATCAGGAAGATCCGCTGGTGTGGCACGGGCCGTTCAAGCGCCCCACCCTGCGCGCCATGCAGCGGAGCCTCGCCGCCATCAACGCCGGGCCGGGCTTCGGCGCGCTGCCCACGCTGTGGATCCACGGCGACGACGATCGGCTGGTGCTGATGAGCGAAACGCAAACCGCGCTCGATCGTCTGCGCGGCGACGATTTCGAACGGATGATCAATGCGGGCGGGCGGCACGAGAGCTTTAACGAAACCAATAAGGATCAGATCCTCAAGCGGGTGACCGATTTTATTGCGCGGGCGTTAGGCTAAGGCGTTCCCCCTCAGCGGGCCGAGGGGGGCATGACGGCGTCAGCCTTCGACGATGGCGAGGTAGTGTTTGACGAAGCGATCCGAGGTGATGTCCCAGCGCACCGGAGTGCCCTTCTCGACGAACCAGGAATCGCCGGCCTGATACTGCACCGATTCGCCGGTGCGTTCGTTGGTCAGGGTCGCGCTGCCTTCCCACACCGTGGCGTGCTCGGCGAACGGATACTCCATCACGAAGCTGCCGCGGGTGCAGCTGAACACGCCGCAGTTCAGGTTGTCGGTCGGTTCGCCGAAAATGCTGGCCACGCCGACGTTTGGCGTGCCGGCGATCACCGTGGCGCCCAGGTTGCTGACGCTGCCGATCTCCAGCAGTTCCGGCAGCGGTTGTTTAAGCAGTAACGGTTTCATGAGATTCTCCTCTGAGGGTTAACGGCGGCCTTTCCAGTAGCCGGATGTCTGGTGCCAAACCTTACCGGCGGTGGTCATCACCCGCCGCAGCTTGTCCTTGCCGAAGATGTTGACGTGCGGGATCGAGCTCATCAGATCGTAACGATCGGATCCTTCGCTCATGCCCTCCGCCAGCACCTTGCACACGATGTGGCTCGGCGTCACGCCGAAGCCGGAGTAGCCCTGTACGTAAAACACATTGTCGCGATCCGGCAGCGTGCCAATCTGCGGGAACAGGTTGGCGCTGCAGCACAGCGGGCCGCCCCAGGCCAGATCGATCTTCACGTCTTTCAGGTACGGGAACACCTTCAGCATCAGGTTGCGGTTCCAGGCCTTGAGATCCGACGGGAAATATTCGATCAGGCGGGTGGCGCTGCCGAACAGCAGCCGGTTTTCGTTGGTCACCCGGTAATAGTCGATCACCGGGCGGATGTCGCTGTAGGCGCCGCGGATCGGGCTGATCTGGCGGATCAGATCGTCAGACAGCGGCTCGGTGGCCAGCTGGAAGGCGTAGGTATTGATGGTCTTGCGGTAGATCTGCGGCTCCATGCCGTTGAGGAAGCCGTTGCAGGCCCACAGCATCTTGTTGGCGCGCACCGAGCCCATGGCGGTGCGCACCGTGATGCGCGGCCCGTACTCCACGTTGAGCACGCTGCTGTTCTCGAAGATTTTCACCCCGTAGCCGCTCAGCGCCTTGGCCTCGCCCAGCAGCAGGTTGAGCGAATGCACGTGGCCACCGCCCATGTGTTTCAGCGCGCAGGTGTAAGCGTCGGAGCCCACCACTTGCTTCACCTCCGCGCCGGTGTAGAGCTCAATCTCCTCCTGCGGCGCTACCGCCTTGAACTCCTTCAGCCAGCCGCGCAGGGTCTTCTCCTGGCGCGCGTTGCTGCCGAGATAGCCATAGCCGAAGCAGAAGTCGGCGTCGATATCATATTTCTTGATGCGCTCGCGGATAATGCCGGCGCCGAGGTTGCTGATTTTGAAGATGGTTTCCAGCCCGGTCGGGCCAACGTGGCGCTTGATCTTCTCCAGATCATGGCCGATGCCGGCCATCACCTGGCCGCCGTTGCGCCCGGTGCCGCCGTAGCCCAGATAGCGGCCTTCGAGAATGGCGATGTTGGTGATGCCCTTCTCCGCCAGCTCCAGCGCGGTATTGATGCCGGAGAAGCCGCCGCCGATGATCACCACGTCGACGTCCAGATCCTCTTCCAGCGTCGGGAAGCGCAGATCGTATTTTTTGGTCGCCGCGTAGTAGGTTAAGGACTCGATTTCGTTGTTCACTGCCGCACTCCCGATTGCCTATGCTATGACATCGGATTATCGGGAGGCGGCAGCCGTGCCGCTATGTCCCCTTAGGGACATTCGCTACAAAAAATTAACATTCACGCGCTGCGGCGCTGCGGGGCGGTCAGCAACAGGCTGAACAGTTCGGCCTGCGAGCCGATGTTCAGCTTGCCGTAGATGTTCTTGCGGTGATTTTTTACCGTGCCGAGGCTGATGAACAGCCGGTCGGCAATCTGCTGCGAACCGCAGCCGGCGAGGATCAGATCGACGATCTCGCGCTCGCGCGGCGTCAGCAGATAACGCGCCTGCGCGCCATCGTCGTTCCCCATGTCGGCCTCGGCCGGTGCCGCCACCACTTCGCCATGCAGCCGCGCCACGCTTTTCACCAGCGTCAGCGCGCTGCGCAGATCCGCCCGCTGCGGGTAGCGCACCGCCACCGTGCGGCGCGCCGAACCAAAGAACACCCCCAGCCCGCGCTCCGGCGTCAGCTGCAGCAGCACGCCGGCCTCATCGTGCCAGCCGGTCTTGCGATAAAAATTACGGTAATAGTCGCTGTGATAAAACCCGCAGGGCGCCAGCTGGCGCAGCGTGAGCACCTCGCCTTCGCCGCCGTCGTTCAGCGCGCGGTAAAACGGATCCTGCAGATAGGCGCCCTGTTGGTAGATCTGGTTAACCGCATCGCTGTTTTCCCGCTCGGTTTTGATCAGGCAGCGCGGCGGCCGGCCGCGTTCGAAGGCATAGACGATGGCGTTGTCGAAGGCGAAAAACCCTTCCAGCCAATTCAACAGGCTGGGATAAAAGCGCGGGCTGGCCACCGCATCGATCACCGCAGACAAGCGTTCAACCTGAATATCCATACCCGCCTCGCCATTATTAATACATTAACAATCTACCGATTTCGGATGGGGTTAGCCGCATGGCGGCCAGTACTGTTAAAAAAAGCATCCGGCGCGCCGAAATGCAAGAACGCGATCGTTTACATGTTAAACAACTCACAAGTTGCCGCAGCGGGGAAAGCGGTGGCTTTGCAAGGTAAGGGGGGCGCTGCATTCCCGAGCTATAACAGCCCCCCATGTCCCAATAAAAATTCTGTGGTACACTGCATCAATAGCAATGGATATAACCATATGAAAAAAGGGATATGTTGGATGACTTTAAAATATTACTTAAAGCATATTCTATGGGGGCTTGTTATCACTGCTGTCGCTTACTATGCATGGAGTAAAAATCCTGAAGATAGCCGATTAACGTTAATTCTCTCGCTTTCTGTTGCCAGTTGCGTTCTCTATCCTTTTGCAAAATTTGCTATCGAGAAAACAGCACTACGTTATTCCCATAAGAAATTTTGGCAGCATGACTTTTTTGTCAGCTCTGTGGGTGGCAGCATTGAAGTGGTTTATGAATTATTTTGTTTCGCATTCGCCATTCCCGTATCAGTTATTTATTTTTCTTTATCTATTTTAAAAGCCCTAAAAAGAAATTAGGGCTCTTATGTTAAACTGTTAAATCCCCAGTTCCTTGTTTATTTTTTCGACTAACGCTTCATCGATAAAAGCGCCCACAAGTGTTGTAATTATCGCAAAACCTAAAAACCCCATCGGCGTGCCAAGGATGATACTGAAGGAAAAAGCCGTGAGCGCCGTTGCAGCTCTTCCTGCCGCTAACGCCTCCATTTGAATAAATACCGGCCGCCAGTTGTTAGTTTCAATAGCTTTTCCAATAGCCACTACGGTATCGTAACGATCTATTGTCTTCCCAATATAATTAAATGCTTTGCTGAATTTTGCCAAGCTCTTGGCCATCTGATCGCGATTGACCGACTCCATGGCTTTTGCAATAGCCTCTCGATCTTTCACGCCAAACTTCTTGTTCAAAACGTTGTTATGTTTCTCAAAGGCTTTTAATGCATCGTCCACATTTTTAATCGACTTTCCTTTAGCCGCTTCAGCAAGCTCTTTAGCGACCTTTGACGAATGTTCGCCGAACTTTTCAGTTACCGTTTTGTAGAAATCCGCTGTGAACTTGATTGCATCTTTTACACGCTCCTCTTCAGCCTTAGTTTCCGCCTCTTTTTTCTCTTTGGCAATCATCGCTTTTTTCGCCTGCACATCCGCCAGAGTTTTACGCGCGCTGTTAAGCGCACTTTCGGCGTTGGTCTGATCTCGGGTCGCTTGTTGCTGGCGGTTTGCGGCCCGGCTCGCCGACTCTCTCGATGCATTCATGACGCTTAATGCATCATCGCGCTCTTTTTCCAGCTTCGAGATCAAGTCACTAGCGGCATTGAACTCATTCCACCAGGCTTTTTTTCCATAATCGACTTCCGAATTCCATCTTACAAAATCATCAAGCAGCTGACTGTGTTTTTTCCTTTTTTCTTCAGCCTGAGCGGCTTTTCTTTCATGCTCTCTGCCGACATTCTCCGCCCTTGTTTTGTCGTCGTTCGCCTGATTAATCCGATTTTTCGCATCGTTCAGTGCATGCTGAGCGCTTTGTTCATTTTTGCGCGCCTCATTCTCCACACGATTGATCCCTTCTTCGGTAGAAAGATCTAAATTCTTGAGGCGATTGACTTCACTCTCTTTATTCCGCAGCTCATTTTCATATTGTTGCGTATTTCTCATATTGGCATCGATGGCAGACTGTATCTTTTTTTCCTCATCTAGCTGCACCCCCATTTTAATTCTATTTGAATTTTGTTGTTGTTTAACCCCCGACGTTGGTTTTTCTCTGGATAAAAACCAATTCTCATTATTTAGTTTTAAATACTCCTGATGCACTTTTCTTTTTTTTGCTTCATTACGCAGAACGTCTAAACGCTCCTTACCCACTTTAATCTTCGCGATAATCGCTTCAAGGCTCGCTTTTTCTAGCGGCGTTTGCGATTTATTTTTGAGTTTACTACTTAGGTCATCAATATCTTTTTGCATCTCACTAATTTGGTTCGTCAGATCGTTTTCTTTATCTGCTGAAAATTTAATCGCCTTGTCGGAATCGGCTCGAAAACTGTTCTTTGCCTTCTCACTGAATGGAATAATGTCATCATCTTCCTGATCAAAAGCGCTAATCGGTTTATTAATATCGCTAATTTTTTGATCCCACAAATGCGTAATATTACTGAGTTCCTTTTGCCTGTCCGGCAATCGGTCACCCACCCACGCCTCAACAACCATATCGCCATCAGAAAGATCAAAACCGCGTTGCCAGCCTTCTCCCCGCCAGTGGTACCCCAAAGAAGTCATAACGTCGCGTTCATACTGAGTAGTATCTTCATATCGAGCCATAATAGCGTTCCCTTATTATTGTTTATGTCGTTAACTGTTTATACATACAGTAAAAATACTCTATGCCGTCCTTGGCTTTACTTCAATCAAATAATTATCATTCTCATTTGTGGGAGAAATGGCACAACTCTTATATGAAGCACACCTCACCGCAATTAAAAATATTTTTTAAAATCAATTCGTTAAATATAAAAAAACACTATTTAATACGATGTTATTTATCTGGTGCCTGCAGCCAGGAGTCCCCTGCCTGCAGGCGCAAACACAAGCCAAGAAATGCAAAGCATACGCGGAGATAAAATTCCATTAACCAATGTATGTAGCCGCTCCGCGCCCGCTGGCTTATGCTGTGGCATCGCGCCCTGCAACGCCGTCAAGGAGACCTCATGTCCGTCAGCCACATCATCGCCAACCGCCAGACCTGGTTCGGTCACGGCAGCATCCAGCAACTGCCGCCGCTGCTGCTTGCCGATCCGCAGCCGACGCTGCTGTTCAGCTGCCGATCTTTTCTCAACGGCCCGGTGTACGCCGGCCTGCGCGCATCGCTGACGCCGCTGCTCATCGGCACCGAAATCGTCAGCCACGAGGCGTCGCCGCAGGAAATAGACGCCTGGGTGGCGCGCTGGCGCGGCCAGGCACGGCGCGTGGTGGCCATCGGCGGCGGCAGCGTGCTGGATGCCGCCAAGGCGTTCTCCGCGCTGGTGGAGCATCCGCTGCCAACGCTGCGCTATATGGAAAAAGTGGGCGACAGCAAAATCAGCGGCGCCACCCTGCCGCTGATCGCCATTCCTACCACCGCCGGCACCGGCAGCGAGGTGACGCAGAACGCGGTGATCACCGACACCCAGGTCAGCAAAGTGAAGGCCTCGCTGCGCCACAATAACTTCGTGCCGCACACCGCCATTCTCGATCCGCAGCTGCTGGTCGGCGCGCCGGACAAGGTGCTGGCCTACTGCGCCATCGACGCCTTCACCCACCTGTTCGAGGCCTATCTGTCGAAAACCGCCGGCGCCATGACGCGCGACATGTCGCTGAGCGGCATCCGCCACTTCCTTGCGGCCTGGCCGGCGCTCAACCGCAGCGACGCGGCGCGCGAAGCGATTATGCAAGCTTCGTACCTTGGGGGGCTGACGCTGAGCGCCGCCGGGCTGGGGGTGATCCACGGCATCGCCGGCGAGATCGGCGCGCTGCGCGACTACCACCACGGCCAGGTCTGCGGCCGCCTGCTGCTGCCATTCCTTGCCCTGCTGGAAAGCAGCGAACAGCCGCAGCAACGCGCGCTGATGGCCGAGCTGGCCGCGCGCCTGTACCCGCACTGGCAGGGCAGCCCAGAGAGCTACCTGACCGATTTCATCACCCGCCACGCCATCGCGCCGTTCTGGCAGGACGATTTGCCGATTTCCGGCCAGGAACTGGCGGTGGCGCTGGAGAAATCCAACAGCAAGAATTCCTGGATCGACTATGCGCCGGCACAGCGGCAACGGATGATCGAAGAGGCGTTTCGCGTCGAATGATTATTTCTACCCTAAAGAGTTGGAGCGGCATCCCGGCGGCAAGAGGTGGCTCGCCAGGAGCTTACTCAAGTCAGTGACTGGCGTACGCACTCGCAGCCAACACAGATGCAGTTTCAAGTATGACGGGTATAATCAGATCAACGCACTAGCAGGAGTTAAGGAAATGGGCATCATCGGCTGGATCTTCGCCGGCATCGCGGTCGGCATCCTGGTCGGCGCGCTGATCAGAATCTTCGGCAAGAAGAAAGAGCAGTAAGCGTCACGCTGTTCCGTGGGCCGCCAGCAGGCACTCATGGAACAGCTTCACCACCCGCTGCGGCACCGGCGAGCGGCGCAGCACGCTGGAGTATTCGCAGTGATAGCGGAACAGCGCCGGTTTGATCGCCCGCATCATATTCTGCGCCACGAAAAACGCCGCGTAGTGATCCGGCAAAAAGCCGACGTATTTGCCGGACAGGATCAGCGTGGCGATCGACTCCTGCGCGAACCCCGTCGCCTTGCGATGCAAATGTTGCTGCAGGCTCAGTTCCATATTCGGCGAATGGTAGCCTAATCCGGCGAAGGCATAATTGTGCAGCAGATCCCAATTTAATGTTTCATGGGGGGCGGAAAATAATTCATGCTGCGCGCCGCAATATAAGAACATCCTCTCACTGAATAACGAATGATAAGATAAACTTTCCGCGCTGCGGTGCATGGGAATAACGCCAACCTGAAATTGCCCGTCAATGACGCCGCGTTCAATGGTATTAATCGGCTCCACGTACATTTGCAAAGAAACCTCCGGCGCACGCTCGCTGAATAATGCGATGGCCCGGCCGATCTGCGCCTGCGGATTGCTGACCGTATGATCGAATATCGCCACGTGCAGCTGCCCGCCCATGCGCTGGTGCACCTCGTCCACCCCGCGCCGGAACGCCTCGGTGGCCGCCAGCAGGTTGACCGTTTCCTGGTAGATAAGCAGCCCCTCGTCGGTGACCGCAAAGCCCTCGCGCCCGCGCTGGCACAGCGTCAGGCCCAGCCGCTGCTCCAGATCCTTGATGTGCTTGCTGATGGTCGACAGGCTGATGTTCAGCTCCAGTTCGGCGGCGCTCATGCCGCCGCAGTCGACCACGGCCTTGAATACCCGCAGCAAACGCAGATCCATATCCGACAATTGCCCTAACAGCGCGCGCTTTTTTACTTGCATAAAACCTTAAGTAAGTTTCGACATATGATTATTCACAGTAGAGAACAAGCGGTACATAGTCAATTTCGCACAACAATTCGTTAACAACTCGGTTTATTTCATTAATCGCTCTTATTTTCCTGTTCGGAGGAAAACATGGCCGCTGAAAATCACCCGCTAAATAGTCTCGATGCCGAAGGGTTAGAGGCCCATTGGATGCCTTTTACCGGTAACCGTAATTTTAAAGCGCAGCCGCGCATCATTACTCAAGCCGCGGGGGCGTATTACACCAGCCATGACGGCAGAAAGATTTTCGACGGCCTGTCCGGATTATGGTGTTGCGGATTGGGGCACGGCCGGCAGGAAATCACCGACGCCGCCCAGCGCCAGCTGGCGACGCTGGATTACTCGCCGGCGTTTCAGTTCGGCCACCCGCTGTCGTTCGAACTGGCCAACAAGATCAAGGCACTGACGCCGGCGGGGCTGGATTACGTGTTCTTCACCGGCTCCGGATCGGAAGCGGCGGACACCTCGCTGAAAATGGCGCGCGCTTACTGGCGCGCCAAAGGCCAGGCGGGCAAAACCTGCTTTATCGGCCGGGAAAAGGGCTATCACGGCGTTAACTTCGGCGGTATCTCGGTCGGCGGCATTGCCGGCAATCGCAAGACGTTCGGCGCCGGCGCCGAAGCGGACCACCTGCCGCACACTCTGCTGGCCGGCAACGCCTTTTCGCGCGGCATGCCGCAACAGGGGGCAGAGCTGGCGGAAGAGCTCAACCGCATCATCGCGCTGCGCGACGCCTCAACGATCGCCGCGGTGATCGTCGAACCCTTCTCCGGCTCCGCCGGGGTGATCGTGCCGCCGGTCGGCTACCTGCAGCGCCTGCGCGAAATCTGTACTCAGCATGACATCCTGCTGATCTTCGACGAAGTGATCACCGCCTTCGGCCGCTGCGGCGCGATGACCGGCGCCGAGGCGTTCGGCGTCACGCCGGACATCATGAACATCGCCAAACAGGTGACCAACGGCGCGCAGCCGATGGGCGCGGTGGTGGTGCGGCCGGAGATCTACCACACCTTCATGAACGGCGGCGAGCCGGACTACCAGCTCGAATTCCCGCACGGCTACACCTACTCCGCCCACCCGGTCAGCTGCGCGGTCGCGCTGGCGACGCTGGACATCCTGCAGCGCGAACAGATGGTGGAGCGCGTACAGGCGCTGGCGCCCTACTTCGAGCGCGCGGTGCACAGCCTGCAGGGAGCCAAACACGTCGCCGACATTCGCAACATCGGCCTGGCGGCCGGCATTACGCTGGCGGCGCGGCCGGGCGAACCGGCACGGCGCCCCTTCGAGGCGGCGATGCGCTGCTGGGAAAGCGGATTTTACGTGCGCTACGGCGGCGACACCCTGCAGCTGGCGCCGCCGTTCATCAGCAGCGAAGCGCAGATCGATGCGCTGATCAACGCCGTGGGCGACGCCCTCAACGCCACCGAATAAGGAGAGAACCATGACCATTACCCATTGGATCAACGGCGAGCCCGCCGCCGGCGGCGAACGCAGCCAGCCGGTTTACGACCCGGCCACCGGCCAATCGGCGCAGGAGGTGCAGCTGGCCGACCGCGCCACGGTGGAGCGCGCCATCGCCGCCGCCGAACAGGCCTATCCCGCCTGGCGCGACACCCCGCCGCTGAAGCGCGCGCGCATCATGATGAAGCTCAAGGATCTGCTGGAGCAGCACGCCGACGCCATCTGCCAACTGATCACCGCCGAGCACGGCAAGGTGCTCAGCGACGCCCTGGGCGAACTGCAGCGCGGCATCGAGAATATCGAATATGCCGGCTATGTGCCGGAACTGCTGAAGGGCGAACACAGCAAAGAGGCCGGTCCGGGCATCGACAGCTGGAGCGAGTTTCAACCGCTGGGGGTGGTGGCGGGCATCACGCCGTTCAACTTCCCGGCGATGGTGCCGCTGTGGATGTGGCCGATGGCGGTGGCGTGCGGCAACACTTTCGTGCTGAAGCCTTCCGAGCGCGTGCCTTCCGCCGCGCTGTATATCGCACGGCTGGCGGCGGAAGCCGGGCTGCCGCCCGGGGTGCTCAACGTGGTCAACGGCGATCGCGAAGCGGTGGAGACGCTGCTGCATGACGGGCGCGTCAAAGCGATCAGCTTCGTCGGTTCGACGCCGGTGGCGGAGCACATCTATCACACCGGCTGCGGGCAGAACAAACGGGTGCAGGCGCTGGGCGGCGCCAAGAACCACGCGGTGGTGCTGCCGGACGCCGATATCCCCGGCGCGGTCGGCGCGCTGATGGGCGCCGCCTTCGGCTCCTGCGGCCAGCGTTGCATGGCCATCCCGCTGGTGGTGGCGGTGGGCGACGGCACCGCCGAAGCGCTGATCGCCGGGCTGCGGCAACAGATGGCCGCCATGCGCGTCGGCCCCGGCAGCGACAACCGCAACGACATGGGGCCGCTGGTGACCCAACAGCATTATCAGAAGGTAAAAGGCTATATCGATCAGGGCGTGGCCGAAGGCGCCGAGCTGCTGGTGGACGGCCGCGAACTGAGCGTGATCGGCGCAGACGGCCGCCCCAGCCAGGGGTATTTCCTCGGCCCGACGCTGTTCGATCGCGTGACGCCCGGCATGCGCATCTATCAGGAGGAGATCTTCGGCCCGGTGCTCGGCGTGGTGCGCGCGGCGTCGCTGCCGGAGGCGATGGCCTTGATCGACGCCCACGAATACGGCAACGGCACCTGTCTGTTCACCCGCGACGGCGAAGCGGCGCGCTATTTCTCCAGCCGCATTCAGGTCGGCATGGTGGGGATCAACGTTGCGCTGCCGGTGCCGGTGGCCTACCACTCGTTCGGCGGCTGGAAGCGCTCGCTGTTCGGCGATCTGCACGCCTACGGCCCGGACGCCGTCAGGTTCTACACCAAACGCAAGACCGTGACCCAGCGCTGGCCGGCCTCCGGCGATGGCCGGCGCGCCAGCTTCAGCTTCCCGTCGGGACAGGGGTAACACATAAGAACAATAAACTTCCGGGGAGCAACGCTCCCCGGCATTTCCGCGCGCTCCATTTGATTCCTGCGTACAGCCTGTGCAGCAAAACAATAATTCACTCACACGTTAATGGAGTCGTTATCCCATGAAAGAGTCCGCCCCTGAACACACCTTCAAAGGCAATCTCAGCGTCCTCGACGTGGTGATGATCACCGCGTCCGGCGTGACGCCGGCCAGTTCGATCTTCGTCATCGCCCCGCTGGCGATCGCCAGCGCCGGCAGCGGCGCCTTTCTGTCGTTTCTGATCGCCGCCTGCGTCGCCGCCGCCATCGCGCTGTGCTATGCCGAGCTCGGCGCCGCACACCCCAGCGCCGGCGGTGAGTACAGCATCATCAAGCGCCTGTTCGGCACCCTGTGCGGGTTGCAGACCTACCTGTTTATCCTCAGCGCCTCGCTGTTCGTGCCGGCGGTGCTGGCCACCGGCGCGGTACCCTACCTGAACACCGCGCTGGGCACTCAGTTCGACGCCTCGACCGCCGGCATGCTCACCGTGCTGGTCGGCGGCATCTGCGCCATTTTCAACATCAAGGCCAACGCCCTGCTGACCGGCGCCTTTCTGGTGGTGGAAGTGGCGGTGCTGGCGCTGATCGCCTGGCTCGGCTTCAGCCATCCGCATCAGAGCACGGAGATCCTCACCGCGCCGGTGATGCTGGACGCGCAGGGCAGCCTGGCGCCGGTGTCGCTGCCGCTGATCGTCGCCATGGTCGGGGTCGCGCTGTTCTCCTACAACGGCTACGGCGCGGCGGTGTACATGGCGGAAGACATGCGCGAACAGGGCAGACCGATGGCGATCGCGATCATACTGACGCTGGTCATCGTGGTGCTGGTGGAGCTGGTGCCGTTCACCGCCCTGCTGATCGGCTCGCCGTCGCTGACCGAGATGGCCAAACAGGCCGATCCGGTCGGCTACGTGGTCACCCAGCTCGGCGGCCCGACGCTGGCGCGGGTGGTAAGCGGCGCGATTTATCTGTCGGTGTTCAACGCCATCATCGCCATCGTGGCGCAGTTCAGCCGCATGATGTTCGCCAGCGGGCGCGATGGCTTCTGGCTGCCGACGTTTAACCGGGTGCTGAAAATCATCCACCCGCGCTTCGGCACCCCCTGGATCGCCACCCTGCTGTTCGGCGTGCCGTCGGCGCTGCTGGCGTTTTGCTCCGATCTCGAATCGCTGACCTCGTTCAACGTGATCCTGCTGCTGCTGGTGTACATCATCATGGCGGTGGCGGCGCTGATCAGCCGCCGTCGCCGCCACTTCCACCACCCGTACCTGATGCCGCTGTGGCCGCTGCCGGTGGTGGTGGCGCTGCTGTGCTGCCTGTACGTACTGTGGACGATTTTGATCGCCAGCAGCCTGAAAGACTTTATTATCATTGCCGGCATTATCGGCTTCGGGCTGGCGCTGAACCATCTGCGCGGCCGCCAGACGGCGCCCCTCGCCGCCCCCTCAATAGAAGGAGAATAACCATGACGCAGCGCGCTCAGGATCTGGGCATTATCATCGGACAGGGCACGCCCGGCCCGCTTAACGCCATCACCGACGTGCCCGGCGTGCGCGTTGGCCATGCCAGCATTCATGCCGATTTGGCGGACGGGCGCAGCGTGCGCACCGGCGTGACGGTGATCGAACCGCGCCCCGGCTCCGCCCGCCACGCCCCCTGCTTTGCCGGCGTGCACGTGCTGAACGGCAACGGCGACGCCACCGGCCTGGAATGGGTGCGCGAAGCGGGCCTGCTGACCAGCCCGATCGCCTTCACCAACACCCACAGCGTGGGCGTGGTGCGCGATGCGCTGATCGCGCTGGAGCGTGAAACGCTGCCCGCGGGCGACAACGCGGTGTATTGGAATATGCCGGTGGTGATGGAAACCTTCGACGGCCTGCTCAACGACATCAACGGCTTTCACGTCAAGGCCGAGCACGTGCGCCAGGCGCAGCAGGCGGCCCGGGGCGGCTTGCCGCAGGAAGGCGCGGTCGGCGGCGGCAGCGGCATGATCTGCCATGAATTCAAAGGCGGCAGCGGCACCGCGTCGCGCCGCTTGCCCGCCGATCAGGGCGGCTGGACGGTGGGCGCCATCGTGCAGGCCAACCACGGCAAGCGCGAATCATTGCTGGTCGGCGGTTACCCGGTAGGCCGGCATCTGGGGCATCTCCCCTCGCCGTTCACGCCGCAGTTGCCGCATCCCGGCATGGGCTCCATCGTGGTGGCGCTGGCGACCGACGCGCCGCTGCTGCCGCACCAGTGTGCGCGGCTGGCGCAGCGCGCCAGCATCGGCATCGCCCGCACCGGCGGCGGCACCGAGGACTCGAGCGGCGACATTTTCATCGCCTTCGCCACCGGCAACGACGGCCTGCCGCCCGCCGACTACGCCAACAAAGGCGCCTTCACCACGCCGCTGCGCATGGTGAACAACGACTACATTTCGGCGCTGTTCGCCGCAGCGGCGGAAGCGGTGGAGGAAGCGATCGTGAATGCGTTGCTGGCGGCCAATACCGTCAGCGGCAACGGCCACCGGGCGGAAGGGTTGAGCGCCGAGCAGCTGGTGACGGCGCTGGAGCAGGCCGGCTGGCGACGGTAAAAACACAGGGCGCGGGGATTAACCGCGCCCTGCCTATCAGGATTCGCCGCCCGGCTTGGGCGTCGGGTAGTCGTAATCCAGCCGCAACGGTTCGGCGTAGACGCTGTTCCACAGCTGTTGGTACAGCTTGTCCAACCGCCCGCTCATCGCCGCACTGTGCATCACCAGCTCCAGATTGCGCGAGTTGTCCAGATAGCCGCCGGTCCAGTTGCTGGTGCCCATCCAGGCAATCTCATCGTCGATGGTCATCAGCTTACTGTGGATCACGCGGGCAAACGGAATGAAGCCGCTGCTGGCCGGTGGTATGGTCACCACTTTGATCTGCACGTTCGGCACCAGCGCCAGGCTCTTCAGCCAGGCGATATCCGGCTTTTTGGTGTTCCAGTTGGCCACCATCAGCTCGATCTGCACCCCGCGCGCCGCCGCGCTGCGCAGCGCGTTGTCGATCACCGCGTAGAAGGGGCGGCTGCGTTCGGGGCCGAACGACAGCGGCGCGTAATCCATCACCTGCACCCGCACCCGCCGCTTGGCGCCGGCCAGCAAGCGCGGCAGCTCGGCCTGCGAGTCAATCACCCCCGCCGGGTTGTAGGCGCGCGGGCTGGCCACCAGATAGTTGCCCTGCGTCGGCGCCGTCATCGGCGAATCGGGCAGCGGCGGCACCGGTTTATCCTGCGCCAGCAGCGCCTGCGCCTGCCAGTCCTGTTCGAAGATCGCCTGGATCTGCCCCACCACCTTGGCGTCGCTGATGCGCAGCCCGGTTTCGTGAATGTGCTCCAACGCGCGCCAGTCGAAGTTCTGGCTGCCGACGAACGCCTGCTCGCCGTCCACCAGCAGATATTTGGCGTGCAGGATGCCGCCGCTCAGCTTCTGGTAAGGAATGATGCGCAGCTCCAGATTGGGGATCGCCTTCAGCTGTTCCAGCGTCTCGGCGGTAGAAATGCGAATGCCCTTATCTTCCACCAAAAAGCGGATTTTCACCCCGCGTTCGCCGGCCGCCTTCAGGTGCTGCAGCACGCCATCCAGCAGCGAACCGTCCTGATTCGCCACATAAAACTGCCCCAGATCGATGCGGGTTTTCGCCGCGTCGAACATCTCGCGCCACACCTCGGCGGTGTTGCGCAGGTCGTCGGCCTGCAGCGCGGTTTCCACCGGCGCGGTGTACACCAGCTCGTAGCCGGGAATCGCAAAACGCGCCGCAGCGCTCTGGCTCAACATCAACAAACAACCGCCCCACAATGCCGTATAAAGGCGGCCGAGCGGCCGCCGTACTGGATGGCCATTAGGCATAGCGCGGCGCTCCGCTGTCAACCCATTGTTCGCCGCTGCCGCTCTCCGGGCGGCTGGCCGGTTGGCCGGCGCGGATCAACAGCACCTTCAGCAGTTCGTTGATGCGCTCCATGCGGCTCTGCAGGAAGTTATTGGCCACCAGGCACAACAGCGCGATGGCGATGCCGAGGCCGGTGGCGTACAGCGCGGTGCCCATCCCGGCCGACACCAGGCTCGGCTCGGACACCCCCGAGGCGGCCAGCGCCTTGAAGGTTTCGATGATCCCCATCACGGTGCCCAGCAGCCCCAGCAGCGGCGCGGCGGTGACTACGGTTTCCAGCAGCCACAGGCCGCGCGCCATCGGTGGCTTGCTCAGCAGGTACTGGGCGTCGATCAGATCGCCGATCGCCTCGCGGTCGCCGGCGCGGTGCTTCTGCGCCAATACCGGCGCGATCACCGCCATCGGCAGGCTGTTACGCTGGGTCAGCTCGTCCGGCAGATCGGCGGCGCGGCGTACGTCCGGCGTCAGCGCCTGCTCCAGCCGGCGCGCCTGGCGCTGGGTATAGGCGAAGTACAGCGTGCGTTCGATGATGATCACCAGCGCGATCGCCAGCGCGGCGTACATCACGTAGAAAATAATGTCGTGCAACAGATTGGCGTCCATACAGGGCTCCTCTTTCCCGCCGCCCGGCAGGCGGCGGGGTATTCAGTTAAAAGGTGGCTTCCAGCGAGACGCTGAAGGTGCGTTCTTCGCCGACGTTGTAATACGGCGTGCTGGCTTTCACGCCGCCGTAAGGTGCCGCGTTGAAGGTGGTGGTGCGCACCGAGGTCAGGTATTCCTTGTCAAACAGGTTGCTGATGCCAAAGCGCAGCGCAGCGCTTTTGACGATTTTCTTGTCCACCGGCAGATGCACCCCCGCCGCCAGATCGAACACCGTGCGGCCGCCGATCTTCTCGTCGTTGGTCAGATCGCCGTAGAACGAACTGACGTACTTGCCGCTGACGCTGCCGTAATACAGCCCGTCGTCATAACCCAGCGTCATGTTCAGCAGATTTTTCGGCACGTTCGGCACCTCTTTGCCGGAGGTCGGCAGCGGCAGCCCGCCGTTGCTGACAATGTCGCTCTTCTGCTTCGACTCGGTGTAGGTATAAGAGGTGTAGTAGTTGAAGTTATGCGGCAGTTGGCCGCTCCACTCCAGCTCCAGCCCTTTGTTCTCCACGTTGCCGATGTTCATCATCTCGTAGTCGCCGGCCGAGTTGGTGGTGGAGATTTGGCGATCGCTGTAGCGCATGTAAAACAGCGTGGCGCTCAGCAGCATGTCTTCCTGCTGGAAACGCCAACCCAGTTCGTGGTTCCAGCTCAGTTCCGGCTTGGTGCTGAGCGAGTCGCCGACGTTGTACAGCACGTAGTTTGGCGGCGTGCGCATGTTGCGCGTCAGGTTGTAGAACACCTGGTTTTCCTGATTCACCTTATAGCTGGCGCTGAAGTTCGGCAGGAATTCATGATAGGTGGCTTTGCGCTTCTCCGGCACGTTGTACAGGCTGCCGCGGTTGTCCCCTTTGCGCTCCACGTACTGATAGGCCAGGCCGCCGACGAAGGTCCAGTCCGGCGTGGCGAACCAGGTGTCCTGCAGCCACACCTTCTGCGCCGGGGTGATGGTGTACTGGTTGCGCCCCTGAACGGTGTTGCCGTTGGCGTCCTTCACCTGATCGGATCCGCCCGGCTGGCCCCAAATCTGCGACGGGTTGCCGTCGCCCTTGATGCTGATGAACGGCTGAGTCTGCAGCTGACGTGCGCGCTCATACCAGTAGCCGACGTCCAGGCTGTGCTGCTCGTTGATGTCCCACTTCAGCTTGGTGGTGATGCCCGGCCGCCAGGTTTGGGTCCACGATGGGCGGTAGTAGGTGTTGGATTTCAGGTTGCTGAGATCGTACTGCCCGGCCTTGCTGGAGGTGTTGGACAACACCGACGCCGTCTGGCCGTTGAAGCTGCCGCCGTTGCCCCAGTAGTAATACGGCTGCAGGGTCAGCGACAGGTTATCGCGCAGCTGCAGCTTCTGGGTGAACGACAGCGTGAAGTTTTCGAACGGGTTGCGTTCAATCTTGTAATACTTGTTCAACTGCCCTTTGTTGTTGTACTCCGGCGTGGTGGCGTAGTCGGTATCACGGCCGTCGTTTTGGAACTGCGCCTTGCTCAGGGTGTTGTAGTTGGTGTTGTTCTGGCGGTTGTACTTCAT
Organism: Serratia sp. 2880STDY5682894; assembly: GCF_001537385.1. Lineage (NCBI taxonomy): Bacteria > Pseudomonadati > Pseudomonadota > Gammaproteobacteria > Enterobacterales > Yersiniaceae > Serratia > Serratia sp. 2880STDY5682894. Next base: position 195,843 of record NZ_FCJA01000004.1, on the reverse strand, counting down.
CACCAGATTGCTGCTGTTGCCGTTGCCGTCTTCATACAGCGAGTTCATCTCGAACTTGTCGGAGTACAGTCGCCCTTCGCCGCGCCACTTCTTCGCTTCGGTGTGTGAATAGGAGAGCCAGTTGCTGAAGCCGTTGTACTCGCCGGTGTCCAGGCGGGCGAAGGTTTTGCTCAGGCTGTTGCTGCCCAGCGTCTGCTTGACGAAACCGCCGAAGTCTTTCGCCGGGCGGCGCGTCACCAGGCCGATGTTGCCGCCGCTGGAGCCGATGTGCGGGCCGTCCGCTTCGGAAGACCCTTGGGTGACGAACACCTCCTCCAGGTTTTCCGCGTCGCCCAGCAGGTTCGGGTACACCGCGTAGTTGCCGGAGTCGTTGATCGGAATGCCGTCCATCGACAGGCCGATCTGATCCGAGTTCATGCCGCGCATGGTGTAGTCCACGCCGCTCAGGCCGCTGGCGTCGTTGCTGTTGACGTTCAGGCCCGGCGTGTATTTCAGCTTGTCGATGGCGTTGGCCGCCGACGGCATTTTGTCCATCGCCTCTTTGGTGACGGTAGAACGCGCCTTGGCGCTGTCATCCTGCACCATCATGCCGCCGCCGAGCGACTGCCCCTTGACGCTGATGGTACCGACATCGGTGGCGTCGGCCGCCAGCGCGGCGCCCGGCAGCATCGCCGACATCACCGCCAGATAGATCCCAGAACGATTAAACGATTTCATTGTGTGCATCCCATAAAAATCAAACGATTAACCCTTGCGCTAAGGCGCCTGATAATTGAACGTTGCGGTAAATCTTTTGGTTGTTTGCCCGGCGAACGCCTCGCTCGGGAACGGCTTCACTGAACTGATGCTTTGCAGGCTGCTCATCGCCGCGCGGTTCAGCAGCATGCTGGCGGCTTTGTTGGCGATGCCGGAAGAGAGCACCCGCCCGCTGCGATCGACCTCCAGCCACACTTCGACGTTGCCCTGCGGGCGCTCAAGCGAGGCCTGGCGCCCGCTCGGGTAGCGCTTGCGCTGTTCCAGCTCGCGGCGCAAGGCCAGCAGATAGCCGTTTTCAATCGCCTGCGCGTTCACTTTCGGCGCCGCCGGGGCGGCCGGTGCGGGCTGCGCCGCCGGTTTGCTGACCAGCGCGCGCGGGGCGGCAGGCGCCGGCGTCGCTTTAGGCTTCTCTACCGGTTTGGCTTTCTCCTTCACCGGTTTGGGTTTGGGCTTCGGCTGCGGTTTCGGCACCGGCTTGGCTTCCACGATCGGTTCCGGCGCCGGCACCACCGGTTCGGGGATCGGCTCCGGCTCGGGCAGCGGCGGTTCGGGCTGGGGTTCCGGCGGCGTTTCCGGTTGGGGTTCCGGCGCCGGTTCAGGCTCCACCAGCGCCAGTTCGATGGCGGTTTCGTCGTAGCGCGGCTGGATCTTCAGCGCCGCCTGCTGGCTGGCGAACAGCAGGCAACCGGCGACAATCAGCGCCGGCAGCCAGCTGAAAAGATGACGTGAGCGATAGAGCAGATACATGTCACAGCTTCCGTGTCGCGATGGAGACGGAGAGGAAACCGCCCTGGCGCAGGTTGTCCATGACCGCCACCAGCCGCTCGACCGCCACGCCCTTGTCGCTGTTGACGATGATGGTGGTGGTCTGGTTGGCCTGCTGCTGTTGCTTCAGCGTGTTGACCAACGCGTCGAGCGCGATCGGCTGGCCATCCAGCTGCAGCTGTTCGTCGGCCCCCAGCGTGACGATCGCTTTCTTCTGCGGTTTCAGCTGCTGCGCGCTGCCAGCGGACGGCAGCTGCGTTTTCAACCCGAGCGCCGGAATGACGTTCAGGCTAATCAAGACGAAAAACACCAATAAAAACATCATCACGTCGATCATCGGGATCAGCTCGATGTGCGCTTTGTTTTTTTTCGGTTCGTTCCAGTTACGCATGACACTCCCTCCCAAAAGCGAAGCAGCCAATATAGGAGGGGTTTGTTTACCTTTTGTTACGCTTGTGTGATCTTATTTTCACAGTGTGGATTTTTTGCGAGAATTCTTTCAATGACGGGAGGCGAGCGTGGAGATATAACCCATTAATTAGATATAGTTTTTAATGGAATAATCACAGGGCGGACGCACTCGCCTAACGGGTAGCAGAGCCTGAAATGTGAAAATAGTGACAGCCACAGCGGGCCCACGGCAACGACAAGAAGAAATCGCCGCAGCCCGTCCGCAATAAGGGCATGATGGGATTTCCAGTGATATCGCCTTTTTTAACCAAGAATATTCTCAACCCCTGTCATAAAAATATCGACAGAAAATAAATAGTCGCATATATAACCAAACAATATTCCTCATTGGATATATTATTGCCAACAGATTATCAGCTGTTATATTTTTAAAGTGGAATAGCGCCACAGCGTTATTCTCGGTATTAATTAACCCCACTAAGTCACCCTTTTATTTATAAGGATTGTATATGAAAGTACTTAGTCAATATGAAGAGCAGTACATTAGCGGTGGCGATCTGAACGCGGCCTGGGATGGGTTGCTGGACGGCGCTATGACCGGCGCGCTGATTGCAGGCAAATCCGCAGGGGCCGGCGGCTTTATTGCCGGCGCCGTCGGCCAACTGGTCGGTACCATCATCGGCGGCGTCGCAGGCGGTGTGGGGCTGGGGCTGTATGGCCTGACCCATACGCAGCAGGAAGTGGCGGACTACGCAAAACATTTCCGCGAAACTATCGGCTCCACCTCAACCTCGGTCGGCGGCAGCCTGTAAGCACGAATAGATAGTCACCCCCGCGGTGGCTATTTATTTTATTGCCGCCCTCCCCCTACGCCGCCCGCTGAACGCTTGATCATTATCGCATCCAGGTATTCTTTCAAACCTGCCGCTATCGCGTCGGTATTTAATTGCGAAACCATCCACGGGCTAAAACCGAAAGGCGTTAATTTTACCGCCGCCATTAAATGGTTGAGCTCGACCCAGGCATAATCCGCGACCTCATCCGGATTGCGATGGAGCGCGCCTTTTATTTGCGCGGCAAATACCGGGCAAACTTCATTTTCCATTACGCCGGACGCATCGGTAGCCTGATAGCTGAAAGCTTCGCTCAGCAGCGTTATCTGCTCCACCTCCGTGCCCAGTTCAACCTGGGCACGGCGCATCACCGCCTGTGCCAGCGCCTCTTGCGGCAAGGGATGGCCGCAAAAGGAATTGGTCCAAACCCCCGGCCAGGCGGTTTTACTCAACGCACGTCTTGTGGCCAGCACGTTGCCCTCTGGGGTAAAGAGATAGCATGAAAAGGCCAAATGCAGCGGCGTATGGTGCGTGTGCACCTGATTTTTCGGCATCGTTCCGCAAGGCTGCCAGGCGGCATCGAGCAAAACGACGTCTTCGTTATTCATCATTGCGATTTCCATCTAAAGACGGGCTCTTGCCCGTCTTTGGGTTCATTTCGTCAAAAGAGGAGGAATGGCCGGCACTTCCGGCGCATTATCGATATCCTGCTGAGTCATGCGAAACTCAGGCGGATAATGCTCCCGTTCCGTTCTGCGGGCGGGTTCGGTATTCCGCCAGGTATAAAGACAGTGCTGGCACTGGTATACCGTCCATACGCCCTTGACCGGTGAATGCGCCATGACGTCTATCTGTTTATCGGCACAACGAGGACAAATCATAGGAGCTCCTTAGGGACGGTTAGCCAACATGGCGGTTAATTTATCCACCCACAGGGCGGTCTCAGGTAAATCCTTGACCGGCTGACTGTAGTGGCCACGCGCATCCGGAGCAACCGGCGTTGTCGCGTCGATGATCAATTTGTCGGTAATCCCCGCAGGGCTGGAGCCGGGATCCAGTTCCAGCACGGACATGTTCGGCAATTGCACCAGATCGCCGGCCGGGTTGACCTTGGCGGACAGCGCCCACATGACCTGCGGCAGATTGAAGGGATCGACATCCTCATCGACCATGATCACCATTTTCACATAGCCCAATCCGTGCGGCGTGGTCATTGCCCGCATCCCCACCGCGCGCGCGAAGCCGCCGTAACGCTTTTTGGTGGAAATGATGACGAGCAGCCCGTGGGTATACATCGCATTGACCGCCTGCACTTCCGGAAACTCGGCTTTCAGCTGCTGATACAACGGCACGCAGGTGGCTGGCCCCATCAGATAGTCGATTTCTGTCCAGGGCATGCCCAGATACAGGGATTCAAAAATCGGCCGTGTTCGGTAAGAAACCTTATCGATACGCACCACCGTCATGTTGCGGCCGCCGGAATAATGGCCCGTAAATTCGCCGAACGGGCCTTCAATCTCGCGCTTGCGGCCTTCAATCACCCCTTCGATGATCACTTCAGACCCCCACGGCACATCGAAGCCGGTCAAAGGGGCCGTCGCTATCGGATAGGGGCTTTCGCGCAGGGCGCCGGCCATCTCATACTCCGACTGATCGTATTTCAACGGCGTCGCCCCCATCAGCGTAATGATGGGATCGTTGCCCAGCGTAATGGCAATCGGCAGATCCTCTCCGCGCTCTTCGGCTTTATGCAGATGCAGCGCGATATCATGCATCGGCACCGGTTGCAAACCCAGCTTGCGTTTGCCCTTCACCTCCATACGGTAAATGCCGACGTTTTGCTTGCCGAAATGAACGGGATCTTCAGGATCACGGGAAACGATGCAGGCCTTATCCAGGTAAAAACCGCCGTCGCCGTCGTTTAGGCGAAACAACGGCAGGATTTCAAACAGATTAATCTCCTCGCCGTTGACCTCATTCTGCGCCCAGGGAGGATTATCGCGGCGCTCTGCAGAGACAGGGAAATGATCCCAGCGGCGAATATACTCATCGATTTGCTGTTTCACCGGCGTGGTCGGCGGCAGGCCCAGCGCGATGGCGTGATTCTGCCATGAGCCGAGGGTGTTCATCACCACATGCGCATGTTCAAAGCCTTTAATGTTCCTGAATGCAATGGCGGGGGCGCCCTCACCGATTCTTCCGGTGGCGTTGGCCGCCGCGGCGATATCCGGTTCCGCCTGCACCTCCTCGGCAATGTCAAGTAATTGCCCGGCCTTATCCAATGCCGCCAAATAACTTCGAAGATCGTCATAAGCCATATTTAACCCTCCTGACTGTAAACCTCTTTTTTTAATCCAGCCCAGCGTTTTGCCCGGCTGTAATCAAGGCCAAACTGGTCCAGAACCCGTGCGACAATATGATCGGTGACGTCATCAATATGAGTGGGATGGTTATAATAAGCGGGCATCGGGGGGACCAATGAAACGCCCAGCTTCGAGAGCGCCAGCATATTTTCCAGATGGATGGCGCTCAGCGGCGTTTCCCTTGGAACCAACACCAGCTTCCGCCCTTCTTTAATCATGACATCCGCCGCTCGGCCAATAAGCCCCTCGGCATAACCCGCGCGAATTCCCGCCAACGTTTTCATGCTGCAGGGAATAATGATCATGCCATCCATGCGAAATGAACCCGAGGAGATCGTGGCGGCCTGGTCGGCCGCACTGTGTGTGACATCAGCCATCGCCATCACGTCACGTACGCTGTGCTTTGTTTCAAGTTCAATGGTCTTTTTGGCCCACCGGCTCAAGATCAAATGCGTCTCTATACCTTCGATATCTTTCAGGGCCTGGAGAAGCGCCGTACCGAGCGGTGCCCCGGTAGCGCCCGTCATCGCGATCGTTAATCTCATGCCTACCTCGACAAAGTTCGTATACGAACAATATGTCAAATCTAGCCCTGGGATCGGGATAAAACAAGCGGTCAAGATGTAACCGTTCGTAAGCGAACGACCTATCAGGGCAAGTATCTCTTAGCGGTCAGTTTTGCTATATTGATATTATTGCTCGCTTTTTTCCTCTTAAGGAATAAACGTATGAACAGAACGCTGGCCAATACTTTTTTCCATCTCATCCGCGAGTTGCTTCAGGATCATAGTTCGCAATGGCAGAAATCGCTCCCTGAACTCAGTAAACAGCAATATTCCATTCTGGCCACCGTTTCAGAAACTCCGGGTATTGAGCAAGTCGAGTTAATGGAGGCGGCAATCAGCAGTAAAGCCGCGCTGGCTGAATTACTCAGCCGAATGGAAGGGAAAGGTCTGTTAAAGCGTGAAGCGGGCGAGCAGGACAAGCGCCGCCGATTTATTTACCTGACGCCTGCGGGACAGGCGCTGTTCGAAGCCAGCCGCCCAATCGCCGACGCGATTGATAACAGGTACCTTGAACGGGTCAATAAAGAGCAATATGAGTCGGCGCTTTTCGCTTTACAGACGATGGTGGGAAAAAAATAAATTAACCCTCTCGGCAGAGATAAAGGTTCAACAGACACAAAAAAAGACGCCCGCAGGCGTCTTTTTATCGCGTTCACTGAAGCCCGAGGCAATCAGTTCACTTTCACCGGCATACCGGAACGGGCCTTGATCGCCGCGTCCACTTCGCTCTGGTTGACGCCGGCGTCCATCAGCACTTTGCCGACCGGCGCGGAAATGGTCAGCGGCACCGGATCTTTCGATTGCAGCTGCTCTTCGTTGGCCGACAGCGGGTTGTGCACTTCCACGTAGCGCGAGCCGTCCGGTTCGACGGTGGCTTTCATCGGTTCGTTGATGAACTGCACGCGGGTGCCGACCGGCACTTTCTCGAACAGGTATTTGATGTCGTCGGCGCGCAGACGCACGCAGCCGTGGCTCACGCGCAGGCCGATGCCGAAGTTGGCGTTGGTGCCGTGAATGGCATACAGGCGGCCAACATACAGCGCATACAGCCCCATCGGGTTATCCGGGCCGGCCGGGAACACCGCAGGCAGGATTTCACCGTCGGCCGCATATTCGGCGCGCATCTTGGCGGTCGGCGTCCAGGTCGGGCCGTCTTTCTTGCGCTGTACTGTTGTAGTCCAGTTCAGCGGGGTGTCTTTACCCAGCTGGCCGATACCGATCGGCAGCACCACCACGGTGTTGGACCCTTTCGGGTAGTAGTACAGACGCATCTCGGCGCTGTTGATGATGATGCCTTCACGCGGCGCGTCCGGCAGGATCAGCTGCTGCGGGATGGTCAGGGTGCTGCCGGCCTTCGGCAGGAACGGATCCACGCCCGGGTTGGCCTCCAGCATGTTGCTCAGCCCCATCTGATACTGGGCGGCGAAGCTTTCCAGCGGCAGTTTGCTGTCTTCCGGTACGGTGATTTGGATATTCTCGCCCACCAAACGGCTGTCTTTTGGCGGCAGCGGGTAGACGACGGCGAAGGCAGCCTGGCTGAATGCAACCAGTGCCGTAAACAGGGTTAATAACGCGCGAATGCTCATTTTCATCTTCGTGTTGGTCAAGGCCACTGGCGATTATGGGTATCGGTTTCTACGGCCACTTTACCCCATTGCATTTCAGCCGGCAGCCAACGGCGCTGCGGCCTGAAAAACCAGGGGGGATTTGACCGGATGCGCATTATATGTGCACATCAATCAAAGTGTGAACCATTACCGATGTAATATCGCAATTTTTTGTAACCTGACGCGCCACGAAGGCGATTTTTTGCGAGAACCGCCGCCTAACCGGCGGCGGCCAACGCTTCCACCCGCCGAATAGGGATCAGATATTCGCAGCGGATCGCCGCGCCGCCGAGCGGGCAGCTGCCCTCCTGCGCCGGGTAGAAACGCTCAATATCCTGCCCCGGCCGGCGGACGGCGTTCATCTGCGGCATCGCGGTGTCGTACAGCCGCACGATAAAGTTTTGTAACCCTTCCGCCTGCCCTTGATAGGTGAAACGGGCATACTCCCCCTGTTCGATAATCACCCGCTCCCCCATCGCCCCTTCGTCCGGCAGAGCGGCGGTATAGGCCATGCGCGGATTACCCCGGCGTTGCCTGTCGACCTCCAGACTGGTGAGGCCATATACCACCTCCGGCAGCGCCTGCGGCTGCAGCAGCTGCCGCCAGGCGTGGCGGCGCAGCTCGCACTTGGAGGCCGCCAGCTGCCCCAGCGTAAAGCTGCGGCGCTGGGTGTTGCCCACCAGCTGCATGGCGGGCAACGTCACGATGTCGGCCTGCGGCAACGGCGTTTCGGTCAGCCGCAGCGGCGGCTGCAGGCCGTAGCTCGACCAATCCTGGCTGCGGCGATAGCTGGCCGGCGGCAGACCGAACTGTTTGCGGAAGCAACGGGTGAAGGTCTGCTGCGAATCGAACTGGTAAGTATCGGCGATGCAGGCCACGCTGGTGCCGGTCAGGCGCAGTTCGCGCGCGGCGGCGGTCAGCCTTCTGCGGCGGGCGTAAGTGCCGAGAATATGGCCGGTATGTTGCTTGAACATCCGCTGCAAATGCCACTTGGAGTAGCCGGACTTGGCAGCAATATCGTCCAGCGTCAGCGGCTGATCCAGGCTCTGCTCGATCCAGGCCAGCAGCTGTTCAATCACCTGTTGCTGGTGCATGGTATTCCCCTTATTTTAACAATAACGTCTGCGCCAATACCCGCCCTGCGGCTTCATCGGCGGCCACCAGCACCGGATAGCCCCAGAACTTGGCGCCGTATTCGGCGAATTCTTCCGCCGCCGTGCGTTTGGCGTCGTCCGGCTCCAGCATGATCATGCCTTTCACCCACAGCTTCAGCGCCTCGCGGTTATCGCGCTTCCACAGCGCGACCTGGGTGCGGGCATCGCGGTCATGTTCTTGTTCTTCATCGCCGACGCTGCGGTCGGTCATCAGGACAAAGGGTTCGGCGCGCGCCAGCAGCGCGCTGAATTCGGCCAGTTCGGCCTGGGTATCGCGCCCGTTTTGGCGCATCCATACCAGCGGAAAATCGGCGGTATCCAATGACATAATCAGTTTCCTCAGGAAATGGTTTAGGACTGGCGCTTACTTTATCGGCACCGGCGCTAGACCACATTGCGCAATCAGGACATAATACTTTTCAATTCCGCCAAATTGAGAATTGTTCTCATGAAAGTACAGATCCCCCGCCACTGTCTGGATATCGATCAGGTGCCGCGCCCGCTGTTTGCCCTGCAAGGTTCGACCCTCGAGCAGGACTGGGAAGTCGAGCCGCACCGCCATCAGAAGGCGCAGCTGATCTACACGGTACGCGGCATGATCCGCTGCGAAGTGGAAAACGGGCTGTGGCTGGTGCCGCCGCAGTGCGCGCTGTGGATGCCGGGCAACGTGTTGCACAACGCTCAGGGCGCCGGCTCCACCGAGGCCTACTGCCTGTTCGTCGATCAACATGCCGCCGCCGGTCTGCCGCAGAACTGCTGCACGCTGTCGGTCTCGCCGCTGCTGCGCGAGCTGCTGCTGCAGGCCAGCACCTTCGAGCCGCTCTACGACGAACAGGGCGCCGAGGGGCGCCTGACGGCGGTATTGCTGGACCAGCTGGCGGCCGCGCCGATCGAGAACCTGCATCTGCCGGTGTCCGACGACGCACGCATTCGGCAGTTGACCGAAGGCATGCTGAGCAGCCCGGCGGACAAATCCACCCTCGGGCAGTGGGCGCAGCGCATCGGCATGAGCGAGCGCTCCCTCAGCCGCACCTTGCAACAGCAGATGGGCATGAGTTTCGGCCACTGGCGGCGCCAGCTGCACGTGATGCTGGCGCTGCAGCGCCTGACGCAGGGCGAGAGCGTACAGACGGTGGCGCTGGATCTGGGCTACGAGAGCGCCAGCGGCTTCGTCACCATGTTCAGAAAGGCGGTAGGCAAACCGCCGGCGCGCTACCTGGCGGAGCGAAACGCCTCTGGAGAGACCCTGGGCGGCGCAATTACCATGTGAAAAAGCCGGCGCAGGCGCCGGCTTGAAGCAGGTGAGAATCAGAAGTCGTAGAACACCGTAATCCAGGTGGAGTCCGGCTCGTTGTCGCTGCTGTTGGCCAGCGTGCGCTCCACATACACCGACAGACCGTAACCGATGGTGGTGCCCGCGCCGAGGTAAACGTGGTTGGCGTGATACGCCTCGTCCCCCTTCAGCCGCAGCGAGTCCGCCGCCACGTAAGGCTGGACGGATTTGAGGAACGGCTTGTCGATATTGAAGGTGTAACCGACAAAGCCTTCCAGCCCGTAGCCGTCACCGGCGAAGAAGTGCGACAGCGTGCGCTGGCGGGTGCTCGGCACATAGTCTTTGTAGTAGCTGGCGGTGCCGACGATGTACCAGTTGTTCGGCTGCCAGGTTAACGCGGTGCCGGACAGCTGCTGGTGATAATCCTTTTCGCTGTACAGATTGTCTTTGATCTTCGCGTCGGTATAACTGTAGGCCGCGCTGAAGGTGAAATCCTTCGTCACCTTGTAATCGAAGCCCAGCCCGCCCCCGCCCTTGCGGCGATAAATCAGGTTATCCGCAGTGTGCAGATCGTCTTCCGGCAATAAATAGTTGGCGTACAGCGTTACCGGCCCGAAATCATTGGTGTACTTGATGCTGTTTTTCGGTTTATTGCCGCCGTCGTAGTCGCCGGAAATACCGATGCCGGTGCCGCCCGCATGGCCATCGTTATCCCAGACGTCGCTTTTGATGCCGACCACCGAATAATAGATGCCGTATTGATGGCCGTAGGTCAGGGTGCCGTAACGATCGTCTTTAAAACCGGCGTACAGCTGGCGCTGATAGTCGCGCTTGCCGTCTTCGTTATAGTGCCCGTCCCAGCTGAGCGCGTGCGCCAGATCGACACCCCACTCGTAATAGCCGATGATCGAAGTGTCCTGCGTCAGCGCATAGTCGCCGCTGAAGCGAAAACGCGTGCCGCCGTCGTGGCCGTTTTTGTCATAGCCCGGCTCAGGGCCGTTATTGAAGATCCACTCGGGGCGAATGCTGCCGCCCACTTTTATACTGAGCGGCGCCAGCAACACATTGCTCTGCGGGTTTTTATCCAGAATGGTGATCTCGGCCTGTGCGCCGGCGGATAACGCCGACAGCAAGACGCCGCCAATGAATATTGGCGTTGTATTTTTTCTCATTATTACCCCTGCCCGAAAAAATTATTGTTATAAACACGGTGGTCTTAAGCCACGCAGAAATAATTAACCGATGTGAACAGCGCACGCAAGATATAAAAATTCACGCCATAACCTGTCATTATTTCAGGTTGGATTTAATTTCAGCAAAAACGTGTTCATCTGTAACGCAAAGAAAAATAATGTAATAACCGCAGCACAAAATAAACCAATCCGCACGTTTCACCCAAAATAAACCGGCGTGATTATCCGGGAATAAAAATAGCAAATAACAAATAAATATTATTGCCGCAGGTAAACCGTCACGCAGGGGAATTAACTGATGGCGAAAAATAACGACGGAGCGCGTTGCGCGCTCCGAGAGAGAGTTCACTACTGTGCCAGCCAACCGCCGTCCATGTTCCAGGCGGCGCCGCGCACCTGCGCCGCCGCATCGCTGCACAGGAACAGCGCCAGCTCGCCGAGCTGCTCTGGCGTGACGAACGCTTGCGAAGGCTGCTTCTCCGCCAACAGCTCATCGCGCGCCCGCTGCGGGTCGGTCCCGGCGGCAATGCGTTTGTCGATCTGCTGCTGCACCAACGGCGTCAGCACCCAGCCGGGGCAAATGGCGTTGCAGGTGACGGGCGTGCGCGCGGTCTCCAGCGCCAGCGTCTTGGTCAGCCCCACCACGCCGTGCTTGGCCGCCACATAGGCCGACTTGTCTTTCGACGCCACCAGCCCGTGCACCGACGCCACGTTGATGATACGCCCCCAGTTGCGCTCGCGCATCCCCGGCAGCGCCAATCGGCAGGTGTGGAACACCGCCGACAGGTTGATGGCGAGGATGGCGTTCCATTTCTCCACCGGGAACTGATCCAGCGGCGCCACATACTGAATGCCGGCGTTGTTCACCAGAATGTCCACGCCGCCGAACTCACGTTCGGCATACTGCATCATGTCCGCTATCTGGGCCGCATCGCCGAGATCGGCGCCGTGATACCCCGGCGCGGCACCCAGCCGCGCGACCTGCGCTTGTGCCTGCTCCACGTCGCCGAAGCCGTTGAGGATCACGCGCGCGCCGGCGGCGGCCAACACAGACGCTATCCCGAGGCCGATGCCGCTGGTCGAGCCGGTCACCAGCGCGGTTTTGCCTTGTACACTCATGGTATCGCTCCTTTAAACAATGCCGGTCAGGTAGAACACGCCGATCACGAACAGCACCGCGGCGCTCTTGATCAGGGTGATGGCGAAGATGCCGCCATAGGCCTGCCGGTGGCTAAGGCCGGTGATCGCCAGCAGGGTGATCACCGCACCGTTGTGCGGCAAGGTGTCCATGCCGCCGCTGGCCATCGAGGCCACCCGGTGCAGCACCTCCAGCGGAATCTGTGCCGCATGGGCGGCGGCGATAAAGCTGTCGGACATCGCCGCCAGCGCGATGCTCATACCGCCGGAAGCCGATCCGGTGATGCCGGCCAACAGGGTGACGCTGATCGCTTCGTTCAGCAGCGGGTTGGGGATCGCCGACAGCGCCTGCGACAGCACCAAAAAGCCCGGCAGCGCGGCGATCACCGCACCGAAGCCGTATTCGGAGGCGGTGTTCATCGCCGCCAGGATCGCGCCGCCGACCGCCGTCTTGCTGCCTTCCGCCAGCCGGCCGCGAATATTGCGAAAGCCGAACACCACCACCAGCAGAATACCCGACACCAGCGCCGCTTCCACCGCCCAGATGGCAATGATCTTCGCCACGTCGGTGGTGATCGGCTTGGCCAGCCCCGGCAGCGTCAGCTCGTGGCTGGCGCCGTACCACTGCGGGATCCAATGGGTGAAGCCAAGGTTGAATACCCCGACCAAAATCAGCGGCAGGATGGCGATCAGCGGGTTCGGCAGGTTGATGTCGTCCGGGGTTTCCGGCTCGTTCAGCAGATCGGAGCCGTACCCTTCTCCCTTCAGCTGCGCCTTGCGCCGCTGGCGTTCAAGATACAGCAGACCGACCGCGATGATGAACAGCGAGCCGATCAGCCCCAGCCACGGCGCGGCCCAGGCATTGGTGCCGAAGAAGCTGGTCGGGATGATGTTTTGGATCTGCGGCGTGCCGGGCAAGGCGTCCATGGTGAAGGAGAAGGCGCCGAGCGCCACGGTGGCCGGGATCAGCCGCTTGGGGATACCGCTCTGGCGGAACAGCTCGGCGGCAAACGGATAGACCGCGAACGCCACCACGAACAGCGACACCCCGCCGTAGGTCAGCAGCGCGCACACCAGCACGATCACCGGAATGGCGTGACGCCGGCCGAGAATGCGGATCGCCGCCGCGACGATCGAACGGGAAAAGCCGGACAGCTCGATCAGCTTGCCGAACACCGCCCCCAGCAGGAACACCGGGAAGTAGAGCTTCACGAAGCCGACCATCTTCTCCATAAACAGCCCGGTGAAGGTCGGCGCCACCGCGCCGGGATCGGTCAACAGCACCGCGCCCAGCGCGGCGATCGGGGCGAACAAAATCACGCTGTAGCCGCGGTAGGCGGCCAGCATCAGTAATCCCAGTGCTGCCAGGGCAATCAAAACGCTCATCGGTCACCTCAGTATCGTTGTTATTGTCAGGTACGGAGTGCGAAATTACGGTTTCAGCGCAAAGCGCAGCTGATGCGCCCGTCGCCGTTGAATGCGTTCCCTGCGTGCGTCATCCCAAAGATAAAATCCCCGGCCGCTGCGCTGGCCGGTATCGCCGCGCTGCAGCCGCTGTTCCACCAGCGCCATCATCTCGTCGCCGGTCGCCAGTTCCGGGAACAGGTGGCGGGCGATGTCCGCCACCGTCGGCAGCCCGGTCATGTCGGCGGCCTCCAGCGGGCCGACCATGGCGTAGCGCCGCCCCAGCGAGGCGCGCATCACCTGATCCACCACCTCGGCGCTGGCGATGCCGCTGTGGACGATGTGCAGCGCTTCGCGCAGCACCGCAAACTGCAGCCGGTTGCCGACAAACCCCGGCGCGGCGCGCTCCAGCAGCACCGCCTCCAGCGCCATCCCGCCGAGCAGCGCCTGCACCGCCGCCAGATGGCGCGGATCGGTGGCGCGACCGGGCACGATCTCCACCAGCGGGATCAGGTGCGGCGGGTGCCAGAAGTGGGCGATCAGCAGGCGCTGCGGGTGGGTCATGCGCGCCGCCAGCTCGTCCGGCGGCAGGCCGCTGGTGTTGCTGGCAATCACCGCGTCGTCGGCGATCAGCCCTTCCAACTGCTCATACAGCGCGTGCTTCAGCTCGAGCCGTTCCGGGATCGCCTCGATAAGCAGCCGGGCGCGCGCCACGTCGTTCAGCTCGCCGGTCACGCGCAGGCGCGCCAGCGCCGCGTCGCGCTCAGCGTTATCAAACTGCCCGACGTCGCTCAGCTCGGCCAGAATGCCGCTCGCCACCGCCGGCGCCTCCACCCGGCGCTGCGGATCCGGGTCATACAGCAGCACCTCATGGCCGTGGCGAATAAAGTGGGTGGCGATGCCCACCCCCATCAATCCGGCGCCCAGTACCGCATAGTCAGATGACTGCATCGTGCCCTCCTCGGTTGTTTACGGGCGCTCTACCGCCAGCGCCACACCCTGCCCGCCGCCGATGCACAACATCGCCAGCCCCTTGTTCACCCCGCGGCGCTGCATTTCGTACAGCAGCGACACCAAAATACGACAGCCGGACGCGCCGATCGGATGCCCCAGCGCGATCGCCCCGCCGTTGACGTTGACCCGCTCCGCCTCCCAGCCCAGTTCTTTGCCCACCGCCAGCGCCTGCGCGGCAAAGGCTTCGTTAGCTTCGATCAGATCGACCTCCTCCAGCCGCCAGCCGGCTTTCTCCAGGCAGCGGCGCGCGGCCGGTGCCGGGCCGATGCCCATGATCGCCGGATCCACGCCCGACGAAGCGTAACCGGCGATGCGCGCCAGCACCGGCAAGCGCAGTGCGGCGGCTTTTTCCGCGCTCATCAGCAGCACCACGGCGGCACCGTCGTTGAGCGACGAGGCGTTGCCGGCGGTCACCGTGCCTTCCTTGCGAAACGCCGGGCGCAGCCGCGCCAGCGCCTCCAGGCTGGTGTCGCGCGGCTGTTCGTCGTGCTTAACAAGCAACGCCTCCCCCTTCGGCTTCGGCACCGTCACCGGCGTGATCTCCTGCGCGAAACGCCCGGCCTGCTGCGCCGCCTGCGCCTTCTGCTGCGAGCGCAGCGCGAACCTGTCTTGTTCTTCTCTACTGATGGCGTATTTCTCCGCCAGGTTCTCGGCGGTGATGCCCATGTGATAGTCGTTGAAGGCGTCCCACAGGCCATCGTGGATCACGCTGTCCACCATCTGCGCGTGACCGAGGCGCAGGCCGGCGCGCGCGCCGGCCATCAGGTAAGGCGACTGGCTCATGCTCTCTTGGCCGCCGGCGATCACCGCCTCGGCGTCGCCGCTGCGGATCGCCTGCACCGCCAGATGCACCGCCTTCAAACCGGAGCCGCACACCTTGTTGATGGTCAGCGCCGGCGTCGTAACGGGCAGCCCGGCATTCAGCGCGGTCTGGCGCGCCGGGTTCTGCCCGCAGCCGGCGGTCAGCACCTGGCCGAGGATCACTTCATCGATCTGCTGCGGCGCCACCCCGCTTTGCGCCAGCAGCCCTTGCACCGCCGCCGTGCCCAGTTCCACCGCCGTCAACGGCGCCAGCGCGCCGTGAAAACTGCCGACCGGCGTGCGCGTTGCCGCCACGATCACCACTTCACGTTGTTGCACATTCACCTCCGTCTCAGAAACGCATTTCCGGCACTTGCTCCGGCACGATCAGCCGGCCGGCGGTTTTGGCGACAATCTCCGCCACGCTGACGCCCGGCGCGCGCTCGCGCAGCACGAAGGCGCCGTCTTCAATTTCCAGATAGGCCAGATCGGTCAATACCTTGCGGATGCAGTTGGCGCCGGTCAGCGGCAGCGTGCAGCGCGGCAGCAGCTTGGACTCGCCGCCCTTCGAGGCGTGGGTCATCACCACGATGATGTTCTCCGCCCCCGCCACCAGATCCATCGCGCCGCCCATGCCCTTGACCATCTTGCCGGGGATCATCCACGAGGCGATGTTGCCCTCAACGTCCACTTCAAACGCCCCCAGCACGGTTAGATCGACATGGCCGCCGCGGATCATGGCGAACGACTGCGCCGAATCGAAGATCGACGCGCCGAGGCGTGCGGTGACCGTCTGCTTGCCGGCGTTGATCATGTCTGCGTCCAGCTGCTGCTCGGTCGGGAACTCGCCCATCCCCAGCAGGCCGTTTTCCGACTGCAGCATCACGTCCATGCCCGCCGGCACGTAGTTGGCCACCAGCGTCGGGATGCCGATGCCCAGGTTGACGTAGTAACCGTCCCGCAGCTCTTGCGCCACGCGCTGCGCCATTTGTTCACGGGTAAGCATGCAAATTCTCCTTATGCCCGCAGGGTGCGTTGTTCGATACGCTTCTCGAAGGTGCCCTGGATCAGCCGATCGACGTAGATGCCGGGGGTGTGGATCGCCGCCGGATCCAGCTCGCCCGGCGCGACGATCTCTTCCACTTCCACCACCGTGATGCGCCCGGCGGTCGCCATCAGCGGATTGAAGTTCTGTGCGGTGTGGCGGTAGATGACGTTGCCGAAGTGATCGGCCTTCCAGCCTTTAACGATGGCGAAATCGCCGGTGATGGCGGTTTCCATGATGTAAGGGCGGCCGTTGAACTCGCGCACCTCTTTGCCTTCGGCGATCGGCGTGCCGTAACCGGTGGCGGTGAAGAACGCCGGGATACCGGCGCCGCCGGCGCGGATCTTCTCCGCCAGCGTGCCCTGCGGCGTGAGATCCACCTCCAGTTCGCCGCTGAGCGCCTGCTGCTCGAACAGCGCGTTTTCGCCGACGTACGATCCCACCACCTTGCGGATCTGCTGGGTTTCCAGCAGCCGCCCGAGGCCGAACCCGTCGACGCCGCAGTTGTTGGAGACCACCGTCAACCCGCGCACGCCGCGCCGGCGGATCTCTTCGATCAGATTTTCCGGGATGCCGCACAGGCCAAAGCCGCCCGCCAGCACCGTCATGTTGTCCGTCAGGCCTGCCAGCGCTTCCTGGTAGCTGCCGACGCGTTTGTCGAGCCCTGCCATATCGTTGCCCCTGCATGTTGCGGCGCAGGGCGAAATGCCCTGGCTTGCGTGAGGGCATCTTCAGTTCACAAAAATGATTTGTTAATTTTGTTTTTATGCCGCATTCATTTAGAATTTTTATTAATCAGTCGTTAACCGACAATTAACAAAGAGTTAACGCCAGCCAAAATGAAAATGAGCATCAAACAGTTACGTGCGTTTTTAGCGGTAGCTCACACTCTGAACTTCGCCCAGGCCAGCGAGCGGCTGAATATTTCTCAGCCGGCGCTCAGCCTGGCGATCCGTGGGCTGGAAGACGCGCTGGGCGGGCCGCTGCTGCTGCGCACCACCCGCCGGGTGACGCTGACGCCGGAGGGGGAAAGCTTCTTCCCGATGGCGCGCCAGCTGCTGGCGGATTGGGACAACGCGGAAGAGGCGATGCGCCAGCGCTTCACCCTGCAGATGGGCAAGGTGGCGATCGCCGCCATGCCATCGTTCGCCGGCAACCCGCTACCGCCGATCCTCAAAGCGTTTCGCGATCGCTACGCCGGCATCAACGTGGCGGTGCACGACGTCATCAACGAACAGGTGTTTGAAATGATCCGCGAAGGGCGGGTGGAGATGGGCATCGCCTTCGAGCCGGAGCCGAGCGACACCCTGCACTTCACCCCGCTGTGCCGCGATCGCTTTCTGGCGGTGGTGCCGAAGGATTCGGCGCTGGCGCGCAAGGCGCAGGTGAGCTGGAAGGAGCTGCTGACGCTGGATTTCATCACCCTGCAGCGGCCATCGGCGGTGCGGCTGCTGCTGGAGCAGGAGCTGGCCCGCAGCGGGCGAACGCTGGAGGTGGCGTTTGAAAGCCACCAGCTGGTGACGGTCGGGCGCATGGTGGCCAACGGCCTCGGCGCCAGCGCGGTGCCGGCGCTGTGCGAGAAACAGATGGATGAGCTGGGGGCGGTCTGCGTGCCGCTGATCGGCCCGATCATCGAACGGCGTGTGGGCCTGATCCGCCTGGCGCAGCACCAACTCTCTTCCGCCGCGCAGGCGCTGGCGACGGTGATCGAACGGGAAATGGCGGGGAGTGGTGGGCAGCCTGCGCTTAAACCGTAAACCCGACGTGCTTGCCACCCGGCAGCTCAACGTCCAGGCGCAGCGTGCCGCCCATCGCTTCCACGTAGCGTTTCAGGGTCGAAATCTTCAGCTCATTGCCGCGCCCTTCAATGGCCGCGACAGAAGGCTGGGAAATACCCAGCGTTTTCGCCAGTTCCTGTTGGGAAATATTCAGCGCTTCCCGCAGCTGGTGCAGGTGCGCTTCAAACAGCATCTCTTCGGCCATTTCCTCGATGTGCCGGCGGCTCTCCGGGGTGCGGGAGGCCAGCAGTTGCTTTAAGGTGCTCATGGGTTACTCCTTGCAAACTCTTTCGTTGTCATTACCGTCCACATGGCATCGCCTGATTATAGAGTACAATCTATGACAAGACGATAGACCGGAATATATAATTTTCTCCAGACCGCCATTGGCGTTTTGCCTGGCAGCTCGAAAAAACAGTGGTGATTGCCTTGCGGCTTGAGCATGGAATGCGACGAGATACGGGAACAGCGGAATCAGTATCGAACAGAGAAGAAAACATGCGGATTTGACGAGGCATTAAAGCACGCAACCCGGCGTTTTTATTTTTGAATATATATAAAAGAAATAAAATCATTTTTCATATCAATCAATAGATTGCACCCAGCATCCATTTGCCTTTCCATCTTGTGAGCGAACGCAAAAGATTGTGACAAAGTGGGTTAATCATGTCTGAACTTTCGCTATGGTGTTTTTTTCATGTTTTAACGGATTAAAACCATGGCCACAACTCAAGGAAACGCCAGAAAACTTACGGCCGGTGAACACCGATTTTATCTCTCTTTGCTATGCGCACTGCTACTGAACGGCTGTCAATCCACTCACCCCTGGTACCGTCCGTTGGATGTCTCGCTCAAAGACAATCAACCTTGCTTTGCAGTGCCTATCAACAGCGTTCGCAGCGGCGACAGCCTGCAAAACCGGGGAGTGATTGTCTCACGGCAGGAACAACAGCAAGGGCATATCGTCTGGACCTCACCAGAAGTCACTCCGTTGCCTGACCTGAAACCAGGGCAATGCGTCACTTATCCGCAGGTAAACTGGGCTGCGGGAGAATACTCGGTCTTGCTCGGCGTCTCGATGAATAACGATAAGGAAAGGCGTAAATACATGAGAACCTTTACTTTGAGCATCGAGCATAATGGAAAGACACTATTACGTAGCGATCATTAAGCTACCCATCATTGTATTTTCAGATGATACTTCGGCCGCGAACAGGAGTGCGCCAAGATCGCGGTGAAGGGGTACAGTCATTTTGCGGCAAGTACTGCGGCGGGGATTGGGGGGGGTGAAGGTGGTGCGATGTTAGCAATGACAGCTTGTAGTATCGTCTTAGGCGCCTCCACATTTGGTACCGGTATTTTAGCTTGTGGTATAGCAGGCGCTGCTCTGGGTGGCGCAGCTGGCAGTTGGGGTGGCGGTGCAGCCGCCGACAGCATTACTGGTTTCATTTTTGGTGAATAATGAAAATCGCTATCGTTCTGTTCTTCACTCTGACATTGATTAGTGCCCTGGTTCAGTACTTTTACTATCGGCGCTATAAAGACGAATTTTCTAAATTCTATCAACGCTATGTGCAAAGCACCCACCCCCTGCCTCCATTTGTCATCTTCGCGGATAACCTTGGTTTGCTCGGTGTATCTATCAAAGCGCAATGGTTCCGTTGGATATTGAATGGCAGAAAAATAAAGATAGGGAAAAACGCTTTTCTGAGCCCAAAAACCTACGAATTCGTGAATGAAAACACATCTCAACGCCTCAAAAACTGGCTTCGAAAAGACTTCATCTTAAGCGTGCTGAAAATGGGGTGTTTGACGTTGATGTGTATCTTTGCTTTTTTAAGCAAGGCATAACGCCCCTTGAACCTTAGCCGGTGGCTTATGAAAACAGCATCACTTATTGCAGCCGTGCTGCTCTTACTTTGTTGGCTTGTTCAATATATTTACTCTCGTCGCTATAAACGTGAGTTCGATGTTTTTTATCAACGCTATACCCAACAGGGCCACTTTGTCCCTGCTCACGTCACGATTGCCGATGGCCTTGGCTCTTTAGGTACCTCCATCAAAGTCCAATGGTTCAGATGGATCCTTTGCGGCAAGGAAATCAAGGTGAAGAAAAACCAATATCTTCCCGCCAAGACCTATGAATTTGTTCGTCTTTCATCATCTGAACGCTTGCAGACCTGGATGAAAAACAACGGCACGCTTTTGGCGCTGGAAGGCGTGCTCTTCATCATGGCATTGATCTTTATGATAATAGCGAGAATGTCGTGATTCAGGCTGCTCGATGAAAACCCTTGCCATATTATGCTCAACGCTGCTGGTTTTAAGCGCCTTCATCCAGTTCATTGGTTACCGTCGCCATAAAAAAGAGTTTGACGCTTTCTATCAGCGTTACGCCGGCAGCGGACATTTTATTCCGCCCTACGTCGCCTTTGCCGACGGCCTCGGCATGCCAGGTACCTCATTGAAGGCACAGTGGTTTCTTTGGATCCTGAAGAGGAAAAAAATCAAGATTAGGAATCAGGTTTGGCTCGATGCGAAAACCTACGACTTCGTGCAAAAAACCACCTCTCCTGAGCTACAGAAGTGGCTGGCAATGGACTTTATACTTTTGCTCGTAGAGGCCATGATTACCACCGTGGGCTGTATTTTTATTTACCTCATCAATCATCAAAGTTGAGCAGACGCGTTGCTCCCCTCCACCGCCTGCACCGCCGCCTTCTGCGTGGCGCGCTGATATAAGCACAGCTCCCTGCCCGGCTTGTTTTTCATAAACGGCTGCGGGTAGCGCCCGCCGATAAACAGCGCCGAATAGCCGACGTCATCACCGTAGTGAACGATCGCCCCTTCTACCCTGGCGTTTTTTAGCCCGCTGGCTTTCAGGCAGGCGGCGCGCATCGCCCTTTCGCTCTCGGCCCACGCCTGTGGGGAAGACGCGGTGGCGTTGAACGTGGCCAGCGCGGCGATAAGCAGCCCTATTCTCTTCATCGTTATCTCTCCTTCAACGGCCCGTTTCGCCAGTATAGACCGTGCCGGCGCGGCCAACCCGCCAACACCGCCGTACTCTTTACGGCATTTTTATTCCGCGCCCCGTTAACGTTACGGCGTTTTTACAGACAGTTTTTGCCGCCGCAGATACCCTTTTCACATCGCCGCTATGGCCTTACAAGAGAGTTGTCCCATGCGTTTATCCCTGCCTCTGGCCGTGACCGGCCGTCGTTCTGGAGCGCGCCATGCATGCTAATATCATCGGCTTCAATCCGCTGCTGGCGGAGCTGCCCGCTTCGCCAACGCGCGCCTTCCACAAAGAGCTGGAACACTACCTGCAGCGCTATCCGCAGACCGAACAGCTGGATATTTATCTGCACGATCTGAACGGCCAGCTGCGCGGCAAGCGGCTGCCGATCGCCGAAGCCTTTGGGCTGGAGAAAGGCTGCTACTTCCCGCTGTCGATCTACGCCCTGGATCTGCACGGCCGGGTGATTGAAGAAAGCGGGCTGGGGCAACGGGCGGGCGAGCCGGACCGTCTGTGCCTGCCGGTGCCCGGCACGCTGCGCCCCTGCGCGCGCGATCCCGAACGCCACGCCCAGCTGCTGCTGACGATGCAAAACGCCGACGGCGGCGCCTGCGAGCTGGAGCCGCGCGTGGTGCTGCAACGGGTGCTGAAGCGCCTGCACGAGCGCAACTGCTTCCCGGTGGTGGCGGCCGAACTGGAGTTCTACCTGCAGGATCCGCAGCACCCCGCCGAGGCGGAAACCTGCCCAACGCAGAGCTTCGCTGTGGATGCGCCCGAGCGCCACCATGCGCTGCTGAGCGACATCGAACGGCACGCCCGCCTGCAAAACCTGCCGTTGACCGGCGTGGTGGCCGAAGCCGCCTCCGGCCAGTACGAGCTGAATCTGCATCACAGCCGGCGCGTGCTGGAAGCCTGCGACCAGATCATGGCACTGAAACGCCTGACGCGGCAGATTGCCGAGCAACATCACCAGCACGCCTGCTTTATGGCCAAGCCCTGCGCCCACGCCGCCGGCAGCGGGCTGCATTTCCACATCAGTTTGCAGGACGAGCACGGCGAGAACCTGCTGACCGGCGCGCCGGGCGAACTGAGCGACAACATGCAGCAGGCGATGGCGGGCATGCTGGCGCTGATGCCAGCGTCGATGGCGATCCTGGCGCCCAACATCAACGCGTTCCGCCGCTTCCGCCCTGGCATGCACGTGCCGCTGCGCGCCTCTTGGGGCCACAACAACCGCACGGTGGCGCTGCGCCTGCCCTGCGCCGACAGCGCCAACCAGCGCATCGAATACCGCCTGGCCGGCGCCGACGCTAACCCCTATCTGGCGCTGGCGGTGATGCTCGGCGGCCTGCTGCACGGGCTGGAAAATCCGCTGCCGCTGCCGCCCGCCGCCAACGGCTGCGAGAGCGACAACGCCGCGCCCTTGCCGCTCGGCCAGCAGGAGGCGCTGGCGCTGTTCCGCCACAGCGATCCGCTGCGTGAGCTGCTCGGCCCGGCGTTCTGCACCCTGTGGCACACCTGTAAAAGCGCCGAACTACGCCGCTTCGAGGAACAGGTCACCGCCGCCGAACTCGGCTGGATGCTCTAACCACCCGGTTCATTAACCTAAGGATAATCATGAATATGCAACCGCAACGGGCGCCCGTGCAGCCGCTGCTCTGCTGGCGCAAAGGCGTTTTTCATATCAGCACCGATCGGCAGCTGTTGGATATCGAGGCGATCCAGCGTTTCCTCAGCCTGCCGGATCGGGCGGCGGCCGAGCGCCTGGTGCACCACGGCCTGTGCTTCGGGCTGTATCGCAAGCGCCACCTGCTCGGCTTCGCCCGCATGGTGACCGATTACGCCACCTTCGCGTCGGTGAGCGAACTGTTCGTCAGCGCCGAGTACCGCGGCGTCGGGCTGGGAAGCTGGCTGACGCGCTGCTGCCTGGCGCATCCGGCCTTGCGCGGCCTGCGCGTCACGCTGCCCGCGCTGCAGGCGCCCTGGCGCGCCGATGGTTCGGCGCACGCCCTGCGCGCCCTTCACTGATAAGGAGGCCCCCATGTCTCGTTTGGTGCTGATTTCCAACAAGCAGTGCGACGGTAAGGATCTGGCCTGCGCCGGCCAGACGCTGGCGGCCGACGCCGAGCCGGGGCTGTGGCTCGGCTGGAACGGCGACGTGCAGAATTTCGCGCAGCGCCCGATCAGCTGCCGGCAGCGCGCCGGTTACGATCAGGTGACCTTTCCGCTGTCGATCGAGGAGTTCCGCCGCCACTATCAGGGCTATTACCACGACGGCCTGTGGCCGGTGTTCCACAACCAGCCGGAGAAGGCGCATTTCACGCCGGAAAACTACCGCGCCTACCGGCAGCTGAACCGCCGTTTTGCCGATATCGCCTGCGAGCACCTGTGCCCCGGCGACATCGTCTGCATCGACGACTACCAGTTGCTGCCCTGCGCCCAGGCGCTGAAGGAGCAAGGGCTGCTGAACGCCTGCGCGTTCTTCTTCCACCTGCCGTTCCCGTCGGCGGCGCTGCTGCGGCGCATCCCGGAACATCGCCAGCTGATCGCTTCGCTGCTGTTCTACGATCTGATCGGCTTTACCACCACGGACGATCGCAACGCCTTTCTCAGCTGCCTGGCGGCCGAGTTCCCGCTGGAGATGCTGCCCGACGATCAGATCCAGGCCAACGGGCATCTGTTCGCCACCGGCATTTTCCCCGCCGGCATCAACGGCAGGCAGGTTTATTGATTTACGGCGGCGCGCCCCCTTCAGGCGCGCCGTTTTATTTCGCCGCGATTTATTTTTACCGCCTTTATTGCCATCACCATGCGTTATTTCATTTTCCGGATATAGCGATTAAAAAATGAATATTCATCCTGTTACATATCAACCGTAAAAACCCTATTCCACCAATTGCTTTTTATTAGTGAAACACATTACCCTCTCCCTGCCATATTTAAACCGAGGAGGGCCCCATGGGCGATGAAAGTTTTAGTTTTACGCTAATGCTATTGGGCGTCTTTCAGTAATGCCATCCAGGTTGCATTCTGAAAGACACGGAATGCGGCAACTGCTCCCCTTCTGACGGCCTTTCCCGCTCTGCCGGCCCACCCATCGCCCCGCTGCGAAAACAACGTCTGTCTCAACCGCTACGGCGGTATTTATCTGGTGTCGCCGGGCATATTCCCCGAGCGCCGACGGATTTCTTATGGGAAAAATAAGGTATTGCGTTATGCAAAATAACCGGGGTACATCTATTTTCAGAAAGTCTTATTTAAACGACTTTATCGTTATCGCCATCGGTGTTTTTTTCATTGCCTTTTTTATTCGTGCCTGGGGTGACATGCACGGTGACTTCAATGAACAAAACGTCTCTGCCATCAGTCTTGATGCCTGGAACCTGCTTTATTATTCGCTCAGAACCAGCATGCGCTTTCTCCTCGGCATGGCCTGGTCGCTGCTGTTTTCTGTGGTATTCGCCGTGCTGGCCGCGCGCTATACGCCGCTGCGCCGGGTGATCCTGCCCTTCGTCAACTTTATGGAGTCGGTGCCGCTGGTGGGGTTCCTGACCTTCACGACCGTGTATTTTCTCAACCTCTACCCGCACAGCGCAATGGGGCTGGAGTGCACCGCCATCTTCGCGGTGTTTACCGGCCAAGCCTGGAACATGATGCTGACGCTGTATCAGACGCTGCGCATCGTGCCCAAGGAGCTGGATGAAGCCGCCCGCAGCTTCAATTACAACCCGTGGCAACGCTTCTGGCGGCTGGAGTTCATCTATTCGGTGCCGGGCCTGCTGTGGAACGCCATGGTGTCGCAATCCGCCGCCTGGTTCGCCCTGGTGGCCTCCGAAGCCATTCCGGTCGGCGATCGCTCGGTCGAACTGCCCGGCGTTGGCTCCTACATCGCCGAAGCGCTGGCGCAGCAGAACGTGCCGGCGATCCTGTATGCGATCGTCGCGCTGGCCGCCAACATCGTGCTGCTCGATCAGCTGGTTTTCCGCCCGCTGGTGCGCTATACCGCGCGCTTCAAATACGAAGACGTCACCGCCAGCCGGCCGCTCGGCAATCCGTGGTTCTACAACAGCCTAGCCTTCTCGCACGTCGGCGCGGCGCTCGGCCGCACGCTGCGCGCGCTGGCTGACCTGTGGCTGTTCAAGCTGCCGCGGCTGTGGTACGCCCTCGGCCTGCACCGCCTGTTCAGGCTCGCCGCCAAGGGGAACTGGCTGTGGCGCAGCCTGTGGTATCTCGGCGTGGTGCTGGCCTGCGTCTGGTTCGGTTACCGGCTGTGGGAATACTTCCCCAAACAGTACTTCGCGATGCTGCCGGAATGGATGCTGCTCACCACCGCGCGCGTGGCCGCGGCCATGCTGCTCAGCGTGGCGATCTTCACGCCTCTGGGGGTGTGGATCGGCATGAATCCGCGGCTGGTGAAGATCTTCCAGCCGATCATCCAGATCCTGGCGGCCATTCCGCCCAACATTTTCTACCCGCTGATCGCCGCCTTCATCGCCATTTATCATCAGGATCTCGGCTGGTGGGCCATCCCGATGATCATGCTGGGCACCCAGTGGTACGTGTTGTTTAACGTGATCGCCGGCGTTTCCGCCATTCCAACGCAGATCACCGAAGTCAGCGAAACCTTCGGCATGCGCCGCTTCCGCTGGTGGCGCTACTACATGCTGCCGGCGATCTTCCCCTACATCGTGACGGGCATCATCTCCGCCGCCGGCGGCGCCTGGAACAGCGCCATCGCCGCCGAGGTGATCCAGTGGGGCAGCACCACCCTCAGCGCCACCGGGCTGGGCGCGTTCATTTCCGTCGTCACCGACGCCGGCAAGAACCCGGAGTCTGCGCTGGGCTGCGCCGCCATGTGCGCGCTGGTGGCGCTGTGCATCATCTTCGTCTGGCAACCGCTGTATCGCATCGCGGAAACCAAATTCAAATATGACTGATCAAGGGGGAACCACATGGTGACTCAAGACGTGATTATCAGCGCCCGCCGGCTGAACAAGACGTTTATCGGCGAAAACAAGCGCCCCAAACCCGTGCTGCACGACGTGACGCTGACCGTGCACGCCGGCGAGTTCGTCACCATTCTGGGGCAATCCGGCTCGGGCAAGTCCACGCTGCTGCGCATGCTGGCCGGGCTGATCCCAGCGGACAGCGGCACGCTCACGCTGGCGGGCAAACCGGTCGACGGCCCGAGCACCAACGTCGGCATGGTGTTTCAGTCCTACGCGCTCTATCCCTGGCTAACGGTGTACGACAACATCGCCTTCGGGCTGCTGGCGCAACGGCTGCCGCCGCAGACGATCGCCGAGCGGCTGGGAGCGCTGCTGCGCCTGGTGGGCCTGACCGGCTATGAGCACGCCTGGCCGCGCGAGCTCTCGGGCGGCATGCGTCAACGGGTGGGCTTCGCCCGGGCGTTGGCGGTAGAGCCCGACCTCTTGCTGCTGGACGAACCCTTCTCCGCCCTCGATATCTTTACCGCGCAAAAACTGCGGGGCGACCTGCTGGCGCTGTGGGGAGACAACCGGCTGCGCACGCGCGCCATGGTGATGGTGACGCACGACGTCGAAGAAGCGGTGCTGATGTCCGATCGGGTGCTGATCTTGGACGCAACCAGCAAACGGATCGACGACGAATTCAGCGTCAACCTCCCGCGTGCGGCGCGCAACCGGGAAAGCCTGCGGCACCTCACCGATCGGATCCGCAGCTGCCTGTACAAAAAAATCGCGCAAGCGCAATCGGCCGGTTAACGGCCCTGTTTTCATCCACTTGGGGAACTGAAATGAACCATAAAAGCGTGCTGATGACGCTGCTCATCCTGCTGCCGGCCGCCGCCAGCGGCGCGGAAATCGTCAATAAAGACGGCAATAAACTGGATCTGTACGGCCAGCTGAACGGCGTGCATTACTTCAGCAGCGACGCCGACAATAACGGCGACCGCTCCTATACCCGCTTCGGTTTCAAAGGCGAAACGCAGATCGGCGACGCGCTGACGGGGTATGGGCAGTGGGAATATCAGGCAGGGCTCGATCAGCCGGAAAGCACCGGACCGGGCGACAGCTATACCCGCCTGGGCTTTGCCGGATTGACGTTCGGCCCCTGGGGCAGCCTGGATTACGGCCGCAACTACGGCCTGCTGTATGACGTGGCCGGCTGGACGGACGTGCTGCCTGAATTCGGCAACGACAGCTACGAAGCGGCCGACAACTTTATGACCGGCCGCGCCAACGGCCTGCTGACCTACCACAACCGCAGCCTGGGCGGTCTGGTCGACGGCCTGGATCTCGGCCTGCAATATCAGGGGAAGAATCGGGGGGACGACGCTCAACGGGCGAAGGATATCCAGACGCAAAACGGCGATGGCTACGCCTTTTCCGCCACCTACGACACCGGCGTGGGGCTCAACGTTGGCGCCGCCTACGCCAACTCTGCGCGCACGCTGGCGCAACAGCGCTTCGGCCTGGCTGACGGCGATCGCGCCCGGGCCTGGACGCTGGGGCTGAAATACGACCAGGACAACCTCTACCTGGCGGCAAGCTACGCGCGCACCGAGAACATGACCTACGTCGACGGCGATCGCTACGCCGGCTTCGCCCCTCGCGCGGACGCTATTGAGGCGGTCGCGCAGTATCACTTCGATTCCGGCGTCACGCCCTCGCTGGCCTACCTGCAAACGCGCGGTCGCAACCTGCCCGGCATTGGCGACGCCGATCTGGTCAAATACCTGGATCTGGCACTGAATTACAGCTTCAACGCCAACATGTCGACCTACGTAGAGTACAAACTCAACCTGCTGCAACGGCAGAACGCCGTCGGCGCCGGCGCCGACGACATCGTCGAAACCGGCATCATGTATCAGTTCTGATCCCCATCCCGGCCGGAGGGCGCTCTCCGGCCGGTTCATGATTTAACTTTCGTCCGCCCCCTTATTCTCTCGTTTAACTCAGGTTTATATTTCCATAAAATGATGCCTATATTCATTCTGGCACTTTCTGTTTACGCCCCGTTTAATGAATAAAGAAAATTTTCCCCGCATTCATATTAAATTACATTTTGCCGCCATAATTCGGCGTAACCACATTGAATAACAGGCTATGGCACGCGTATTATGGCCACACGAAAAATAACGGGAGAATGATATGGACGGCGACAGTTGGTTGTTTATTTTATTGTTGGAATCGCTGAGGTCACAGGAGCAATAGTCATCCCATTGCATCCTGAAAGTGTCAGGATATGAGTCAGTTATAGCATCCCTTCGCTTTACCCTTCAGCCTCTGGCCTGCGCGCATGCCGCACCGGCACGCCCGATGGGCTAACCCCTCCAGCATAAGCGTATTAACAGTCCGATAACGGTCAGGCTTATTTGCACCCGCATTTATTTTACGCCTGCCCGGCGAGAAATATCGGCCCTTTTTCCATGCTCATATTTTAATTGGGTGGAGACGGATCATGATGGTAAAAAAAACCACGCTGCTGACGGTCAATAACGTCAGCAAAAGCGTTCAACCTACCGGTAAAGAAAAACGTCTGGTGCTGAATGAAATCAATTTGCGCCTTTACGACAACGAGGTCGTCAGCATTTTGGGGCAGTCCGGCTCGGGTAAATCCACCCTGCTGCGCATGCTTTCCGGCCTGATCGCGCCGGATCTGGGCAGCGTGATGCTGGGGGATAAAAAAGTCTCGGGGCCGAATCCGCAGATCAACATGGTGTTCCAGACCTTCGCCATTTTCCCGTGGCTGAACGTCTACCAAAATATCGCCTTCGGGCTGCAGGCGCAGGATCTGCCGCCGCAGGTGGTCGAAACCCAGACGCTGAAAATGCTCGATCTGGTCGGGCTCACGCCCTACCGCGACGCCTACCCGCGCGAGCTTTCCGGCGGCATGCGCCAGCGGGTCGGCTTCGCGCGCGCGCTGGCGGTAGAACCGATGCTGCTGTTGCTGGACGAACCCTTTTCCGCGCTGGACGTCTATACCGGCGAACACCTGCGCAGCGATCTGCTGCGTATCTGGAGCACGCGCCAGATCAAAACCCGCTCCATCGTGCTGGTCACCCACAGCGTAGAGGAGGCGGTGATGATGTCTGACCGCATCCTCCTGCTGGGCGCCGGCACCCTCGACGGCTGCTATCACATCACGCAGCGCCGCGAGGCGCGCACCCGCGAGGGGATGCAGCCGCTGACGGACAAAATCAGCGAGACGCTCAGCCGGCAGATCGCCGCCGCGCACTGAGCGCCGCCCTGGACTGGCGGGACGGAACCCCGCCAACTTAACTACCTGTTTATCAAGAGTTACCCCACCACGGGTGGCTCATGATAAGCGGATAATACATCGAGTTATTATCATGCATTTCATTCATACACTGCTGACGCTGCTGACCGCGTCCATCCTGGGCGCGGCCATCGGCTACGAAAGACAGTTCCGCCAGCGCACCGCCGGGCTGCGCACCAACACGCTGGTGGCCACCAGCGCGGCGATCTTCGTCCATCTGGCCATGACCATCGACGGCAGCGGCGGCGCGGTGCGCGTCATTTCCTACGTGGTCTCCGGCGTCGGCTTTCTCGGTGCCGGGGCCATCATGAAGGAAGGGATGAACATCCGCGGCCTGAACACCGCCGCCACGCTCTGGGGCTCCGCGGCGGTCGGCGCCTGCGCCGGCTGCGGCCTGTACGGTGACGCGCTGGCCGCCACGCTGTTCGTGCTCGCCGCCAACACCCTGTTGCGCCCGCTGGTCAATATGGTCAACAAACAGCCCTTCAATGACGTTAACGGCGAGTCTACCTACCAGATTTGCGTCATTGCCTTCGAGCATGAGCAGCGTGGGGCGCTGGCCAAATTCAAACAGGTGCTGCAAGGGGAAAACTGCTTTATCTCGCATCTGGATATCGAACCCTTTGGCGACGACGACGTGGAGATCACCGCCACGCTGATGCCGGCCTCCGTCACCACGCCGGTGCTCGACCAGACCATCAATAAATTGCTGAACGACAGCATGATGAAACAGGCCTATTACAGCCGCATCGCCGGCTCCGGCTGATGCCTTTCACTTCCAGGGAGATCAAACATGAAAACCATGCCAAAGCTGGCGCATCTGACGATGTTCAAAGACATTGTCCACTGTGGAAGCTTGCACGAGGCCGCGAAAAAGCTGGCCATCTCGCAGCCGACGCTCAGCCGGGTGCTGAAAGAGCTGGAAATGACCATCGGCGCGCGGCTGCTGGAGCGCAGCAACCGCGGCGTGCGCCTGACGGCGGTCGGCGAGCTGTTTTACCGGCGGATAGACGCCGCCACCAATCAGTTGCTCAACGCGTTTGACGAGCTGCGCGGCCTGAGCGCTGACGGCGAGAAGCGCCTGCGGGTGGGGATGAGCGTCGATCCGCTGCTGTGCTACCTGCCTCAGGTGCTCGAAGGCTTCAACCGCCGCTACCCGCATACCCGGGTGACGGTGGTGGAAGACGGCCCGGAAGGCCTGCTGGCCCGGCTGCGAAACTGCGAGCTGGATTTGGCGGTCAGCAGCCTGAACGGCGCGGCGGGCGGCGCCGATCTGGCCATGCAGGCGCTGAAGAGCGAGCGCTTCTCGCTCTATCAGGGAGGCGATCTTACCGCAGCCGGGCAGCCGCCGGCCGAGGCCAAATGGGTGGTGCCGCGCTCCTGCTCGGTGGGGCATGCCGCCATCCGCGAGATCGCCGAACGCTACACGCCGCACGGCCAGATCGTCGAGACCGACTCCTTTCTGGCGACCTGGTGCCTGGTCAGGCAGCAGGGCTATATCGCGCTGCTGAGCGATCGGGTGGTCGCACACTACGCCCCGCAGCTGCACCTGCAGAAAATCCCGACGCAGGAGATCGACATCAGCGCGCGCTTTTACGTCTTTACCCGCCATGAGCCGGCCACGCCGCCGCTCAGCGCCGCGTTTATCCACCTGCTGCAGGCCATGCAGACGGCCTGAGAAGACAGGCTGCCGGAAACGTTCGGCACCCGGTAAGCGAACTGAAAAACAGGGGGTTAAAGCCTGCCGGTTATTCCGGGGGCCGCATTGGCAACAGCGGCAGCCTGGCGGTGATTGCCAATGCAGCAGCACAGAAAGGGATTATTACGCCCTCCTGTGCCCCCTCATCGGCAACCCGCACGACCATTACGCCATGACGGTTTTATAAAGCAATTCGTCGAGCGAGAAATCACTGCGCGCGCAGCTATCAGGTAATTCAGCCGGTTGTTCATGAGCCTTAAGCGCTTGCAGAATAAACGCGTGTATCAGCTCCCTACGGGGACCGTATTCTGCTTCTCCGGCTCTTTTTTTGACCGTCAACAAGGCATGAATTTCCGCTAACAACAATGGATCGCTCACCGTTCCAGCCAGCAGGTGATCGAAACGCATTGGCGGCACCCCTTTGCCCGCTTCTATCCAAAGGACGGCCAGCAATGGCCGCAGAACGTAGAAATATTTTTTTAGGCGCACTTCCTCGCCTTGCAAGTAGCCGCGGAAATTTTTACGCGCCATGGAAAGATAATGCCAGCGTGCTCGCGTTGCGGAAAACCACTCAGGTACGACGCCTTTCAGCGCCTCTACACTTTCAGCATCCTGCCGATAAACCACCGGTGAATCCAGCCATTCGATCAACGTCGGGTTAGCTCGCTTTAACAGGCCGAGCGACTTGCGCCATTCCCACCCGCAGACGTCGAGCTCATCATCTATCGGCAGCTCGATCACGTCACGCTGCGTCTCAACGCGCAAATACCATTCAGGCCGATGCACATACAAGAAACGCACGTCGTAATCACTGTCCGGCGAGGCGAATCCCCATCCACGGCTGCCGGACTCGCAGGCATATAACACTCTTACGTCATATCGCGCTTCTATTTCGCGCAACACCTTTTTTATTTTGACGCGCATTTCACTGCTGACGCCTTCTGTTTGTTCTTCCATGTCTTTATCCTTTTCCATACGTTGCCTAACGCAGGGTATATACGATTCTCACCCGACACAACTGCGCCACTATATTCAAAACATGATGAAACCAGCCGCCAACCGCTCACCCCGTCAATCCAACCGTTCACCCGGCGGATCTGACCGCTGACCGAAATACGCCTGTCTTCCCCCTTTACCCCCGGCGATGATGAGCTGTTCCTAAACCCGCCTTACCTCGGGAAAGACGCTACGGCTCACCGCGCCACTCTGACATCTCTTACAAGCGGATGAGTTCATTCATATTTTGCAGACTGGAATTAAGGATACCTCATGAAACGAGAGGGGATTTTAAAGCACATTCCGTGGATGCTGCTGGGGATACTCGGCGCAGCCTGCCTCGGCGTGGTGGCGCTGCGCCGCGGCGAACACATCAGCGCGCTGTGGATCGTCGTCGCTTCGGTGGCGGTGTATCTGGTGGCCTACCGCTACTACAGCCTGTACATCGCCACCAAGGTGATGAAGCTGGACGCCGGCCGCGCTACCCCGGCGGTGGTCAACAACGACGGCCTGAACTACGTGCCGACCAACAAGAACGTGCTGTTCGGCCACCACTTCGCCGCCATCGCCGGCGCCGGGCCGCTGGTGGGGCCGGTGCTGGCCGCGCAGGTCGGCTACCTGCCCGGCACGCTGTGGCTGCTGGGCGGCGTGGTGCTGGCGGGGGCGGTGCAGGACTTTATGGTGCTGTTCATCTCCTCGCGCCGCAACGGCGCCTCGCTCGGTGAGATCGTCAAAAAAGAGATGGGGCCGATACCGGGCACCATCGCGCTGTTCGGCTGCTTCCTGATCATGATCATCATCCTGGCGGTGCTGGCGCTGATCGTGGTGAAAGCGCTGGCGGAAAGCCCGTGGGGGGTGTTCACCGTCTGCTCCACCGTGCCGATCGCGCTGTTTATGGGCATCTACATGCGCTATCTGCGCCCCGGCCGCGTGGGTGAAGTGTCAGTCATCGGCATCGTGCTGCTGGTGGCCGCCATCTGGTTCGGCGGCGTGGTGGCGCACGACCCGTACTGGGGCCCGGCGCTGACCTTTAAAGACACCACCATCACCTTCACGCTGATTGGCTACGCGTTCGTCTCCGCCCTGCTGCCGGTGTGGCTGATCCTGGCGCCGCGCGACTACCTGGCCACCTTCCTGAAAATCGGCGTGATCGTCGGGCTGGCGATCGGCATCGTGATCCTCAACCCTGAGCTGAAAATGCCAGCGGTGACCCAGTTCGTCGACGGCACCGGCCCGGTGTGGAAAGGCACCCTGTTCCCGTTCCTGTTCATCACCATCGCCTGCGGCGCGGTCTCCGGCTTCCATGCGCTGATCGCCTCCGGCACCACGCCGAAGCTGTTGGCCAATGAGACCGACGCGCGCTTTATCGGCTACGGCGCGATGCTGATGGAGTCCTTCGTCGCCATCATGGCGCTGGTGGCAGCATCCATCATCGAGCCGGGCCTGTACTTCGCCATGAACACCCCGCCGGCGGCGCTGGGCATCACCATGCCGGATCTGCACCGCTTAGGCACCGAAGACGCGCCGATGATCATGGCTTCGCTGAAGGACGTCACCGTGCATGCGGCGGCGGCGGTCAGCTCCTGGGGCTTCGTCATCAGCCCGGAACAGATCCTGCAGACTGCCACCGACATCGGCGAACCTTCGGTGCTGAACCGCGCCGGCGGCGCGCCAACGCTGGCGGTGGGCATCGCCCACGTGTTCCACCAGATCATTCCGGGCGCCAACATGGGCTTCTGGTACCACTTCGGCATTCTGTTCGAGGCGCTGTTCATCCTGACCGCGCTGGACGCCGGCACCCGCTCCGGCCGCTTTATGCTGCAGGATCTGCTGGGCAACTTCGTGCCGTTCCTGAAGAAAACCGACTCGCTGGTGGCCGGCATCGTCGGCACCGCCGGCTGCGTCGGGCTGTGGGGCTACCTGCTGTATCAGGGCGTGGTGGATCCGCTCGGCGGCGTGAAGAGCCTGTGGCCGCTGTTCGGCATCTCCAACCAGATGCTGGCCGCCGTGGCGCTGGTGCTGGGCACCGTGGTACTGATTAAGATGAAGCGCACCCAATACATCTGGGTGACCGTGCTGCCGGCGGTGTGGCTGCTGATCTGCACCACCTACGCGCTGGGGCTGAAGCTGTTCAGCGACAACCCGCAGTTGGAAGGCTTCTTCTTCCTGGCCGGCGAGTACAAGCGCAAAATCGCCGAGGGCGGCGCCGAGCTGAGCGCCCAGCAGATCGCCAACATGAACCACATCGTGGTGAACAACTACACCAACGCCGGGCTGAGCATTCTGTTCCTGCTGGTGGTGTACAGCATCATCTTCTACGGGGTGAAAACCGCGCTGGCGGCGCACAAAAACCCGAAACGCACCGACCAGGAAACGCCTTACGTACCGGTGCCGCAGGCCGCGCCCGCCGACGGCGTAACTGAGGGGGAGGTCAAAGTTTCGACCCAGCATTGATGTGATTTAACGGATACCCTGCATAATAACGTTAAGTAGTACCCAAAGCCGCACGGCCTGCGTATCGCAAGATGCCAGGCGTGCGGCGCGATGCAATCGAGATACCCGGGGCGCCCCGGAGGTGGGGCATCCCTGCGGGAACCCCATCCCCCGGCTTCCCCTAATATCAGGCTTAAGCAAGCGCTGTAGTGATGCAGGGTAAAGTTGGAGAAGGCTTATGTTCGGAAATCTCGGCCAGGCGGGGAAGTACCTCGGGCAGGCGGCGCGCATGTTAGTGGGCGTGCCTGACTACGATACCTACGTCCAGCACATGAAAGACAACCACCCGGACAAGCCGGTGATGACCTATAAAGAATTTTTCCGCGAGCGCCAGCAAGCGCGCTACGGCGGCGACGGCAAAGGCGGCATGCGCTGCTGTTAACCCGCAGTCACAAGGACCCGTATGAAACCCATTGCAGTCACCATCCTGACCGGCTTTTTGGGCGCCGGCAAAACCACCCTGCTGCGTCACATCCTGAACGCCGAACACGGCTATAAAATCGCGGTCATCGAGAACGAGTTCGGCGAAGTGCCGATCGACGACGCGCTGATCGGCGATCGCGCCAGCCGCATCACTACCCTGAGCAACGGTTGCATCTGCTGCAGCAAGTCCAACGAACTGGCGGACGCGCTGCTGGATCTGCTGGACGGCGTCGACAGCGGCCAGCTGGCGTTCGACCGGCTGATCATCGAATGCACCGGCATGGCCGATCCCGGCCCGATTACCCAGACCTTTTTCTCGCACGAGATCCTGTGCGAGCGCTTCCTGCTGGACGGCATCATCACCCTGGTGGACGCGGCGCACGCCGAGCAGCAGCTGAGCCAATTCAGCATCGCCCAGGCGCAGGTGGGCTACGCCGACCGCCTCCTGCTGACCAAAACCGACGTGGCGCCGGATTGCGAGGCGCTGATCCAGCGGCTGCAACGGATGAACGCCCGCGCGCCAGTGTACAAGGTGACGCACGGCGATATCGATCTGAGCGTGCTGTTCGACATCGAAGGCTTTACGCTGAACGACAAACTCAACCTGACACCGCCCACCCCGCTGTTCCGCCGCATCCCGCAGCCGCAGAGCGACATCCGCTCGATCGTGGTGACGCTGGAGCGCCCGCTGCCGCTGATGCAAATCTCCGACGTGATGGAAGGCCTGCTGCTGGAATACGCCGACAACCTGCTGCGCTACAAAGGCATTCTGTCCATCGAAGACGAGCCGCGCCGCCTGCTGTTCCAGGGCGTACAGCGGCTGTATAACGCCGACTGGGATCGGGAATGGCTGCCTGAAGAAGAGCGCAAGAGTACGCTGGTGTTTATCGGCGTGGACCTGCCGGAGGAGGAGATTCGGGGAAGAATTGGGGGGTTGGGGTAAGGGGGATTGGGGTAAGCGGGCTTGGGATATTGGAGCCTGTGGGTGGGCTCCTTTATGGTCTTATGGCGCTAACGGGGTGGAGGGAGGGACACTAGACGCAGCTCTGTTGCTGCTTGCTGTAGGGCAAATTCAGCGACGAATTCACGCGCAGAGGGAAACTCACCCGCCTGCTGTTTGTTGAGGGAGACCAGCTTTGCGGAGAAATGGTATTGCTGCCCCGGCGTAAATACGTAGCCCTCATCAGGGACGCACTGATTGGGGGCGACATCCTGCAGCGGATCGAAAAATTTGAACGTGCGGCTCTGCGCCTCATCCAATCGGTAGATCGAGATGCCCGCAAGCTTTTCGTCTCCCTGCGGCTGAACGGTAATGCATACTTTGCCCTCACGCAGGTTGGCGGTGGCGGGATAGTCTACGGGGATACGATCGCCTATCGACGGGCAGCCGGCGAGCAGGAAGGGGAATGTGAGGGGGAAGATCCGTTTCATGACTACCTCTGACGTAAAAACTCGGCTAAAACCTGCTCGTACTGTAGACGAATTTTATTGTTTTGGGGACCCGTGTAATTCACAAAACGCCCAATACCATATGACCAAGCATCATAGCCATATTGTATTAACAACCAATAATCGGCAACGATACAAGCTTGTTGTTCCAAAGAGTACTTTGTGAGCGTCTTATTAGCTTCCAACTTATAAGTGTAATTAGCTGCCCAACTAAAGGCACCTCTGAGGCGGACCCACTGCCCATGCTGATGCTGCCAAACATGGGCAAGCTCATGAATAAAGAAATGTTGTTTTGCGTAATTATTTACCTTAGAGAAATCAGCCAGATATTCCTCCTCTCGGAAATATATCTCGCCGTTGGGGGACATACCAACATGCTTGCCTTGTAAACCAAAGGGTAAGTAACTATCGCAATGAATCCATACACGGTTGTAGACGATCGACTTACCGAAAACACGTCGGGCCATGACTATTTCACCCAACGTCATGAGTCGTAATGCTCCCTCTTTCACTTGTTGGATTTTCTGTTCTTTCGTAAGCATAAGTCAAATTCCCTATGACCATTTGAAAGTGAAATCTTAGCGACTACTTCTCAGCCGGTCTAGATTATATTTACTCATTTATAAAATAACGAAAAAACCTCATGACAAATTCACCTTGTGAATTTATTGATTTAACCTCCTTAAAACAACAATTCAAATAAAGACATTCAGAACAAGAGCATATAAAGAAGATGAGCATTCATAGAATCAATAGTTAAATTATACAACTCATTAACTGCGATACCCATTCCATATTAGATATGAAATAGCCTGTAATTCCATACAGCTTATTTTTTCCTTTTACTGATAACGCTATAGTTTTCCCGCTGCGGCAAAATCCGCAGCCGGAGTTAGCGTTCCGAATCTGACATACTACCGCTGTATTATGTAATAATGCAGCAGCTTTAGTTCACGCCAAATAATGGTGGCTCAGGCGGGGGCTTCGCAAGAAGCGCCGGTTCGTATGTCCCGGTGACGCTAACCCCGTCTGGGCTACCACCCGAGTTTAGCGTCTCTGGTGATAGTCATTAGCTAATGACATACGGAGATGCACCCATGACAAAGACTCCCACTACAGAATCCGTTGCAAGCACCCTTACCCTCTACCGCCAACTGTTTAACCACCTCGATCTCAGCGCTTACAATCCCTCAGAACTCTTAGACCTGGCCGCACTCTCTGCCGAGCAGGCTGAAGGGCTGTGTCACGGCCTGATGTTGTTCGGCCATTTACTGCAAAAGCACCCACAACTGGACACTGAAGGCAGGGAACAGTTGAATCGCTACCTCAATGCCACGGCGCATCTGGTTCCTGCGCTGTGTAACCTGTATGGGCGGGCACTGTGGGAGATGGAAGCCTGCGGCTAACGTAAATGACAATCAGGGCGATGCTCATCGCCCTTCCCACCCACGATTTCCAATAGATCTGACTGACATATCACAACAAAAACATTCATCAAGGTAGGCATTTCCTCCCCTACCTGGCATAGTTAACGCATT
Organism: Serratia sp. 2880STDY5682894; assembly: GCF_001537385.1. Classification (NCBI taxonomy): domain Bacteria; kingdom Pseudomonadati; phylum Pseudomonadota; class Gammaproteobacteria; order Enterobacterales; family Yersiniaceae; genus Serratia; species Serratia sp. 2880STDY5682894. The sequence goes on along the minus strand of NZ_FCJA01000004.1, from coordinate 157,867 downwards.
CGGTAAATCGATGAGTTAACTGCTGGGTATTGATGTATGGCTGCTGCAAAACTTTGGACTAGAGAAGAATTACTGATCGCTTTCACTCTGTATAGCCAAATACCGTTTGGCAAACTTCACTCGAGAAATCCCGAAATAATCCACTATGCAAAATTGATTGGACGCACGCCATCAGCACTAGCCATGAAGCTGGTTAACCTCGCTAGTTTGGATCCATACATTATCGAATCTGGTCGCAGCGGTTTGAAAGGCGCTTCCAATGCCGATCGCGAGCTGTGGAAAGAAATGAGCCAAGATATGGATTTGTTTAATCAGCAATGCCAAACGGCAATGGAACACTTGGAGAAACCAGCCGCACCTGATTTTGATGAAGAGCCAAAAGATTTCAGTGGCAGAGATAAGTTCTCTACAGTCAAAACACGTGTAGACCAAAACCTGTTTCGCAAAAATGTATTGGAAGCTTACGAATATCGTTGCTGCATAACCGGATTAGAAGAACCAGCATTACTCGTTGCTAGCCATATCCTGCCTTGGAGCCACTCAATCGAACAACGCCTTAACCCTAGTAACGGATTGTGCCTGTCCAGCCTGCATGACAAGGCTTTTGACCGTGGGCTAATCACTTTCGACGAAGACTTGAGACTGGTACTATCAAATAAAATCAAGCTATTGAAAAGCAGTATCTATGTGGAAAACTTCGAGAAATATGAGGGTGAAATAATTAGCACGCCTATAAATCATTCTCCAGATAAAGCTCATCTTGCTTTTCATAGAGAGAATATCTTCATTGGAAATTAGGCTTACATATCATTACTACAGATCCAATGTTGCTAAATGAGCATTATCAGAATGGGTAGTTACGAAAGACCGACTTGGGGCGCAAGAAACATTTTTCGGCGGCCATCATTTGAGCGAAGGCCGAACTCGAACATCGCAACTATCCTTTTGATCTTTAGTAATTAAAGCAATCCACATTGTCGATGATACCATCATTGATACCATCAGTCCCGATTGGTGATAATCGAACACTATAAAAAATCATGACGAACATTATGAATGAAAGTTAATTCATGTATTTTTAGCAAGAATTTTTAAAGAACACCAAAATAACTCGTATATTTGTTTTTTCATCCAATTGAAAAATAGGATAATTTGCATACAGGCTATAAGGATTCTTGAGTTATGATAATATAAAGTAACAAATATATTGCTTGGAGAAATGAACTTGGATACATTATTTAAGATTTTTGAAAAATTTAATTCAAGGCCGCTTTATTTTATTTGGTTTATCAGCATGTGAATTTTTACAAAAAGAGTCAGCATTAAAAAGTCCTAACATAGAAAACATACTATATCTTTTATCTGCAATGATAATGGTAGTTTTTAACAGGGGGATATGAATGGCTCATATTTAAGTTCAATGTCACATTGGAACCTCATGATCAGCGCGATATCGGCCCTACGATTGGAACGGCAACATTAGCAGTTTATTTGGTTTATGCATTTCATTTTTTAAGTGAGCAACCAGATGCCTTAAATCTCAAGTTGTTAACTAATTCAGGATTCATTTATAGCACAACTTTATTGTTTATTGTTATTTTCGCTTGAGTCAATGAAACTTAGGAGATTAAAGCAGAGATAATAATTAAGTTTCGGAAGAGTATTAAATATAACTTGGTACTATGAAAAGCCGATATAACTATACTCCTATATCATATCGGCTTTTCATGTTTTAAGGCATCATAGATACATAATCTACACCAATTCTAGAACTGTATTGCGACGCAATAGCTTGGTATCGTTCAGCATAACCACTTCGAAGCTGGGACTTTAATTTCAGTTTAACTGGTACATTTTGTACGTTGTCATCCATGCTACTCAAGAATACCGCTGAAAGTATATTTTTCTCTTCCCCCGGAACAGTATGACCGTGATTTAAAACAACCATATAATCAACTACTGGTAAAGTTTTATCGCCTTCAAATATAGATAAATATTTTCTGGTATTCTTATGAATTACATAAATATACTTGGATTGTTCTGCATTAGGTAATGCTTTATTCTGGTTAGCATTGAAAAGTTCTAACACCTTAATTAAACGATGAGGACTTAATCTTTTATGGTGTGGATCATTACCCTGAGTAGGAACAAGATCGCAAGCAGCAGAAACACATAAATACCATTTTTCAGATTCAGTATCGAAGAAAATTGTGCCTGTTGAAATATGTCCTTCTTCAAAATTTTTAGAAGACAAATTCATGTTCAAAGCATGATACATCTCATTAAATGAGCTTGCATTTGCAGGTAAATTCATTTGTTTTGAACAATACTCTAATGATTTCGCTTCTCTACTACTTTTAAAATCAGTTGTATATGTTTCAAAAACATCATTAATGAAGCCTACTAAAGATTTATTTCCCTTCAATCTTTCATAGAGTTCTTCAGATAAATTACTAAAAACAAACTCAATGTTTTTCCTTTTAATTTCATCAGAAGCGGAATTTAATATTTGATTCAACCATCCAGCTTGACCATAACCATCATTAGCTAAATGGTTATTGAAAGAAAGAGCTTCTGCTTCAATAGTATTTTGAATCTCTGACTTGATAATTTGATAGTAAGATGGGTTCCATTCAATTAATGATTCATTTAGTGTTTGCCAAATTCTCTCACCATCACTTTCATGATCCTCTTTATCCTTATGGAACACACTGATAAATATATTACCACTTTGAATCCATTTAATGCCGGCAGTATCCCCTACAACCATACTTTTTGTCATATAATCTGGAATGACGGCATTTTCAGCGACTGCATATTCAGAAATCATCTTAGCAATGAAATTAATATCATTTTGCTCTGTAAGGCTTCCATCCTTTCGGATTGCTTTCTTAATACGCTTACATAGGCAGTCATCTTGGATATATAGTACAGTTTCATCCCTCGTTAATGCCCTTTCTCCTTTGTGAGTCAAATCAGGTAAAATAACACTCTGCCAGTATTCAATTAATTCATCATTTTCTGTATCAAGTATTTTATCATTACAATTTTCGATCCCTCTTAGAGAAGAAGCAATTTGCATCCAAACAGTTTTGAGCTCCTCTCTCGTATAGATAACAATCATATTCAAATGATCAGAATTTTTTAATTCTTTTAATATTGTAATAGTTTTATCCGGTGCATTGTTATCTAAATGATAATCCATTATGACCAAATCTGACTTACGGATGCGGTCAACATCAAAGTTTACTGAACCGTTGTCAATATCACAGATCATATTCTTGGTTTGAAAATATTCTTCGAGGGTAGCAGCACGCTTTGAGGAATCAATTTTTGCTGGGTCTAATTTTATCTCGCTATTAAGTGCTTTGATAGAGTCAGAATAAGTAATAAAATCGTCATCTATCATTACTACTGAACGAATAGCATTATCACAAAAAGTTTTCTGCACAAGGGAATTATAAGTTGTTATAGCCATGTTATGACTCCACTCCATTGAACTTAATTACGAAATTAGCACCATCTTTAATTAAATAGTCATCTTCAACATTTGGATCAGAATACCAAATCTTGTGGTGTGCTACCGCTAAATTCTCCCTGCATAAATAAAGCCCGACACCATGACCATTAGCTCTTTTGCTATAAAACAATTCAAATAAACGAGGAATGTCATCTGGGTCTATAGCAGGGCCTGTATTTGCAATTATAACTAAATAATTAACAAAATCTATTTTGATAAGACGATTATCGGACAAACTCACCCAATACATTGCGTTATTTATAATATTAGTAAAAACCGGATATATTCGTGAAGGTATATCATTGATAGATATGTTCTTAAAATCATCACCGAACTCAATGGAAATACGTTGTCTTTCAAAACGATCACCAAAAAATTTCAGGATATAATCCATTATATTTTTCCCAGAAATTTTTTGCCTTGACTGATATCCAGATATTTTCAAAGGTGATAAAAACCTGATTTGTTGTGTTAATGATCTATGTGCATTCAGAGCCAATGTGAAACCTGGGTGTTCCTTCGCAGTTGAAGGCAAAGAATTTAGTCCTCGTGTAACCATCGAGTCCATTTCTTCAAGCTCGTGTGAGAGTATTTCGACGCTGATTCCCAATTGAGCCAAAGCATTTAAACTCTTAGCTTTATCCTCGAAATACTCTCTTTCTTCTTCTGATAGCGAAAAAGCGGAGTCTAAATTTACTCCTTCAAATAACCTTTCTAATCCTTTATTTATAGATTGGTATTTGAATGTTAGGGAGTCAATTGTTTCAATATAAATGCTATCGAGTAAATTTAAAACATTCTCGATCTCAGTATTGACATTAATTGAGTCAACTATTGATATAGCTTTAGAGTAATATATAGCTCTATCACTTTTAATTTCTTCTCCCCATTTCTTTAAGAGTGCATTTGTTTTTTCATCTATATTATTACTAAACTTGGTTAATCTGGCATTTATGATCCCTTGATTTTTATCAAGATGATTTTTACCTACTAACGAAGGTTCTAACTTATTTAATTCAGAATCCAATTTATTAACTATTAATTTCATCTCTAATATATACGCAGAGAATTCATTGTATTTATCACGATAATTTCTATATCTCTCCTCATATACACCAATTTTAGGTGGCTTAGTTGGAGTTTTTATTTCGGTTCTCAATGATTCTAAATTAGCAAGGTCAGCATCTATTTCTTTTATATAATTATAATCATGCTTGTTTTGATTGCTATCTAATTTAGTCTTCAATTTTTTTACAGCTTCAAGCGAAGCATCTAAAACGGGAGTTTGCGTTTTTAGTGCCTCAGAGAAACTCTTTTGTGTAGATTTACGAGCTTGTTGCTGTGCTGATTTTCGTAATTCCTTTTCACGTTTAACTTGCTCAAGAAGTTCTTTACGATCTTCGGAATGTCTACCAAAAAATCTATCCGCTAATGATGTTAATAAATCTGAAACTAATGTTTTCAATTCTCTAGCAGCTTGGTTTCGAATGAAGCCTTCCCTTCCTGATTTATCCTTTAGTTCTTTATTATTTGATTGTGTGATACTGATAAATCCGAAAATTCTTCGGTTAGACCAATAGTACCGCCCAGCATTCCATGAACGTCTTTCCTCGATCTGGAAGAAATCATTATCTACTCGTCCATATGGTAACACTCTTAAATTATCCCGAAACACCATAAGCCCAGCATATTTTTTTGCCTTGAGGTCAAAATGTGTATGCTCTCGCTCGGTGTGCGAGGTATTTTGCGGCAGAAATTCTAATGTCCCAATTTGAATTTCAAATGGTCCGACTCCAGAATCAGAATTAACACTTATGCTGGCAGGAATAACTACTTCGCCCTTATCCTCACCAAAAGCTTTTACGCGACCTCTAAACCAACCTTTCTCATCAACATAGCCTACAACAGTGTGCTCTAAAGCATCAAAATCGCTTTTACTAAATACATCCGATTGCTTTAATATTTGACGATGGTAACCATTGGCCTTAACTGTATATATCTCATAAGAGAATGATAGATCCTCTAAAATATAAGGATTTACAAATGCCCTTAAAGTGTCAACCAAGCTTTGTTCAACATCAGATAACTCTGCATTATCCTTAGCTAAATCCCCTGCATTGGTTAATAATGACAAATCTCGTCCAAGCTCCAATAAAAAGAGAGCGGTACCATGTTTACCACCGTCTATCTTTTCAACTTTGATTAAGATTTCTTCCCAAGGAACGAAGACACTAGGATCTATTTTAAATTGATCACAAAAATTAATTATTTTATCTTGAGTAGTAATAAAGTCACTTTTTTCATTTACAGCTTTCTCGTCTTCTGAGAATTTTTCCCAAGCTGCTTTTGTGAGAAGATGATTAAAATGACGAACTTCATCTTCATCTTCATCTTTGCTGGGAAAGGATACATTCTTCTTAAGTTCAATGAGCAAACCAGATAAAACATCAGAGAGAGAATCTATATTTTCAAACTCTCTGAATGGAACAGTGACATCGTCAAATGAGAGATACGGGTTTTCGAAAAGCCTCCAATCAATTAGTAAGGCAACATAATTATTATCCATTTTCTTAGTAACAAGAAAAGTTACGGGAGATAGAAAAGCAGCAGATAATCGCCCAATCCCTTTTTCTCCTTGAGTTTTTCGGATACCTAATCCGAACCGCTCATTTTCTTCTAAGGTGTTCTTTCTCGTTTTAGATTCGGTGCCAACAACAAGCCAATTATCAATAATTTGTTGCAAGGACATTCCGCAACCGTTATCTATAAGGGCTCCGCAAGGGTAATCGCCATCTATTGTGTATAATGCCACATCTCTTGCATAAGCATCATATGCATTTTTCCAAAGCTCGCTTACAGCAGTTGGGCAATCTGCAATCTGCCCCTTACCGAGATGTTCAATTGTCCTTGCTCTCGCTTTAAAGCTAAGAGATCTCATCTGCATTTTTATCATCCCTTTGAGAGTTATTGCTTATTATTTCAATACAAGATTTCAGAAGAATTTTCCCTAGATTCACAGGAACAGCATTTCCAACCTGTTTACCTTGACTAATGATGCCACCAGAAAAAATGTAATCATCGGGGAATGTTTGAAATCGTGCCGCATGTCTCACGGTAATTCCATGATTATCCCACGGATGCAGGAAACGTCCTTTTGAGGGATTAAAACAACCAGTAGTTATAGTTGGGCCTGGCATTGACAACCTTATCCGACCATAAACATCTGTATGACCTGAATATCCATTAGAATGACATGGTAATCTAAAATCAACATCTTCCCGACTACCATTAATTGGTGTTAAATTGAACCTTTCAATCATATAGTCGGCATGGTTCATGTGTACATTATTCGGGTCACTCTTATCCTCTTTAAGAGGACTTTTGAACTTTAATGTCTGAGTGACATCTTGACCTAAAACAGCACTAATTCTTTCAAAAACCGATGGTGATGGTTTTTCAAAAATCTCAGAAGCATTAATCCAATGAGGGGTTTTATCTTTAAAATGAGTTGGAAGTGGTGGCCAATCACCTTCGTTGAGAGAAATGTCATCTCTAAGACCCAAGATAAATACCCGGCCTCTATTTTGAGGAACTCCATAATCTTTTGCATTCAGCTTTAATGGCCCGACTATTTTATAACCACTATTAGCCGCAAGCATTTTGAAGTTATTTAAGTAGTCTTTATGCTTTTCCCAAAGTAAACCCGGCACATTTTCAACAAGGAATATCTTGGGTCGAAATATTTTAACAAAGTCATAGTAACGAATTAACAATTCGTTCCTTGGATCATTTACACCAGCATTTTTTATTCTATGTGATGAAAAACCTTGGCAAGGTGGCCCACCAATGATTATATCCAACTCTTTTTCTTTGAGTTTTAAGCAATCCATTAACTCATCAGGTGAAATAGTCATAATATCCTTGTTTATTAATTTTATGCTATTTTCTCTTTTTTGAATTAAATTTCTGCTGTACGTATCACATGCATCTTGATCAAGTTCTATTGCAGCTAAAATTTCAATACCCAGATCCAGAGCTGCTAACGAAAAGCCTCCCGCACCTGAAAAAAGATCTATGGCCTTGATTTTGTTCAATTTACCCTTCACTTTTGTAAGCAGTCATATTCTTGTGACTGATTTTACATTATGCAGGCTTTTATCACAATCCAAAGGTAACATCAAGACATTGATTATCTTGCACGACTATGGTGTATGAATAGATCTCATTGTACTATTGCGTGCATAAAGATTTACTAAATTTTAAATATACCCCGCTAATAAATAGTATTATTAATATCCGAACTATGAAACCTCATCAATATTAGAACGTAGATCTCACTGCACCTTGGTTCACTCCCTGGATATAATTAAGTAATAATAAGGAGTAACCGATTCCTGCCTCCCGAGCATACAAAAATTATTAATGGATGCTAGTTGTCGCAAGTTGTCTTTATCCATGTTCCAAAATGCATTCGCTATGAAATATTTTTTGGGTAGAATAACAAATCTGAAACCTATCATTAATATCACCATATTAAAACCTAATACGGCTCCAACATAACCTCCTCACCCCGTTTCCACACGATAAACCCGGCTTCATACGGATGCAAAGGCGTACTGACAATAACACTTTATCCTTCACCGGGGATAAAATCATACTCACCGATGCCGGGCACACACTTCCCCGGTTCCAACGCGACAGGCGTATTTGCATATGACTTTTCATAGACATAATTATCATTGCCATATTTCCATATAGCTACTTTCAGAATGGACTCTTCTCTTTCCATGTCATTCTTATCAACAAAAACGCAGATCTTGCTACCTACAGTCGTTGCTTTTGCCGGGCGTAAATTGACTTTATCCCCCATAGGGCAACCAGAGATAAAAAGAGGAATAAAGAGTAAGAGGAATTTTTTCATAGTGGCAGCCCTGCGACTCCTATTACAGGTTGTAATTTCTATAGAATTAATAAATTACTCTCATGATAATCTTTAGTTAAAAAATCTCATTGCAATCTAATCGGGCTTCAGCATCATGCTTTCACCTTTCTTCCACACAACAAAACTGGTTCGATATGAATTCAGCGGTGTTCTTACCAACACAGTGTATCCTTCACCAGCGATAAAACTAAACTCACCGATACCTGGAACACACTTGTTAGCCTCCAACGTTATCGGGCTGTAAGCATATGATTTTTCGTATACGTAGGTATCGCCCCCTTGCTTCCAGATGGCGATATTCAGTATGGATTCATTTTTTACGATATCGTTCTCATTAAAAAAGACGCAGACTTTACCGTCTACGATCTTACTTTGTACTTGATAGAGATTAAACCTGTCACCGGTTGGGCAACCTGAGATAAAAAGAGGAAGAAGAAGGAATAAATATTTTCTCATAGCGGCAGCCCTGCGCTTCTGATGATGGGTTGAAATTGTGACAATGTCCGTCTGTCCACTATCCCGATGAGTTTCCTGTTTGGCAAGCGGAAGAAGGTATTCGTCCCATATCTCTTGAGAATGAAATAGTCCGCAATTATCGATGCCTGCTGTTCCATGCTGTAGTGGCGCAGCAAAGGTTGATCAAGCCGATATTGATAACTTACCGCCCAACTGAGAAGCCCACGGGTACGTACCCACATGCCCTTCTGGTGCTGCCAAACGTGTGCCATCTCATGAATAAAAAGATGCTGAGCTTCAGGATCCTGGTTCGCATAATCTCTTTCATAGAGTGACCTACGAAAGTACAACTCCCCATTCGGGCTCATCGCCGTGTACTGATTCTGCAGCCCAAACGGCAGGTAGCTGTCGCAGTGAACCAACACGCTCTGATAGAAAATGGTGCTGCCAAACACCGAGCGTGCCAGATTGACTTCGCCCGGCGTTAACGCCCGCGTGATACCTTCCTGTTGTGGCTCCATCCTGGAACTCCTTGATCCGAAAGGGTTCAATGAAACGCCATTTTAGCCTTTAAGGTCAATCAGATAGGCCTTAGGAAAGCATCAGGAAGATCCGGTTTTTAATGAAATGGGAAATACGTCAATACAGTGTAAAGTGGGTAGGTAATTGCGGTAGGAAGATTCCAGGCACAAAAAAACCACCTTTCGGTGGCTTCTTGTTCGCGCGGTACTTAATGGTGCCGAAGGCCGGACTCGAACCGGCACGTATCTCTACGGTTGATTTTGAATCAACTGCGTCTACCGATTTCGCCACTTCGGCACTGAAGTAGTATGCGGAAAACGGGTGCATTATACCTTCCCGCGATCGGTGCGCAAGAGTTATCAGGCATTCAATGAGTTAAATGTTGAAAAAAGCGTCACAATCCCCGTTTACCCTCTTATTGCGGCGTTTACCGCATCTTCCTCCCGCACTTTCACGCCCCTCACAGCAAAACCGCAGATCCGATCACAATTTCGCCAAATGCTGATTTTAAAGCCATATGAAAGAGAATAAGGTGAATAAATAAAATCAAATGAAAATAAAAGAAGGATAAACGCAATGAATGAAACAACCAAACGCATGGCCAGGTTGATCGATCTGAGCGCGGTGCAGGCCACCAATACCGAGGAAGACGTGCGCCACTGCGCCGCGCTGGCCAGCCGCTATCGCATCATCTCGGTACACGTGCTGCCGTGCTGGACGCGTTTCCTCAGCACCCTGCTGCCGGAGCGCGGCCAGGCGGACGTGATGATTGGCGGGCCGGTCGGCTTTCCCGGCGGCGGGCAGGCCACCGATCTCAAGGTGCAGGAGGTGCGCCAGCTGATCGCCGAGGGCGCGCGCGAGGTCGATATGGTGGTGAATATCGGCAAGGTGCTGTCGGGGGATTACGACTATGTGCGCGAAGATCTGCGCCGGGTAGTCGAGGCCGCCACGCCGGTGCCGGCCAAAGTCATTCTGGAGACGCACTATCTGAACGAGCAACAGATCCGTCGGGTGTGCGATATCGCCGTCGAGGTGGGCATGGCCTGGGTGAAAACCTCCACCGGCTGGGCACCGACCGGCGCCACGGTAGAAAAAGTGGCGATCATCGCCGATCAGTTGCGTGGCCGCATCCCGATCAAAGGGGCCGGCGGTATTCGCGATCTGGACACGGTGCGCGCGTTGTATCGGCTGGGCGTACGCCGCTTTGGCATGAGCGCGGCGGCCACCCAGCGCGTGCTGGAGCAGCTCGAACAGGATCCAGGCCTGTTCCCGGAACTGAACGATAACTAAATCCTGCGCGATCCCAGCGCACGCTTCTGCGGGTGGCCCGCGCCATCCGCCACGGGAGTGATAACAATGAAAGATTTACTTCTTACCCTTGATATCGGCACCGGCAGCACCCGCGCCGGGCTGGTCGCCAACACCGGGGAAATCCTTGGCTTCGCGCAGCGCGAGTACGAGCAGATCACGCCGCAGGCCGGTTGGTCGGAACAACCGCCTTCACTGTGGTGGCAGAGTGTCTGCCAGTGTACGCAGGAGCTGTACGCGCGCTACGCCGAATACTGGCCGCGTATCGCCGCCGTCGGCGCCTGCGGGCAAATGCACGGCACGGTCTTGCTCGATGCCGACGGCGAGCTGGTCGTCGATCGCGCCATGCTGTGGAACGACAAACGCGCGCAGCCGCAGGTGGCGCGCTTTAGCCACCAACAGCCGCCGCAGCCCTGGCTTGAACTGTTGAACAATCCCCCTACCGCCGCCTGGCCGGCGTTCAAGCTGGCCTGGCTGCGCGAGCATCACCCATCGCAGTGGGAACGCATTGCTACGGTGTTGATGCCGAAGGATTACGTCAATTTCCGGCTCTGCGGCGTACGCGCCACCGATTACAGCGAAGCCTCCTGCTATTACCTGATGGACAGCGCCACGCTGCAGTGGTCGCCAGAGGCGCTGCGGCAGTTCGGGCTGCGCGCCGATCAGCTGCCCGCCATCCATCTTTCCAGCGAGGTGATTGGCCACATTACGCCCGCCGCGGCAAGCGTGACCGGTCTGCCGCCGGGGGTGCCGGTGGTAGCGGGCACGGCGGATATGGCCGCTACCTTGCTCGGCTCAGGCGTCTATCAGGCCGGCATCGCTTCCGACAGCACCGGCACCTCCACGCTGCTCACCGTGGTCTCGGAACACCCGCTGTTCTCTGCCAGCGTCAACAACCTGCACCTGGCCAACTCGGCCTGGGGCGGTTTTACCCTGCTCGATGCCGGTGGCGACGCCATGCGCTGGGCGCGTTCGGCGCTGAGCGCCGGCCAACTCAGCCATCAGCAGATGCTCGATATGGCGGCCGAGGTGCCGCCGGGTGCCGAAGGGCTGCTGTTCCTGCCCTACCTGACCGGCGAGCGGCTGGCGGAACACACCAACTCGCGCGCGCAGTTCTTCGGCCTGCAGCGCAAGCATAGGCAGCCGCATCTCTACCGCGCGGTGCTGGAAGGCGTAGCGCTGGCCTCCCTGCGTAATCTGCAGCAGCTCAGGCGCCACGCACAGGAGCCGGAGGCAATGATCGCCTCCGGCGGTGGCGCACGCAGCCCGCTGTGGCTGCAGATCAAAGCCTCGGTCTATAACCTGCCGCTGCTGCAGACGCGCAATCAGGAGAACGGCACCACCGGCTGCGCGATCGTCGCCGGGGTCGGCGTCGGGCTGTTCAGCAGTTTCGCCCAGGGGGTGAGCCGCACCGTCAGCATCGAGCGCGAATTTACCCCCGATCCACGCCAGCACGAACACTACCTGCGCTGCTTCGAGCTGTTCGAACAGCTCTACCGCCAGGCGCAGCCCCTCTACGAACAGCTTGACGTTATTAGCTCGTTCTCTTTTTCTCCGGATGAAGGAACACCGCAATGAGCGACTCTCTGATTAACAAGGGCGACATCGCGCAGCACGCCGCGGCCGAAAGTATCGACCGCAGCGCCTATCTGCCCGCTACGCCCTGGCTGCAGCTGATGCTGGTCTGCTGCCTGTTCGCCCTGTGGGGCATGGCCGGCAACCTGAACGATATTCTGATCGCCCAGTTCAAGAAGGGGTTCGATCTGTCGGATACCCAAACCGCACTGGTGCAGTCGATCTTCTTCCTCGGCTACTTCGTGATGGCGCTGCCCGCCGCAGCGGTGATCAAACGCTACTCGTACAAGGTGGCGATCGTAATCGGCCTGTGTCTGTACGCGCTCGGCTGCTTCCTGTTTATCCCGGCAGCGCAGATCATGACCTACGGTGCCTTCCTGGCCTGCCTGGGGGTGATCGCCACCGGGCTGTCGTTCCTGGAAACCTCCGCCAATACTTACTCCAGCCTGCTGGGGCCGCTGGAAACCTCCACCCAGCGCATCAACTTCTCGCAGATCTTCAACTCGCTGGGGATCATTTTTGGCGTATTGATCGGCCAGCAGCTGGTGTTCGGCAAAAACGATCCCAGCCACGCCGAACTGCTGCAAATGGCACCGGCGGCGGCCGAAGCGGCACGCACCCAGATGGTGTCGCAGGTGGTCACACCTTATCTGATCATCGGCAGCGTGCTGATCGTGTTGGCACTGATCTTCGTGGCGGTGAAATTCCCCGCCTGCAAAACCCAACGCTCGCACCAGGGAGCGGGCAAGCCGCTGATGCAATCGCTGAAGATCCTGCTGGCACTGCCGCGCTTCCGATTGGGGGTGCTGTCGCAGTTCCTGTATGTCGGCGCGCAGGTAGGGCTGTGGAGTTTCACCATTCGTTTTGTGCAAATGATTGAACAGGGGGCAACCGAGCATTCGGCCACCTACTGGCTGCTGGCCACGCTGGTCTGTTACTGGGCCGGCAAGGTGGTCACCACCGCGCTGATGAAAAAGTTCAGCCCGGCGCGGTTGCTCGGCGTGTTCTGTTCGGTATGCGTGCTGCTGTTGCTGCTGGCCGTCAACATCCAAAGCCTGCTGGCGGTAGTGGCGATCATGGGCGTCAACTTCTGCATGGCGCTGTGCTGGCCAACCAACTTTGGCCTGACGATCAAAGGGCTGGGCGAAGAAACTCAGGTGGCCGGTTCGATCGTGGTGATGTCGATCATCGGCGGCGCGGTGGTGCCGTTAATCATGGGCATCATCTCCGATCTCAACGGCGGCGATATGCAGATCGCCTTCGCAGTACCGCTGGTCTGCTTCGCCTACGTCGCCTTCTATGGCTTCTACTGCGCGCGCAAGGGGATTTGATATGGCACACCGGATTAACGGGTTGATGCACATCGGTCTGCGCTGCGCCGATATCGAACGCGCCGCTGGCTTCTATCGTTCACTCGGTTTCGAACCCCGGCAAACGCTGGCGCTCGGCGGCCCCGTCGCCGTACAGTTTTTGCAGTTAGGTGAGCTAACGCTGGAGTTATACCAGCTACCTGACGAAGGGCAGACTCGCCCCGCCAGCGCCTATGGTATCGACCATATCGCTTTGCGGGTCACCTATCTGGCGGCTACGCAACGCTGGCTGGCTGAGCTGGGGTATCCGGTGATTGAAGGGCCGACGCTGCAGCCCAGCGGTGCCAACGGCGTGCGTTATCTGATGATCGCCGGGCCGGACGGTGAGCGGGTGGAGTTCAGCCAACCGCTGTAATGTTTCTTCCCACATAGCACAAGGCCCGATGGCGGTTATAAGCCATCGGGCCTCATTCGCATTTTTGTCAGCTCACGAGCCTTTACCGCCATAGACATGCACCTTATCGGCCATCGCCTACATTTCCTTAATCATCCTACCAGACAGCGCAAAATAATCCCTAGCCGCAATGGCAATACTGCAAATAATTGCATATTCATGTGTCAGCCAATAAAAAATTATTTTACGTAACATTGCAGGAACAATATTTTTTCATTTATGGCAGTCATGGCTGGAATAAGCCAATGGGAACGGGGTTGTCAGGAGAGAGATGTTATTTGTTGAGAGGGGATTTTATCTGGAACCAACAGAAAATAGCGTGCATACGTAACAAAACAGCAACCCAAAGCTAAAAACCAGCAGAGAACACTTGCCTCTGCTGAGTTGATAGCTTTAAGATGGTGTAAGAAAATTTTCCCTGGTGTTGGCCGATCTTGGCAGCCTGACCCTACGAGGTCAGGTTTTTTTTATGTTTTTTTCGTCGAGAACTGACCAGAAAAGTGTATCGCCTTAGGGAGTTAGAAGCTAGTTAGACTAAAGTATAGTACCTTACTAGACCTTCATTAGGTCAGTTAGGTTATTATTTCACATAGCGGAAATCGGCTGCCAGCACTATTTTTCACTCTGTATCTCAGCCGCCACGGCGTTCTACCACGACCACCACACGCTGCTCATTTCACACAACAACCCAAAATACCCGCAGAACCATCACGAAATAGCACCGTTTCCGTCATCAAAATAATGTGATCTCTATCAGATATTTTTTAAGATGAATTTAACTTCTGTAGAAGTTCAGGCCCTGGGACATCACTCCAGCTGCCCTTTACACGCTTATTCCTCTGCCGGATGACAAAGTCATGCCTTATCGGGAAATCTCCAGTAATAAAATATCACCAATTCACTATTAAAATAATGAAAACACCATTCATTATAAAATAACCGGTTAATATTTCGCCACGAAAGATAACGCCGGGCAGCCAAGGAGCAAATTGAAATCCTCTCTTGCCTTATAGGCCAGGGCGTTCAATCTCGCTGACTTGCTTTGTTCACCGTCCCATTGCCCTGAAACTGTCTCGCCACACGGCATAATAAGGTTAGCGCCGATCGCTTAAAAAGCCTTATCATTCTCATGCACCGGCATGCTCGTAGTGAAACTTCTCTGATGTTACTGGATAAAGTTATTTCTCTTAATTTATTCAAAGGTAACATTATGTTTAATATTTACAGCACCAACTACGCATCAATGAGCACCGAAAAATCAGCAGATCTTTATGTTTTAAGAAAAAACGTCTTTAAAGATAGACTGCAATGGGCCGTGAACTGTTCAGACGGCAAGGAGCTGGATGAGTTTGATAATGATAAGACAAACTATATATTTGGCGTAAAGGACAACATGATAGTTTGTGGTACCAGGATGATTGATATGAAACACAAGAATATGCTGAACAGCGCATTTTCCTCTTTCTTTCATGACGTCGTCATTCCAGAGGGGAATTTCATCGAGTCCACACGCTTTTTCGTCGATAAAGAAAGAACCCAGTCACTGCTGGGCCGCCGGTTTCCTGTGACTCTGGCGCTGTTCTTGTCCCTGATCAACTATGCGCGGCAACACGGCTATGACGGCATACTGGCCGTCTCCAGCCATCCGATGTTGCATATCATCAAAAGCTCCGGCTGGAATGTCACGCTGCTGAAGACAGGCATGTCGGAAAAGAACGAGCCCGTTCATTTGCTGTTGGGCCACGTTGATCGTCAGAGCCAGGAGGCATTAAAAAGCAGAATATTCAAAAAGTTGAATACGCAAGACGAGCACATGCTAAACGCCTGGCCGTTGAGCGACGAGCCTGCGTTCTAATTATCCCACCGGTTTAATCAGCTGAAGTTCCATCCCTAAACGGATAGCATGCCGGGCATTCGCCACCCCCAACTTTTTGACAATGTTACCCATATGAAACTTGATGGTGCAGGTTTTGATCCCTAGGATTATGCCCATTTCCTGGTAAGTTTTCCCCACGCTGGCCCAATAAAGGATCTCATTTTCTCTCTCTGTAAAACGGGCGTTTTTTTCCTGACGTGCAGTGTTTTTTTCCGACAGTGAAGTCAGCGTTAAATACATCTCATGGGTCGATGCCAGCAGCAACGAAATATCGCCTTTATGCTGGTTCAGCATCTGCATGATTTCCGCCTTGCGCTCGGCTGCGAGGGTAAAGGAAAGGGTCACCAGATTATTATTAAAATCATGTAACACGAAGGTATAGCCGTCGGCTACGCCGAATTCGCGTGCTTGCTCGAACAACTCAGAAAAACGGAAGCCGGCGCCGGCCATGAGATTCTCATCCCAGGCAAAAGGCGTCAGGCGATTGAGCGCCGTAATGACTACCGGATCGGTATATTGCAGCCCTTGCTCTTTATATTGCTTTACCCATTCACCGGGATAATTGGTGACGCCAAAGATACATGACATATCTTTCTTGGATAACACCACGTAGGCCCAGATAAGCTCGCCGAAATCACCTAATGCCGCTTCTAGATGCTTGCTGATAATGTGACTGATATTCTCTTCATATTCCATTAACTGCCTGCCCCCTACCCAATACGCCGCTGGGTAGACTATACCAAAAAGGATCGGCACGCCGTAACCTTCGCATCTTGCACGGATAACGCCCGGTGGAATATTGCCAGCGGCAGCCGGCAAGCGCTTTGCCTGCCGCCGATACGCGGGGTATATTAGCCGCACATCCATTGTGCCTGTCAGGAGTGAATGAGTGAGCATGTTCGCAGAAGAGCGCCAGGAAAAACTCCTCGCCATTCTCAAGGAGAAGCGCAAGCTCTCCGTGGGGGAAATGAGCTCGCGCTTTAACGTCTCCGGCGCCACCATCCGCACCGATCTGCGCATTCTGGAAGACGCCGGTATGCTGACACGCACCCACGGCGGCGCCATTCTGCGCACCCGCGCCAGCTTCGAGGTCGGTTCCGATCAGCGTGAAGAGGTGAACCTCAGCGCCAAGGAGCAAATCGGTCAATTGGCCGCCGGCCTGGTGGAAGACGGCGACATCATCGTATTGGACACCGGCACCACCACCCTGCAGATCGCCCGCCATCTGCGCCAGCGCCGCAACCTGACCGTGGTCACCAACGATTTCATGATCGCCAAGAGTCTGGAAGACGTCGAATCTATCCAGATCATCCTGCTGGGCGGCATCGTCAAAAAGGGTTATCACTGCGCGGTCGCCATCAACGGCCGTTCGCTGCTGGATACGCTGAACATCGACAAGGCGTTTATGGGTACCAACGCATTGTCGCTGAAACAGGGCGCCTGCGTGGCCGACATCATGCTGGCAGAAACCAAGCGCGCGATGGTGGAACATGCCAATCAGGTGATCGTGGTGTGCGATCACTCCAAGCTGAGCAACACCTCGCTGGCGCAGTTCGCCTCCCCTGCCCAGATCGACACTCTCGTGCTGGATCGCCTGCCGGAAGACGCGCAGGCCTATCAGGATGCCGGCATTGCGCTACTAAGCGTCGGCTGATCCCCCCAACAAAAAAGGCGCGGCCCCACGGCCACGCCTTTCTTCACTACCGCTCGCCCCGCTACTTGCGTTTGAGCAGCATATACACGCTGATCAGCAGGAACAGCATGCTCGGCAGCAGCGCGCCCAGCACCGGCGGCATGCTGTAGACCATGCTCAGCGGGCCGAAGATCTGATCCAGCACGTAGAACAGGAAGCCGAAGCTGATGCCGGTCACCACGCGGATACCCATCGGCACGCTGCGCAGCGGGCCGAAGATGAACGACAGCGCCATCAGCATCATCACCGCCACCGACAGCGGCGAGAAGATTTTGCTCCACATGTTGAGCTGGTAACGGTTGGATTCCTGGCCGCTCTGCTTCAGGTACTTCACGTAGTTGTGCAGCCCGCTGATGGAGAGCGAATCCGGATCCAACGCCACCACGCCCAGCTTGTCCGGGGTCAGGTTGGTTTTCCATTCGCCGGTCAGCGTCTGGGTGCCGGTCACCTGTTTCGGGTTGGTCAGATCCGAGGTGTCCACCTGCGAAAGCTGCCACAGGCCGTTCTCGAAGCTGGCGGTAGCGGCATAGCGCACCGTCTCGAGGCGACGCTGGTCGTTGAAGTGGTAGATGTTCACGCCGGAGAGTTCTTTGTCGCCGGAGACGCGCTCGATGTAGATGAAGTCGTTGCCGTCCTTCGCCCACAGCCCGCTCTTGGTGGAGAGCAGCGAACCGCCGTACATCTGCTGGGCGCGGTAGTTACGCGCCATCTGCTCGCCCTGCGGCGCCACCCACTCGCCGATCGCCATGGTCAGCAGCACCAGCGGAATGGCGGTTTTCATCACCGAGCCGGCGATCTGCAGGCGGGTGAAGCCGGAAGCCTGCATCACCACCAGTTCACTGCGCGTCGCCAGCTGGCCCAGGCCGAGCAGCGCGCCGAGCAGCGCCGCCATCGGGAAGAAGATCTCGATGTCTTTCGGCACGCTCAGCAGGGTGTACATGCCGGCGCTCAGCGCGGTGTATTCGCCCTGGCCGACCTTGCGCAGCTGATCGACGAACTTGATGATGCCGGACAGCGACACCAGCATGAACAGCGTCATGATGATGGTGTTAAAAATCGTTTTACCGATATACCGGTCTAATACGCCAAACATCAGGCCGCTCCTCTCAGGCGTGCGCGCAGCTTGCGCATCGGCACGGTATCCCACAGGTTCAGCGCCAGCGCGATCGCGAAGTAAACGCCGTTAACCAGCCACAGCCACAGCATCGGATCCAGCTTGCCCTTGCCGGCGTTGGAGCGCAGCGAGGTCTGCAGCAGGAAGAAGATCAGATACAACAGGATGGCCGGCAGCATGCTCAGCACGCGGCCCTGGCGTGGGTTCACCACGCTGAGCGGCACCACCAGCAGCGCCATCAGCGCCACCGAGACCACCAGCGTCAGGCGCCAGTGCAGCTCGGCGCGCGCGTCCGGATCGTCGGATTCCCACAGCGTCTGCATCGACATCTGTTCGGATTCGGTGTTGTCCGCCGCCACGGTGCGGTGGCCAATCACCGCCTTGTAGTCGGTGAAGTCGGTAATGCGGAAGTCGCGCAGCAGCGCGGTGCCTTCAAAGCGGGTGCCCTTGTCGAGCGTCACCACCTGCGAGCCGTCTTTCTGCTGCACGATGTTGCCGTGCTCGGCCACCACCACCGACGGGCGTTGGTTGCCGTTCGGCCGCAGCTGCGCCAGGAACACGTCGTTGAAGGTGCTGCCCTTCACGTTGCCGATAAACAGCACCGCGTTGCCGTCCTGCGAGGGTTTGAACTGCCCTTCCGCCAGCCCGGCGATGCTCGGGTTGGCCTTGGCTTCGTTCACCACCACGTCCTGATAGCGCGAGGCCCAGGGGCCGGCCCAAAACACGTTCACCGCCGCAACCGCAGAGGTGAGCAGCGCCAGGATCATGGCGGCGATAATCAGGGTGCGTTTGCCCAGCCCGCAGGCGTGCATGACGGTGATTTCGCTCTCGGTATACAACCGCCCAAGCGTCATCAGCAAGCCGAGAAACAGGCTCAAAGGCAGGATGAGCTGCGCCATTTTCGGCACGCCCAACGCGAGCAGGGAGAGTACTAAGTTTGTCGGGATATTGCCGTCCACCGCGTCGCCCAACACCCTGACCAGGTTCTGACAAAAGAAGATCAGAAGCAGGATGAACAGAATGGCGATTTGGCTCTTGAGCGTTTCCCGTACCAGATATCTTATGATGATCACGCTTATTACGCCTGTGAAAACTTGTCTTTTTGCAGGAAAATCGATAATTTCATCGTTAATCCGCCATTTATTCTCATCATATGGCAACCTTCACAGCTAAAATAGTATTACAACATCAAGCCGTTTGGGTGTCCTATAGGAACTTGCTTATAGTCGCCAAAACAGAGCAATTTATGCCGTTCAGGTTAACATAATCCGTTAACTCAAATGGCAGGAGATCGTTACGGAGTCGGTTATTCTAGCCGTAGCGTCCGCCTTTGTCTTTAAGATTCAGGAGAGTGCATGGAGTTCAGTGTAAAAAGCGGTAGCCCGGAAAAACAGCGCAGTGCCTGTATTGTAGTCGGCGTTTTCGAACCGCGCCGCCTGTCCCCTATCGCAGAACAACTCGACAAAATCAGTGATGGTTATATCAGCGCATTGCTGCGCCGTGGCGAACTGGAAGGCAAGGTCGGGCAGACGCTGCTACTGCACCATGTGCCCAACATTCTCTCCGAGCGCATCCTGCTGATCGGCTGCGGCAAAGAGCGCGAGCTCGATGAGCGCCAATACAAGCAGGTGATCCAGAAAACCATCAATACCCTCAACGACACCGGCTCGATGGAAGCGGTCTGCTTCCTGACCGAGCTGCACGTGAAAGGCCGCAATACCTACTGGAAAGTGCGTCAGGCGGTAGAAACCGCCAAAGAGACGCTCTACACCTTCGATCAGCTGAAAAGCAACAAGGTGGAGCCGCGCCGTCCGCTGCGCAAAATGGTGTTCAACGTACCGACCCGCCGTGAGCTCACCAGCGGCGAGCGCGCTATCCAGCACGGTCTGGCGGTGGCTTCCGGCATCAAGGCGGCCAAGGATCTCGGCAACATGCCGCCGAACATCTGTAACGCCGGCTACCTGGCCTCGCAGGCCCGCCAGCTGGCGGACGCCTTCAGCACCCACATCACCACCCGCGTCATCGGCGAACAGCAGATGAAAGAGCTGGGCATGAACGCCTATCTGGCGGTCGGCGCCGGTTCGCAGAACGAATCATTGATGTCGGTGATGGAATATAAGGGCAACCCAAATCCGGACGCTAAGCCGATCGTGCTGGTAGGCAAAGGGCTGACCTTCGACTCCGGCGGCATCTCGATCAAACCGGCCGACGGCATGGACGAGATGAAATACGACATGTGTGGCGCGGCGACCGTGTACGGCGTGATGCGCGTAGTGGCGGAGCTGAACCTGCCGCTGAACGTGATCGGCGTGCTGGCCGGCTGTGAAAACATGCCGGGCGGCCGGGCGTATCGTCCGGGCGACGTGCTGACCACCATGTCTGGCCAGACCGTCGAGGTACTCAACACCGACGCCGAAGGCCGTCTGGTGCTGTGCGACACCCTGACCTACGTCGAGCGTTTCGAGCCGGAGCTGGTGATCGACATCGCCACCCTGACCGGCGCCTGCGTGATCGCCTTGGGCCACCACATCACCGGCCTGATGTCGAACCACAACCCGCTGGCGCACGAGCTGCTGGGCGCTTCCGAGCAGGCCGGCGACCGCGCCTGGCGCCTGCCGATGGCCGACGAGTATTACGAGCAGCTGGACTCCAACTTCGCCGACATGGCGAACATCGGTGGCCGCCCTGGCGGTGCTATCACTGCCGCCTGCTTCCTGTCGCGCTTCACCCGCAAGTACACCTGGGCGCACCTGGATATCGCCGGCACCGCCTGGCGCTCCGGTAAAGCCAAGGGCGCGACCGGCCGCCCGGTGGCGCTGCTGTCGCAGTTCCTGCTCAACCGTGCAGGCCTGAACGGCGACGATTAAATACCCTTCATCTTTCAAGCCGCAGCGTTGTTGGCCGCATTCGTTCACCCCAGTCACTGACTTGATGTCAGCTCCTGGGGATGAACGAACTTGCCGCCTAGCTGCAACTTGAAATCTATTGGGTATATAATCCTCTCAGCAGCGAAGGGGTAGAGTTATCTGCTCCGTTCCCTAAAAGGGCGCAACCTACATGTTGTGCCCTGTTTTTTTTATCGGCAGCGGTGGATCCTTAATGAAACAGGCGACGTTTTATTTGCTCGACAACGCGGAACCGTCTGGCGCGCTCAGCGCCCATGAGGCCGTGGCCTGCGCCGTTGCCGCCGAACGCTGGCGTGCCGGCAAGCGGGTGCTGATCGCCTGCGAGAGCCAGGAGCAGGCCCAGCGGCTGGACGAAGCGCTGTGGCAGCGCGAGCCGCATGAATTCGTGCCGCACAACCTGGCCGGCGAAGGGCCGCACTACGGCGCGCCGGTGGAACTGTGCTGGCCCGGCAAGCGCGGCAACGCCCCGCGCGATCTGCTGATCGCCCTGCTGCCGCAGTTTGCCGATTTTGCTACCGCTTTCCATGAAGTGGTAGACTTCGTTCCTTACGAAGACACTCTGAAACAGTTGGCGCGCGACCGTTACAAGGCCTATCGCAGCGTCGGCTTCCATTTGACCACGGCTACGCCGCCAACTCACTGAATACGATAAAGAATGGAAAAGACAAACAGTCAGCTCGACACCGCATACGACCCAAAACAGATCGAACAGAAGCTGTACGATCACTGGGAGAATCAGGGTTACTTCAAGCCGAACGGCGACACCAGCCAGGAAAGCTTCTGCATCATGATCCCGCCGCCGAACGTCACCGGCAGCCTGCACATGGGCCACGCGTTCCAGCAGACCATCATGGATACCATGATTCGCTATCAGCGCATGCAGGGTAAAAACACCCTGTGGCAGGCGGGCACCGACCACGCCGGCATCGCCACCCAGATGGTGGTGGAGCGCAAGATCGCCGCGGAAGAAGGCAAAACCCGCCACGACTACGGCCGTGACGCGTTCATCGACAAAATCTGGCAGTGGAAGGCGGAGTCCGGCGGCACCATCACCCGCCAGATGCGCCGTCTGGGCAACTCCGTGGACTGGGAGCGCGAGCGCTTCACCATGGACGAAGGCCTGTCGAACGCGGTGCGCGAAGTGTTTGTCCGTCTGCACAAAGAAGACCTGATCTACCGCGGCAAGCGCCTGGTGAACTGGGATCCGAAGCTGCGCACCGCCATCTCCGATCTGGAAGTGGAAAACCGCGAATCCAAAGGCTCCATGTGGCACCTGCGCTACCCGCTGGCCGACGGCGCGAAAACCGCCGAGGGCAAAGACTATCTGGTGGTCGCCACCACCCGTCCGGAAACCGTGTTGGGCGATACCGGCGTGGCGGTCAACCCGGAAGACCCACGCTATAAAGACCTGATCGGCAAAGAGATCATTCTGCCGCTGGTCGGCCGCCGCATTCGCATCGTCGGCGACGAACACGCCGATATGGAAAAAGGCACCGGCTGCGTGAAGATCACCCCGGCGCACGATTTCAACGACTACGAAGTCGGCAAACGCCACGGCCTGCCGATGATCAACATTCTGACCTTCGACGGCGACATCCGCCAGGAAGCGGAAGTGTTCAACACCCTGGGCGAAGTCTGCACCGACTACTGCAACGAGATCCCGGCCGAGTTCCGCGGCCTGGAGCGCTTCGCGGCGCGTAAAGCGGTGGTTGCCGCCTTCGATCAGTTGGGCCTGCTGGACGAGATCAAACCGCACGACCTGACGGTGCCTTACGGCGACCGCGGCGGCGTGGTGATCGAGCCGATGCTGACCGACCAATGGTACGTGCGCACCGCGCCGCTGGCCAAAGTGGCGGTGGAAGCGGTCGAACAGGGCCAAATCGAGTTCGTGCCGAAGCAGTACGAAAACATGTACTTCAGCTGGATGCGTGACATTCAGGACTGGTGCATCTCGCGTCAGCTGTGGTGGGGCCACCGCATCCCGGCCTGGTATGACGTGAACGGCAAAGTCTACGTGGGCCGCAGCGAAGAAGAAGTGCGCAGCGAGAACAACCTGGGCGCCGACGTGGTGCTGACCCAGGACGAAGACGTGCTGGACACCTGGTTCTCGTCCGGCCTGTGGACCTTCTCTACCCTGGGCTGGCCGGAGCAGACCGACGCGCTGAAAACCTTCCACCCGACCAGCGTGATGGTCAGCGGCTTCGACATCATCTTCTTCTGGATCGCGCGCATGATCATGCTGACCATGCACTTCATCAAGGATGAAAACGGCAAGCCGCAGGTGCCGTTCAAGACCGTCTACATGACCGGTCTGATCCGCGACGACGAAGGCCAGAAGATGTCCAAGTCCAAAGGCAACGTGATCGATCCGTTGGACATGGTCGACGGCATCTCGCTGGAAGATCTGCTGGAAAAACGCACCGGCAACATGATGCAGCCGCAGCTGGCGGAGAAAATCCGCAAGCGCACCGAGAAGCAGTTCCCGAACGGCATCGAGCCGCACGGCACCGACGCCCTGCGCTTCACCCTGGCGGCGCTGGCCTCGACCGGCCGCGACATCAACTGGGACATGAAGCGCCTGGAAGGCTACCGCAACTTCTGTAACAAGCTGTGGAACGCCAGCCGCTTCGTGCTGATGAACACCGAAGCGCACGACTGCGGCTTCAACGGCGGCGAGAAGGTGCTGTCGCTGGCTGATCGCTGGATCCTGGCCGAATTCAATCGCACGGTGAAAGCCTACCGCGAAGCGCTGGACACCTACCGCTTCGATCTGGCGGCCAACATCCTGTACGAATTCACCTGGAACCAGTTCTGCGACTGGTATCTGGAGCTGACCAAGCCTGTCGTGAGCAACGGCAGCGAAGCGGAACAGCGCGGCACTCGCCACACGCTGATCACCGTGCTGGAAGCGCTGCTGCGCCTGGCGCACCCGATCATTCCGTTCATCACCGAAACCATCTGGCAGCGCGTGAAGCCGCTGACCGGCACGACCGCAGACACCATCATGCTGCAGCCGTTCCCGGCCTACGACGCCGCGCTGGAAGACGAGCAGGCGCTGAACGATCTGGAGTGGATCAAGCAAACCATCATCGCCGTGCGCAACATCCGCGCCGAGATGAACATCGCGCCAAGCAAAGCGCTCGACGTGCTGCTGCGCAACTGCAGCGCCGACGCCCAGCGCCGCGTGCAGGAGAACCAAAGCTTTATCGCCCGTCTGGCGCGCCTGGAATCCATCGCGCTGCTGCCGGCCGGTGATAAAGGCCCGGTCTCCGTCACCAAGCTGGTGGACGGCGCCGAGCTGCTGATCCCAATGGCCGGTTTCATCGACAAGGACGCCGAGATCGCGCGCCTGGCGAAAGAGATGGGCAAGCTGGATGCGGAAATCGCTTCGATCGAAGGCAAGCTGGCGAACGAAGGCTTCGTGGCGCGCGCGCCGGAAGCGGTAGTCGCCAAAGAGCGCGATCGTCTGGCAGCCTGCAAAGAAGGCAAAGTGAAGCTGCAGGAACAGCAGGCGACCATCGCCGCGCTGTAATCCACCGGCTCACGCCAACGCCTGAAAAACAGCGGGGTCTTCCCCGCTGTTTTTTTATCGCCGTTGCATCCGGGCCGGGTTAGATGTTATTACAAGATATTACTGCTGCAGGGACGCCGCCGGGAAATAACCCCCGGCGCGTTTCGTGCTGCGATAAAAACGAAAAACGAACGTGGTCTCTTTCAATGGCGAGTGTAAACATGACAACAGCAACCCCGGCGCGCCTGCTGGTGCGCCCCATCACGGCGGAAGACAATCCCGCCATTGCTCACGTCATTCGCGAAGTCTCCGCCGAGCACGGCCTGACGGCGGATAAAGGCTATACCGTCTCCGATCCCAATCTGGACGCCCTGTATCAGCTCTACAGCCTGCCGCGCAGCGCTTACTGGGTGATCGAGGTGGACGGCCAGGTCGCCGGCGGCGGCGGCATCGCGCCGCTGCAGGGCGGCGCAGACGATATTTGCGAATTGCAGAAGATGTATTTCCTGCCGGTGTTGCGCGGCAAGGGATTGGCGAAACGCCTGGCGCTGCAGGCGCTGGATTTCGCCCGCCAGCACGGCTTCCGCTGTTGTTACCTTGAGACCACCGCCAGCCTGACGCAGGCCGTTGCGCTGTACGAACACCTGGGCTTCGAACACATCGACCATGCGATGGGCGCCACCGGCCACGTCGATTGCGAAGTCACCATGCTGAAAACGCTGTAATCGCCCCCCGCCGTCTCTATCATGGCGCAGCTTGCTGCGCCATTTTATTAATATCGCAATCAATCAGTAAAACTCGCTATAACGCCGTTTTTCAAGCAGATAAACTGACGTTAAAAACCACGATGTAAATTTAATGTGAAGTTCGTTAATAAATTAACGATCGCAAATTGACCGTTTTTCCCCCCGCGTTACTCTGCCAGTATCCCAATCGCGCACGGAGAGCTGTCATGTCGGAAAACACCTTTGATTACATCATCGTCGGCGCCGGTTCCGCCGGCTGCGTGCTGGCGGCGCAGCTGATCCGCCGCACCCAGGCGCGGGTGCTGCTGCTGGAAGCCGGCGGCGACGACAATAACCTGTTCATCAAGATGCCGGCCGGGGTGGCCAAGATCATCGCCAAAAAAAGCTGGCCCTACGAGACGGAACCGGAACCGCACGCCAATAACCGCCGCATGCAAATCGCGCAGGGCAAGGTGCTGGGCGGCAGCAGCTCGGTCAACGGCATGATCTACCTGCGCGGCCAGCCGCAGGACTACGACGACTGGGCCAAACGCTACGGCTGCACCGGCTGGAGCTACCGCGAGGTGCTGCCCTATTTCAAACGCGCCGAGGCCAACGAAAGCCTGTCGGACGACTACCACGGCGCCGACGGGCTGCTGCCGGTCAGCGAAAACCGCTACCGCCACCCGCTCAGCATGGCGTTTATCCGCGCCGGCCAGGAGCTGAACCTGCCCTATCGCAACGACTTCAACGGCGACAGCCAGCACGGCGTCGGTTTCTACCAAACCACCACCCACAACGGCGAACGCGCCAGCACCGCCCGCACCTACCTGAAGGCGGTGCGCGACGAACGGCGGCTGGTGGTGAAACTGAACGCCCTGGCGCACCGGCTGACCTTCGAGGGCAACGTCGCCACCGGCGTAGTCTACAGCCAGAACGGCGGCGCGGAAGTCACCGCGCGCGCCACCAAAGAGGTGATCGTCAGCGCCGGCGCGGTCGGTTCGCCGAAGCTGCTGATGCTCTCCGGCATCGGCCCGCGCGACCACCTGCAACAGCTGGGCATTGAGGTGCGGGCGGATCTGCCGGTGGGCAAAAACTTCCACGACCACCTGCACATGTCGATCAACGTCAGCACCCGCGAGCCGATCAGCCTGTTCGGCGCCGATCGCGGCCTGCAGGCGCTGAGCCACGGCGCGCAGTGGCTGGCGTTTCGCAGCGGTGTGCTCTCGTCCAACGTGCTGGAAGGCGCCGCCTTCACCGACAGCCAGGGCGACGGCCGGCCGGACGTGCAGATCCACTTCCTGCCGCTGCTGGACAGCTGGGACGACGTGCCCGGCGAGCCGCTGCCGAACATTCACGGCTTCACGCTCAAGGTCGGCTACCTGCAGCCGAAGGCGCGCGGCGAAGTGCTGCTGCGCAGCAGCAACCCGCGCGATCCGGTCAAGCTGCACGCCAACTACCTCGGCCACCCGGACGATCTGGCCGGCAGCGTGCGCGCGGTGAAGTTCGGCCTGGATTTCCTGCAAACCGCGGCGCTGAAGCCGCTGATCAAAGATCTGCTGATGCCGCAGCCGGAATGGACGCGCGACGAAGCGCAGCTGGAAGAGTTCGTACGCAACTTCTGCAAGACGGTGTATCACCCGGTGGGCAGCTGCCGCATGGGGCCGTCGCCACAGGACGCGGTGACCGATCCGCAGCTGCGGGTGCACGGTTTTGAACGGCTGCGGGTGATCGACTGCTCGGTGATGCCGCAGCTCACCAGCGGCAACACCAATGCGCCGACCATCATGCTGGCGGAAAAGGCGGTGGATCTGTTGCTGGGCGCGCCGCAGTAAGGGCGCGCCTCAACCTCAGGCGGCGGCGGGCACGCCGCTGTGAAAGCGCAGCTCGCTGTCCGGCGACAGGATCAGCTCAGCCTCGAGGCGGCCGAAATGCGCCACCCGTTCGCTGATGTCGCCGCCGGCGATCTGTTCGGCCAGCGTCAGGTAGTCCTGATAGTGGCGCGCTTCGGAGCGCAGCAGCGAGACGTAAAAGCGGTTCAGCTCGTCGTCCAGATGCGGCGCCAGTTTGGCGAAGCGTTCGCAGGATCGCGCTTCGATGTAAGCGCCGCAGATCAGTTTGTCGATCAGCGTCGCCGGATCGTGAGTGCGGATCTCGCGGATCATACCCTTGGCGTAGCGGCTGGCGGTGATCTTGCGATACGGGATCCCGCGCGCCTGCATGATCTCCAGCACCTGCGAGAAGTGGTGCAACTCTTCCTTGATCAACAGCACCATGCGATCCGCCAGATCCTGGCCGTAGGCCGAGCCGTTTTTCGGCAGGATCTTGCGGGTGAACTGGCCCTGGCGAAACAGCGTGTCCGGTGCGCCCTGCGCTTCGTGCAGAAACGCCTCGTAGGGCCGCAGCAGCGCCAACAGCGCGTCGCCGCTCTCTTTGTCCGCCACGTAGCGGCGGATCAGCCACATGCCGGTCTGCGCGGCTTTCAGCTCGCACACCAGGTGGTCGGTCAGCAACAGCTGCAGGTTTTCCGGACGGCGCGCGGCGTCGATCCAGGCGTCGGGCGTTTCACAGTGCAGGAAGCTTAAAATCGGGGCTAACAGGGATTGGTATGTCATGGCGTCATTGCCCTATGTATTTCAAGTTGCAGCTAGGCGGCCAGCTCACTCATCCCCAGGAGCTTACTCAGGTAAGTGACTGGGGTGAGAGAGTGCAGCCAACAACGCTGCAGCTTGAAAGACGACGGGGATATCAGGGGCCGGCGAGAACCGGCCCATGTGAATAAGCGGGGTTAATCAGTGGCGTTTGCCGTCGTCGTCTTCGTCGATGTAGTCGCCGTCTTCGTCATCCTCACCGTCTTCACCGTTCGGATCTTCGAAGTAGGTGCCCCAGCCGTCGTAATTGACGCCGCAGCGTTCCGCCAGCGCCACCAGCTGCTCGACCTGAGCGTCGATCAGCTCGGCGTTCAGGCCGACTTCGCTGATCACGTCGCAGCACATCACCATCGAACCGTCTTCCACTTCCAGCTCTTCGGCGTCGGTCACTTCGTAGCCCAGCTTGAAGGCTTCAACGGCGGCCTGCTCCAGAACCTCAAATTTCTCGGCGGACAGATGGTGCTCGATGGTGTAGAGCGCGTCCGGATCGCTGCCGTCTTCCAGCAGTTCTTCGATGATCAGGCGGGTCTCTTCACGTTGTTCTTCCAGCAATTCGCGGTTTGCCATGCCTATATCCTCAAGTCAAATGGCCTTCATTCCTTCTATTTTCACACACCGCCGACATTGCTTCCACGATAAACGTGAAAGATTTCCTCGCCGGGGTTGAAATTGAATATTCATACATATAAAGTGAATTTTAATTCAATTAAACAATCAGGGAATCGGACTATGAGCACCGGCAATGCGTTCTACCAACGTCACTTTCTGAGGTTAATGGATTTCACCCCCGCCGAGCTGCAGGCGCTGCTGCGGCTTTCGGCCGATCTGAAGCAGGCCAAGAAGCAGGGGCAGGAACAGCGCCGGCTGCAGGGCAAAAACATTGCGCTCATCTTCGAAAAAGACTCGACCCGCACGCGATGCTCTTTCGAAGTTGCCGCATTCGATCAAGGCGCCCAGGTCACTTACCTCGGCCCGAGCGGCAGCCAGATCGGCCATAAAGAGTCGATGAAAGACACCGCCCGGGTGCTGGGCCGCCTGTACGACGGTATTCAGTATCGCGGCTACGGCCAGGCGCTGGTGGAAACCCTGGCGGAATACGCCGGCGTGCCGGTATGGAACGGCCTGACCGACGAGTTCCACCCCACCCAACTGCTGGCGGATCTGCTCACCGTGCAGGAGCACCTGCCGGGCAAGGCGCTGAGCGAAGTGAAACTGGCGTACATCGGCGACGCGCGCAACAACATGGGCAACACGCTGCTGGAAGCCGCCGCGCTGGCGGGCATGGATCTGCGGCTGGTGGCGCCGAAGGCCTGCTGGCCGCAGCCGGAGCTGGTGGCCGAATGCCAGGCGCTGGCGCAGCAAACCGGCGCGAAACTCACCCTGACCGAAGACATCGCCGAAGGGGTGCAAGACGCCGACTTCCTCTACACCGACGTGTGGGTGTCGATGGGCGAACCGAAAGAGACCTGGCAGGAGCGTATCGCGCTGCTGCGGCCGTATCAAGTCAACATGGCGATGCTGAAGCTGACCGGCAACCCGAACGTGAAATTCCTGCACTGCCTGCCGGCGTTCCACGACGATCAAACCACGCTCGGCAAGCAGATGGCGCAGCAGTACGACCTGCACGGCGGCATGGAAGTGACCGACGAGGTGTTCGAATCGGCGCACAGCGTGGTGTTCGATCAGGCGGAAAACCGGCTGCACACCATCAAAGCGGTGCTGGTCGCCACGCTGAGCGAAACCCTCTGACAATCCCCCCCCCGGCCAGGGCGGCTAATATATTCCTGGAATATCAAATAGCGGATTGACCTTTGCCCGCCGCCGGCAAAGGTTCTACCGTGACAGGCCGACGGCGCTCGCGCCGTGAAAACCAACAATAACAAACCGTTCTCAGCGCCGCCTGGCGGCGCCTTCAGGGGATACACACCGATGAAAGCCAAACTCTTGCCGCTGTTCCTGCTCGCCGCCCTGCCCGCCGCCGCGTTAGCCGCCACGCCGCCGAATACGCTGGTGGTGGTGCAATCGCTGGATGACATCGTCAGCCTCGATCCGGCGGAAGCCAACGAACTCTCCAGCATCCAGACGGTGCCCAGCCTGTATCAGCGGCTGGTGCAGGCGGATCGCGACGATCCGGCCAAGGTGGCGCCGGTGCTGGCGGAAAGCTGGCAGGCCGATGCGGCGGCCAAAACGCTGACGGTGAAACTGCGGCCGCAGGCGGCGTTCGCCTCCGGCAACCCGCTGACCGCCGACGACGTGATCTTCTCCTACAGCCGCGCGGTCAAGATGAACAAGTCGCCGGCGTTCATCCTCAACGTGCTCGGCTGGCAGCCGGACAACATCGACGCGCAGCTGAAGAAGATCGACGAACATACCGTGCAGCTGCGCTGGACGGCGGACGTCAGCCCGGCGGTGGCGCTGAATATCCTCTCGACGCCGATCGCCTCAATCGTCGACAGCAAGGCGGCGCTGGCCAACGTTAAAGACGGCGACTTCGGCAACGCCTGGCTGAAAATGCACTCCGCCGGCAGCGGCCCGTTCAAGATGCGCGTCTATCAGCCACATCAGGCGATCGTGCTGGACGCCAACCCCACCTCGCCGGGCGACAAGCCGCAGCTGAAAAACATCATCATTAAAAACGTGCCGGATCCGGCCACCCGCCGCCTGCTGATCCAGCAGGGCGACGCCGATATCGCCCGCGAACTGGGCGCCGATCAGACCGACACGCTGAAAAACCAGCCGGGCGTCAAGGTGCTGGAGATCCCGTCCGCCGAGCAAAACTACCTGGTGTTCAACACCGGCAACGGCGCCAATCCGCTGCTGAACAACCCGGCGTTCTGGGAAGCGGCGCGCTACCTGGTGGATTATCAAGGCATCACGAAGGATCTGCTGAAGGGCCAATACTTCGTGCACCAGAGCTTCCTGCCGGTCGGGCTGCCGGGCGCGCTGGAGACCAACCCGTTCAGCTACGATCCGGCCAAGGCAAAAGCCATTCTGGCCAAGGCGGGCATCACCCACGCCGCCTTTACGCTGGACGTAGAGAACAAGCCGCCGTTCATCACCATCGCGCAGGCGCTGCAGGGCAGCTTCGCCGCCGCCGGCGTGAAGGTAGAGCTGCTGCCGGCGGCGGGCAGCCAGGTTTACTCCCGCGTGCGCGCCAGGCAGCATCAGGCGGCGATCCGCCTGTGGATCCCGGATTACTTCGACGCCCACTCCAACGCCAGCGCCTTCGCCTATAACGACGGCAAAAGCAGCACGGTAGCCGGACTGAACGGCTGGCAGATCCCGCAGTTGAACCAGCAGACGCTGGCGGCGCTGGCCGAAGCCGATCCGGCCAAGCGCCGCGCGCTGTACACCGCCATGCAGCAGGAGCTGCAGCGCAGTTCGCCTTACGTGTTTATCGATCAGGCCAAAACCGAAGTGGTGCTGCGCGACAACGTCAAAGGCTACCAGCAGGGGCTGAACGCCGACATGGTCTACTACGATCGCGTCAGCAAATAGCCGGCGGGCGGCCATCGCCGGCCAATCGATTGCGGGGCGGCAAAAAACGGCGTTTTAGCGCTTGCAGTAGAGAAAAGCGCGAGTATAATGCGCCACAATTTGCCAGGAGAAAGCATGAAAAACGACGTTTGTTTTGTTAGCCACAATCGACAAAACCGACTGCCTATCGGCGGCCAGCTGCCGTTGTTTCTCCTGTTGCTAAACCGATCGTTTCAAGCCCCTCATTGAGGGGCTTTTTTTTGCCTTGAGAATATCCCAAAGTCCCGCGCCACGGGCACGCGTCGAGGAGGAGTGAAAAATGGCCAACCCGCTGTATCACAAACACATCATCTCTATTAACGATCTCAGCCGCGAGGATCTGGAGCTGGTGCTGCGCACCGCCGCCGGTCTGAAAGCCAACCCGCAGCCGGAACTGTTGAAACACAAGGTGATCGCCAGCTGCTTCTTCGAAGCCTCGACCCGTACCCGCCTGTCGTTCGAAACCTCGATGCACCGCCTCGGCGCCTCGGTGGTGGGCTTCGCCGACGGCAGCAACACCTCGCTCGGCAAGAAAGGCGAAACCCTGGCCGACACCATCTCGGTGATCAGCACCTACGTGGACGCCATCGTGATGCGCCACCCGCAGGAAGGCGCGGCGCGCATGGCCGCTGAATTCTCCGGCAACGTACCGGTGCTCAACGCCGGCGACGGCGCCAACCAGCACCCGACCCAGACCCTGCTGGATCTGTTCACCATCCAGGAAACCCAGGGCCGCCTGAGCAACCTCAGCATCGCCATGGTCGGCGACCTGAAGTACGGCCGCACCGTGCACTCGCTCACCCAGGCGCTGGCCAAGTTCGAAGGCAACCGCTTCTACTTCATCGCCCCGGACGCGCTGGCGATGCCGGCCTACATCCTGAAAATGCTGGAAGAGAAAGGCATCGAGTACAGCCTGCACAGCAGCATTGAAGAAGTGGTGCCGGAGCTGGATATTCTCTACATGACCCGGGTACAGAAAGAGCGCCTCGATCCGTCCGAGTACGCCAACGTGAAGGCGCAGTTCGTGCTGCGCGCTGCGGATCTGGCCGGCGCGCGCGCCAACCTCAAGGTGCTGCACCCGCTGCCGCGCATCGACGAGATCGCCACCGACGTGGATAAAACGCCGTACGCTTACTACTTCCAGCAGGCGGGCAACGGCATCTTCGCCCGCCAGGCGCTGCTGGCGCTGGTGCTTAACGCAGATTTGGCTCTTTAAGGGGGAACCGCCATGACTCACGACAATAAACTGCAGGTCGAAGCGATCAAATGCGGCACGGTGATCGACCACATTCCGGCGCAGATCGGGTTCAAACTGCTGACGCTGTTCAAGCTGACCGCCACCGACCAGCGCATCACCATCGGCCTGAACCTGCCCTCCAACGAGCTGGGCCGCAAGGATCTGATCAAGATCGAAAACACCTTCCTGACCGAGCAGCAGGCCAACCAGCTGGCGATGTACGCGCCGAAGGCCACGGTAAACCGCATCGATAACTATGAAGTGGTGCGCAAACTGACCCTCAGCCTGCCGGATCACATCGACGGCGTGCTGACCTGCCCGAACAGCAACTGCATCAGCCGCAGCGAGCCGGTGGCGTCGAGCTTCAGCGTGAAACCGCGCGACGGCGAAGTGCACCTGAAGTGCCGCTACTGCGAGAAAGAGTTCGAGCATCAGGTGGTGCTGCAGGCCGACTGAATTCTGCCCTTTTAGCGGGAGCGGCGCTGTTAATCTGCGCGTCACTCCCTATAATGGATGCCTGAAAATAACTCTACCCACGTTGCTACCCACCGAATTTTACGCTGCGGCCGACCGCGCGGCGGCGTGAAAGACAACGGGTCTATCAGGAGAAAACATGTCACGTAATATCAGCACTGAACTCGCCCCGGCAGCCATTGGTCCTTACGTGCAGGGCGTTGATCTGGGCAGCATGATCATCACTTCCGGCCAGATCCCGGTCGATCCGAAAACCGGCGCCGTTGCCGACGACGTGGCCGCTCAGGCGCGCCAGTCGCTGGAAAACGTCAAAGCGATCGTCGAAGCCGCCGGCCTGATCGTTGCCGACATCGTGAAAACCACCGTGTTCGTGAAAGACCTGAACGACTTCGCCACCGTCAACGCCGCGTACGAAGCCTTCTTCACCGAGCACAGCGCGCCGTTCCCGGCCCGCTCCTGCGTGGAAGTGGCGCGTCTGCCAAAAGACGTGAAGATCGAAATCGAAGCCATCGCCGTGCGCCGTTAATCGACGCTCACGCGAATCACGGCCAGTGCAGACTGGCCGTTTTTATTTGTCCTCACTCCATTTTAAGGCCGCGCAGCAGCGCCTCCAGCGGGTACACCGTCGCAATCACCACTTCGTCGCGCGTCTGCGCCGCCGCATCCAGCCGGCGCTGCGCTTGCTCGGCCTCGGCCCGACTCAGCGGTTTGCCCTGCTGATGGCGATCCAGCAGCGTTAAGCCCAGCGTGGCCAAGGCGCCAACGTCCTGCGCCACCGGCGCCAGATCGCGCAGCGTACGGTTGCCCGCGATCGCCGTCTGCAGTGCCGCGCCGTTCGCCTGCCAGCGCTGCAGCCGTTCGCGCAGCGCCTGCGCCGCCGCCTTATCGCGCTTATCCTGCAACAAGGCCGCGACCTGGGCATGCATGTCGCGCACCGCGCCGCTCTCCGGCGGCAGCGCATCGGCAAAGCGGTTCAGCGGTTCGAACTGGTGATAGTTGCCGGCCTGGAACTTCAGGTGCTGACGGGTGTAATACTGCGCCGGCTCCACCGCCTCGGCCAGGATCTGCAGCGGCGCGATCTGCACGCTGTTGCTCAGGCGGGTGAATTCGCGCGCCGTTTCCGCGTGCTGCTGCAGGCCGACCGACACCACCGACCAGGCGTCGATCGCCGCCAGCCGCCGGTACATGTTGCTTTCGTCGGTGACGTCCTGCGCCGACCACAGCCGCTCCGCCACCACGAAGGCGCGCGGCCACAGCTTGAGATCGAGAAGCGGCGCGCGCACGTTTTCCGCCCACAGCGCCGCTTCGCCGCCGAGAATGTTGGCCTGCCCTTTCTCGTCCGGCACCACCGGCATCTTGCCCGCCGGCACCGCCGCCAGCTTGTCGCCGCGGGTGGGGTAACGCACGTTGCCGACCAACGTATAGCCGCTGAGCTTGCCCTGCTGCAGCGTGAACACCGGCCGCGTGTCGCCCATCCAGGTATCGACGCGGAACGTCACCTGCTGCGGCGTGCGCCAGACGATGTCGTACACCGCGCGGCGCGATTTGCCGTTGAAATCGATAAAGCCGCGCCAGCCCTGCTTGCCCTCGATCAGCGTGAAGCTGCCCTCCACCGCGCTGCCCTTCAGGCGCGGCATGCTGAAACGCCAGCTTTGCGCCTGCTCGCCCGGTTGCACCGCCGTCTCGACCCCCAGCGGCTGCGGCAGAATTTCATTGCGGTAGTGATAGGCGGTGCTTTGCGGCTGATCGAGATAGAAACCGGTGGAGAGAATGCCCTGATAACCGTCCTGGGCGCTGGCACCCAGCGAGTCTTGCCCCTGCCAGGACTGAATGACGATCGAACGCGGCAGCGACGGGTGGTAGATCTCGTCCCAGCCGACCATCTGTCGCTGGTGCTTCTCGAGGATCTTTTCCAGCTTCTGGTTGAAGTAGGCCTGCAGCGCATGGGTATCCGCCAGCCCGTTCTTCTGCATAAACGCCTGAATCGACGGCGACGCCCGCCACTGGCTGGCGTCCACCTCATCGCCGCCGATGTGCAGATAAGGATCGGAGAAGATCGCCGCCAGCTCGCCGACGAGCGTGTCGACAAACTGATACACCTCGTCGCGGGTCGGATCGAGCGTCGGCTTATGCACGCCCCACTCGCGCTCCATGCGATACGGCCCCGGCGCGCTCATCAGCTCGGGATAGGCCACCGCGATGCTGGAGGCGTGCCCCGGCATGTCGATCTCCGGCACCACGCGAATGCCGCGCGCCGTGGCATAAGCCACCACCTGCCGCATCTGCTCGCGGGTGTAGAACTGGCCGTCGCTGGCCTGCTGTTGCAGTTTGGGATAATGCTCGGAGGCAAAGCGCCAGCCCTGATCGTCGGTCAGGTGCCAGTGGAACACGTTAAGCTTGGCCGCCGCCATGCCGTCGAGCTGGCGGAGAATGTCCGGCAGCGGCAGGAAATGGCGCGCCGAATCCAACAAGACGCCGCGCCACGGGAAGCGCGGCACATCGCGGATATCCACCAGCGGCAGGAAGGTGTTTTGCCCGTCGGTCTGCAGCAGCTGCAGCAGGGTTTCCATGCCGCGCAGCGCGCCGAAGCGGGTGTTGGCGGTCAGCGTGGCGCCCTGCGGCGTGACCGCCAGCCGGTAACTTTCGTCGCTGCCCGGCAGCGGCTGCGCCGCCACCCGGTCCTTGATCACCACCTTGATCGCCGCGCCGTTCGCTTCTTCCATCGGCGCCAGCGTCCAGCCGGTCTGCAGTTCGATGCGCTGGCGCCAGCGCGGCAGCGCATCGCCCAAGTCGTCACCCTGGACGCTTAACGACAACTGGTGATCCAAAATCAGCTTGCCCGCCGGTTGCGTCACGTCCACCTGCTGCGGCCAGGGCATCAGCGGCAGATCGCCGGCCGGCTGCGCCAGCGCGCCGCAAGAAAACCATAACGATGAAGCCAGTAGCGTATAACGGAAAGGTCTGTGCATCGGAAATTCCTCAGAGGAAAAAAACAAAATATCCCCAATGAATTTCAAGCCACCGCTAGGCGATAAACAACAACGCGGTGGCTTGAAAGGCGCAGGGGAAAACAGCCAACGCTGTAGATAAAGACTCAGCACAGAACAGATGTCCAACCGTTACGGTGAAAAAGCGGACGGGATCACAGTTGCCCCCTCCCGGCCGGAGGGGGCGAGCGGGTTATTGCCAGCCGTAGCGGCGCACGAACCAGCCTTTCACGCACTGGGTCAGCACCATGTAACCGGCGAGGATCAGCACCAGCCACGGGAAGTAGGCGAGCGGCAGCGCCTGCAGCTGCAGGAAGCCGGCCAGCGGCGAGAACACCAGGCCGATGCCGGTGGCGATCACCGCCAGCGTCATGATGCACAGCGGCCAGGATGGGCGGCTCTGGATAAACGGAATTTTGCGCGTGCGGATCATGTGCACGATCAGCGTTTGCGACAGCAGCCCTTCCACGAACCAGCCGGACTGGAACAGCGTCTGCATTTCCGGCGTATTGGCCTTGAACACCCACCACATCAGGCAGAAGGTCAGCACGTCGAAGATCGAGCTGATCGGCCCAAAGAACACCATAAACCGCCCCAGATCGGCGGAGTTCCAGCGCTGCGGCTGGGTGATCTGATCGTCGTCGACGTTATCGAACGGGATGGCGATCTGCGAGATGTCGTACATCAGGTTCTGAATCAACAGGTGCAGCGGCAGCATCGGCAGGAACGGCAGGAAGGCGCTGGCGATCAGCACGCTGAACACGTTACCGAAGTTGGAGCTGGCGGTCATCTTGATGTATTTCAGCATGTTGGCGAAGGTACGGCGCCCTTCGATCACCCCCTGCTCCAGCACCATCAGGCTTTTTTCCAGCAGGATGATGTCCGCCGCTTCCTTGGCGATGTCCACCGCCGAATCGACGGAGATGCCGATATCGGCCGCGCGCAGCGCCGGCGCGTCGTTGATGCCATCGCCCATAAAGCCCACCACGTGCCCCTGGCGGCGCAGCAGTTTAACGATGCGCTCTTTGTGCAGCGGCGTC
This sequence comes from Serratia sp. 2880STDY5682894, assembly GCF_001537385.1. Lineage (NCBI taxonomy): Bacteria > Pseudomonadati > Pseudomonadota > Gammaproteobacteria > Enterobacterales > Yersiniaceae > Serratia > Serratia sp. 2880STDY5682894. The sequence goes on along the minus strand of NZ_FCJA01000004.1, from coordinate 120,050 downwards.
AGCTTGGCGAACACCGTGGTGCGCGCCGCCGCCTGCGCCAGCTGCTCGTCGTCCATCTGCTCGATCTCGCTGCCGCGCAGCAGGTGCTCGGCCGCCAGCCCGACGTCCCGGCACACTTTGGCGGCCACCAGCTCGTTGTCGCCGGTGAGGATCTTCACCGTGACGCCGTTCTGTTTCAGCGCCGCCAGCGCCGGCGCGGTGCTCTCCTTCGGCGGATCGAGGAAGGCGACGTAGCCTTCGAGGATCAGATCCGACTCGTCCGCCACGCCGTATTCATGGGTTTGCGCCGGCAGGATCTTGTTGGCCACCGCCACCACCCGCAGCCCCTGCTGGTTGAGATCGTCGGTGATGCGGCGAATACGCGCCAGTAGCGCCTCGCTGAGCGGGATCACTTCGTCTTCGTGACGCACATGGCTGCAAATCGCCAGCATCTCTTCCAGCGCGCCCTTGCACACCAGCTCGTGATACTCGTTGTCCTTGGCCACCACCACCGACATGCGGCGGCGCACGAAGTCGAACGGGATCTCATCCACCTTGCGGTAGTGCTGCAGCGCTTCCGGCTGCTGATTTTGCTCCGCGCAGCTCAGCACCGCCACGTCGAGCAGGTTTTTCAACCCGGTCTGGTAGAAGCTGTTCAGCCAGGCGTAGCGCAGCACCCGCTCGCTGCTGGCGCCGAACACGTCGGTGTGGCGCTCCAGCACGATCTTGTCCTGGGTCAGGGTGCCGGTCTTGTCGGTGCACAGAATGTCCATCGCGCCGAAGTTCTGGATGGCGTCCAGGCGTTTGACGATCACCTTCTGGCGCGACAGTTTCACCGCCCCTTTGGCCAGCGTCGAGGTGACGATCATAGGCAGCATTTCCGGCGTCAGCCCGACCGCCACCGACAGCGCGAACAGCGCCGCTTCCCACCAGTCGCCCTTGGTGTAGCCGTTGATCAGCAGCACGATCGGCGTCATCACCAGCATAAAGCGGATCAGCAGCCAGCTGACCTTGCTGATGCCGCTCTGGAAGGCGTTCGGCTGATCATCCTGGCTGGTGACGCGCTGCGCCAGCTGGCCGAAATAGGTGTTGCCGCCAGTGCCGATCACCATCGCCAGCGCGGTGCCGCTGACCACATTGGTGCCCATGAAACACAGGTTCTGGCAGTCGAGCGGATCGGCCGCCAACGCCTGCGGCGCCGCGGATTTTTCCACCGGCAGCGATTCGCCGGTCAGCGCCGCCTGGCTGATGAACAGATCCTTGGCCGACAGCACGCGCAGATCCGCCGGGATCATGTCGCCGGCCGCCAGCTTGATGATATCGCCCGGCACCAGCTGCGCGATCGGCAGCTCCACGTGCTCGCTCCTGCCGGTGAGCGCATCGCTGCGGATCACCGTGGCGGTGTTGCTCACCATGGCCTTCAGCGCGTCGGCCGCCCGGTTGGAGCGCGCCTCCTGGATGAAGTTCAGCAGCGTGGAGATCAGCACCATCAGCGCGATCACCAAGGCGCCGGTGAGATCCTCGGTGGCATAAGAAATCATGCCGAGCGCGGTCAGCAGCAGGTTGAACGGGTTGCGGTAGCAGTGCCAGAGGTGCTGCCACCAGGCCTCTTTCTGCTGATCGTCGATGACGTTCTCGCCGCAGCGCTGGCGCACCTGCTCCGCCTCATGGGCGGTGATGCCTTCCGGGTGGCTGTGGAAACGCTCAAACAGCTGCATCGTCTCTGCGGCGGCGCATTCCAGCCGCTGCTGCGCCAGGCCGGCCGGCATATCGCGCGCAGCGCCGCCGACGCTGTCCAGCAGGCTGTCGCGCCGCACCAAACGGCGCGGAAGGCCGCGGGCGAACAGGCCCAGCAGCTGACGGGGGAGTTTTTTCAGTTTCATGGTTCGCACCTCGTCGCCCGGTGCCTCACGGCAGCGGGTAAACGGGGATCGTCATCGGCCGGGCGGATGGCGGGCACGCCAAAAAGCCTCTGCCAATGCAGATCCTTATTCTTTTTTCAGCAGCAGGAGCGAACGACGAAGCGCGCGCCACCGGTTACCGTGATGTACTTCACCGGTAAAACAGCAGCGCCAGGCGGAGAGGTTTTACCGGAGAACCGAGTGAGTGTCTAAAGCAGTCGGGTCGGGGTCCATATGGGGCATAACCTCCGGTAAAGGGAAAAACAGAGCGGCAGGAGCGGCCGTTCATCGCAATGTCACAATCCCGTTTTGCATCAAGATCCGCGTGGGAAAATGAGCTATGCTGACGGGCATTCATTATTGGCCGTCAATTTACGCCTTACAACCTAAACGACAAGTAAACCATGCAAAACCGGCTGACCATCAAGGACATCGCACGCCTGAGCGGCGTAGGCAAATCCACCGTCTCACGCGTGCTGAACAATGAGGGCAGCGTGAGCCCGCAAACCCGCGAACGGGTGGAAGCGGTGATCCGTCAGCAGGGGTTTACCCCCTCCAAGTCGGCGCGCGCCATGCGCGGCCAGAGCGACAAGGTGGTGGGCATCATCGTTTCCCGTCTCGATTCGCCGTCGGAAAACCAGGCGGTGCGCACCATGCTGCCGTTGCTGTATCAGCAAGGCTTCGACCCGATCGTGATGGAGAGCCAGTTCGAAACCCGCCTGGTGCAGGAGCACCTGCACGTGCTGCGCCAGCGCAACGTCGACGGGGTGATCCTGTTCGGCTTCACCGGCCTGACCGCGGCGATGCTCAAACCGTGGCAGGAAAAAATGGTGGTGATGGTGCGTGAATACGACGGCTTCTCGTCCGTCTGCTACGACGACGCCGGCGCGGTGAACCTGCTGATGGATCGCCTGCACCGGCAAGGGCACCGGCATATCGGCTATCTGGGGGTGCAGCTCAGCGACGCCACCACCGGCCAACGCCGCTACCAGGCCTATCTCGACGCCTGTGAACGCCTCAAACTCACGCCGCGCGCCACGCTGGGCGAGCTGAGCTACCAGAGCGGTTTCCAGCACGCCGCCGAGGTGATCGACTCGCACACCAGCGCGCTGATCTGCGCCTCCGACAGCATCGCCCTGGGGGCGATTAAATATCTGCAGCAGCAGCCGGCGCACGCCATTCAGGTGTGCGCCATCGGCAACACCCCGCTGCTCAGCTTCCTGTTCCCCGATACCCTGTCGGTCGAGTTCGGCTACGGCAGCGCCGGTCTGCTGGCGGCGCAGCAGCTGCTGGCGCAGCTCAGCGGCGAACAGGGGATCCGCCGCCTGGTGGTGCCCAGCAAACTTTCCTGACGATCTGCTGAGAAGTTGACCATTTTTTGTCATTTTGTGATCCTCGCCCCAAACCGGGAACGTTCCCATTTCATTCAAAAAGCCGAGTGGCTAAGCTTTGATCATTACTCAGTCAACACCTCTGCAGGTATCCCATAATGAGCAAAGTAAAACAGCAGGATATTGATCGCCTGATTGTTTTGGTCGGCGGCCGCGAGAATATCGCCACCGTCAGCCATTGCATTACCCGGTTGCGTTTCGTCCTCAATGACCCCAGCAAGGCCAGCCCCAAAGAAATCGAAGAGCTGCCGATGGTCAAAGGCTGCTTCACCAACGCCGGGCAGTTCCAGGTGGTGATCGGCACCGACGTCGGCGACTACTATCAGGCGCTGATCGCCAGCACCGGCGTCAACGAGGCCGACAAGGAACAGGCCAAGGTCGCCGCGCGCCAGAACATGACCTGGACCGAGCGCACCATCTCCCACTTCGCCGAGATCTTCTTCCCGCTGCTGCCGGCGCTGATCAGCGGCGGTCTGATCCTCGGCTTCCGCAACGTGATCGGCGACATCCCGATGTCCGACGGCCAAACGCTGGCGCAGATGCACCCGGCGTGGAAAACCGTTTACGACTTCCTGTGGCTGCTGGGTGAAGCGATCTTCATGTTCCTGCCGGTGGCCATCTGCTGGTCGACGGTGAAAAAGATGGGCGGCACGCCGGTGCTCGGCATCGTGCTGGGCGTCACCCTGGTGTCGCCGCAGCTGATGAACTCCTACCTGCTCGGCCAGCAAACGCCGGAAGTGTGGAACTTCGGCTGGTTCGTGATCCAGAAAGTCGGCTATCAGGCGCAGGTGATCCCGTCGATCCTGGCGGGCATGGCGCTGGGCTGGATCGAAACCCGGCTGAAAAAGATCGTCCCCGACTATCTCTATCTGGTGGTAGTGCCGGTGGTTTCGCTGCTGCTGGCGGTGTTCCTGGCGCACGCGCTGATCGGGCCGTTCGGCCGCATGATCGGCGACGGCGTCGCCTGGGCGGTGAAAGCGGTGATGACCGGCAGCTTCGCCCCGGTGGGCGCCGCGCTGTTCGGCTTCCTGTATGCACCGCTGGTGATCACCGGCGTGCACCAGACCACGCTGGCCATCGACATGCAGATGATCCAGAGCATGGGCGGCACCCCGGTATGGCCGCTGATTGCGCTGTCCAACATCGCGCAGGCCTCGGCGGTGCTCGGCATCATCATCATCAGCCGCAAGGCCAACGAGCGTGAAATCTCGGTGCCGGCGGCGATCTCCGCCTATCTCGGCGTGACCGAACCGGCGATGTACGGCATCAACCTCAAATACCGCTTCCCGATGCTGTGCGCGATGATCGGCTCCGCGATCGCAGGCCTGATCTGCGGCCTGGACGGCGTGATGGCCAACGGCATCGGCGTCGGCGGCCTGCCGGGCATCCTGTCTATCAAACCGCAGTTCTGGCTGATTTACTCGCTGGCGATTCTGGTGGCGATCGTCATCCCGCTGGTGCTGACCATCATGGTCTACAAGCGCAAGGCCGCCCGCGGCGAGCTGCCGGTTTAATTGACGCAAAATGAATGTAGGGGCCTGCTTACGCAGGCCCGTTGTCACGATTCAAAGGTATTGATCTATGAGCAACCCAACCCCCTGGTGGCAGAACGGCGTCATCTATCAAATTTATCCGAAGAGTTTTCAGGACAGCACCGGCAACGGCTACGGCGATTTGGCCGGCGTGACCCGGCGGCTGGACTATCTGCAGGAGCTGGGCGTCGACGCCATCTGGCTGACGCCGGTCTACGTATCGCCGCAGGTGGACAACGGCTATGACGTGGCGGACTACTGCGCCATCGATCCGGCTTACGGCACCATGGCGGACTTCGAGCAGTTGGTCGCCGCCGCCCACCGGCGCGGCATCCGCATAGTGATGGACATGGTGTTCAACCACACCTCGACCGAGCATCCGTGGTTCAAGGCCGCGCAGGATCGCCACAGCCCGTATCGCCAGTTTTACGTCTGGCGCGACGGCGAGGGGGAGATACCGCCGAACAACTGGCGCTCCAAATTCGGCGGCAATGCCTGGCAGTGGCACGCCGACAGCGGCCAGTACTACCTGCACCTGTTCGCTACCGAGCAGGCGGATCTCAACTGGGAACACCCGCCGGTGCGCGAAGAGCTGAAGAAAGTGTGTCAGTTCTGGGCGGACAAAGGCGTCGACGGCCTGCGCCTCGACGTGATCAACCTGGTGTCCAAGCAGCAGGATTTCCCGTCCGACAGCCAGGGCGACGGCCGCCGCTTCTACACCGACGGCCCGCGCATTCACGAGTTCCTGCAGGAGATGAGCCGCGATGTGTTTCAGCCGCGCGGCCTGATGACGGTGGGCGAGATGTCTTCCACCACGCTTGAGCATTGCCAGCAGTACGCGGCGCAGAGCGGCGAAGAGCTGTCGATGACCTTCAACTTCCACCACCTGAAGGTAGACTACGCCGGCGGCGAAAAATGGACGCGGGCGGCGCCGGATTACGTGGAGTTAAAGCAGATCTTCCGCCACTGGCAGCAAGGGATGCATAACCGCGCCTGGAACGCACTGTTCTGGTGTAACCACGATCAGCCGCGCATCGTGTCGCGCTTCGGCGATGAAGGCGCACTGCGGGTGCCGGCCGCCAAAATGCTGGCGATGGTGCTGCACGGCATGCAGGGCACGCCTTATATCTATCAGGGTGAAGAGATCGGCATGACCAACCCCGGCTTCCGCGCCATCGAGCAGTACCGCGACGTGGAAAGCCTGAACATGTACGCCGAGCTGAGCGCCCAGGACCGCGGCGACGCCGAACTGCTGGCGATCCTGGCGGACAAATCGCGCGACAACGGCCGCACGCCGATGCAGTGGAGCGCCGCCCCGCACGCCGGTTTCACCAGCGGCACGCCGTGGATCGGCTGCGCCGAGAACTACCCGCAGATCAACGCCGACGCGGCGCTGGCCGATCTCGACTCGGTGTTTTACGCCTACCGCCAGCTGATCATCCTGCGCAAGCAGTATCCGCTGCTGACCCACGGCGACTATCAGGATCTGGCGCCGGATCACCCGGCGCTGTGGTGCTATCAGCGCAGCTGGAACGGCCAGCGCCTGCTGGTGGTGGCCAACCTGAGCCGCGAGCCGCTGGCCTGGGCGGCGGAAGGCGTGGAAGCCTCCGCCCAGTGGCGCCCGCTGATGAGCAACTACAGCGACTCGGCGGATCAGCCGCAGGCGCTGACGCTGCGGCCGTTCGAAGCGGTGTGGTGGCTGCTCGAAGACTGACCCCGCAGGGCGCGGCGAGCGCTGCGCCCTACAATGCCCCCATCAGCGCCACCACCCCGGCGGCCGCTTGCGCCAACTGCTCATCGCTCATGTCGCTCACGCCCTGCACCAGGTGCGGCGGCAGATAATCCATGCCGGTCAGGTTAGCCAGCGCGTGGAACGGCAGCAGCAGATCCTGCACCGGATAGCGGTTGTAGCCTGCCGGCGTGTAGGCCTGCGCGTTGCCGCCGGTGCTCACCACCAGCTGCAGCGGCTTGCCGTGCAGTTTGGTGCCCTCGCTGCCGTAGGCGAAACCATAGGTTAATACCGCGTCCTGCCATTCGCGCAGGATCGCCGGCGAGCTGTACCAGAAAAACGGGAACATCATCACCACCGCATCGTGGCTTTCCAGCAGCTCCTGTTCGCGCGCCACGTCGATGCGGTAATCCGGGTAAGCGCGGATCAGCTCGTGCACGGTCACGTTAGGCAGCGGGCGCACGGCCTCGATCAGCGCCTGGTTGATGCGCGACTCGTCGGGGGTGCGGTGGGCGGTTAACACTAAAATGCGTGACATAAAGGATTCCTTGAACGTAAAGAAGATGAGGCATTTTTCCATTTCTGCCGCTTCGGGTGTAGGCTGTTCAAGGTCACTTCAATTTCAACCGAAAGTATCAACCACTATGTCGCTGCCCTTTGACGTGCACCGCCTGCTGCCGGCCTTCCTCGCCGCCGCGCAGGCGCAAAATTTCTCCGCCGCCGCCCGCCAGCTGGGCGTCACGCCGGCGGCGGTCAGCAAAAATATCCGCGCGCTGGAAGAGAAGCTGGCACTGCGGCTGTTTCAGCGCAACACCCACAACGTGCTGCTGACCGACGAAGGCAAAGCGCTGCTGGCGCAGGTGGCGCCGCTGTGGCAGGCGTTGGCGGCAACGCTGGAAAGCGCCGGCGGCGAGCGGCAGGCGCCGGCCGGGGTGGTGCGCGTCACGATGATCCCCGGCTTCGGCCGCCAGATGCTGATGCCGTTGATCCCGCAATTTCTGGCGCGCTACCCGCAGATCGATCTCGATCTGTCGCTGGACGCCCGGGTGGTGAATCTGGTGGGCGAAGGCTTCGACGTCGGCATCGGCAGCCGGGTCGATCCCGACAGCCGGCTGGTGGCGCGCCCGCTCTACCCGATGCACATGGTGCTGGCGGCGTCGCCCGACTATCTGGCGCGGCACGGTGAACCGCAAACGCCGCACGACCTGCTGCGGCACGACTGCCTGCTGCACCGCAACCCCAGCAACGGCCGCCACGTCAAATGGCAGCTGCGCCATCAGGGCGAAACGCTGGCGCTGGATCTGAACGGCCGATTGGTGGTGAGCCGCCCGGAAATGTTGCTGGATGCAGCGCTGGCCGGGCTGGGCATCGTCAACCTGGCGCGCTGGTACCTCGAAAAGCACTTTGAGCAGGGCACGCTGCGGCCGGTGCTGGCGGAGTGCTGGCCGCGCCCGGTGCAGCTGTGGCTCTATTACGCCTCGGCGGATCTACCGCCGCGGGTGCGCGTCTGGGTCGATTTTCTGCTGGCGCATTTTCGCGATCGGCCAGTGAGCGATTGACGACTGTTCAGCTTGCGCACGCTCTTCCGTTTTCCTTGTTCTACATCAAAAGAATCGCGTCAATATCTATATATAGTGCATTAAGAATTGCGAACACCTATATATAGTAGTTATCCACAAAATCATCCACACGCCGCCACAGCCCTTACGCGCTGCGGCTTTGCCCTGTGGATAAGCGAAATTTGACGGTTGCTCGCCACGCCAGGCGGGTATGAACGCTCCCTCGGGGAACAAGGAGTACAACGTGAAACCAGTAGTGATTAAGCGGGACGGTTGCCAGGTACCTTTTGACGAAGCGCGCATCGCGCAGGCCATCGAGCGCGCCGCGCTGGCGGTGGGCGTGGTCGACGCCGACTACTGCGCCACCGTCGCCCGCGTGGTCGCTCAGCGCATGGAGCAGCAGCCGCGCGTCGATATCCACGAGATCCAGCAGGCGGTGGAAAACCAGCTGATGGCCGGCGAGTACAAACAGCTGGCGCGCGCCTATATCGAATACCGCCACGATCGCGACGTGGCGCGCGAGCTGCGCGGCCGCCTGAACCAGGAAATTCGCGGCCTGGTCGAGCAGAGCAACCGCGCGCTGCTGAACGAAAACGCCAACAAGGACAGCAAGGTGATCCCCACCCAGCGCGACCTGCTGGCGGGCATCGTCGCCAAACACTACGCCAAGCAGCACATCCTGCCACGCGACGTGGTGCTGGCCCATGAACGCGGCGAAATTCACTACCACGATCTCGACTACTCGCCGTTCTTCCCGATGTTCAACTGCATGCTGATCGATCTGAAAGGCATGCTGACCAACGGCTTCAAGATGGGCAACGCCGAAATCGAGCCGCCGAAGTCGATCTCCACCGCCACCGCCGTGACCGCGCAGATCATCGCTCAGGTCGCCAGCCATATCTATGGCGGCACCACCATCAACCGCATCGATGAAATCCTGGCGCCGTTCGTCGACGAGAGCTTCCGCAAACACCTGCAGGTGGCGGAAGAATGGCAGATCCCGGACGCCAAAGGCTATGCCATGGCGCGCACCGAGAAAGAGTGTTACGACGCCTTCCAGTCGCTGGAGTACGAGGTCAACACCCTGCACACCGCCAACGGCCAGACGCCGTTCGTCACCTTCGGCTTCGGCCTCGGCACCAGCTGGGAGTCGCGCCTGATCCAGCGCTCGATCCTGAAAAACCGCATCGCCGGGCTGGGCAAAAACCGCAAGACCGCCGTGTTCCCCAAACTGGTGTTCGCCATCCGCGACGGCCTCAACCACCAGTACGGCGATCCGAACTACGACATCAAGCAGCTGGCGCTGGAGTGCGCCAGCAAGCGCATGTACCCGGATATCCTCAACTACGATCAGGTGGTGAAGGTCACCGGCTCGTTCAAAACGCCGATGGGCTGCCGCAGTTTCCTCGGCACCTACGAGCAGGACGGCGAGCTGGTGCACGACGGCCGCAACAACATCGGCGTCATCAGCCTCAACCTGCCGCGCATCGCGCTGGAGGCGATGGGCGATGAGTCGCGCTTCTGGACGCTGCTGGATCAGCGCCTGCAGCTGGCGAAAAAGGCCCTGATGACGCGCATCGCCCGGCTGGAAGGCATCAAGGCGCGGGTGGCACCAATCCTGTACATGGAAGGCGCCTGCGGCGTGCGGCTCAAGGCCGACGATAACATCGCCGATATCTTCAAGAACGGCCGCGCTTCAATTTCGCTGGGCTATATCGGCCTGCACGAAACCATCAACGCGCTGTTCGGCGGCGAAAACCACGTGTATGACGACGAAGCGCTGCGCGCCAAAGCGGTGGCGATCGTCGCGCGGCTACGCGCCGCCGTCGACGCCTGGAAAGACGAGACTGGCTACGGCTTCAGCCTCTACAGCACGCCGAGCGAAAACCTGTGCGATCGCTTCTGCCGGCTGGACACCGCCGATTTCGGCGTGGTGCCGGGCGTCACCGACAAGGGCTATTACACCAACAGCTTCCACCTCGACGTGGAGAAGAAGGTCAATCCGTACGACAAGCTGGACTTCGAAGCGCCCTACCCGCCGTTGGCCAGCGGCGGCTTCATCTGCTACGGCGAATACCCGAACCTGCAGCACAACCTGAAGGCGCTGGAAGACGTGTGGGACTACAGCTACAGCCGGGTGCCCTACTACGGCACCAACACGCCGATCGACGAGTGCTACGAATGCGGCTTCACCGGTGAATTCTCCTGCACCAGCAAAGGCTTCACCTGCCCGAAATGCGGCAACCACGACTCGGCCAAGGTCTCGGTCACCCGCCGGGTGTGCGGCTATCTCGGCAGCCCCGATGCCCGGCCGTTCAACGCCGGCAAGCAGGAAGAGGTGAAACGCCGGGTGAAACACCTCGGCAACGGGCAGCTCGGCTGAGAAACGCCGTGCAACCTATGCAGAAGCCTGGTCATCAGGCGTGATTATCGCAGCCAGTTTGCCTTCGGCCAGCGCGCACAAACCGCAGCGTACACGCAGTACGTGAGGATTGGCAGCACTGCCCGGAGGCAAAATGGCCAGTAAAATAGCCTGATGGGCAGGCCTCACATGAATTATCACCAGTACTACCCGATCGACGTCGTCAACGGCCCCGGCACCCGCTGCACGCTGTTTGTCGCCGGCTGCGTGCACCAGTGCCCCGGTTGCTACAACAAAAGCACCTGGCGGCTCAACTCCGGCCAACCGTTTACCCCGGCGCTGGAAGACCGCATCATCGCCGATCTGAACGATACGCGCGTACCGCGCCAAGGGCTGTCGCTCTCCGGCGGCGATCCGCTGCACCCGGCCAACGTGCCGAGCATCTTAACGCTGGTGAAACGGGTGCGCGCCGAATGCCCCGGCAAGGATATCTGGCTGTGGACCGGCTACCGGCTGGCGGAGCTGGACGCGCAGCAAATGCAGGTGGTGGACAGGATCAACGTGCTGATCGACGGCAAGTTCGTGCAGGATTTGAAAGACCCGGCGCTGATCTGGCGCGGCAGCAGCAACCAGGTGGTGCATAGGTTGCGTTGAGCTGGTGGTATGTGTCTCGACGTGTATGAATCTTGGCTTGGCCTGATATGGTTACGGCACGGAGCTAAACCTGATCTGATAGGCGGCTTTGTGCCAGAAGCGGACGTTGCTTACATTTTTTCGTGCTAAAAAATAGGGAGCAGTTCATTTTACATGAGACGCTCCAGTTTTTATTAATCTATGCCTTACAATGAATTGCAAAAATTCAATTTACATTATAAACATTAATTAGTCATGAAACTGATAAACCCTGCCTAGGAAACTATTTATTGGAGACGATTTTAATATCCCCCATTTATCTTGTATTTCATGAAATAAGTTACTTTCTTGTTCGGTAATAATTTTCTTATCACGATAAACCAGCGCAAAGTCTTTTTTGTACACTCTAGCCATAAAGTCTCTATAGTTTGTGTCCCACGCCGCTGGAACTTCTGAAATATTATCAAACACAGCCACTACAATCTCTCTGTCCATTGATATCTTCTGCTGATAATAAATTGCGTAAGCCTGTGCAATCAAACGTCTTTCCTTCTCATACTCCACTTTATTCATTTTCTTACAAACCGCCTTTGGAAAAATAACAACGGCAAAAATGGAATTACGAGCATAAGATGGGTCATCCTCTCCCAATAGAATAGATCTACTACTAATAGCCCGCCCTAAGGTTTCTTTAAACTTTGCAATAATACTTTTGGAAAGTTCTCTACGACTCAACCGATCAAAATCACACAGAACCTCCAACACTTTTTGGTTTGCTTCAAACTTAGTTAAGCCTGTACAGATAACCTCTCCTTTTACAAACTGATCAGAAATACACTCAATTAAATCATCAAAAATAAGTGAGGTTCGATCCTCCTGTTTTCCATTTAAGTAATCACTAGCTTTGTTAAGTTCATTAAACCTTTCAATTTTAAACCCCTCTTCCTTAAAGTATAAACCTGCGCCTCTGGTTGTGGATGGACTGAGGATATATGTCGCTAACAAATCAAGTTCTATCAACTTATCATAGTTGGTAAAAAATCCTTCCCGAGCTACGAGTTCTTTTTCCTCCAGATATCTTACGAATTCATTTACGGTACTTAGCTCTTGTGTTAGGGCTTCAATCGTTGAACTATCAAAAACGTGTATATAGTTACCATGACGGTCTCTACAGTTAGTGATAATACCATCATAAATACCATTACCTAGATAAAGCGGATATTGGCAACCGTTAGCGATGGCCACGCGATAAATCTTTAGTTGATTGATATTTTCGCTATTTATAAACGGAAATTTATCACTCGATAAACATTGTTCAGTAAAATAAATTCTGTCATAATGTGTGCGAATCCAACTTTCTGCACCTTCAATCTGCTTTACTGAACTCTCAATTGCTCTTCTTTTCCAACGTTTCCAAGCTACAGAAGTTCCATCTTCTTCAGGAATATTTTTTTCGCTATTTTCAGTGTATATCACTTCTTTATCAGAAAAAATAATAACTGTATTTCTGTAATAAACCAAAAGATCGCAGATTTCCTTCCCTTTTCCATTTTTATTGATACCTTCATCGCTATACAAACTTGTCCAAGACCAGAGCTTTAGAAAAGTTTTATCACAAATCGCCGCTAATTTCCTTTCGGTTTCAGTAAAACCTATATTTTTCTTTGGAGAAATAGTCTTTTTATTTATTTTATCCGAAATCATTATTTTCCTCGCAACTATTTTGCAATAGACCATCTTCTATAATACTCTAACAATCAATATGTTGCTATCATTCCCATCACACTTCCCCAGCTATTCCCATACTTATCTGAACAATAGTAATCATCTGTTTCCACAGTATATTGAACTACGGGGCATTACGATCTTCACAGTAAGCATGAACGTTCATCCAGACCTTACTTCTGAATAAGATGAGCTTGCGCTCCTCGCTCATTACAGACCTTCAGTTCCAAGAGGTTATCGCTTAGTGCCAAGAACGGAAGTTGGTGTGCCAAAGGCTCTCTAAATGTGAATGGGCCGTTTTGCCGGGATACTTACACAGCAACATCGCCTCTACGTCCATTTCAGGTTTATTCCGCTGTTCCATTTCCATCTCCTCCTTGAGACAACATCAAGTCACGAATCCGTTACACCAACCCCATCCCCACCACGCCGGTCAGCACGCCGCACAGCGCCACCAGCGCTGCCGTCAGGCACAGTGCCCGGGCGGAGAAGTCCTTGTTGAGCATCAGCAGCGAAGGCAGGCTGACCGCCGGCAGGGTCATCAGCAGCGCCAGCGCCGGGCCTGCGCCCATGCCCGCCAGCATCATGGTCTGCACGATCGGGATTTCCGCCGCGGTGGGGATAACGAACAGGCAGCCGACGATCGCCAGGCCGATGATCCACAGCAGGCTATTGTCGACGGCGCCGTCGGCGTGCGGGAACAGCCAGACTCGCGCCGCCCCCAGCGCCAGCACCGCCAGCACGTAGATCGGGATGGTCGACCAAAACAGCGCCCACAGCGCTTTCCCCCAGCGGGCAAGGAACGGCCGCTCGTCGCTCTGCGCCGTCAGCACCAAAGGCTGCGGCGCGGCGGGCTGCGGATCGTTGGCGGTCACGCGCTGCACCAGCCAGGCGATGCCCAGCACCATCACCACGCCCGCCACCAGGCGGATGGCGGCGAACGGCCAACCGAGCACAAACCCCATGAATACCAGCGTCGCCGGGTTCAGTACCGGGTTGGCGAGCCAAAAGGCCAGCGCGGCGCCGCTGGATACCGACTGGCGGCGCATGCCGGCGGCGACCGGTGCGGCGCAGCAGGTGCACATCATGCCCGGCAGCGCGATCAGCGCCCCCAGCACGGTGCCGGAAAAACGCCGGTGGCCGAGCGTGCGCGCCAGCCAGTCGCGCGGGATCAGCACCTGCACCAGCGAACCTAACAGCACCCCGAGCAGCGCCGCCTTCCATACCGCGGTGAAGTAGACCAGTGCGTACTGCCAGGCCGCCAGCCAGGGGCTCGCGGCGCCGTCGGCCAGGATCGATTTGCCGATCGAGTGGCTGTCCGCCGCCACAAAGGCCTTGCCGTAGTAAGGCTGCCATTTGACGTAGTAGAGGCCGACGGCCACCACCAGCAGAAACAGGATCGGTTTCCACAGCGGCCAGGCGCGTGGGGCGGGTTCAGGGGCGTTCAGAGGTTGCGGCATGGTAGCGGCCAGAGTCAGTCAACAGAGGCGCCAGCATAGCGCGCCGTCGCCGCCCGTGCACGCCCGGGCTGTCCTAAATAGTTCATCTGTTCGCCACCGCGGCGTAACGCGATTGTCATCTGCGCCCGGCACCATGATGCCAACTTGAAAACCACAGGGTAGACGCCCGATGAAACGCACCGCTTCCGCCTTCATCGCACAGCCATCGGTATGACGAGGTTTTTATTATGATGGAGTTATCTAGACATCCGACCACTTATCCCACCCGCTATCAGCAGATCGCCGCGCAGCTGGAACAGGAGCTGCGCACGCAGTACCGCTGCGGCGACTACCTGCCTTCAGAACAGCAGCTGGCCGAGCGTTATCAGGTCAATCGCCACACCCTGCGCCGCGCGGTGGATCAGCTGGTGGAGCGCGGCTGGCTGCAGCGCCGCCACGGCGTCGGCATTCTGGTGCTGATGCGGCCTTACGACTACCCGCTGCACGCCAATACCCGCTTCAGTCAGAACCTGTTCGAGCAGGGCAGCCACCCCACCAGTGAGCGCTTACTCGCTGTCTTGCGCCCGTGCAATGGGCATGTCGCCAGCGCACTCTCGCGTGAAGAAGGCGAAATGGTGATCCACCTGCGCACCCTGCGCCGGGTCAACGGTGTGCCGATGAGCGTGATCGACCACTATTTGCCCGATCTTGACTGGTGGCCGGCGCTGCAGCAGTTCCACAGCGGTTCGCTGCACCAGTTTATCGAACAGCACCTGCAGCAGCCGCTGACCCGCCGCCAGACGCGCATCAGCGCGCGCCGCGCGCAGGCCAAAGAGAGCCGGCTGCTGGAGATCGCCACCCACGCGCCGCTGCTGTGCGTGCGCACCCTTAACGTCCGCAGCGGCGGCGAAGACGTGGCGGAATACTCCGTCAGCCTGGCCCGCGCCGACATGATTGAACTGACGATGGAGCACTGAATGCAAGCCTTAGAGTCGAGACAACGCTGGATGTCGGTGCTGGCGCACAGCCGGCCCGAGCAGCTGCGCAGCCACTGGCAGGCGCTGAACCTCAGCCCGGGTTACCGCAGCATCCGCGCGCCGGAGATCGGCCTGGCCCAGCTGCAGGGGCGCATGGGCGCCACCGGCCGCCGCTTCGTGCTGGGGGACATGACGGTCACCCGCGCGGTGGTGCAGCTGGACAACGGCGGCTACGGCTACAGCTATATCGCCGGGCGCGACAAGGCGCACGCCGAGCTGTGCGCGCTGGCCGATGCGCTGCTGCAACAGCCGGAACACGGCGAACGCCTGCAACAACAGCTGATCGCGCCGCTGGCCGCGCTGCAGCACGAACAGCGCCAGCTGCGCGCCCGGGCGATCGCCGCCAGCCGGGTGGACTTCTTTACGCTGGTGCGAGGGGATTAAGCCATGAGTTTATTGACCGGTTTTGAACAACCGATAGACCAATCGCAGCACGCTTTCCGTTTGATTCTTAAAGCCTTGAGCGAACCGGGCCACCGGGTGACGCTGCCGAACGGCCCGGCCTGGGCGCCGCTGAACGCCGCCAGCACCGCCGCGCTGCTGACGCTGGCCGATCAGGAAACGCCGCTGCAGCTGTGCGCGGCGCTGAATAGTGAGCAAGTGCTAACAAACATTCGTTTTCACAGCGCCGCGCCGCTGGCCACCACGGCGCAGGAGGTCTGTTTTGCCCTGTTCGATGAGCAGCTGCAGGCCGCCGATCTGCAGGCGTTGCCGCACGGCACTGAAATCTCGCCGGAATGCGGCGCCACGGTGGTGGTGCAGCTTGCTGAGCTGGAGAACGGCACCGTGCTGCGCCTGACCGGCCCCGGCATCGAGAGCCAACGCCTGGTAGCGCCGCGCCTGCCGCCGGCGCTGCTGGATTATTTGGTCAACCGCCCGCAGCGCTTCCCGCTGGGGCTGGATATTTTGCTGACCTGCGGCGATCGCCTGCTGGCGATCCCGCGGACCACCCGCGTGGAGGTGTGCTGATGTACGTAGCGGTAAAAGGGGGCGAAAAAGCCATTGAGGCCGCCCATCAGCTGCAGGAACAGCTGCGGCGCGGTGACGACGCGCTGCCGGCGATCGGCGCAGAACAAATCGAACAGCAGCTGGGGCTGGCGGTGGATCGGGTGATGACCGAAGGCGGCATCTACGATCGCGAGCTGGCGGCGCTGGCCATCAAACAGGCCAGCGGCGATCTGGTGGAGGCGATCTTCCTGCTGCGCGCCTACCGCACCACCCTGCCGCGCCTGGCGGTCAGCGAGCCGCTGGCCAGCGAAAACATGCGGCTGGAGCGGCGCATCTCGGCGGTTTACAAGGACTTGCCCGGCGGGCAGGTGCTGGGGCCGACCTACGACTACACCCACCGGCTGCTGGACTTCGCGCTGCTGGCGGAAGGCGAGGCGCCGCGCGCGCCGCAGGCCGACGAACCACTGCCGGACAACTGCAGCCACGTGTTCGATCTATTGTGTTGCCAGCAGCTGGCGCGGGAGGAACAGGACGACGGCAGCGCGCCGGACGACATCACCCGCAACCCGCCGGTCTACCCCTGCTCGCGCTCAGCGCGCCTGCAGCAGCTGGTGCGCGGCGACGAAGGTTTTCTGCTGGCGCTCGGCTACGCCACCCAGCGCGGCTACGGCCGCAACCACCCGTTCGCCGGCGAGATCCGCACCGGCCACGTTTCGGTGGAGATCGTGCCTGAAGAGCTCGGTTTCGCCATCGACATCGGCGAAATCCTGCTGACCGAGTGCGAAATGGTCAACGGCTTCGTCGATCCAAAGGACCACCCGCCGCACTTCACCCGCGGTTACGGGCTGGTGTTCGGCCGCGCCGAACGCAAGGCGATGGCGATGGCGCTGGTGGACCGCGCATTGCAGAGCCCCGACTACGGCGAAGGCGTCGCCGGCCCGGCGCAGGACGAAGAGTTCGTGCTGGCCCACGCCGACAACGTCGAGGCCGCCGGCTTCGTCTCCCATCTCAAGCTGCCGCACTACGTCGACTTCCAGGCCGAACTGGAGCTGCTCAAGCGGCTGCGACAGGAATACAGCGAGCGTCAGGAGGCCCGCGATGAGTGAAGTATTGACCGGCTATAACCTCGGTTATCTGGACGAGCAGACCAAGCGCATGATCCGCCGCGCCATCCTGAAGGCGGTGGCAATCCCCGGCTATCAGGTGCCGTTCGGCGGCCGCGAGATGCCGATGCCCTACGGCTGGGGCACCGGCGGCATTCAGCTCACCGCCAGCGTTATCGGCCGCGCCGACGTGCTGAAGGTGATCGACCAGGGTGCCGACGACACCACCAACGCGGTGTCGATCCGCCGCTTCTTCCAGCGCGTCGCCGGGGTGGAAACCACCGAACGCACGCCGGAGGCCACGCTGATCCAGACCCGTCACCGCATTCCGGAAACGGCGCTGCGCGAAGACCAGATCCTGATCTATCAGGTGCCGATCCCGGAGCCGCTGCGCTTTATCGAACCGCGCGAAACCGAGACCCGCAAGATGCACGCGCTGGAGGAGTACGGCGTGATGCAGGTGAAGCTGTATGAAGACATCGCGCGCTACGGCCATATCGCCACCACCTACGCCTACCCGGTGAAGGTCAACGATCGCTACGTGATGGATCCGTCGCCGATCCCGAAATTCGACAACCCGAAAATGCACATGATGCCGGCGCTGCAGCTGTTCGGCGCCGGGCGCGAGAAACGCATCTACGCCCTACCGCCGTTTACCAAGGTGGAGAGCCTGGACTTCGACGACCATCCGTTCAGCGTGCAGCAGTGGGACGAACCCTGCGCGCTGTGCGGCTCGCGCCACAGCTATCTGGACGAGGTGGTGCTCGACGATCGGGGCAACCGCATGTTCGTCTGTTCGGACACCGACTACTGCCGGCAGCAGCTGGCGCAATCTTCGCAAGAGGCGCAGCACTGATGACTTCCACCCCTTTGAGCACCACCCCGCTGCTGTCGGTGAACCGGCTCACCCACCTGTACGCCCCCGGCAAGGGGTTCAGCGACGTGTCGTTCGACATTTACCCCGGTGAAGTGCTGGGCATCGTCGGCGAATCCGGCTCCGGCAAAACCACACTGCTGAAGTCGATCTCGGCGCGGCTGGCGCCGCAGCGTGGGCAGATCCTTTACCGCCCGCAGGCGGGCCAGGAACAGGATCTGTACGCCATGGCGGAGAGCGATCGCCGCCGCCTGCTGCGCACCGACTGGGGCGTGGTGCACCAGCACCCGCTCGACGGGCTGCGGCCACAGGTCTCCGCCGGCGGCAACATCGGCGAGCGGCTGATGGCCATCGGCCAGCGCCACTATGGCGACATTCGCCGCCAGGCCGGCCAGTGGCTGGAAGACGTCGAAATCCCGCTGTCGCGCCTCGACGATCTGCCGACCACCTTCTCCGGCGGCATGCAGCAGCGGCTGCAGATCGCCCGCAACCTGGTCACCCACCCCAAGCTGGTGTTTATGGATGAGCCGACCGGCGGGCTGGACGTGTCGGTGCAGGCGCGCCTGCTCGATCTGCTGCGCAACCTGGTGGTGGAGATGCAGCTGGCGGCGGTGATCGTCACCCACGATCTCGGCGTGGCGCGGCTGCTGGCCCACCGTCTGCTGGTGATGAAACAGGGCGAAGTGGTGGAGAGCGGCCTGACCGACCGGGTGCTGGACGATCCGCACCATCCTTACACTCAGCTGCTGGTTTCTTCGGTGCTGTCGTAACCCAAGGCGATAACAGATGACTATGCAAATCCGAGTTGAACATCTCAGTAAAACCTTTGTGCTGCACCAGCAGTACGGCACCCGCCTGCCAGTGCTGCACGACGCCAACCTGACGGTCCACGGCGGCGAATGCGTGGTGCTGCACGGCCACTCCGGCAGCGGCAAATCCACCCTGCTGCGCTCGCTGTACGCCAACTACCTGCCGGACAGCGGCCATATCTGGATCAACCACCAGGGCGACTGGCTGGACATGGTCAGCGCCGATGCGCGCCAAATTCTGGCGGTGCGCCGCCATACGCTGGGCTGGGTCAGCCAGTTCCTGCGGGTGATCCCGCGCATCAGCGCGCTGGAGGTGGTGATGCAGCCGCTGCTGGAACAGGGCGTCGAGCGCGCCGAGTGCCGTGAACGCGCCGAAGCGCTGCTCGCGGCGCTCAACGTGCCGCAGCGCCTGTGGCCGCTGGCGCCGTCCACCTTCTCCGGCGGCGAGCAGCAGCGGGTGAACATCGCGCGCGGCTTTATCGTCGATTACCCCATTCTGCTGCTGGACGAACCGACCGCCTCGCTCGACAGCCGCAACAGCGCGGCGGTGGTGCAGCTTATCGAACGCGCCAAGGCGCGCGGCGCGGCGATCGTCGGCATTTTTCACGATGAAGGCGTCCGCCAACAGGTCGCCGACCGGCTTTATGACATGCAGGCGCCGCAGGCGCTGGAGGCCCTCTGATGATCGTCAATAACGTTAAGCTGGTGCTGGATGACCAGGTGGTGCAAGGCTCGTTGGAGATGCAGGACGGCGTGATCCGCAGCTTCGCCGACGGCCCGAGCCGGCTGCCGCAGGCGCTGGACGGCGACGGCGGCTGGCTGCTGCCGGGGCTGATCGAACTGCATACCGACAACCTGGACAAGTTCTTTACCCCGCGCCCGAACGTTGACTGGCCGGCCCATTCGGCGATGAGCAGCCACGACGCGCTGATGGTGGCCAACGGCATCACCACGGTGCTGGACGCGGTGGCGATCGGCGACGTGCGCGATGGCGGCCACCGGCTGGAAAACCTGCAGAAGATGATCGACGCGGTGATCCACAGCCAGCGCGCCGGGGTGAACCGCGCCGAGCACCGGCTGCACCTGCGCTGCGAGCTGCCGCACGAGAGCACCCTGCCGCTGTTCGAACAGCTGATGGACAAGCCGGGCGTGTCGCTGGTGTCGCTGATGGACCACTCGCCGGGCCAGCGCCAGTTCGCCTCGCGCGAAAAATACCGCGAATACTATCAGGGCAAATACCACCTCAACGACCAGCAGATGAGCGAGTACGAGGAGCAGCAGATCGCCCTGTCCGCCCGCTGGGCCGCGCCGAACCGCGAGGCGATCGCCGCCCACTGCCGCGCACGCCGCATCTCGCTGGCCAGCCATGACGACGCCACCGCCGCGCACGTGGCCGAATCCTGCGCGCTGGGCAGCGCCATCGCCGAGTTCCCCACCACCGAAGCGGCCGCCCGCGCCTCGCACCAGCAGGGCCTGCAGGTGCTGATGGGTGCGCCGAACATCGTGCGCGGCGGTTCCCACTCCGGCAACGTGGCGGCGCATCACCTGGCGGCGCTGGGGGTGCTGGATATTCTCTCTTCCGATTATTACCCGGCCAGCCTGCTGGACGCGGCGTTTCGCCTCGCGGCGGACGAGCGCAACGCCTACGATCTGCCCCAGGCGGTGCGCATGATCACCCGCAACCCGGCGCGGGCGCTGGATCTGCAGGATCGCGGCACCCTCGCCGAAGGGCTCCGGGCGGATCTGGTGCTGGCGCGGCCGCACGGCGAGCACGTTTACGTGCAGAACGTGTGGCGCCAGGGCAGGCAGGTGTTCTGATGGCGCGGCTCATCTATCTGATGGGGCCTTCCGGCGCAGGCAAGGACAGCCTGCTGGCCGCGCTGCGGGCCGACGCCGACCGCGCGCCGCTGGTGGCGCACCGTTACATCACCCGGCCGGCGGACGCCGGCTGCGAGAATCATATCGCGCTGAGCGAACCGGAATTTCTGCGCCGTCGCGCCAAGGGGCTGTTCGCACTCGACTGGCAGGCCCACCAGCAGCGCTACGCGTTTGGGATCGAAGTGGATCTTTGGCTGCTGCAGGGGATCGACGTGGCGGTCAACGGTTCGCGCGCCCACCTGCCGCAGGCGCAGCAGCGCTATGGCGCGCAGCTGCTGCCGGTGTGCCTGCAGGTCAGCACCGGGATCCTGCGCCAGCGCCTGCAGGATCGCGGGCGAGAAAGCGCCGAACAGATCGAGCAGCGGCTGGCGCGGGCGGCAGAATATCAGCAGAGTCTGCCCGCCGGCTGCCGGGTGCTGCACAACGATGGCCCACTCGACGACACCCTGGCGGCGCTGCTGGCGCTGCTGCCTACCGCCACCCGACAAGCTCAGGACGCGACGCCATGAACGACTTTGCCCAGCCGAAAATCGGCGACAACGTGACCCTTAACCGCACCCGGCTCGGCCAGTATGTGCATCTGGCCGACGATGCGATCCTGGAAGAGGTGGAGATGGGGGACTACTCCTACACCGCCGGGCACAACCAGATCTTTTACGCCACCCTCGGCAAGTTCGTCTCCATCGCCTCCTATGCGCGCATCAATCCCGGCAACCACCCGACCTACCAGCGCATCGCGCAGCACCACTTTACCTACCGCGCCTCCGAATACGGGCTGGGGGAAGACGACGCGGCGTTCTTCGACTGGCGACGCGAGCACCACGTCACCGTCGGCCACGACGTGTGGATCGGCCATAACGCCATTCTGATGCCGGGCGTCAGCGTCGGTAACGGCGCGGTGATCGGCAGCGCGGCGGTGGTCACCAAGGACGTGGAGCCTTACAGCATCGTCGCCGGCGTGGCGGCCAAGAAGATCGGCATGCGCTTTGACGACGCGCTGATAGAACGCATCGAACGCAGCCAGTGGTGGCACTGGGATCACGCCACGCTGCAGGCGCGGCTGGCGGATTTTCGCGACATCAACCGCTTCGCGGAGAAATACCTTTAACGGAGGGGGAGCGATGCAACTGACCTTTCTCGGCACCGGCGGCGCGCAGCAAGTGCCGGTGTTCGGCTGCGACTGCCTGATCTGCCAACGGGCGCGGCGCGAGCCGGCATTTCGACGGCGAGCGTGCAGCGCCATGCTTAACTATCAGGGGGAAACGACCTTATTGGATGCGGGATTACCGGCTTTGGAGCGGCGATTTTCGGCGGGGCAAATTCAACGTTTTTTACTGACACATTACCACATGGATCACGTTCAGGGGTTATTTCCTTTGCGTTGGGGGTGCGGAAATTCTATTCCGGTGTATGGCCCGCCGGATGAACAGGGCTGCGACGATCTGTTCAAACACCCCGGCATTCTGGCGTTTCAGCCGCCGCTGGCGCCCTTTGCCACCGTCGAGCTGGGCGGCATGCGCATCACCCCGCTGCCGCTGCAACACTCCAAGCTGACCCACGGCTATCTGATCCAGGCGGCGGGCGCTGCGCTGGCCTACCTGACCGACACCGTCGGCCTGCCGCCGGCCACCGCCGACTATCTGCAAAACGTGGCGCTGGATCTGCTGGTGCTCGATTGCAGCCTGCCGCCGCAGCCGCAGGCGCCGCGCAACCACAATGACCTGACCCGCGCGCAGGAGACGCAGCGGTTGCTGCAGCCCAAACGCACGCTGCTGACGCACATCAGCCATCATCTCGATCTGTGGCTGCTGGACAACGAACTGCCCGCCGGGCTGGAGCTGGCGTTCGATCACCTCAGCGTCAGCCTCGGTAGCAGTGCAGCCGATCCGACTCCAGCACCCTGACTCCTTCGCCCGGCGTGAACGCCTGCTGCAGCAGCGTCTGCGCCACGTCTTTGGCGGAGACGGCGCGCCATTTGCCGGGCAGCAGCCTGAACAGCGGCAGCGTGAGGCGCTCCATCAGGCGCGGCGCAGGGCGATCCCCCACCAGCATAGAAGGCCGCACCAGCGTCAGGCGCGGCCAGTGCTGTTCGCGCAGCGCCTGCTCCATCTCGCCTTTGGTGCGGTTATACAGGAAGGTGGAATCCGCGTTGGCGCCCAGCGCGCTTACCACCAGACAGTGCTGCGCCCCCAAGCGGCGGCCGGTCAGCGCGCTCTCCACCACCAGTTGATAATCGACGTAGCGGAAGGCATCGGCGCTGCCCGCCGCCCGGCGGGTGGTGCCCAGGCAGCAGAACACCAGATCGACCGGCTGCTGCAGGCTACTCAGCAGTTCGAACAACGCATCGCCGACCGGGTTGGTCAGCTTGCCGTGCGGCGGCAGCGGCGTGCGCGTCGGCGCCACGATGGCCGTTATCTGCGGATCGCTTTGCAACAGCTGCAGCAACTCGCGCCCCACCAGCCCGGTTGCGCCGACTAACAGTGCTCGCGCCATGCAATCTCCCGTTGTAATCAATACGTCGACTTAAAGTATAGACCGCGCCCAATGCAGCTTCTTGCCGAAGCCGAGGGTGTTGTCGGTCATCTTCACCTCGTGCAGATCCAACCGCCAAACCGCGGCCTTCATCGCTCTGGCGATCGGGAAGCGCTTGCAGTAACGCGCGCGCGCCGCCTCGGCTTCTTCGCCGCTCAGCAGCACCGCCTCGGCGCGATACTGCACGCCGCGGATCAGCGCGATGCTTTTCGGCTTCGGCGCGATGGTGCCAACCACCCGGCCGTTGTTCAGCATCAGCCCGCCGTGGCGGGTGTGCGGTTCGGTCATCAGCCACAGCGCCATCGTCGCGGCGTCGAACACGTAAAAACAGTTGGCGCACCACATGTCGAGGCCGTCGCCGGCGCACAGCGTCAAGACGTGTTGTTTGCCGATGAAATCCGCAATCTGCTGCCGTTGTTCTGGGGTATTCAAGGTTACTCGCCTCCCTGTTCACTCACTTCATCTTACCCTGCGTTGTTGAGGCGAGTCACAAATAACGATAATCATCAAAAACCAAAAGTGAATATAAAAACACAATAAATGCATTTTTATTAATTTAAGCCCGAAGCGGATTTATAACATAAAAAATACAAGACGGATTTATTTGATCGTTATGCAACCGGTTAATCGCGCGATTTTATTTTTCCTATCCTGACGGCATGCAAATTTAGCGTAACCGCCCGGCTCCGATTAGCAATTCGTTTACATGCCCGTTAGCCCGCCTGAACGCTGTTTATGCAACCCACTGCATAACAGGTGAATAGTTATTTATAAACACCGGCATTTATGTGACTTTTATCACGATTTTTAGCCCACCTTGCGTTAAAATAGCGCCATCTTTTCACTCAGCAAGGTGGATTAGAAAATGGAAAACAATAACCGAAAAATGGCGCATATCAGGCGCACAACCCATATTATGATGATGGCTCATCGTAGCTGCTTTAGCTTCGCATTCTTCAACTACAGATAACCCTCCCCCTCGCTCTTACGCCGTTGATAAGAGTGTCATTGCGTTTTTACTTATTCTCCGCACGCCGGTGATAATATCTCTTTCTCGCTAACCGGGAAGGACACGCAATTCATTCTTAATTTCGGCCAAGCGCATCCAAGCTAAATAAAACAGCGAACACAGTTAATGCCTTTCGGCATCGCTGGGTTCTCGCACACCTTTATTTTCGTGAAGGCGTTAACGGCAAATGGAATTATTTGCCGGCGGACTGCCTTTGCCTGAAGAATGAGAAAAATGAAAAAATTAAAAATCGCCGCCAACACCCAAACCCTCGGCTGCTTTGAAACTGAACGCGACATCGTCGATGTGCATCACAGCGATTTTAATGACGTCGCCGCCATCGTGCTGTCGGTAGACGACGTCACGCAAGGTATGTTGGCGCGCATCGAAGAGCACGGCCTGAACATTCCGCTGTTCGTCGCCGTGTGCTGCGAAGAAGAGCTGGATAACGCCGTATTGCCGGCGCTGCACGGCGTGTTTGAGCTGTGCGGCAAGAATACCCAGTTCTACGGCAAACAGCTGGAGGCCGCCGCCGCCAAATATGAGAGCGAGCTGCTGCCACCGTTCTTCAACACGCTGACGCAATACGTAGAAATGGGCAACGCCACCTTCGCCTGCCCAGGCCACCAGGGCGGCGAGTTCTTCCGCAAACACCCGGCGGGCCGCCAGTTCTTCGACTTCTACGGCGAAACGCTTTTCCGCTCCGACATGTGCAACGCCGACGTCAAACTGGGCGATCTGTTGATCCACGAAGGCGCGCCTTGCGCCGCGCAGCAGCACGCCGCCAAGGTGTTCAACGCCGACAAGACCTACTTCGTGCTCAACGGCACCTCGGCCTCGAACAAGGTGGCGACCAACGCCCTGCTGACGCGCGGCGATCTGGTGCTGTTCGACCGCAACAACCATAAATCCAACCACCACGGCGCGTTGATCCAGGCCGGTGCCACGCCGGTTTACCTGGAAACCGCCCGCAACCCGTTCGGCTTTATCGGCGGCATCGACGCGCACTGCTTCGACGAACGCTACCTGCGCCAACAGATCCGCGAAGTGGCGCCGGAACGCGCCAACGAAGCCCGCCCGTTCCGCCTGGCGATCATCCAGCTCGGCACCTACGACGGCACCATCTACAACGCCCGCCAGGTGGTCGACAAGATTGGCCACCTGTGCGATTACATCCTGTTCGACTCCGCCTGGGTGGGCTATGAGCAGTTCATTCCGATGATGAAAGACTGCTCGCCGCTGCTGCTGGAGCTGAACGAAAACGATCCCGGCATCATCGTCACCCAGTCGGTGCACAAACAGCAGGCCGGCTTCTCGCAAACCTCGCAGATCCACAAAAAAGACAAGCACATCAAGGGGCAGAGCCGCTACTGCAACCATAAGCGCTTCAACAACGCGTTTATGCTGCACGCCTCCACCAGCCCGTTCTATCCGCTGTTCGCCGCGCTGGACGTCAACGCCAAGATGCACGAGGGCAAAAGCGGCCAGCGCCTGTGGCAGGAGTGCGTGCGCGTGGGTATCGAAGCGCGCAAAATGCTGCTGGATACCTGCACGATGATCAAACCGTTCGTGCCGGATCAGATCGACGGCAAGCCGTGGCAGGCCTATGACACCGCGGCGATGGCCAACGATCTGCGCTTCTTCAACTTCGTGCCCGGCGAGAAGTGGCACGCCTTTGAGGGCTATGCCGAGTCGCAGTACTTCGTCGATCCGTGCAAACTGCTGCTCACCACGCCGGGCATCGATACCGCCACCGGCAGCTACAGCGAATTCGGCATCCCGGCGACCATTCTGGCCAACTACCTGCGTGAAAACGGCATCGTGCCGGAAAAATGCGATCTCAACTCGATCCTGTTCCTGCTGACGCCGGCGGAAGACATCGCCAAGATGCAGCATCTGGTGGCCCTGATCGCCCGCTTCGAGAAGCACATCGAGCAGAACTCCCTGCTCAGCGAGGTGCTGCCTGCGGTCTATAAAAACCACCAGCAGCGCTACAAAAACTACACCATCCGCCAGCTGTGCCAGGAAATGCACGACCTTTACGTCAGCTACGACGTTAAAGAGCTGCAAAAAGAGATGTTCCGCAAAAGTTATTTCCCGCGCGTGGTGATGAATCCGCAGGACGCCAATACCGAGTTCGTGCGCGGCAATGTGGAATTGGTGTCGCTGGCCAAGGCCGAGGGCCGCATCGCCGCCGAAGGCGCCCTGCCTTACCCACCAGGCGTGCTGTGCGTGGTGCCCGGCGAAATTTGGGGTGGCGCCGCGCAGCGTTATTTCCTGGCACTGGAAGAAGGCATCAACTTATTGCCGGGATTCGCGCCGGAATTGCAAGGCGTTTATATCCAACAGGATGAGGACGGCTGGAACCGCGCTTACGGCTACGTCATGAAAAATTAATCACCTTACGGGGCGGTGATTATTCTCGCCGCCCGGATCGCATCCTAAAAGAGAAAATGATCATGAGTAAGTCCAATAATAAAATGGGGGTCGTGCAATTAACGATCCTGACCGCCGTGAATATGATGGGTTCCGGCATAATTATGCTGCCGACCAAGCTGGCCGAAGTAGGCACGATTTCGATCGTTTCCTGGCTGGTGACCGCCGTCGGCTCGATGGCGCTGGCCTACGCCTTCGCCAAATGCGGCATGTTCAGCCGTAAATCCGGCGGCATGGGCGGCTACGCCGAATACGCCTTCGGTAAATCAGGCAACTTCATGGCGAACTACACCTACGGTGTTTCGCTGCTGATCGCCAATATCGCCATCGCCATTTCCGCCGTCGGCTACGGCACCGAGCTGTTCGACACCACGCTCAGCCCGCTCGGGATCTGTATCGCCACCATCGGCGTGCTGTGGCTGGCGACCGTCGCCAACTTCGGCGGCGCGCGCATCACCGGCAAAATCAGCGGCATCACCGTCTGGGGCGTGATCATTCCGGTGGTGGGCATCTCGGTCATCGGCTGGTACTGGTTCAGCGGCAGCGCCTACGTCGCCGCCTGGAACCCGCATCAGGTGCCGACCTTCGAAGCCATCGGCGCCTCGATCTCAATGACCCTGTGGGCGTTCCTGGGGCTGGAATCCGCTTGCGCCAACACCGACGTGGTGGAAAATCCGGAGCGCAACGTGCCGATCGCCGTACTGGGCGGCACCCTCAGCGCGGCGGTGATCTATATCATTTCGACCAACGTGATCGCCGGCATCGTGCCGAACATGGATCTGGCCAACTCCACCGCCCCGTTCGGGCTGGCGTTCTCCCACATGTTCAACCCGACGGTCGGCAAGATCATCATGGCGTTGATGGTCATGTCCTGCGTCGGCTCGCTGCTCGGCTGGCAGTTCACCATCGCTCAGGTGTTCAAATCCTCCGCCGACAGCGGCTTCTTCCCGAAAATCTTCTCCAAGCTGAGCAAGGCCGACGCGCCGGTTAAAGGCATGCTGACCATCGTCGTCATCCAGAGCGGTTTGTCGCTGATGACCATCAGCCCGTCGCTGAACAAGCAGTTCAACGTGCTGGTGAACCTGGCGGTGGTGACCAACATCATCCCTTACATCCTGTCGATGGCGGCGCTGGTCATTATTCAGAAAGTGGCGAAGGTGCCGGACAACAAGGCGCGCATCGCCAATATCATCGCCGGCATCGGCGCGCTGTACAGCTTCTATGCGCTCTACAGCTCCGGTGAAGAAGCGATGATGTGGGGCGCCATCGCCACCTTCCTCGGCTGGACGCTGTACGGCATCGTTTCGCCGCGCTTCGAGCTGGCGGGAAAAAAGGGGTAAAGCGGTAAGGCTCCGGCGGCCGGGGATGGGATTGTGATGGCGAACATGCCATCATACGCCGACCCTGGCCACCGAAACGGCGTACGATGACCGACACTTCCCCCACTCTCTGGCACCTCTACATGCTGCGTTTACCGAGCGGCATGCTGTATACCGGCATTACCACCGACGTGGCGCGCCGCCTGGCGCAGCATCAGGCCGGCAAAGGCGCCAAGGCGCTGCGCGGCAAAGGGGAATTGACGCTGGCGTTTCACTGCCTGGTGGGGGATCGCTCAACGGCGCTGAAGCTGGAATACCGCGTCAAACAGCTGAGCAAAATACAAAAAGAGCGGCTGGTGAGTCACCCGCCGCTGTCGTTGGAGTATCTATTTCCGGTCGTTAAAAGCGATTAAACGGCGCCGAAAAAGCCACTTCGCCGCTAACGCCATTCAGGGCGTCTTCCGCCAGCGGGTAGACCTGGAACGCGCTTTCCGTGTCCGGCCAACGGCAGTGCAGGCCATAGGCGGCGGCCGGTTTAAAGCCGAAGCGGCCGTAGTAAGCAGGATCGCCCAGCACCACCACCGCGGCGTAGCTGAATTCGTTCAGCGAATCCAAGCCTTCGTACACCAGCTTTTCAGCCAGCCCCTGGCGGCGCAGGCTTTCGTCTACCGCCAGCGGCGCCAGCGCCACCCATTGGCGGTCTTCGCCGGCCACGTCCACCGGGCTGAACGCGGCGTAACCCACTACCCCGCCTTCGTCGTCAGTGGCGACCACGCCCAGCGTCAGCAGGCCGTCTTCGCGCAGCTGCTGCACCAGATCGGCTTCGTCGTCGCGGCCAAAGGCGCGGCGCAGCAAGGCATCGATGCCCGCCGCGTCTACCGGGATCTCTACGCGGATCAGCATGATACCGCCACACGGGAAGCCGACGCCGTGCCCTCCTGCAACCCTGCTTCGACAAAATCAGCCAACTGCAACAGCCCCATGCGCAGCGGCGCGGGCATGCTTTCCAGCTCGATGGCGTCCATCAAATTTTTCACATACAGGCCCAATTCGGTATCCCCTTCAATCTGCAGCCGACGCTGAAAGAACAGCGTATCCGGATCTTGCTTGCGCGCCGCGATCAGGATCAGATCGTTGGCGTCACCGCTGAAGCTGACGTCCGCTTCGGCGTGCTGGCTGACCACCAGTTTGTCGTTTTCTACCGTCATAAACCATTGTAGCGCCAGATCGCGAACTTCGATCTTCAACCAGCGCGATTCGAGAAATTCCAGATCCCCATCCGCCAACGCCTGGCGGAACTGCCAGCTCAGCACCTGTTGCAGCAGCTGGCGCTGCAGGGCGAACGGCGTGAATTTCAGCGGGATGCGCAGCAGCGACGGCCCCTGGCGCACAAGGCGTGCTCGTAGTTGTTCCAACACGGTCATCCACTCCTTTCAATACGGACTACCGCTATTTTGCCACACTGGCACGCGGCTTCAGCGGTCTATATCAACAAATAGTGCATTTCACCGCCATGTTTATCAATACGCCATAAGCTGCCCCAAATCAAAACCTGTGTGCGCCCCTTTGCCTAAAATGGCCTCCCCGATTCGCGTTTGCCGGCGGAACACCGCCGTCGGCAACCTTTAAAGACAGCGTGCGCCCGGCCGGGCGCACGGCTAAGCCAGGATAAATCTATGGAGCTGCTTTGTCCCGCCGGCAACCTGCCGGCCCTGAAGGCCGCGGTGGATAACGGCGCCGACGCCGTTTACATCGGCCTGAAAGACGATACCAACGCGCGCCACTTCGCCGGCCTCAACTTCACCGAGAAAAAGCTGCAGGAAGCGGTCGATTACGTGCACCGCCGCGGCCGCAAGCTGCATATCGCCATCAACACCTTCGCCCATCCCGACGGCTACGCCCGCTGGCAGCGCGCGGTGGATATGGCGGCCCAGCTGGGCGCCGACGCGCTGATTCTGGCGGATCTGGCGATGCTGGAATACGCCGCCCAACGCTACCCGCAGCTGGAGCGCCATGTTTCGGTGCAGGCCTCCGCCACCAACGAAGAGGCGATCCGTTTCTACCAGCGCAACTTCGACGTGGGCCGGGTGGTGCTGCCGCGCGTGCTGTCGATGCATCAGGTGAAACAGCTGGCGCGCACCAGCCCGGTGCCGCTGGAAGTGTTCGCCTTCGGCAGCCTGTGCATCATGGCCGAGGGGCGCTGCTACCTCTCTTCCTACCTGACCGGCGAGTCGCCGAACACCGTCGGCGCCTGTTCGCCGGCGCGTTTCGTGCGCTGGCAGCAAACCCCGCAGGGCATGGAGTCGCGCCTGAACGACGTGCTGATCGACCGCTACCAGGATCATGAAAACGCCGGTTACCCGACGCTGTGCAAGGGCCGCTATCTGGTGGACGACGTGCGCTACCACGCGCTGGAAGAGCCCACCAGCCTCAATACGCTGGAGCTGCTGCCGGAGCTGCTGGCCGCCAACATCGCCTCGGTGAAGATCGAAGGCCGCCAGCGCAGCCCGGCTTACGTCAGCCAGGTGGCGCGCGTCTGGCGCCAGGCGATCGACCGCTGCCAGGCCGATCCGGCCGCCTACCGCGCCGACGCCGCCTGGATGGAGACGCTGGGCGCGATGTCCGAGGGCACCCAGACCACGCTGGGCGCCTATCACCGCAAATGGCAGTAGCCGGAGGAAACATGAAATACGCACTGGGGCCGGTACTCTACTACTGGCCGAAAAATGACGTCGCGGCGTTCTATCAACAGGCGACGGAGAGCAGCGCCGATATCATTTACCTCGGCGAGAGCGTCTGCACCAAGCGGCGCGAGATGAAGGTCGGCGATTGGTTGGCGCTGGCGCGCGAGATCGCCCGCAGCGGTAAGCAGGTGGTGATCTCCACGCTGGCGCTGCTGCAGGCACCGTCCGAGCTGAATGAGCTGAAACGCTATGTGGAGAACGGCGAGTTCCTGCTGGAAGCCAACGATCTGGGCGCGGTGAACATGGCGGCGGAACGCGGCTTGCCGTACGTCGCCGGCCATGCGCTGAACTGCTACAACGCCTATACCCTGCGCCTGCTGCGCCGCCAGGGCATGATGCGCTGGTGCATGCCGGTCGAGCTGTCGCGCGACTGGCTGGCCAACCTGCTGACGCAGTGCGACGAGCTGGGGTTCCGCCACGACTTCGAGGTGGAGGTGCTGAGCTACGGCCACCTGCCGCTAGCCTACTCGGCGCGCTGCTTCACCGCCCGCTCGGAGAACCGCGGCAAGGACGAGTGCGAAACCTGCTGCATCAAGTATCCGCAGGGCCGCATGATGCGTTCGCAGGAGCAACAGCAGGTGTTCGTGCTCAACGGCATCCAGACCATGAGCGGCTACTGCTACAACCTCGGCAACGAGCTGCCGAGCATGCAGGGGCTGGTGGACATCGTGCGGCTATCGCCGCAGGGCGCCGAGACGCTGGCGCAAATCGATGCCTTCCGCGCCAACGAACGCGGCGAGCAGCCGCTGACCTTGACCGACCATGCCGACTGCAACGGCTACTGGCGCCGCGTGGCCGGGTTGGAGTTGGTGGGGTGATCCTCGCTCCCCTCCTCACGGAGGGGAGTTTTCAATCAACTCGCCCGCCGCTTCCTGAACATCCCGCGCAGCGCCACGCTGTTGCGCAAGAAGCCGACGCCGAAGCCCAGCAGGGTGTAGACCACGCCGAGCACCAGCATCATCATCACGTCGCCCCACACTTCGTTCAGCGACAGCCCCATCTGGTTGACGCCGGCGATCGCCTTGGTGCCCCAGGTGGAGGGAATGCTGTACGAGATGGCGCGCACCCAGGCCGGCATCGACTGCAGCGGCCAGATGGTGCCGGACAGGTAGAAGATCGGCGTGGTAATGAACGCCAGCGTCAGGTAGATCATTTCGACGCTGCGCAGGCACTCGGTCACCAGCTTGCCCAGCCCCAGTACCGCCAGCAGGAACGGGAAGGTCAGCAGCAGCAGTTCGGCGATGTTCGCCGTCTGCCTGTAGCCCAATACCCACGGCCACAGCACGAACAGCACGATCGACAGGAACAGCCAGATCGGCAGCAGCGCCGTCAGCCCGCCGAGGTGCGCCGCCAGCGGCGCCTTGCCGCCGGGCATGCTCTTCATGGCGATGTTGACGCGGATACAGGCGATCAGCAGCGAGTGCTGCAGCAGCATCACCAGCAGGCCGGGGAAGATGATCGCCGCGAAGCTGATGCCGGGGTTAAACACGTCCAGCGTTTGCCCCAGTATCGGCGTCAGCAGTATCTGCGCCTGCCGTTCGCTGAAGCCGCTGCGCAGCAGCAGCCCGTTGTTGTACTCCGTCAGCAGTTGCTGATAGGCCGCCACCACGTCCTGTTGGATCTGGCCGTTGGCCAGGCGGTTGGTGGCATCGCCGTACACCGGCACCACGATGTTCTGCCCGCTGAGGATCTTCTTCTCCAGATCCACCGGCATGATGATCACCGCAAACAGCTTGCGCCAGCCGAGATCGCGCTGCGCCTGTTCCAGGCTGTCGTAGGTTTCAATCGCTATCTTGGACGTGGCGTCCAGCTGACGGATCAGCTTCCGGCTGGCGGTGCTGTGGTCCTGATCGACCACCCCCACCGGCAGATCCCACACCGTGCGGTTGGCGTACACCATGCTCATGATGCACAGCGACAGGATCAGCATCAGCCACACCGGCCGCTCCAGCATGCCGAGCAGTACCTTAACGAAGGTTTGCCAATAGAGCTTCATCCGGCGTTCCCCTCTTTTTCCAGCCGCGCCGGCAGGCGATTGCGCACCAGCAGCGCGGCCACCAGCGGGTAGACCGCCAGCAGCGCACACACGCTGAAGATGGCGCTGGCGTGCACCTGCCGCAGGAACACGTCGAACATCGCGTACAGCGCGTGGGTCAGCGGTTCGATGTTGGAAATGATGCGCGCCGGCAGCGGCATCGACAGCTCAGGCACCGCCATGCCGGAGAAGGTCATCGCGATACTGACCAAAATACCGATCAGGCTGTAGGCGGTGATGGTGCTGCCGGTAAAAGTGTACAGCAACAGGCCGATGCTCTGCGCCGCCATCACGTAAAACAGGCCGATCATCAGCATAAACAGCGGGTTGCCGCTGACGCGGGCGTCAAAGATGCCCACCAGCGCCGCGATCTCCACCATCAGCAGGGTGGTGAAACACAGCGTGTAAGGCGCCAGCTTGCCGAGCAGCGCCAGGCTGAACGGCTTGGCCTGCAGCAGCGATTTGCTGCGTGCCAGCACGTAGATCATGCAGGTCACCACGAACAGCTGCAGCAGGTGAATGGTAGCGGCAAACTGCTGATAATAGATATAGCTGCCGCTGGCGTTGAACAGGCTGCCGTAAGAGAGCGTCACATCCGCCAGCGGCGGCAGCGATTTGCCCATCTCGGTGGCGATGATGCTGCGGGTGCTGGCGTTGATTTCGTTCATCAGGCCGCCGAAGTCCTGGGTGGAGTACAGCCCGGCGCCGTAGAACAGCGCGTTGTAATACATCACCACGCTCGGCTGCTTGCCCGACAGCGCGTTAGCCTCAAAGTCCGGCGGGATGTACAGCAACGCGTAATCTTGCGCGCTGCGCAGGCGGTTCAGCGACTCCGGCAGCCCGCCGCCGTAGGCCTCGACGTGGGCGTGCGACCCGGCGTCCAACCGCCGCGTCAGCGACTTGGACAGCGGGCTGTGATCGCTGTCCACCACCGAGACCGGCAGATCGAGCAGCGTGCCTTCGGAGAAGTTGCTGCTGATCAGCCCAAACAGGATCAGTGGAAAGATCCAGCTCAGCCAGTGCACCACCGGGCTGCGAAAGGCGACGCGGCACTCTTTATCGAACGCGTGACTGAAGCAGCGCCAGCCGGCCCTTACTCTTTCCATTGCCATAAGGTGCTCATCCCCGGACGCAGGCCGTCCACCGGCTGTGACGGATACAGGCGCACTTCGAAGGTTTTCAGGTCGAAGTCGCCGGTGGCACGGGTGGCGCGTTTGGTGGCGTAATCCCCCAGCGGCGCGATGTAGCGCACCTCGGTGTCGATCATTTTGTCCTTCAGCGCCGGCACCCGCAGCTTGACCTTGTCGCCTTTGCGCACGTGGGCCAGGATGTCTTCGCGCAGGTTAAACACGAAGTAGGCGTCCGGCACCCGGATCAGCGTCACCAGCGGGCTGCCGGCGTTCAGCAATTCGCCCACTTCGGCCGGGATCGGCCCCACTTCGCCGTCTACCGGCGCTTTCACCTGCAGATCGTCGCTCTGCGCCTGGATCTGCAGCAGGTTCTCTTCCGCCGCCCGCAGCGCCGCCGCGTATTGTTGCCGCAGCTCGACGCGGTCGCCGTTGATACCTTCGTCCAGGTTGGCCTTGGCCGCCTGCACCTGCTGGAAGGCGGTATCGCGCGACCGGCGCGAAGCGTCCAGCTCGGACTTCGAGATATAGCCCTTGCCGGACACGCTCAGGTTGCGGTTGTAGTCGTTTTGCGCGTTGCGGTACTGCGCCTCGGCCTGCGCCAGGTTGGCTCGCAGGTTGCGGATGCTCTCTTCACGGGTGCCGTGCAGCGACTGATCGAGCTGCGCCTTGGCTTCGTCGCGCGTCGCCTGCGCGGAACGCAGCTGCGCCATCAGTTCGGGGCTGTCGAGCTGAATAATCAGCTGGCCGCTTTTCACGTCGTCGCCGCGTTCGATCAAGCGTTCAACCACCCGGCCTTTCGCTTTGGAAGCGACGATCACTTCGGGGGCGTCCACTTCACCCTGCAGTAACAGTTCCTGATTATGCGCGCGGAACAGGATCGCCAATGCGATCGCCACCATCATCAGCAACAGGGTAAACAACGTCTTTTTTTTCATTATATCGGCTCCCGGAACGGTAAGCGGCGGGCGGGGATCATCATTTCCATATCTCAAATTGCTCCAAAAAACACCATTGCTCTCATGAGGATATCACAAGCACATATCTCCTCTTTTATAACTATAAATTGGATTATGCTTTTAACACTAAAAAGCATCACTTTCGGCTTTTTGGTATGCAGACTCCTGCAATCGCCCTTTAAGCGATCCACTCTCTGATGGACGATGTCATGACTGAAAACACTGCCGTACCGCTGTCGGTACTGGATTTATCGCCAATCCCGCAAGGGGCCAAAGCGCGCGACGCTTTCCACTGTTCGCTGGATCTGGCGCAGCACGCCGAACGCTGGGGCTACCGGCGCTACTGGCTGGCCGAGCACCACAACATGACCGGCATCGGCAGCGCCGCCACCTCGGTGCTGCTGGGCTATCTGGCCGCCGGCACCCAGAGCATTCGCCTCGGCTCCGGAGGCGTGATGCTGCCGAACCATGCGCCGCTGGTGATCGCCGAACAGTTCGGCACGCTGGAGTCGCTTTACCCAGGGCGCATTGACCTGGGGCTGGGCCGCGCGCCCGGCACCGATCAGCGCACCATGATGGCGCTGCGCCGCCACCTGTCCGGCGATGTGGATACCTTCCCGCGCGACGTGCAGGAGCTGCAAAACTACTTCTGCGACGCGCAGCCCGGCCAGCCGGTGCAGGCGGTGCCGGGCCAGGGGCTGCACGTGCCGCTCTGGCTGCTCGGCTCCAGCCTCTACAGCGCGCAGCTGGCGGCGCAGCTCGGCCTGCCGTTCGCCTTCGCCTCGCACTTCGCCCCGGATATGCTGTTCCAGGCGCTGCAGCTGTACCGCGAGAACTTCAAACCGTCCAAACAGCTGGCGCAGCCGCACGCCATGGTGTGCGTCAACGTGATCGCCGCCGACAGCGATAGCGATGCGCGCTTCCTGTTCAGCTCGATGCAGCAGCAGTTCATCAACCTGCGCCGCGGTTCGCCTGGCCCACTGCCGCCGCCGGTGGATAACATCCACGCGCTGTGGACCGCCGGTGAGCAATACGGCGTCGAGCAGGCGCTGCGGATGTCGATCGTCGGCGATGAAAAAACCGTGCGCCACGGGCTGCAAACGCTGCTGCGTGAAACCGATGCCGACGAGATCATGGTCAACGGCCAGATCTTCGATCATCAGGCGCGGCTGCGTTCGTTCGAGATTGTCGCCGGAGTGAAAGGCGACGTCGTGAAGGGATAAAACGCGAAAAGGCGGTGGGGAACCCCACCGCCTCGGCGTTAACGCTGGATCAGATAGCGGATGGTCGGCCCGTCCTGCTGGATATCCAGCACCTTGTAGCCGTGGTTGCGCGCATCGAGCGGGATGTTGTTGATCGACTGCGGGCAATCGCTGATCACCTCCAGGATTTCCCCCGGCTTCAGCTGCGGCATCGCCTCCAGCGTCGCCACCGCCGGGTACGGACAAGGCTCGCCCAGCATGTCCAGCCGGTAGTCCGGCACTATCGTCGTCTCTTTCATGGCATGCTCCTCAAATTCACCACCTGCGCCTCAGGCCGGGCGCGGAAAAAGCGTTTCTCCCACCACAGCATGGCGGCGAAGGCCAGCGCCAGCAGCAGGTAGGTCACCAGCAGGCCGCCGATCGGGCCGAAGGTGTCGAGCAGGTTGATCTTGTCGTAGTCGGTCGCCAGCGCCGGCGCCAGATCGTCCCAGTAATAGGCCAGCAGCGTAGCGCCGATGATGTTGCCCAGCCCCACCCACCAGTAGTGCACCTGCCCTTCCACCGCACGGTACATCCAGCCGGTCTCGCAACCGCCGGCCAGCACGATGCCGAAGCCAAACAGCAAGCCGCCCAGCACCGCATTCGGGCCGGCCCACATGATTTTCGGCGCCACGCCGAGCTGCACGTAGCTGAAGATGCCGATAGCGCTCACCGCCATGCCGATGATGATGGCTTTCGCCATGTGGGTGCGGCCGGTGATCCACAGATCGCGGAACGCCGAGGTGAAGCAGATCTGCGCGCGTTCGATCAGCAGACCGAAGCCGATGCCGAACAGCATGGCGATGCCGAGTTTCGGCGCATCGAACAGCGTCCACAGCGACCAGGCCACCGCCAGGCCGAAGACCGCCATGCCCAACCGGAAGCGGCGGCGCGCCTGCTCAGGTTTCTGCGTCAGCGGCGCGGCGGCCTTCACCTTTTGCAATTTGACCGGGATGCGGAACATCGGCAGCAGCGTGAATTTGGCACCGAAGTACGAACCCGCGGCAGTCGCCAGCGCGAAGAACCAGGCGTGCAGCGAGAACTGCGGAATGCCGGTGAAGAACGCCGCCAGGTTACAGCCCATCGCCAGGCGCGCGCCGAAACCGGCGATAATGCCGCCCAGCAGCGCCTGCACGATGCGAATGCGGTGCTGCGGCTGGCGCAGCTTGATGTTGTTAGCCCACAGCGCGGCGGCGATGCAGCCGGCGAACATGCCGATGATCATGCGCCCGTCGATGCGCTCCAGCGGCGTGCCCTGCAGGCCGATAACCTTGAAATAGCCCCACTGCTCAGGGTGCAGGCCGAACCACTGCAGCACATGGCCGCCCCAGCGCGTGAATTCGCCGGTCACCGCCCAGAAGGTGCCGGTCATGCCGAAGTAGTAGGTAGAAAGGATCCCGGCGGCGATCACCGCCGGCAGCGGCGCCCAAAAGCGCACCAGGTATTGAGATTTGAACTGCTGCCAACTCATGGCATCTCCCGTACATATCATCCGTAAGAAAAAACCTTATGAATGATACGCCATTCGGGGACGTTTGACGGCAACTTTCAGGCATAAAAAAACCAGCCCGCAGGCTGGTTTTTCAGAGCGCTTCACCGCGAACGGTGAATCAGCGATTACGCGTCGCCGAAACGACGACGTGGTGCTGCCGGTGCGCCGTCATCACGGCGTGGCGCCGGTTTGCCGTCACGGTTGTAGTTACCGCCACGACGCTCGCCGCCGTTGCCGCCTTCACGACGTTCGCCGAAGGAACGACGTGGGCCGCCTTCGCGACGTTCGCCGTTGAACGGACGACCGTTACCACGACGCTCGCCACCGTTGCCACCGTCACGACGCTCGCGACGTTCGAACGGCTGTGCATCGCCCAGCAGCTGCATGTTCATCGGCTTGTTCAGAATGCGGGTGCGAGTGAAGTGATTCAGGATCTCGCCCGGCATGCCTTTTGGCAGCTCGATGGTGGAGTGGGAAGCAAACAGCTTGATGTTACCGATGTAACGGCTGCTGATGTCGCCTTCGTTAGCGATAGCGCCAACGATGTGACGGACTTCTACGCCATCGTCACGGCCCACTTCGATGCGGTACAGCTGCATTTCGCCAACGTCACGACGTTCGCGACGCGGACGGTCGCCGTCACGGCTATCGCGGCTGTCGCGACGGTCACCGCGACGATCGTCACGGTCGTTGAACTCGCGGCGCTGACGCGGCTTGAAGACCGGATCCGGTGGCAGGATCAGCGGACGTTCGCCCTGTGCCATTTTCAGCAGCGCTGCGGCCAGGGTTTCCATATCCAGCTCTTCTTCCGGCTGCAGTTTGGTCAGCAGTGCGCGGTACAGATCCAGATCGCTGCTTTCCAGCTGCTGCTGAACTTTTGCGGCGAACTTGGCCAGACGACGCTCACCCAGCAGTTCTGCGTTCGGCAGTTCCACTTCCGGGATGGTCAGCTTCATGGTGCGTTCAATGTTGCGCAGCAGGCGGCGTTCGCGGTTTTCCACGAACAGCAGCGCGCGGCCGGCGCGGCCCGCACGACCGGTACGGCCGATACGGTGAACGTAAGACTCGGAGTCCATCGGGATGTCATAGTTGACAACCAGGCTGATGCGCTCAACGTCCAGGCCACGGGCCGCAACGTCGGTCGCGATCAGGATATCCAGACGACCGTCTTTCAGGCGCTCCAGGGTCTGCTCACGCAGCGCCTGGTTCATGTCGCCGTTCAGCGCGGCGCTGCTGTAACCGCTGCGCTCCAGCGCTTCGGCCACTTCCAGGGTCGCGTTCTTGGTGCGCACGAAGATGATCGCCGCATCAAAGTCTTCAGCTTCCAGGAAACGCACCAGCGCTTCGTTTTTACGCATGCCGTAGACCGACCAGTAGCTCTGGCTGATGTCCGGACGGGTGGTCACGCTGGACTGGATGCGCACTTCCTGCGGCTCTTTCATGAAGCGGCGGGTGATGCGACGGATCGCTTCCGGCATGGTGGCGGAGAACAGCGCGGTCTGATGTTCAGCCGGGATCTCAGCCATGATGGTTTCTACGTCTTCGATAAAGCCCATGCGCAGCATTTCGTCGGCTTCATCCAGCACCAGACCGCTCAGGTTAGAGAGGTTCAGGGTGCCGCGCTTCAGGTGGTCCAGCAGGCGGCCTGGGGTACCCACAACGATTTGCGGGCCCTGGCGCAGAGCGCGCAGCTGCACGTCGTAACGCTGGCCGCCGTACAGGGCTACCACGTTGACGCCGTTCATGTGTTTGGAGAAATCGGTCATCGCTTCAGCAACCTGAACCGCCAGTTCGCGGGTCGGTGCCAGCACCAGGATCTGAGGTGCTTTCAGGTCTGCCTGCAGGTTGTGCAGCAGCGGCAGCGAGAACGCTGCAGTTTTACCACTACCGGTCTGTGCCATGCCCAGCACGTCGCGGCCGTTCAACAGGTGAGGAATACACTCAGCCTGGATCGGAGATGGTTTTTCATAGCCCAGATCGTTCAGGGCGGAAATGATTGGAGCAGACAGCCCCAGATCAGCAAAAGAGGTTTCAAACTCAGTCGTCATGTACACGTGCCTCATTAATAATGGCAGCCAGTCTACATAACTCGTCGAGAAAATTTTCAGTCATTTTCATTGAAAAGTGTGAACCGGCTCAAATTAGATTATAAAACGAACAAAAAAGCCCTCGCCCGTGAAGGCGATAACTTTGGTTAAAAACCAATGTCCATCAGGCTGATAAGTGTTCGTCAGCTATTGCTGGTCCGATTCCGATAGGTCGTCTTGCTCTTGGCCCAAAAGCGCCAATTCCAACAATGCATAGCGGTGCTCAACGAAGTTGTGAACGTTGTTAGACACCGTCAGTTTGAACAGCGCCGAAGCGGTGTCCTTGTCCCCCAGACTCAGGTAGTGTTTACCCAAATAGAAGTCAGTTTCACTGAGATGCTCAGCGAGCGAAGTGTTATCCGTTGCATCTGCCTTGAGGCGTTCCATCAGCGTTTTTTCGCTGATCTTGCCCAGGTAGAATTCGACAATATTCCATCCCCATTGCCCTCTGTCCGCTTTGTCATAGCGCTGCTGAAGCGCTACCTCGGCCTTCTTGGGATCGATTTCTCGCTCCACCAGATACAGCCATAACGAACGGAAGGGATCGTTTGGGTCGTCTTGATAAAACGCCTGCAGATCATCCTGCGCCAACGGGAAGCGGCCGCCATAATACAGTGCGATGCCCCGGTTTAAACGCGCGTAATTGTAAGTTGGATCAAGCTCTAGTACAGAATCAAACGCTTCATAGGCAGCATCAAAATTGCCTGCCTGCGTTAAGTAAATGCCCAGGTAGTTGAAAACTTCCGGCATGTCGGGACGTATCGCCAGCGCCTGCGAGAAATCATTGCGCGCTAATGCACGTAACCCGAGGCTATCATACAGCACACCGCGCTCATATAAAAGCTGTGCGCGTTCGTCGTCCGTCAGTGCCCGGCTGGCAAGAATTTGTTCCATGCGCGCCAGGATCACTTCCTGCTGCAACGTTGGCTGCAACGGGATTGCCAAAACTTCGTCTTTACGCCAATCATGGTTGCTGCATCCTGCCAGCATGAGTGCTGTCGCAACGTAACACCAGCGCAAGAAAGGCTTCATTTCCCACTCCCGAAGACAAACATTGGATGAACGTCCTGTCCTCCGTTTGCTAAAACGCGGGCATCCTACCCGCGCGATACGAACAGCTCCCAACCCCATGGTGGGGAGCTGTAAAACTATCTATACAGTTATTCTGCTTCAGGCGCAGGTGAACCCGCTTCCGGCGCCATCGCTTCTTTGATGCTCAGACGCACGCGGCCCTGACGGTCAACTTCCAGCACCTTAACCGGCACTTCCTGACCCATCTGCAGATAGTCGGTCACTTTCTCGACGCGCTTGTCGGCGATCTGAGAAATGTGTACCAGACCTTCTTTACCACCGCCGATAGCGACGAACGCGCCGAAATCAACGATACGGGTCACTTTACCCTGATAGATACGGCCCACTTCGATCTCTGCCGTGATCTCTTCGATACGACGGATAGCGAATTTCGCCTTCTCACCGTCGGTCGCAGCGATTTTAACTGTACCATCATCTTCGATTTCGATGGTAGTGCCAGTCTCTTCGGTCAGTGCGCGGATAACGGAACCGCCCTTACCGATCACGTCTTTGATTTTATCCGGGTTGATGCGGATAGTATGAATACGCGGTGCGAATTCGGAGATATCGCCGCGCGGGGTGCTGATAGCCTGTTCCATCACGCCCAGGATGTGCAGACGCGCGCCCTTGGCCTGGTTCAGAGCCACCTGCATGATTTCGCGGGTGATGCCTTCGATTTTGATGTCCATCTGCAGCGCGGTGATACCGTCGCGGCTACCGGCCACTTTGAAGTCCATGTCGCCCAGGTGATCTTCGTCACCCAGAATGTCGGACAGAACCACAAAGTTATCGGCTTCTTTCACCAGGCCCATCGCGATACCCGCAACGGCAGCCTTGATTGGCACGCCAGCGTCCATCAGCGCCAGAGACGCGCCGCACACGGAAGCCATGGAAGAAGAACCGTTGGATTCGGTGATTTCAGACACCACGCGAACGGTGTACGGGAAATCTTCCGGTTTAGGCATCATAGCCAATACGCCGCGTTTCGCCAGGCGACCGTGACCGATTTCACGACGCTTAGGTGAACCGACCATGCCGGTTTCGCCCACGGAGTACGGAGGGAAGTTGTAGTGGAACAGGAAGCTGTCGGTCTTTTCGCCCATCAGCTCGTCCAGGTTCTGTGCGTCGCGCGCGGTGCCCAGGGTCGCGGTAACCAGCGCCTGAGTTTCACCACGGGTGAACAGCGCGGAACCGTGGGTGCGCGGCAGTACGCCGGTACGCACGTCCAGACCACGGATCATGTCTTTTTCACGGCCGTCGATACGCGGCTCGCCACGCAGTACGCGGCTGCGCACCACGTTTTTCTCGACGTTGCCCAGGATGTCTTGAATTTCAGAGGCATCCAGAGTCTCGTCCTGCGCCAGCAGGGTTTCAACGACGCTGTCTTTGATCGCGTCAACCTGAGCGTAGCGCTCTTGTTTTTCGGTGATGTGGTAAGCGTCGCCCAGGCGAGCTTCGGCCAGTTCAGCCACGCGCGCGTGCAGCGCTTCGTTGACCGCAGGCGCCTGCCAATCCCACTTCGGCTTGCCGGCTTCGGCAACCAACGCGTTGATGTTTTCGATAACCACTTGCTGCTGGTCGTGGCCGAACACCACGGCGCCCAGCATCTGGTCTTCGCTCAGCACGTCCGCTTCGGATTCAACCATCAGCACCGCACCCGCAGTACCGGCAACCACCAGATCCAGACGGCTTTCTTTCAGTTCGTCAGTCGTTGGGTTCAGTACGTACTGGTCGTTGATGTAACCCACGCGCGCTGCGCCGATTGGGCCGTTGAACGGAATACCGGACAGGCTCAGGGCCGCGGAAGCACCGATCATCGCAACGATGTCCGGGTTCACCTGCGGGTTAACGGAAACCACGGTCGCGATCACCTGAACTTCGTTCAGGAAGCTGTCCGGGAACAGTGGGCGGATCGGACGGTCAATCAGACGGGAAGTCAGCGTCTCGCCTTCGCTCGGACGGCCTTCGCGACGGAAGAAGCTGCCCGGGATACGGCCGGCGGCGTAGGTACGCTCTTGGTAGTTAACGGTCAGCGGGAAGAAGCTCTGGCCCGGCTTGGCTTTTTTCTGGCCAACGACGGTAACGAATACGGCGGTGTCATCCATGCTCACCATAACGGCGGCAGTGGCCTGACGAGCCATCATACCGGTTTCGATGGTGACGGTATGCTGGCCATACTGGAATTTGCGAATGATCGGTGTCAGCAAAATTATATCCTTGATTAGCGGCGCGCAATCGCATTGACGACTCGACACGCCTGTGACTCGATTTGCCTTCTCACTACATCCTCGCGACTAATGACAATCCTTATCTCAGGCGGGAGATAAAGCCTCTCATTAGCCGCGCGAACCTCTGTAACGGAAGAACCTGTTTGGAAACATCAGTAATACATTAACCTGATTTGCTTATGCTTCCTAGAAGAAAGGGGCCAAAATAGGCCCCTTTCCACTGAAACTTGCTAGATTAGCGACGCAGACCCAGACGCTCGATCAGGCTGGTGTAACGTGCTACATCTTTACGCTTCAGGTAGTCCAGCAGCTTACGACGCTGAGAAACCATACGCAGCAGACCACGACGGCTGTGGTGATCTTTTTTGTGCTCGGAGAAGTGGCCTTGCAGATGGTTGATCTGCGCAGTCAGCAGGGCAACCTGAACTTCGGTAGAACCGCTGTCGTTAGTACCACGACCGAAATCAGCTACGATTTGAGCTTTAGCTTCAACACTTAGAGACATTGTAATACTCCAGATTATAGATAATAAAAACAGGCGCCGATCTCTAATTCAGCAACCCAATGCATAAGCTGCGCCATTCTACTCTTAGCGCAGTGCGATCGCAAGGCGACGCAGTGCCCCGCCGTCAGTCGAAATGCTCGACCACCAGGCGGCGCGGCGCCACGCGACCGTCCTCGGCGATGTCACCAACGCCGATGAATTTTCGCTCTTCACCCTCGGTGATACGCACCAGGCCGGAAGCCGGCGCGCCGGCCACTTGCACCGGTTGCCCCTGCTTGACGTAGCCCGCCACCACCGGCAGCAAATTCACTTCCGGATAGTTCTCAACCGGGCTGTCCATCGGCATCAGCAGCGGATCGAGCAGCTCGCCGGGCGCGATGTCTTGTTCCTGCGCCTGAGCCAGCAAAGCGTTCAGCTGTTCCAGCGTCACCATGCGCGCGATCGGATAAGTCGCCACCTGCAGGCGGCGCAGATAGATCACGTGCGCACCGCAGCCCAGCAGCTCGCCGAGATCGTCGGTGATGGTGCGGATGTAGGTGCCTTTCGAGCAGTGGATCTCCAGCTCCAGCTCATCCCCTTCCCAGCGGATAAACTGCAGTTCGTACACCGTGATGCTGCGCGCTTCGCGCGGCACTTCAATCCCCTGGCGCGCATACTCGTAGAGTTTCTTGCCCTGGTATTTCAGCGCCGAATACATCGACGGCACCTGCTGGATGTCGCCGCGGAAGGTGTCCAGCGCCGCGTCGA
Organism: Serratia sp. 2880STDY5682894; assembly: GCF_001537385.1. Taxonomy (NCBI): domain Bacteria; kingdom Pseudomonadati; phylum Pseudomonadota; class Gammaproteobacteria; order Enterobacterales; family Yersiniaceae; genus Serratia; species Serratia sp. 2880STDY5682894. The sequence goes on along the minus strand of NZ_FCJA01000004.1, from coordinate 75,619 downwards.
GCTGCGCCTGGGTGAAGTTCACCGGACGCTCCTGCACGATCTGGCCGTCGGCGTCGGAGGTATCGGTACGCTGGCCCAGCTTGGCGATCACCCGATAACGCTTGTCGGAGTCGAGCAGGTATTGCGAAAACTTGGTCGCTTCGCCCAGGCAGATAGGCAGCATGCCGGTCGCCAACGGATCGAGCGCGCCGGTGTGGCCCGCTCGGTTGGCGTTGTACAGGCGTTTTACTTTTTGCAGCGCATCGTTGGATGACAAGCCCTGCGGCTTGTCCAGCAACAGCACGCCGTGGATATCACGGCCGCGGCGACGAGGGCGACTCATTAATCCTCCTTGTCATCGCCTGAGGCGGAACGGCGCTCGGCGTCGTTCTTCACCACGTTGGTCACCAGGTTGGACATGCGCATGCCTTCCACCAGGGAGTTGTCGTAGGCGAAGGTCAACTCCGGCACCACGCGCAGGCGCATCGCTTTGCCCAGCAGGGTGCGGATGTAGCCGGAAGCGTCCTGCAACGCTTTAATGCCGTTGGTGACCAGATCCGGATCGTGGTTCTCGGTCAGCACGTTCAGGAAGGTGACGTAAACCTTGGCATACGCCAGGTCGCGGGACACTTCCACGCCGGAAACGGTCGCCATGCCGACGCGAGGATCTTTCACTTCACGCTGCAGAATGATCGCAATCTCTTTCTGCATCTCTTGCGCCACGCGTTGACCGCGGCTGAATTCTTTTGCCATTTTGGATTCTCCAGACAAATCGGGGGGCACAAAGGCCCCCCGTAAACAGATATAAGCAGATGTGCAATCGTTAAGCGATGGTGCGTTGGATCTCAATGATTTCGAACACTTCGATCATGTCGCCGACGCGCACGTCGTTATAGTTCTTAACGCCGATACCACATTCCATACCGTTACGGACTTCGTTAACGTCATCTTTGAAGCGGCGCAGGGATTCCAGCTCGCCTTCATAGATAACCACGTTGTCGCGCAGTACGCGGATTGGGTTGTGACGCTTGATGGTCCCTTCGGTAACCATACAGCCGGCGATAGCGCCGAACTTAGGCGATTTGAACACGTCGCGCACTTCGGCCAGGCCGATGATCTGCTGCTTGTATTCCGGCGCCAGCATACCGCTCATCGCCTGCTTCACTTCGTCGATCAGGTTATAGATCACGGAGTAGTAACGCAGATCCAGGCTTTCCGCTTCGATTACGCGGCGCGCAGAAGCGTCGGCACGCACGTTGAAGCCCAGGATGATGGCGTTGGAAGCCGCAGCCAGCGTCGCGTCGGTTTCGGTGATACCACCTACGCCGGAGCCGACAATCTTCACCTTCACTTCGTCGGTGGAGAGTTTCAGCAGCGAGTCGCTGATCGCTTCGCAAGAACCCTGTACGTCGGACTTCAGTACAATGTTCAGCTCGGACACTTCGCCGTCGGTCATGTTGGCGAACATGTTTTCCAGCTTGGACTTCTGCTGACGCGCCAGTTTGACTTCGCGGAACTTGCCCTGACGGTACAGCGCCACTTCACGCGCTTTCTTCTCGTCACGCACCACGGTCGCTTCATCACCCGCTGCAGGCACGCTGGACAGACCCAGGATTTCCACAGGGATAGACGGACCGGCAGAGGTCACTTCACGGCCCAGCTCGTCACGCATCGCACGCACACGGCCGTATTCGAAGCCGCACAGGACGATGTCGCCCTTGTTCAGCGTACCTTCCTGAACCAGCACGGTAGCCACAGGGCCACGGCCTTTATCCAGGAAGGACTCGATCACCACGCCGCTCGCCATGCCGCTGCGAACCGCTTTCAGCTCCAGCACTTCGGCCTGCAGCAGGATAGCCTGCAGCAGCTCGTCAATACCGGTACCGGCTTTCGCGGACACGTGGACGAACTGCGCTTCGCCGCCCCACTCTTCCGGCATAACGCCGTACTGAGACAGTTCCTGCTTAACGCGGTCCGGATCGGCTTCCGGCTTGTCGATTTTGTTCACCGCAACCACCAACGGCACCTGCGCCGCTTTCGCGTGCTGGATAGCTTCGATGGTCTGTGGCATCACGCCGTCGTCGGCCGCCACTACCAGAACCACGATGTCAGTCGCCTGAGCACCGCGAGCACGCATCGAGGTAAACGCGGCGTGGCCCGGGGTATCCAGGAAGGTGATCATGCCGTTCTCGGTTTCTACGTGGTAGGCACCGATGTGCTGGGTGATGCCACCGGCTTCGCCCGCCGCCACTTTGGTGGAGCGGATGTAGTCCAGCAGAGAGGTTTTACCGTGGTCAACGTGGCCCATGATGGTCACGACCGGCGCGCGCGGCTCGGCCGCAGCGCCCGTATCACGGTCGCTCATCAGCGCTTCTTCCAGCTCGTTTTCACGACGCAGGATAACTTTGTGGCCCATCTCTTCGGCAACCAGCTGTGCGGTTTCCTGGTCGATAACCTGGTTGATGGTGGCCATGGCGCCCAGCTTCATCATCACTTTGATGACCTGAGAACCTTTTACCGCCATCTTGTTGGCCAGCTCGGCCACGGTGATGGTTTCGCCGATCACCACGTCACGGTTAACCACCTGCGCCGGCTTGTTGAAGCCCTGCTGCAGAGCGCTAGGCTTGCGTTTGCCTTTACCGCCACGGGTAACGGCACGCGCTTCTTCGCGGTCCGCTTTGGACTCGGACAGCTTGTTGCCTTTCTTCTGCTTGGTGGCTTTGCCGCCGCGGGTGCGGCTGCGACGATCGCCTTCAACTTTGGCGTCGTTCTCGTCTTCTGCGGCACGGGCGTGCTGAGAGGTGGTCACGTGATAGTCGGCGCTTTCAACCGCGGCGCTTGCCGCGTCTGCCTGGGCCCACTTCTCGCCGTTCTCTTCGGCCATGCGACGGGCTTCTTCCGCCACGCGCTTGGCTTCCTCTTCAACCTTGCGGCGCACTTCCTCTTCCGCTTTGCGTTTCAGTTCAGCGGCTTCGGCTTCACGGCGTGCTTTTTCCGCCTGAGCTGGCTTGGTCATTTCGTCGGTATGTTGATTGGTCACTTTTTCTTTTTCCGCTGAATTACGCTTAGCAATCTCCGCGGCCTCACGTTTGGCTTGCTCTTCGGCAGCGCGCTTCGCTTCCGCTTCGCGTTTTGCGAGCTCTTCCGCTTCGCGCCGTGCCTGCTCTTCCGCTTCACGCTGTGCCTGCTCTGCCGCTTCAGCCAACTGGGCTTCCTGCGTATCGCGATTTACATAAGTGCGTTTCTTGCGGACCTCAATTTGCACCGATTTACTTTTACCGCCGGTGCTCGGGATATTCAAGGTGCTGCGCGTTTTGCGCTGCAAAGTGAGTTTACCCGGCGCGCTGCCGTGTTCACGGTTCAGGTGCGCCAGCAATGTTTCTTTTTCTTGCTGGGTAACAGAGTCCGACTCGGACTTGTTGATCCCTGCATCAGCAAACTGCTGTACCAGGCGATCAACCGGAGTCTGAATCTCTGCTGCCAGCGATTTTACGGTTACATCTGTCGTCATGCTGTTCCTTCCTGCTACAGTTATTACGCGTTGTCGCCAAACCAACAGATATTGCGTGCAGCCATGATCAGCTCACCGGCTTGCTCGTCGCTAAGCCCTTCAATATCAGCCAGATCGTCAACACCCTGCTCGGCAAGATCTTCCAGCGTACAAACCCCACGCGCGGCCAGTTTAAAGGCCATGCTGCGCTCAAGACCCGGCAGGTTGAGCAAATCGTCGGCCGGTTTGTTGTCGCCCAGGCTTTCTTCTTGTGCCAGGGCCAGCGTGGTCAATGCAGCTTTGGCGCGTTCGCGCAATGCTTCAACCGTATCTTCATCCAGACCGTCGATTTCCAACAGCTCTTTGATCGGCACGTAGGCCAGCTCTTCCAGCGTGGAGAAGCCTTCTTCAACCAGTACGGTGGCGAAATCTTCGTCGATGTCAAGATACTTGGTGAAGGTATCAATAGCGGCATGAGCCTCGGCCTGGTGCTTGGCCTGCAGGTCGTCCGCCGTCATCACGTTCAGTTCCCAACGATCGTCGCCGCGGTGTTGTTTCAGCAGCTGGGAAGCCAAACGCACGTTTTGGCCGTTACGGCCGATCGCCTGCGCCAGGTTGCTGGCTTCAACGGCGATATCCATGGTGCAGTTATCTTCGTCTACCACGATCGACGCGACGTCGGCCGGCGCCATGGCGTTGATGACGAATTGCGCTGGGTTATCATCCCACAGGATGATGTCGATGCGTTCGCCGCCGAGCTCGCTCGACACGGCCTGAACGCGCGCACCGCGCATACCTACGCAGGCGCCGACCGGGTCGATGCGCTTGTCGTTGGTTTTCACTGCAATTTTCGCGCGGGAGCCAGGATCGCGGGCTGCCGCTTTAATTTCGATCACTTCTTCGCCGATTTCCGGCACTTCGATGCGGAACAGTTCTTTCAGCATTTCCGAGCTGGAACGGCTGACGAACAGCTGCGCGCCGCGAGCTTCAGGACGCACGGCGTACAGTACGCCGCGAATGCGGTCGCCCGGACGGAAGTTTTCGCGCGGCAGCATGTCTTCACGGCCAATCACCGCTTCGGCGTTGTTGCCCAGATCCAGCGCGATGCTGTCACGGTTCACTTTCTTCACCACGCCGGTGACGATCTCACCTTCGTGTTCACGGAAAGCGTCGACCACCATCGCACGCTCGGCTTCGCGCACTTTCTGCACGATAACCTGCTTGGCGGTTTGGGTGGTGATACGGTCGAAGGTCACGGACTCGATCTGATCTTCGACGTAGCCGCCGAGCTCGATGCTCGGGTCTTCAAACTGAGCGGCTTCCAGCGTGATTTCACGCGTTGGCTGAGTCACTTCATCTACGGCGACCCAACGGCGGAAGGTATCGAAATCGCCGGTTCTGCGGTCAATGCTGACGCGCACGTCGATTTCCTGCTCGTATTTTTTCTTGGTTGCGGTGGCTAATGCAGTTTCCAGCGCTTCGAAAATCTTCTCGCGCGGAAGGGATTTTTCATTGGAAACTGCTTCAACAACAGCCAGAATCTCTTTGTTCATCCTAGTTGCCTCTTCCAAACTTTAAAAGTGGGGTACCAGGTTCGCTTTCTGGATGTTGCTCAGCGCGAACACTTCATCTTTCCCTTCCACAGTAACCGTGATCATCTCGCCTTCGACAGACTTGATAATACCCTGCCACTTGCGACGGTTTTGTACCGCCATGCGCAGGACCAGGCTGACTTCTTCACCGAGGAAACGCGTATAGTGCTCAGCGGTGAACATCGGGCGATCAAGGCCAGGAGAGGAGACTTCCAAGTTGTAAGCGACCGTGATTGGATCTTCGACGTCCAATACAGCGCTGACCTGGTGGCTGACATCAGCGCAATCATCAACATTGATGCCGTTATCACTATCAATATAGATGCGGAGCGTCGATTGGCGCGCACGAATGAATTCGATGCCTACAAGCTCAAAGCCCAACGCTTCTACCGGTGCCGAAAGCATCTCTGTTAACTGTTGCTCTAATGTGGACAAGCCCACCCCCAAGACATAAAAAAAGGGCTAAATAGCCCAGTGATTCTGTTGCCAAATAACAAAAAACCCCGAAAAATCGGGGCTTTATGCAACTGGACCCTGTTTGCCGCTAGGCGGCCTCGGTACAACTTTCGAGCAAGTGTCATTTTCAAATGTTGATCGAGAAAAGCGGGTTTCAATCGAAAAGTGTATTTGAAAATAAACACTTAAAGGAAAGTGGTTGCGGGGGCCGGATTTGAACCGACGACCTTCGGGTTATGAGCCCGACGAGCTACCAGGCTGCTCCACCCCGCGTCCGAAAACGTGGCAAATACTACGCCGATAATCGCAAAATTGCAAGTTATCTCTGGGATTTGGTACCGAGGATGGGACTCGAACCCACAAGCCCGTTAGGGCACTACCACCTCAAGGTAGCGTGTCTACCAATTCCACCACCTCGGTACTGATTCTTACTGCTAACGGCCGTTGTTCTTTCGAGTTCACAACCACCGTTTTCAAACTTTGTTGCGGCTTACTGCGGGATATCGCTGCTCGGCTTGGCAGGTGCTGCCGGCGCGGTTGTCTGCTCAGTTTTCACTGGCTGACCCAGGTTTTCCCACTCGCTGCCTTTCTTGCTTTGGTTGCTGCTGAGGTTGCCCAGAATCAGGCTGATGACGAAGAACAGCGTCGCCAGCACAGCAGTCATGCGGGTCATAAAGTTACCGGAACCACTCGAACCGAACAACGTGCCTGATGCACCTGCTCCGAAAGAGGCTCCCATATCAGCGCCTTTACCTTGCTGCAGCATAATCAGAGCAACCAGCCCGATTGAGATCAGCAGGAAAATTACCAGAAGAGCTTCGTACATAGTAGTACCCGTATCCTTGCGGCCTCACCGCATGCCAAATGCTTCACACTCATCAAGCAGGCGTTTTTATAAACTGCCTACTGAAGCGGGTGTGAATACTAACCAAAGCCGCCAACCCGCGCAAGGGCAATTTGCAGCCGCCGGCGCGTTTGCGGAAAAAAACGCCAACAATCGCCTGCTCGGGCTCAGCTTCGCCGAGCCCGGCGGCTAACTGTCTGTTTTAACCTGCGGATTTCACCGCGTCGGCGATGCGATGCGCCAGCGCGGTCACCTGCTGTTCGTCCTCGCCTTCCACCATCACGCGGATCAGCGGTTCGGTGCCCGATTTGCGCAGCAGCACCCGGCCGCGGCCGGCCAGCTCGGCTTCCACCTGCTCGGTGACTTTACGCACCGCGTCGGACTCAAGCGGATTGTGATCGCCGGCGAAGCGCACGTTGACCAGGATCTGCGGCAGCAGCTTCATGCCGCTGCACAGGTCATGCAGGCTCATGTGGTTGCGCACCATGGCGGTCAGCACCTGCAGCCCGGCCACGATGCCGTCGCCGGTGGTGGTTTTGTCCAGCAGGATCACATGGCCGGAGTTTTCCGCACCGATGCGCCAGCCCAGCTCCTGCAGCTTCTCCAGCACGTAACGGTCACCCACTTTGGCGCGAGCGAACGGAATGCCCAGCTGTTTCAACGCCAGTTCCAGGCCCATATTGCTCATCAGGGTGCCGACCGCGCCGCCGCGCAGCTGGCCCTGACGCAGGCCTTCACGGGCGATAATGTACAGGATCTGATCGCCGTCCACCTTGTTGCCCAGGTGGTCCACCATCATCACGCGATCGCCGTCGCCGTCGAACGCCAGGCCAACGTGCGCTTTTTCCTTCAGTACGCGCTCTTGCAGCTGACGCACGTCAGTGGCGCCGCATTTTTCGTTGATGTTCATGCCGTCCGGCTCAACGCCGATGGCGATCACCGTGGCGCCCAGCTCGCGCAGCACGCTCGGCGCGATGTGGTAAGTCGCCCCGTTGGCGCAGTCAACCACGATTTTCAGCCCCTTCAGGCTCAGCTCGCTCGGGAAGGTGCCTTTGCAAAATTCGATGTAGCGGCCGGCGGCGTCGATGATGCGGCTGGCTTTACCCAGCTCGGCGGACTCCACGCAGGTCAGCGGCTTTTCCATCTCGGCTTCGATCGCTTCTTCGACGTTGTCCGGCAGCTTGGCGCCGTCGATCGAGAAGAACTTGATGCCGTTGTCATAAAACGGGTTATGCGACGCGGAGATGACGATGCCGGCTTCGGCGCGGAAGGTGCGCGTCAGATAAGCCACCGCCGGGGTGGGCATCGGCCCGGTGAAGGAGGCGGACAATCCTGCGGCCGCCAGGCCGGCCTCCAGCGCGGACTCCAGCATATAGCCGGAGATGCGCGTGTCCTTACCGATGATGATTTTGCGCGAACCGTGACGCGCCAGCACTTTACCCGCCGCCCAGCCCAGCTTCAGCACGAAGTCCGGCGTGATGGGGCTGTCCCCGACCTTGCCACGGATGCCGTCGGTGCCAAAATATTTGCGCTCGCTCATGTCTCTACTGTCCCTTAGCTGAAAGTGTTGCCTCGACGACACGCATCGCCTCGACGGTTTCTTTAACGTCATGCACTCTGACAATCTGCGCGCCCTGCATCGCTGCGATCACCGCGCAGGCCACGCTGCCGATAACCCGTTGATCCGGCGGCACGTTCAGCAGTTGTCCTATCATCGATTTGCGCGACATGCCGACCAGCAGCGGCAAACCGAAACGATGAAACTCCGACAACCGGGCCAGAAGCTGATAGTTGTGCGCCAAATTTTTACCGAAACCGAAGCCTGGGTCGAGCAGCAATTTCTGATTTGTTATCCCCGCCTCGTTGCAGCGCCGAATATGGTGCTCGAAAAACGCCTGAACGTCAGCGATCAGATCGTCGTAGTGCGGCGCCTGCTGCATGGTGCGCGGCTGTCCTTGCATGTGCATCAGGCAAACCGGCAGGCCGCTTTCCGCCGCCGCCGCGAGAGCACCTGGCTCCTGCAGCGAGCGAATGTCGTTGATCAGGTGTGCGCCGGCGTGTGCCGATTCGCGGATCACGCCCGCTTTCGAGGTATCGACCGAGATGAAGACTTCGAAGCGTTGCGCCAGCGCTTCCACCACTGGCACGACCCGCTCAAGCTCCTCCTCTTCACTCACCTCCGCCGCCCCCGGCCGGGTCGATTCACCGCCGATGTCGATCATCGTGGCACCGGCCGAAATCAGCGCATGCGCGTGCAGCAGTGCCTGGTTCAGGGTGTTGTGGCGGCCGCCGTCGGAAAACGAATCCGGCGTCACGTTGAGGATACCCATCACCTGCGGATAGGAGAGGTTGAGCGTCATGTCGCGCACGGTTAACTGCATGGTTGGTCCACCTTACTGTTGCCTGGTTCACTGCCCGCCGGGCAAAAAAAAACCCCGGCGTACCGGGGTTTGATGTTATTACACAGCTGCTGTTACTTGTCGAGCTGTTCGGACATGGTGTTGCCCGGCGTTGGGGTGCGCGGCTCATCTACCGGCGTCGGGGCTTTCGGGGTGCCGCCGTTGTCGGAGCTGTTGCCTTTGTTCGCATCGTCCCAGCCCGCCGGCGGACGCACGTCTTTGCGGTTCATCAGATCGTCGATCTGCGGCGCATCGATGGTTTCATACTTCATCAGCGCATCCTTCATCGAGTGCAGGATGTCCATGTTTTCCATCAACAGCGAGCGAGCACGCGTATAGTTACGCTCGATCAACGACTTCACTTCCTGGTCGATGATGCGCGCGGTTTCATCCGACATGTGCTTCGCCTTGGCCACGGAACGGCCCAGGAACACTTCGCCCTCTTCTTCCGCATACAGCAGCGGCCCCAGCTTCTCGGAGAAGCCCCACTGGGTCACCATGTTGCGGGCGATGGAGGTCGCCACTTTGATGTCGTTCGACGCACCGGTAGAGACTTTTTCCGGCCCGTAGATGATCTCTTCCGCCAGACGACCGCCGTACAGAGTGGAGATTTGGCTCTCCAGCTTCTGACGGCTGGCGCTGATCGCATCCCCTTCCGGCAGGAAGAAGGTCACGCCGAGCGCACGGCCACGAGGAATGATCGTCACCTTGTGTACCGGATCGTGTTCAGGAACCAGGCGGCCAATGATGGCGTGGCCCGCTTCGTGATACGCGGTCGACTCTTTCTGCGCTTCGGTCATCACCATGGAGCGACGTTCCGCACCCATCATGATCTTGTCTTTGGCTTTCTCGAACTCCACCATCGACACCACGCGCTTGTTGCCGCGGGCAGCGAACAGCGCCGCTTCGTTGACCAGGTTAGCCAGGTCGGCACCGGAGAAGCCCGGCGTTCCGCGCGCAATGACGGAGGCGTCGATGTCGGCAGCCAACGGCACGCGGCGCATGTGCACCTTCAGGATCTGCTCACGGCCACGCACATCCGGCAGCCCGACCACGACCTGACGGTCGAAGCGGCCCGGACGCAGCAGCGCAGGGTCAAGCACGTCAGGACGGTTGGTGGCCGCGATGACGATGATGCCTTCGTTGCCTTCGAAACCGTCCATCTCAACCAGCATCTGGTTCAGAGTCTGCTCGCGCTCATCGTGACCGCCACCCAGGCCGGCGCCACGCTGGCGGCCGACGGCGTCGATTTCATCGATGAAGATGATGCACGGCGCGGCTTTCTTCGCTTGTTCGAACATGTCGCGCACGCGGGATGCACCCACACCGACGAACATTTCGACGAAGTCAGAACCGGAAATGGTGAAGAACGGCACCTTCGCTTCGCCGGCGATCGCTTTCGCCAGCAGCGTTTTACCGGTCCCCGGCGGGCCAACCATCAGCACGCCTTTCGGGATCTTGCCGCCCAATTTCTGGAAACGGCTCGGCTCGCGCAGGTATTCCACCAGTTCGCTCACCTCTTCTTTCGCTTCGTCACAACCGGCGACATCGGCGAAAGTGGTCTTGATCTGGTCTTCCGTCAGCATGCGGGCCTTGCTCTTGCCGAAGGACATCGCGCCCTTGCCGCCGCCGCCCTGCATTTGCCGCATAAAGAAGATCCAGACCCCGATCAGCAACAGCATCGGGAACCAGGAGATAAAGATAGAAGCCAGCAGGCTCGGCTCTTCAGGCGGCTCGCCGACCACTTTCACATTCTTCGTTAACAACGTATCCAGCAACTTAGGATCGTTGACAGGGATGTAGGTCGTGTATTTGTTACTGTCTTTCTTGGTAACGTTAATTTCACGTCCGTTGATTCGCGCTTCGCGAACCTGGTCCTGGGTCAGTTCGGACATGAAGGTAGAGTAATCCACCCTACGGCCATTCGACTCGCTGGGCCCAAAGCTCTGGAATACAGACATCAACACTACCGCGATGACTAACCAGAGAATTAGGTTTTTCGCCATGTCACTCAAGGGATTAACCTCATCTTACAACTGTGTTAACAAACAGCGTTAGGGTACTACAGTTTGCGCCCTGTCGCTACAATGTACACTTCGCGCGAACGGGCGCGGGAAGCGTCTGGCTTACGAATCTTAACCTTCGTAAACAGGGAGCGAATTTCCCGTAGGTACTCGTCAAAGCCATCTCCCTGGAACACCTTCACCAGGAAACTTCCGCCTGGTGCGAGGACATCACGACACATATCCAGCGCCAACTCCACCAGATACATCGACCTTGGAATATCGACCGCCGGGGTGCCACTCATATTCGGGGCCATATCGGACATGACCACCTGAACCTTACTCTCGCCTACTCGTTCCAACAGCGCCTTCAGCACCAGTTCATCACGAAAATCGCCCTGAAGGAAATCGACGCCAACGATAGGATCCATTGGCAAAATATCACAGGCGATGATGCGCCCGGTACCACCGATTTGGGTGACCACATACTGCGACCAGCCGCCCGGTGCGGCACCCAGGTCAACCACGGTCATGCCCGGTTTGAACAGTTTGTCGCTCTGCTGTATTTCATCAAGTTTAAACCAGGCACGGGAACGCAGTCCCTTTTTCTGTGCCTGCTGTACATATTTATCGCTAAAGTGTTCTTGTAACCAGCGACTGGAGCTAGCCGAACGCTTTTTATTAGCCATCTCGTTTTCCAACTATCATAAAAAGAGTCTTATGTCAGGGTCGCTGCTCACGTAGACTCACACCGGTGAAGACCGATTTGGTGATATACATGAGATGGCGGTAGAATGTACCGTTTTCAATCCCAACTTAAGCAAAAAAGACAATGAATCTGAATAATAAACAAAAACAGCACCTGAAAGGCCTGGCGCATCCGTTAAAACCGGTGGTGATGCTGGGCAATAACGGTCTTACCGAAGGGGTGCTGGCTGAAATTGAACAGGCTCTGGAGCATCATGAGCTGATCAAGGTGAAAATCGCCGCTGAAGATCGCGAAACCAAAACCCTGATCGCCGACGCTATTGTGCGTGAAACGGGCGCCTGCAATGTGCAAGTTATCGGCAGCACGCTTATTCTTTACCGCCCGTCGAAAGAGCGCAAGATCAGTCTACCGCGTTAATAACCATCAGGTTAACGAAAAGGTGCCATGCGCCTGACCAAGATAAAAGGCCGCTTGCGGCCTTTTTCCTATCTTTACAAAACGTTGGCGCATTAATGACCAACGGCCTCGATCAGAGATACTCAACCTTCAGGATCTCATACTCGACGTCGCCGCCAGGGGTTTTGATCACCACCACATCGTCTTGCTCTTTGCCGATCAGGCCGCGCGCCATCGGCGAGTTTACCGAAATCAGATTTTTCTTGAAATCGGCCTCATCGTCGCCAACGATGCGGTAAGTCACTTCTTCTTCACTGTCCAGATTCATCACCGATACGGTGGCACCGAAGATCACCCGGCCGGTGTTCGGCATCTTGGTGATATCGATCACCTGAGCATTGGACAGCTTGGCTTCGATTTCCTGAATGCGACCTTCGCAGAAACCCTGCTGTTCGCGGGCGGCGTGGTACTCGGCATTCTCTTTCAAATCGCCGTGTTCGCGCGCTTCCGCGATGTCCGCAATGATTTTCGGACGGCGCACGCTTTTCAGATATTCGAGCTCTTCGCGCAGTTTTTCAGCGCCAAACAAGGTCATCGGAATTTGGTTCATCGTATAAATACCTCTAAATCTTTCCTGTTCAAATAACCGTCATCCTGACGTATTCGTATGAAAACACGGTTGGCATACCGCCACCCGCCTCCAGGCGACAAACAAAAGAAACCTGACTCGGAACGGGGCCCAAGCCAAGATCGGTTTTGCATTTTGATACGCATTTTAGCCTAGAGTTCCTTGAGGGTCATCGTTTACTTTTTCCCTGATTGCACCGTAGTATGACGGCACGTTATCCAGCTGTTATCCCGAGATTATGCGTTTTTCACGAATTGTCAGTGCATTGGCTTGCGCATTTGTTCTGAATGCGAATGCGGCCCCGGTTGAAGAGTACACACAATATCTGCCTGATGGGGCCAACCTTGCCCTGGTCGTTCAGAAGATCGGCGCCAGCGCGCCGACGATCGATTACCACTCTCAGCAGATGGCGCTGCCGGCCAGTACCCAAAAAGTGCTGACGGCGCTGGCTGCGCTATTGCAACTCGGGCCCGATTACCGTTTCACCACCACGCTGGAGAGCCAGGGCGATATTCGCGACGGCGTGCTGCGCGGCAACCTGATTGCCCGCTTCAGCGGCGATCCGACCTTCAAACGCCAGAGCCTGCGCAATATGGTGGCCGTCCTGAAGAAGCAGGGCGTGCGCCAAATCAGCGGCGACGTGCTGGTCGATACTTCGGTCTTCGCCAGCCATGACAAGGCGCCCGGCTGGCCGTGGAACGATCTGACGCAGTGCTTCAGCGCGCCGCCGGCCGCCGCCATCGTCGATCGCAACTGTTTCTCGGTCTCGCTCTACAGCGCGCCGAACCCGGGCGACATGGCGTTTATCCGCGTCGCCTCCTATTATCCGGTCAATATGTTTAGCCAGGTGCGCACCCTGGCGCGCGGCTCCGCTGACGCGCAGTACTGCGAACTGGACGTGGTGCCGGGCGAGCTGAACCGCTTTACCCTGACCGGCTGCCTGACGCAGCGCAGCGAACCGCTGCCGTTGGCCTTCGCCATCCAGGACGGTGCCAGCTACGCGGGCGCCATCCTGAAAGACGAGCTGACGCAGGCCGGCATCCAAATCGACGGGCATTTGAAACGCCAGACGCGCCCCGGCATCACCGGCACGGTGATCGCGCAAACCCAGTCGGCGCCGCTGCACGATCTGTTGAAGATCATGCTGAAGAAATCGGACAATATGATCGCCGATACCGTCTTCCGCACCATCGGCCACGAACGCTTCGGCGTGCCGGGCACCTGGCGAGCCGGTTCCGATGCGGTACGGCAGGTGCTGCGCCAGAAGGCCGGCATCGATCTGGGCAATACCATCATCGCCGACGGTTCCGGCCTGTCGCGCCACAACCTGCTGGCGCCGGCGACCATGATGCAGGCGTTGCAGTACATCGCGCAGCACGACAACGAGCTGAACTTCATCTCGATGCTGCCGCTGTCCGGTTATGACGGCACCTTGCGCTACCGCGGCGGCCTGCACGAAGCCGGCGTCGACGGCAAAGTGTCGGCCAAGACCGGCGCGCTGCAGGGCGTGTACAACCTGGCGGGCTTCATCACCACCGCCAGCGGCCAGCGCATGGCCTTCGTGCAGTATCTTTCCGGCTACGCCGTACCGCCGGAAGATCAGAAACAGCGCCGCGCACCGCTGGTACGCTTCGAAAGCCGCCTGTATCGGGATATTTACCAAAACAACTGAGGATCGTCATGAAGCTGTTGGTCGTTGAGGATGATGAACTGCTGCAACAGGGGCTGGCGCTGGCGCTGACCGGCGAAGGCTACGTCTGCGACTGCGCCGCCACGGCGGCGGAGGCCAACAGCTTGCTCATCACCAGCCAATACAGCATGGTGATCCTGGATCTCGGCCTGCCGGACATGGACGGCGCCGCGCTGCTGCGGCAGTGGCGCCGCCAGCAGATCGATCTGCCGGTGCTGATCCTGACCGCCCGCGACGCCCTGGAAGATCGCGTCGACGGGCTGGACGCCGGCGCCGACGACTACCTGGTCAAACCCTTCGCGCTGGTTGAACTGCAGGCACGCGTGCGCGCCCTCCTGCGGCGCTACCAGGGCCACAGCGACAATCTGATGCAGGTGGATGACCTGCAGCTGAACCTCTCCAGCCAGCAGGTCTACCTGCAGCAGCAGCCGGTGGAGGTTACGCCGAAAGAGTTCGCCATTCTGGCGCGTCTTATCATGCGTGCCGGCCAAACGGTCAACCGTGAACTCCTGCAGCAGGATCTCTACACCTGGCAAGACGACTTGGGCTCCAACACGCTGGAAGTGCATATCCACAACCTGCGCCGCAAGCTGGGCAAGGATCGCATCCGCACCGTGCGCGGCATCGGCTATCGTCTGGAACCTTCTTCATGATCAGCATGCGCCGCCGCCTGCTGCTGATGCTGGCGCTGATCCTGCTGGTCACGCAGCTCATCAGCGCCTTCTGGCTGTGGCACGAAAGCCAGGAACAGATCAGCTTCCTGGTGGACGAAACCTTGTCCGCCAAAGTGCGCAGCGAGCGCGTCGATACCGAGATAGCCGAGGCCATCGCGTCGCTGCTGGCGCCTTCGCTGATCATGATGATCGTCACGCTGCTGGCGTCGTTCTGGGCCATCAGCTGGATCACCCGCCCGCTCAACCAATTGCAGCAGCGGCTGGAAAAGCGCTCTGCCGATAACCTGACGCCGCTGCCAATCAACAGCGACAGCCTGGAGATGGTGGCGGTCACCAATGCGCTCAATCAGCTGTTCTCGCGGCTGGACAACACCATCCAGCAGGAACGCCTGTTCACCGCCGACGCTGCCCACGAGCTGCGCACGCCGTTGGCCGGCATTCGCCTGCATCTGGAACTGATGGAGAAACAGGGCGTCAAAGGCAGCCAGGCACTGATCGCCCGCATCGATCAGCTGATGCACACCGTTGAGCAACTGCTGATGCTGTCGCGCGCCGGGCAAGACTTCGCCAGCGGTCATTACCAGCATTTCGATTGGGTGGCCGATGTGGTTCAGCCGCTGCAGGAAGAACTCGGCGAAATGACCGCCCAACGCGCGCAGACGCTGGACTGGCAATTGCCGGCAACCGCCGCGGTGAACGGCGATCCGGTGCTGCTGCGGCTGCTGCTGCGCAACCTGGTCGAAAACGCCCACCGTTACGGCCCGGAAGGCGGCGAGATACAGGTGCGGTTAACGCCGCAGCACAGCGGCTATCTGCTGCAGGTCATCGACGATGGCCCGGGGATCAAGGAAGAGATGGTCGGGGAGCTGACGCAGGCGTTTCGCCGCATGGATCAACGCTACGGCGGCAGCGGGCTGGGCTTGAATATCGTGATCCGCATCGTGCAGTTGCACCAGGGGCGTTTGACGCTGGAAAACCGCCGTGATGCCCGCGGCCTGAACGCCCAGTGCTGGCTGCCGGAAAAGGCGCTCAAATAACAAGGGCCCAGCGTTGCTGAGCCCTTTATCACCGAATTACTTCTGGTAAATGATTTCGACGCCTTCGTCGTCGTCTTCGTCCCAGTCGTCATCCCAGTCATCTTCTGCTTCGGCTTCCACTTCCGCGATTTGCTCGCGGTGGTAGTCATCCCACATGAATTCGACTTTTTCCGGCGCGCTTTCTTCGATCGCCATCGCTTTCGGCTGGGTATTGATGAAGTTCATCACGTCCCAGCACAGCGCGTTGACGCCTTCGCGGTTGGCGGCGGAGATCATGTAGTACTTCCCTTCCCAGCCCATGCCTTCCACAATCGCCTTGGCGCGTTCGGCGGCTTCTTCCTCACCAATCACATCAATTTTGTTGAACACCAGCCAGCGTGGCTTCTGCGCCAGATTTTCGCTGTATTGGTTCAACTCGTTGATGATGACTTTGGCGTTTTCCACCGGATCGGATTCGTCGATCGGCGCGATGTCCACCAGGTGCAGCAGCACGCGGCAACGCTCCAGGTGTTTCAGGAAGCGAATGCCCAGGCCCGCGCCTTCGGAGGCGCCCTCGATCAGCCCCGGAATGTCGGCGACCACAAAGCTCTGCTCGTGGTCCATACGCACCACGCCCAGGCTCGGCACCAGCGTGGTAAACGGATAGTCGGCCACCTTCGGCTTGGCGGCGGACACCGCGCGGATGAAGGTCGATTTGCCGGCGTTCGGCAGGCCCAGCATGCCCACATCGGCCAGCAGCAACAGTTCCAGCAACAGGTCGCGCGCTTCGCCAGCGGTACCCAGCGTCTTCTGACGCGGTGCACGGTTGACCGAAGATTTGAAACGGGTGTTGCCCAAGCCATGCCAGCCGCCCTTGGCGACCATCAGCTTTTGCTCGTGGCGGGTCATGTCGCCGAGGATCTCGCCGGTGCCCTGATCCTTCACGCGCGTGCCGACCGGCACCTTGATGATGACGTCTTTCCCGCGTTTACCGGTACAGTCGCGGCTCTGGCCATTCTGGCCGCGCTCGGCGCGGAAAGACTTCTCAAAACGGTAGTCGATCAGGGTGTTGAGGTTCTCGTCCGCCAGCAGGTAGACGTCGCCGCCGTCGCCGCCGTCACCGCCGTCAGGCCCACCGTTCGGGATATATTTTTCGCGGCGGAAGCTGACGCATCCGTTGCCGCCGTCGCCTGCAACGACCAGAATCGCTGCTTCATCTACAAACTTCATTTACCGTCTCCGTAAATCATTCACCGGGCTGCTTCAAAGGAGCAACCAGGGGGGGTTCTGCCCGTCGCGGCCACCACCGGTGACCAATTGCGGAAAACATGGCGCCCGCCACGACCACAAACGCGCCAACATAGCCGACGACATTCAACGTCGGCGCGGCGAATGCCTGGGGCCAGGCCAACGCCAATAAATCTGAAAACAGCAGGGTAAACAGCGGGGTCAGCGTCACCAACGCGCTCACCTGCGCCGCCTGCCAGCGCGCCATCGCCTCTGCCAACGCACCATAGCCGATCAGCGTGTTGGCGCCGCAAAACAGCAGGCACGCCAATTGCCAGCCGCTAAGCTGGAAAATCACCTCGGGTTTGGCCAGAGGGAACAACGCTATCGCACATAAAGTGTACAACATAACCAGGATCTGCGGCGAAGCCAGCCGGCGCAGCAATACCTTCTGCGCCACGCCGTAGCTCACCCAAACCATCGCCGCACACACGCCCAGCATAACGCCCAGCGTGTAGTCCGTCAGCCGGGTGAAGATCTCTATCAGACTGACGTTGAAAAACAGCATCAGCCCGCCGATCAGCATCAGGGCGCCAATGACCTGGGTGATACGCATGCGTTCTTTTAAAATCAGCACGCTGGCGAACATCATGCCCACCGGCGACAGCTGGCCAATCACCTGCGACGCCGTCGGGCTCAGGTATTGCAGCGAGGAGCTGAAGAACACAAAGTTGCCCAGCAGCCCCGCCGTCGCGATCGCCAACAGCAGCAGCCAGCGCGGCTGGCGGAACATCGTCAGCGGCGGCAGCTTGCCGCGCACCGCGAGGATCGCGCCCAAACCGATGGCGGCCATGGTAAAGCGATACCAAACGACGGTAAACGGCTCCATCACCGTCAACACTTCTTTCATCGCGATCGGCAACGCACCCCAGCAAACCGCCGTGGTTAACGCCAGGGAAATACCAACGCCGACCTGCTGCTTCGTATCCATATCACCTTCGCCAACGCTGACAGGCCAACCCCCAGGCAGCCCATAAATGTAAAAAGCCCCGCAACGAATTGCGGGGCTTACATCTATTTCGTAAGGCTCGAAAAATTATTCAGCTTCGATGCTGATGAATTTACGATTGCTCGGGCCTTTAACTTCGAATTTGACTTTACCGTCTTTCAAAGCAAACAGAGTGTGGTCTTTGCCGCAACCCACGTTGGTACCAGCGTGGAATTTGGTGCCGCGCTGACGAACGATGATGCTGCCTGCCAGTACTGCTTCGCCGCCAAAGCGTTTTACGCCCAGACGTTTAGCTTCTGAATCGCGACCGTTACGAGTCGAGCCGCCAGCCTTTTTGTGTGCCATTAATCCGCTCTCCTAACTTAAGCGCTGATGCCGGTGATTTTAACGTCAGTGAACCACTGACGGTGGCCCTGCTGCTTACGGTGGTGCTTACGACGACGAAACTTAACAATCTTAATTTTCTCGCCACGACCGTGAGCAACGACTTCAGCTTTGATCTTGCCGCCATCGACGAAAGGAACGCCGATTTTGATATCTTCGCCATTAGCGATCATCAGAATCTGGTCAAACTCAACCGCTTCACCAGTTGCGATGTCCAGCTTTTCCAAGCGAACGGTCTGACCTTCGCTTACTCGGTGTTGTTTACCACCACTTTGGAAAACCGCGTACATATAAAACTCCGCTTTCCGCGTGCCCGACTGTGTTAGTTCAGAGCGCGCTATAAATATTCACAATAGGGCGCGAATTCTACGCAAAAAAGCAGCGCATGACAAGAGCAGAATAAGACCAGAAGGAGAAAAAAGAAGAAAAAAAGCGCAGTTTCTTTCGTGGCGTTTATCTGAACCGTTTTTCAAGTACAATCATAGGGACAGTTACCGCCATGTACCGATGTGAGCAGCGATCTCAACGCGGTGAAGAGAAACACAGCTGAAAAAAACACAATGAACCTAGATCAAATTACCGAGTTAACCGCGCAAGATATGGCGGCCGTGAACGCAACAATTCTCGAACAGCTGAATTCCGATGTCACGCTCATCAATCAGCTTGGCTATTACATTATCAGCGGTGGCGGTAAGCGCATCCGGCCGATGATCGCCGTCCTGGCGGCGCGGGCGTTGGGCTATGAAGGCAACAAGCACGTCACCGTTGCCGCCCTGATCGAATTCATTCATACCGCCACGCTGCTGCATGACGACGTCGTCGACGAATCGGACATGCGCCGCGGCAAAGCCACCGCCAACGCGGCGTTCGGCAACGCCGCCAGCGTGCTGGTCGGCGACTTTATCTATACCCGCGCCTTCCAGATGATGACCAGCCTGGAATCCCTGCGCGTGCTGGCGCTGATGTCGGAGGCGGTCAACGTCATCGCCGAAGGCGAAGTGCTGCAGTTGATGAACGTGCACGATCCCGACATCAGCGAAGAAAGCTATATGCGGGTGATCTACAGCAAAACCGCCCGCCTGTTCGAGGCAGCGGCGCAATCGTCGGCGATCCTGTCCGGTGCCAGCGCCGAACAAGAGCAGGCGCTGCAAGACTATGGCCGCTACCTCGGCACCGCTTTCCAGCTGATCGACGATCTGCTCGACTACAGCGCCGACGGCAGCACCCTGGGCAAAAACACCGGCGACGATCTGAACGAAGGGAAACCGACCCTGCCGCTGCTGCACGCGATGCACAACGGCGACGACGCGCAGCGTGACATGATCCGCGGTGCGATTGAGCAAGGTAACGGTCGTCATCTGTTGGAGCCGGTACTGCAGGCGATGCAACAATGCGGTTCGCTGGAGTACACCCGCAAACGCGCCGAAGAAGAAGCCGACAAGGCGATCGCCGCGCTGCAGGTCTTGCCGGCATCGGAGCACCGTACGGCGCTGGAGGGCCTGGCCCATCTGGCGGTGCAACGCGACTTTTAAGAAATTAATATTTCTTAAAAACCATCAGGCCCGCGTACGCGGGCCTGCCTAGCTATTGCTCTCTTCGTCGATGCGCGCCAACAGGCCGCCGATCCCTTCCCGCATCAGGAAAGCCACCATTTTCTCGCGCTCGCTCTCCGTCAAATGGTAGTAATACTCGATCCAGACCGCCAACGGATCCTGACGCTCTACGTCATATACCGCCCCGTCCTCCTTCAGCACCAGCAGGTTACGCACGTTTGAAGGCAGGCTGTCGATATGGTACTCCAACGCTTTTCCCTGCACGCCTTTACGCCTGCGGCTGATCCAGCCTTCGCGCCGGGCCATCAGATTAATTCCCTGTGGTGAGGAAGGTAATCCTGCGATGCCTGTCAGTTCCTTGGCGGCAAACCACTCGTTTTTCATGGCCATCATCTCTGGGCAATAGTGGGCAACGTCATTTTTGGAAATTACTTGGGTATTTTTTTGGAAATTTAATGGTATTCTGGTTTCTGAATAAGCGATTCACGTTGTGCAAACGCCTAACCTTGACCCGTTAGTTATACCACTAACGCAACTTTGGCTAATCAGAAAAGGAATGTAAACATGAATTCAAGGAACCCAGATTGGCATCCGGCAGATATCATCGCGGCGCTCCGCAAGCAGGGCACCACGCTGGCGGCAGTGTCGCGCAAGGCCGGATTAAGCTCATCAACGCTGGCCAACGCGCTGTCGCGCCCGTGGCCAAAGGGGGAGTGGCTGATCGCCGAAGCGATAGGCATCCACCCTTCGGAGATCTGGCCAAGCCGCTATTACGATCCGCGCAGCGATTGCCTGCTGGATCGCAAGGCACGCATCAAATCGTGAACGCGGGGCAAAAAAAACCGCCGGAACAGCGTCCGGCGGCGTTTATCGGCTGACTATCGGCAACGATCAGTTATTGATGAACTTCTCGCCCAGCTCGATATCTTTGTGCAGCACGTCCAGCATCTCGTTCAGCGCTTTCTGCTCGAAGGCGCTCAGGGTGCCGATATCTTTGCGCTCTTCAACGCCGTTTTTGCCCAGTACCAGCGGTTGTGCGAAGAAGCGAGCGTATTTGCCGTCGCCTTCAACGTAAGCGCATTCCACCACGCCTTTCTCGCCCTGCAGCGCACGCACCAGAGACAGACCGAAACGTGCGGCCGCCTGGCCCATGGACAGCGTTGCAGACCCGCCGCCGGCTTTGGCTTCCACCACTTCGGTGCCGGCGTTCTGAATGCGTTTAGTCAGATCCGCCACTTCCTGATCGGTGAAGCTCACGCCTGGGATCTGCGACAGCAGAGGCAGGATGGTCACGCCAGAGTGGCCGCCGATGACCGGCACGTTCAGCTCTTCCGGCTGTTTACCTTTCAGCTCGGCCACGAAGGTGTTGGAACGGATGATATCCAGCGAAGTCACGCCGAACAGTTTGTTCTTGTCGTAAACGCCGGCTTTTTTCAGCACTTCCGCCGCGATGGCGACCGTGGTGTTAACCGGGTTGGTGATGATACCGATGCAGGCTTTCGGGCAGGTTTTCGCCACTTGCTCAATCAGGTTACGCACGATGCCGGCGTTAACGTTGAACAGGTCAGAGCGATCCATGCCAGGCTTACGGGCCACGCCGGCGGAAATCAGCACCACGTCCGCACCGTGCAGAGCCGGGGTCGCGTCTTCGCCGCTGAAGCCTTTGATTTTAACTGCGGTTGGGATGTGGCTTAAGTCGACGGCAACGCCTGGGGTAACGGGGGCAATGTCGTAGAGAGAGAGTTCAGAACCTGAAGGAAGCTGGGTTTTGAGTAGAAGGGCGAGGGCCTGGCCGATACCGCCAGCAGCACCGAGAACTGCAACTTTCATCCTATACTCCTTTATTATCTTAAATATATAAAGCGCCGTGAATGTGTTGGTTACGGACCTTAAGTTATTACACCTTTAAAAACAATAAATTAGCCAATTCTTGCCTGCAGGTGTAATAAAACGGCCGCTGTCGCGTCCATTTTAGATTAAATCGCTTACGCATGAAGGGCATAGCGCACATTAATCAAAAATAGTGCGAGGTTATTCACGAGCAAGTTAACCGGCCGTTACATTACACCCTTACGCAACATCAGAACAACATCATTTTAATAACATTTTATTTACCACCGCAGGCCGATTTTCCGTCGTCAAAAGGGCATATTCATCGCTGCCGGATTTTGTTAAAATGCCGTCCTTTCCTCGCCGCCCGGTCATGTTTATTTTCTTTGGGTCGGCCTTTGTTGCATAAAAATTCATCTATATGCATAATCATGACTTCCACTATCAACATTCCACGGTGCAAAATGCGTAATCCCGCAAAACAGGAAGATCTGATCAAGACGTTCAAAGCGTTATTGAAAGAAGAAAAATTCAGTTCTCAAGGCGAGATCGTTTTGGCGCTGCAAGAAGAAGGCTTCGAAAACATTAACCAATCCAAAGTATCGCGCATGCTGACCAAGTTCGGCGCGGTACGTACGCGCAATGCCAAAATGGAAATGGTGTATTGCCTTCCTGCCGAACTCGGCGTGCCGACCACCACCAGCCCATTGAAGAATCTGGTGCTGGACGTCGACCATAACGACGCCGTCGTGGTGATCCACACCAGCCCGGGCGCCGCGCAGCTGATCGCTCGCCTGCTCGACTCATTGGGTAAATCCCAGGGCATCCTCGGCACAATTGCCGGCGACGATACGATTTTCGTCACCCCCTCCAACGGCTTTACCGCTCAGAAACTGCATGAAGCTATTCTGGGCGTGTTCGAGCAAGAGCTGTGAAACCTGGCGCTAACAAAGTGCGGCTGTTGCCCGCACTTTGTTAGCGCTTCTTTAACCCCCGCGTTACCTTCCCTGCCTTCAACCGCGTTTAACACTGCTTTTTTATCCCTCAGCAACACATTTCCATGACATCTCCATGTAACCAGCAGTACCCACTGTGATCTTCCGCACTTTTGGTCAAAAGCACTTACCTCATTGAAATTACATAAATTTAACATCAAAAGATCGTTTTATGAGCGTTTTTTATTCCTTATGGTTATAAAAAATAAGGATCATGAGGTTAAAGTTTCACTAGCAACTGTTAGCGAACTATTAATTTTTCGCGTTACTAGCTGTATACTCATTTTCGTGAACTGAATCACAGTTCGTTGGAACTGATAAAAGAATACGATGAGGTGAGATGATGAAAATTAAAACTACCGTTGCAACCCTGAGCGTTCTGTCCATGCTTTCATTTGGTGCATTCGCAGCACAATCTGTTGACGCAACTCAGGCCGCAAAACTGCAGCCGGCCGGTGTGATCACCGTGAGCGGCGTTGCCGCAGCGCCTTCCGACATTCGCCAGGCGCTGTCCGACAAAGCTGACGCCAAAGGGGCAACCGCTTACCGCGTGATCGAAGCCCGCAATGACGGCAACTTCCACGCGACCGCTGAAATCTACAAATAAGTACCGGCATTACCCGGCAACGGGCAATACATCTCTGGAATCAAACGCTGTCGTAACGGCCTTCAAGAATAAAAATCGCTGCCAAGCCCTTCCAGGCTGTTATGACCAAGGATCGCTATCATGAACATGAAAACTACTGTTGCTGCACTCGGCCTGCTGTCTGTCATCTCCTTCGGCGCTTCTGCCGCCCAATTGGTGACTAACGATCAGACCGCCAACCTGCAATCTATCGGCACCATTACCGTCAGCGGCATCGACGGCGCGCCGACCGACATTCGCCAGGCGTTGTCGGAAAAAGCCGACGCGAAAGGCGCAACCGCCTACCGCGTGATCGAAGCGCGTAATGAAGGCAACTACCACGCCACCGCCGAGATTTACAAATAACAACTCTGGGAACGGCTTTGCAGAGCTGATTACCCTCGTCACTGCCACTGCCGAGTTCTGACGCAAACGCCGATTTCCCAGAGACCCTCTCGTCGTCCTATCCGACGAACCCCGTTGCCCTCGCTCGCGAGGGCTTTTTTATGGACGTAAAAAAGGCCGCGAATGCGGCCCTTGGATTGTCTGATGCGGCGGAGCGATCAGTAGGTGACTTTCGGTTCCTGCTTTTTCGCCAGCGCGTCCAGCAGGCGATCGTGAATGCCGCCGAAGCCGCCGTTGCTCATCACCAGAATGTGATCGCCCGGCTGTGCAGTTTTCACCACCATGTCCACCAGCGTGTCGAGATCCGCGCTCCAGTGCGCCGGCTGCACGCAGGCATCCGCCACTTCCGCCACCTGCCACGGAATGTGGTGCGGCTGGAACAGGAACACTTCGTCGGCGCGGCCGAGCGAAGGCGCCAGATCGTTTTTGCTGATGCCCATTTTCATGGTGTTGGAGCGCGGTTCCAGCACCGCCAGAATGCGCGCCGTGCCGCCGACCTTGCCGCGCAGCGCGGCCAGAGTGGCGAGGATCGCCGTCGGGTGGTGTGCGAAGTCGTCGTAAACCGTGACGCCGTTGGCTTCGCCACGCAGTTCCAGACGGCGGCGGGCGTTGATGAAATCGCCCAACGCGCGGCAGGCGTCCGCCGGCTGCACGCCGACATGACGGGTGGCGGCGATGGCCATCAGGCCGTTATGCATGTTGTGCTCGCCCACCAGCGCCCAGTTCACTTCGCCGACCTGTTCGCCGTCGAGGAACACCGCGTAATGGCTGGCGTCCGGCGTCAGCTTCTGCGCGCGCCAGGTGCCCTCTTCCCCCACCAGCTCCTGCTCGCTCCAGCAGCCCATCGCCATCACCTGCTTCAGGTGGCTGTCGTTGTCCGGCAGGATGATCTTGCCTTTGCCCGGCACCAGACGCACCAGGTGGTGGAACTGTTTCTGGATGGCTTTCAGATCGTCGAAGATATCGGCGTGATCGAACTCCAGGTTATTCATGATCAGCGTGCGCGGGCTGTAGTGCACGAACTTGGAGCGCTTGTCGAAGAACGCGCAGTCATACTCGTCGGCCTCGATCACGAAGAACGGGCTGCCGCCAAGGCGAGCCGAAACGTCGAAGTTGCCGGGCACGCCGCCGATAACGAAGCCGGGCTGGTAGCCGCAGGCCTCGAGGATCCAGGTCGCCATGCCGGCGGTGGTGGTTTTGCCGTGGGTGCCGGCAACCGCCAGTACCCAGCGATCGCGCAATACGGCGTCGTGCAGCCACTGCGGGCCGGAAACGTAAGGAATGCCACGCTCCAGCACCGCCTCCACGCACGGGTTGCCGCGCGTCATGGCGTTGCCGATGATCACCAGATCCGGCGCCGGATCCAGCTGGGCTGGATCATAACCCTGAATAAGATCGATCCCCTGGTTCTCCAGCAGCGTGCTCATCGGCGGATAGACGTTGGCGTCCGAACCGGTGACGTCATGCCCCAGTGAGCGCGCCAGCATCGCCAACCCGCCCATAAAGGTGCCACAGATCCCAAGAATGTGAATGCGCATAGGTTTCTCATGTGAGTGCATCGAATGTCGGCATATTCTAACGCTCAGAATCGTCCAGAAGAAATGGATTTGCCTATGAATGGCGCGCATCTTTGGGCTACACTGCACGCGAAAACGTTGGCGGTTTGTTAACAGGCCGCTATCCATCCGTAGATTCAGGGATTGTGTCATGAAAACGTTAGGCGAATTTATCGTCGAGAAACAGCACGACTTCTCGCACGCCACCGGCGAGCTGACCGCGTTACTTTCTGCAATTAAACTGGGCGCCAAAATCATCCACCGCGACATCAACAAGGCCGGCCTGGTTGATATTCTGGGAACCAGCGGGGTGTCCAACGTACAGGGCGAAGTTCAGATGAAACTGGACCTGTACGCGAACGAAAAACTGAAAGCGGCGTTGAAAGCGCGTGGTGAAGTTGCGGGTATCGCTTCCGAAGAAGAAGATGAAATCGTGATATTCGACGGCGAGCGAGCTGAAAATGCCAAATATGTCGTTTTGATGGATCCGTTGGACGGTTCGTCCAACATCGATGTCAACGTCTCGGTCGGTACGATTTTCTCTATCTACCGTCGCATCACGCCGGTCGGCACGCCGGTGACCGAAGAAGACTTCCTGCAGCCGGGCAGCGCCCAGGTCGCAGCGGGTTATGTGGTTTACGGTTCGTCCACCATGCTGGTGTACACCACCGGTTACGGCGTCCACGCCTTTACTTACGATCCGTCTCTGGGCGTGTTCTGCCTCTCCCACGAGAAAGTGCGCTTCCCGGCGAGCGGCAACATGTATTCCATCAACGAAGGCAACTACATCAAGTTCCCTCTCGGCGTGAAGAAATACATCAAATACTGCCAGGAGCAGGATGAAGCGACGCAGCGCCCTTACACCTCGCGCTACATCGGTTCTCTGGTGGCGGACTTCCACCGCAACCTGCTGAAAGGCGGCATCTACATCTACCCAAGCACCGCCAGCCACCCACAAGGTAAGCTGCGCCTGCTGTACGAATGCAACCCGATGGCGTTCCTGGCCGAACAGGCCGGCGGTAAGGCCAGCGACGGCAAAAACCGCATTCTGGACATCACGCCGGTGAAACTGCACCAGCGCGCGCCATTCTTCGTCGGCACCAAGTCGATGGTAGAAGACGCAGAACGCTTCATCGCCGAAAACCCGGACGAGTAACGCGTTCTTTGCAAGGGTTCGGCGCCACGCCGAACCCTTATCGCCTTACAGCTTGAACGCCGCCATGCTCTGCGCCAGCAGCTGAGCCTGATCTTCCAGCGAGCGCGTCGCCGCCGCCGACTCTTCCACCAGCGCCGCATTCTGCTGCGCCACCTGATCCATCTGCGCCACCGCCAGGTTCACCTGTTCGATGCCGCTGCTTTGTTCCCGCGTCGCCGCCGAGATCTCACGCATCAGCGCCGTGACCCGGCCCACTTCGCCGGTGATGCCGCTCATGGTCTGCGCCGCCGACTCCACCATCTGCTCGCCTTCCTGCACCCGGTTTTGCGACGCTTCGATCAACCCTTTGATCTCTTTCGCCGACTGGGCGCTGCGCTGCGCCAGATTGCGCACTTCGCCGGCCACCACCGCGAAACCGCGGCCCTGTTCGCCGGCACGCGCCGCCTCTACCGCCGCGTTCAGCGCCAGGATATTGGTCTGGAAGGCGATGCCGTCCATCACGCTGATGATGTCGGCGATGCGGCGCGAGCTGTCGGTGATCGCCTGCATCTTGCTCATCACCTGGCTGACCACGTCGCTGCCCTGGTTGGCGATATCGGACACGCTCAGCGCCAGTTGGTTGGCCTGTTCGCAGTTCTCAGCGTTCATTTTCACCGTCGAGGTCAGCTGTTCCATGCTGGCGGCGGTCTCTTCCAGCGACGCGGCCGATTCTTCGGTGCGCTGCGCCAGATGCAGGTTGCCGGCCGCCAGTTCGCGTGAACCGGTGTCGATCTGGCTGCTGGCGTCACGCACTTTGCTGACCGAACTGGCCAGCGCCTGCTGCATGCGCTGCATCGCCCGCACCAGGCGGCCCATCTCGGTATCGCCCTCACCGCGGATCTCATGGGTCAGATCGCCGCCGGCGATGTGTTCCAGCTGCGCGATGGACTCGTCCAGCGGGCGCAGAATGATCACCCGCAGCGCGAACCAGGCCAGCACCGCCAGCAGCACGCTCAGCAGGCCCGCCACCACGATCAGCGAGATCTTGGTGCTGGCATTGTTTTCCGCGTCATACACCTGCTGCGCGCCAAGCTTCATCGCGAAACTGCGGAAATCGCTGAGATCCTTTTCGAACGCGATGCTCAGCGCGGAGATGCGCGTTTCCTGGATGTGATAATACTCATCGATCTTGCCGGCCTTAATGGCGGCGGCCATCGGCTTCACGCCCTGCTCCAGATAGGCGCGGTAGCTGTTTTGCAGACGGTTGGAGAGTTCACGGCCGCGATCGGTCACGGTGCCAACGCCGACAAAGCGCGCCATTTCCTTGTTCGACTGCTCGAGGTAACCGTAGATGCGGCCCACGGTGGCGTCGGAGACATCGACCTGGCCGATCTCCCGTTGGCGCACCGCCAGCGAGGCGGCGGTTCTGGCGCGCAGCGTCAGGTTGGAGCTGTTGGCCAGCGAGCCCAGCTCTTCGCCGAGGATCTGGTTAAGGGTATGGATCGAGCGCGATCCTTCGTTAATCGCGTTGACGCCAATAACGCTGACCATGATCAGCAGCATGGTCATCAGGCTCAGCAGGGCGATCAGCCCAGCCTTCACCGTAATCTTTTTTAGCATGAGTTCTTCCCGGCTTCAGAATAGTGAGATCAGACGTAGTAGGGGTGGCAAAACGCGGAGCCAGCTTTGCTGGCTCATTATTGTTTGTTGAAGTTATCGGCAGGCGAAGGCAAAACTTCATGCCGCGGCGGGATTAATCTGGAAATTCTCCGTGCGCCGGCACGCTGGGTTTTCAACGATGAAAAGGGCAGGAAATCGCAAAAGAGTCCGCTATAATAGCCGCCACTCCATTTCTGGTTTGATGATTAAAGGAAACCGACATGAGCTTGAATCTGGTCCCTGCTGGCAAAGACCTGCCGGAAGACATCTACGTAGTAATCGAAATCCCGGCCAACGCCGATCCAATCAAATACGAAATCGACAAAGAAACCGGCGCGCTGTTCGTTGACCGTTTCATGTCCACCGCGATGTTCTACCCGTGCAACTACGGCTACATCAACCACACCCTGTCTCTGGACGGTGACCCGGTTGACGTGCTGGTCCCAACCCCATACCCGCTGCAGCCGGGCTCCGTGATCCGCTGCCGTCCGGTTGGCGTGCTGAAGATGACCGACGAAGCCGGTGAAGACGCCAAGCTGGTTGCGGTACCGCACAGCAAGCTGACCAAAGAGTACGATCACGTGAAAGACGTGAACGACCTGCCGGAACTGCTGAAAGCCCAGATCGCTCACTTCTTCGAGCACTACAAAGATCTGGAAAAAGGCAAATGGGTGAAAGTGGAAGGCTGGGCAGACGCTGCCGCAGCTAAAGCGGAAATCATCGCCTCCTTCGAACGCGCTGCCAAGAAGTAATGCCAGCCGCCGTCCGATGAAAAAACACCGCTCATTGAGCGGTGTTTTTTTTTCTTACTGTTCGTCGAGACGCTTCAGCCAGTCGCCGCTGGTAATCCGCGGGTAACCGTCCACGCTGTGTTTGTACAGGTAGATCCACGCACTCCCATAAGGCGTCTGAATCAGCTCGCGCTTATAGTCCTTGGTGTTGCTTTTCAGTTCGTCCAGCTCTGCCAGAATCGATGAGTTAATACGATACACCTCGCAATGTATCGTGCCCTCTCCAGGGATCGCCGCCGGGTAATGGCCCAGATTATAAATCTGATAGCCTTCGAGCTCGTGCTCGCCGAGCCATTGGGCGTTGGTCATCCAATGGCTGTTTCCCTGTTTGCGCCGTAAACTGCCGTAGACAATTATTCGCATCGCTAAAACTCAAACTGATAGAGCAAATCTAATGCCTGGTCGAGACCAGACACCGCTTCAAGATACAACTTAGGCATCAGGCGATAACGCAACGTCAGCGTGGCCAGCGAGTCGAAAATGCCCACCCCATATTTTACTTGTAAGCCTGGGAGGACATAGCCGCTCACGACAACCTGGGAATTGTCGCCAACCCCCTGAGTGTCCAGAGCCAAATTACTCACGCCGAATGCCTCGCCGATTTTACCCACAAGTTGACCACTTTGTGCAACCCCCATGCCGATTAACATCGAGGTCATGGCGTTGCCGTCGGCGCCGGAGCTGCTCAAGCCCTGGCCGCGCAGCAGATAAGACAAGGCTTCCTGCTGCGATTTGGCCGGATCGGAGAACACTTCCAGCTTCGGCGCATCCGCCAGGCCGGTCACGCGCACGCCGGCGGTCACATCGTCCTCGGTGGATTCCGGGTTGCGGATCGCCTCGATATTCAGCAGCGGCTGATCCGGCGGGCCGGAGAACATCAGCTGCCCTTTACGCACGATCAAATCCTGACCATAAGCATGGAATCGGCCGGAAGGGATGTCAATCTGGCCGTTGAGGCCCAGCCCTTTCTTGTCCTGCACCACCTTCAGATCGCCCTTCAAGCGGGCTTTCAGGCCAAAGGCGTCCAGCCGCACGTCGTTGCCGACGTGGATCATCAGGTTGCTGTTGATCGGGATCGACGCGGTCTTCGGTTGAATCGGCTTCAGCTGGTCGTCCAGCATCACCTCGTCGGAAGAGACGCCCACCGCGCTTTCCGGCAGCTCCTGCACCGTGATGCGCGCCCAGGGAATGTCGACCTTGCCGTTGAGCGAGAACAGCTGCGGCGTGGCTTCAAACACCAGATCCGGCGACACGTCGATGCGGATCATCGGCGGCACCGTCACCCGCAGCTTGTCGCCCTTGGCGGCAATGCGCGCACGCCAGGCGTTGATATCGCGCCAGTCGGCATCGCCCGCCAGATTCAGCTGGCCGCGCGTGGTGCTGAGCAACCCTTCCAGCGTCGAGGTCATGCCGTTGAAATTCACCGCCAGCCGCGCGTCGGTCATGTCGAACGGCATCCAGTGCCCCTGCACCTTCGCCCGATCCAACGCCAGGCGCCCGAACACCAGCGGCTTCTGCGCGCTGCCGCCCAGGCGCAGGTTGGCGTTCAGCATGCCCGCCGCGCTTTCGCCCTTCATCAGCGCCGGGTTGATCAGCGCCAGCGAGATGTTGGTGATATTGACGTTGCCGCTGATGGTGCGCCGCACCTGCGGATCCGCCACCTGGATATTGCCGTCGAACTGGCCGTTGTTGGTCAGTTTGATCCGCCAGTCGGCCTGCGCGCGGCCGTTGTTCAAGCCGGCGTTGAGGGTCAGCGTATCGAAGGCGACCGGCAGCGCGTTGCCCTGCACCTGCTGCACCACCTTGACGCCGTTGCCGGCCAGCGTGACTTTCGCCTCCGGCAGCGCGCCGCCCGGCTTCCAGCTGACGTCGGCCCGGCCGGTGAACACGCCGCTCAGGGCGGTGTCCGGGCCGAGGAACGGCTTGATCATCGCCAGGTCGAACCGGTTGAGCACCACGCTGGCCTGGCCGCTCTGGCCGGCTTCAATGGTCTTAGGCACGCACAGCTCGGCGTTCGGGTTCTGCCAACAGTGCGGCCCGACGCTGATTTTCTGCTCGGTGTTCAGGTAGTCCAGCGCGATGGCGCGCGTCAGGCGCCATTCCCCGACCGGCGTATCGAAACGGGTGTTGTTCAGATTGCCGCGCCAGCGCTGCTGCTGACGATCGAAGCTGCCCTGCAGCGCCAGCTGGCCGGAGACCGGCTTGCCGTCAATCTTCAGCTGCAGCTGGTGCTGCTTCTCGCTGCCTTTGGCGTCGAGGGTCAGCAGGCTGACCTCCAGCGCATCCTGCTTCAGCTGTTCGACGCGTACCGCCAGCTGCCCCTGGATCTGATCCGTGGAGCGCACGTCGCCGTCTATTTTCACGCGATTGATGCGCAGCGCCTGCCACTGCAAGCCGGAAGCGGTCAAATCCGCCAGCAGCTGCGGCGCCTGCAGATTGCCGCGCAGCTTCAGCAGCCCTTTGGCGGTGCCGCCCAGGCCCGGCAGCGCGCCGTCCAGACGCGGCGCGTCGATGTTGGCGTCCAGGTTCCAGCTCTTCTCGTCCAGCTGCCCTTTGACGTTCAGTTGGTTACGCCCCAGCGCCAGATCGATGCCGGGGATTTTCCACTGCCCGGCGGCGTTGCCGCTCAGTGTACCGCGCGCCGTGACCTTGTTCTGCTTCACGTTGCCGTCCAGCTGCAATACCGGCACCTGCAGCTGCCAGCTGCCGCCGTGCAGGCTGCCGCGCGTGGTGATCTTGCCATCCAGCTTCGCCGGCCATTCCGGCCACTGCTTGGCGGTATTGATGCCGCTCAGCGTCAATTGCGAGGTCCAGCTGATGGCTTTGCTCCAGTCCACCAGCGCGGTAAGATCGGTATTGCCCTGCAGCGCCGCCAGGCGCAGGCGCTCCAGCTTGAACTGCTCGACGTTGCCTTTGCCGTCCAGCGTCAGCACCGCCGGCGGCAAGTCCTGGCCTTTCAGATTGGCGCGCGTCGACAGCGCGTAGTCGGTCGCCTTGCCGTTAAAGCGCAGGCGGAAGTCATTGACCTGATACTGCGCCTCGCCGCTCAGCGGCCATTTCAGCTGCTTGCTCTGCAACGTCAGCGCCAGCGGCAGGCCGGCTTCGGCCAGCCGGGTTTGCACATCGAGCTGGGCGCCGACCGGGCCGGACAGGTTCAGCGCCACCTTCAGCTCGTCACGCAACCCACCGCCGATGTTCAGCTTCACCTTCTCGCCCTTCAGCGGTTCGATATTCAGCGCGCTGTTGGCGGTCAGGGCCACCGGCCAGTCGCCGGTCAGGGTTGCCTGCCCCTGCACTGACAGCGTGCCCTGAGGCGACTTCACGTCGAAGTTGTCCAGTTGGATATGCTGATCCTGCGTGCTGGCCTGCAGTAACAGGCTCGTGATTAGCACGTCGGTATCGCCGGTCAAGCGCAGCTGCTCGCCGCTGATCTCTTTGACGGTGATATCCAACGGCAGGCGGATGTCCGGCAGATCCGGCAACAGCGGTTTGGCGAACAGTTCTTTCAGCGTTTCGCCCAGCGGCTTCTCTTCCGGCTGAGGTGCCGGCTTCGCCGCGTCGGTAACCTGCTCGCCGACCTTTTTCGCCACCTCGACCGCCGGCTGCACCGCTTCCGGCAACGGGTTTTGCGGCGTTTTCGGCAAGGCGATCAGCAGCGAGCCGATCTTGGTCGGCATCAGCGTCAGCGCGCGCTCTTGCCACTGCGCGCCGGTGCGGAACTCGGCCAGAGAGATGGCGGTGTCGTCGACGGTGACCTTGACGTTGTTCAACGCCAACAGGCGCAGCGTGATCGGATAAGGCGTGCTGAGATTGGTGGTCGGCTCACTGCTCTCCTCCACCGGCGCGGAAGGCGCCATCTCTTTGGTGTTCACCGCCACGTCCACATCCTGGGCGGTCAAGGCATTGACGCACAGCGAGCTGCGTTTAAAGCAGGACAGGTCAAGGGAGAGATGGAACTGCCCGGCGTTGACCGTCACACCCGGCATCTGATATTTCACGCCCTTCAGCGTCAGATCGCGCCAGCCGCCGCTGACGCCGGCGATCTCCAGCCCCGGCACCCAGCGCGCCGCGCCGTTGATGACCATATGCAAACCGGTGGTGGTGCCTATCAGGAAGGCCAGGCCGCCGATCAGCAACAGCAGAACGACCAGAAATCCGAGACAAATCTTTTTAACCAGGCTCATAGTTCAGGCCCCAAACCGATGTAGAACTGCATCCCGTGGGTGTCCTTGTCTCCCACAGGCGCGGCGATATCCAGCTTCACCGGCCCCACCGGCGACTGCCAGCGCACGCCTACGCCGGCGCCGGTCTTGAAGTTGCTTTTCTTGATATCGTTCACCGCTTCACCGGAGT
Organism: Serratia sp. 2880STDY5682894; assembly: GCF_001537385.1. NCBI lineage: Bacteria > Pseudomonadati > Pseudomonadota > Gammaproteobacteria > Enterobacterales > Yersiniaceae > Serratia > Serratia sp. 2880STDY5682894. The sequence continues at coordinate 42,221 of NZ_FCJA01000004.1, read as the reverse complement.
CGACGAACATCGCCCCCCACCATTTGCCGGTCACGTTGTACTGGTACTCCAGCGAGCCGGTCAGCATCTTGGAGGCGCCGGTCAGCTTGCCGTCGCCATCGCGCGGCGAAATGTCTTTGTACTTGTAGCCGCGAATGCTGCGGTCACCGCCGGCGAAGAAGCGCAGATCCGGCGGCACCTTGTCGAAGTCGTTGGTTTCGATCCAGCCCACCTGGCCGCGCGCCACGAAACGGTGCTTGTCGGCCAGCGTGCGGATCCACACGTTCTGCGCCTGCATCAGCGCGAAGTCCACGCCGGACCCCCAGGTGGTGTCGGACACGTCGATAGAGTAGCGCTGGCTGTCGCCCCAGGTCGGCATCAGGCCGCCGCGCGAGCGGGTGCGGTTGAAGCTGACGCCGGGATACAGCAGCATGGTGGTGTTGCTGACGTTACCCTGGGTAAAGTTATCCCAGCGCCAGGTCAGGTTGATCGCCCGCTGCCAGCCGCTGGAGAGATCCCAGTTGCGCGAGGCCACCACTTTGGAGGTGACGGACTTGGTGTCGTTAAGATTGACGTTCTTGAGGCCGCCCTGCAGCAGGTAATACTGCTCCAGCGGGTTCTTCAGCAGCGGGATCTTGTAGGTCAGATCCAGCTGCTGCTCCGGCGCCGATACGCTGGCGCTGGTTTCCAGGCTATGCCCGCGATCGTTGAGCCAGGGCTTTTTCCAGGTGCCTTTCACCCGCGGGCCGACGTCGGTGGAGTAACCGATACCGGTTTCGACGGTGTTGCGCGTGCGCGGCGTCACCAGCGCGTCCAACGGCAAAATCTTGTTCTCTTTGGCATCGTTGAAATCAGGGGATACCACCACCGAGTTGAACCAGTTGGTGGCGGACAAACGGCGGTTCAGCTCGGCCAAATCCTCCGAACTGTAGTAATCCCCCTGATGAAAGGGCACCAGATTTTGCAGATAGTCTTCGCGGATTTGCGAGCCGGTGAATTTTACCTTGCCGAAGCGGTAACGTTCGCCGCTGTTGAAATCGATATCCCAAAACGCCTTGTGCAGATCTTCGGCCACGCCAAGCTGGCTTTTGGTCATGTCGGCATCGAAGTAGCCTTTGCGCAGCGCCAGGCCGGTGAGAGAGCCTTTGAAACTGTCATACTTGCCGTGGTTGAGGATCTCGCCGATGGTCGGCCGGTCCTTCTTTACCAACGCCAGGTAGTCCTCATCGGTCTTCGCGCCGCCTTCCAGCACGATGTTGGCGCCGGCGATACGCACCGGTTCGCCCGGATTGACCTTGGCATGCAGCACCGGGCGCGACATCCCCGGCCGATCGTCCAGCGTAAATTCGATGGTCGGCTGATAATAGCCGAGCGCGCGCAGCCCCTGGCGCACTGCCTCATCCACCCGTGCGCGGAAGCGACCGTCGGTGCCGACCTCTTCAGGCGTGATCGACGACAGGCGCACCCGAACGTTTTTTTCCAACTCTCCGCTTAACCCTTCCACCTGCAACCGCACGTTCGCCGCGTAGGCTGCAGGTGCCGCAAGCAACACAGCTATCAAGCACATGACCGGGTACTTTGGCACGTGTTCTCCTTATTGATTTTACTTTCCTGTTATGGTGTTCGCTCCGGGGCCAGGGCAGACTCCGCGCTATCATGACGGCAGCCCTCTTCAGCCTTGTTCCGGACGCCGCCCGCCGCGCTTTGCCACCGCCGCGCAACAGGCGAATTCTTCACTTTTGGCGCTCAAAATACTGCGTTAAGCTTATACATAAACCCAACTTGCCACTTATTGTGGGCAAAGACGCGGTGAGATACAACCGAACCGCCCCCATGTAGGGTCAATTCTTACTGTGACAACAGGAGTCAACCGTGGTGCCATTTTTTGATAAATCACAAACCGTCGATAAGGCAAGCGCGCTGCCTGGCCGCACCACGCCAATGCCTGTCGCAACGCTCAACGTGGTCACCGAACACTCGATGACCCAGGTGCCGGCAGGCATGGAAGTGGCGATCTTCGCCATGGGCTGTTTCTGGGGCGTTGAGCGCCTATTCTGGCAGCAGCCGGGCGTCTACAGCACCGCCGCCGGCTACAGCGGCGGCTACACGCCGAACCCGACCTACCGCGAAGTGTGCAGCGGCCAGACCGGCCACGCCGAAGTGGTACGCGTGGTGTTCGATCCGCAGGTCGTCAGCTACAAACAGCTGCTGCAGGTATTCTGGGAAAATCACGATCCGGCGCAGGGCATGCGCCAGGGCGGCGACGTCGGCACCCAGTACCGCTCGGCGATTTACACGCTGAGCCCGGAGCAGCAGGCCGAGGCGGAAAGCAGCCTGCAGCGCTTCCAGCAGGCGATGGGCGCGGCGGGCGACAAGCGCGTCATCACTACCGAGATCGCGCCGGCGCTGCCGTTCTATTACGCGGAGGACGATCATCAGCAGTACCTGTTCAAGAATCCGGAAGGCTACTGCGGGCTGGGTGGCATCGGCGTTTGCCTGCCGCCGCAGGGCTAATCCGATGCCGGCCGGCGGCACTTTTTTAACCGCTGGCGGCCCCTGTGGGGCAACTGCTATACTATGCGGGCCGCTTCTGCGGCCCGATAGCTTCCCTTCTGGTTGTTATCGCTGCTTTTTTTACTATGTACTACCCTTCCTCAAGAGCGCCGGCATCCCGTCGGCACGTATGGATAGATTATGTTAAACAGTATTTTACTGATTCTTTTTCTGATCGCGGTGAGTGCGTTCTTCTCACTGTCGGAAATCTCTCTGGCCGCCTCGCGCAAGATCAAACTGAAGCTGATGGCGGACGAAGGCAACATCAACGCCGCCAGAGTGCTTAAACTGCAAGAAACCCCAGGCATCTTCTTCACCGTGGTGCAGATCGGCCTGAACGCCGTGGCCATCCTCGGCGGTATCGTCGGCGATGCGGCTTTTTCTCCCACTTTCAAGGTGTTGTTCGATCGTTTCCTGTCGCCCGAACTGGCGGAACAGGTCAGCTTCATCTGCTCCTTCGTGCTGGTGACCAGCCTGTTTATCCTGTTCGCCGATTTGACCCCGAAGCGCATCGGTATGATTGCACCAGAGACGGTCGCCGTCCGGATCATCAACCCGATGCGTTTCTCCATCATGATCTTCCGCCCGCTGGTGTGGTTCTTCAACGGCATGGCCAACCTGATCTTCCGCATGTTCAAGCTGCCGATGGTGCGTAAGGACGACATCACCTCCGACGACATCTACGCAGTGGTGGAAGCCGGCGCCCTGGCGGGCGTGCTGCGCAAGCAGGAACACGAGCTGATTGAAAACGTGTTCGAACTGGAATCGCGCACCGTGCCGTCTTCGATGACCTCGCGTGAAAGCGTGGTGTACTTCGACCTGCGCGAAAGCGAAGAGAGCATCAAGGAGAAGGTCTCGACCCATCCGCACTCCAAGTTCCTGGTGTGCGACGGCCATATCGATCAGGTGGTCGGCTACGTCGATTCCAAAGACCTGCTGAACCGCGTGCTGGGCAACCAGAGCCTGGTGCTGAGCAGCGGCGTGCAGATCCGCTCGGCGCTGATCGTGCCGGATACGCTGACGCTGTCCGAAGCGTTGGAAAGCTTCAAGACCGCCGGCGAAGACTTCGCGGTGATCCTCAATGAATATGCGTTGGTGGTGGGCATCATCACCCTTAACGACGTGATGACCACGCTGATGGGCGATCTGGTTGGCCAAGGCCAGGAAGAGCAGATCGTGGCGCGCGACGAAAGCTCATGGCTGATTGAAGGCGGCACGCCGATCGACGACGTGATGCGCGTGCTGGACATCGACGAGTTCCCGCAGGCGGGCAACTACGAGACCATCGGCGGCTTTATGATGTATATGCTGCGCAAGATCCCGAAACGCACCGACTTCGTCAAATACGCCGGCTACAAGTTCGAAGTGGTGGATATCGACAGCTACAAGATAGACCAGCTGCTGGTCACCCGGCTGAGCGACAAACCGGCGGCGGTACTGCCGAAAGCCCCGGAAGACACCCCGGCGGCTTGACGCCAGCCGGCAAAAACATCAGCGGCCCCATCGGGGCCGCATTTTTTTTACCGCTGTCAGCGCAGTGTTCAGCCAAACTCGGCCTGCAACAGCAGCACCTGGCGGTTTACTTCAGACATCACGCTGAAATGGCGCTTGTCACGAATCTTCGGCGGCAGGATTTTCCCCTCGTCGAATTCAAATGCGCCCACGTCCTTGATATACAGCCTTCCGCGAAACAGGGTCTTAACGTACTTTGCCACTTTCAAAGGGTTATAACGCTGGAAGATTCTCATTCTTTTACGCTCCTCCCGTTGATCCATGCGCTCAGCGAGCCGCCAAAGGTGGCAGCCTCGAAATTCAGAACGCAACTTGATTGCATGTAGTAGACCCAGTAAAGACCAGAACGTTCACTTCTGCCCGGTGATCTACGCTGGATTTACACTTTTTGACAGAATTGTATATGATAATTTATAACGTTTTCAGTATATCCCTTCAAAATCTGATGATTAGCGAACCAAGGGAAAATCTGCGATCCGGTTAACAGGACAGACCTCTTATCACATCCTATGCTTTAGGCTGTCGAAGTGCTGTCGCACAAATTCCACTCATTACAAGGAGAAAGCATGAAAACAAGTCGCATGCTGATGGTATCCCTGCTGCTCGCCCCGCTTTTCGCTTCCGCGCACAACTTCCAGCTCCAGCAGCGCGTAGCGCCGGTCGGCGTCAGCGACAAAGGAGAGCTCAATTACGCTGACGGTAATTTTAGCTACCAGAACTGGAACAGCGCGCAGCTCAGTGGAAAAGTGCGAGTGATACAACATATTGCCGGCCGCAGCTCCGCCAAAGACATGAACGACCCACTGATTGAAGCGATCAAGAAGGCGAAGCTACCACACGATCGTTACCAAACGACGACAATCGTCAACACCGACGATGCCCTGATGGGCACCGCGATGTTCGTGCGCAGCAGCATTGAGGACAGCAAGAAGGAGTTCCCGTGGTCGCAGTTTATCGTCGACAGCGACGGCAACGTGCGCAAAGCCTGGGATCTGCAGCCGAAAGGCTCAGCTATTGTGGTGCTGGATAAGCAAGGGCGCATTCAGTTCGCCAAAGACGGCGCGCTGACGCCGGAAGAGGTGCAGCAGGTGATGTCCAAGCTGCACCAGCTGTTGGCGAACTAACTCAGAACAGCGACACCCGGAAGCCGGGGTTGAGGAAAGATTCACGCGGGGTATAGAGCAACGGCTTGCCCTGCCAATCGTGAATTTGCGCCCCGGCGGCCACCGCCACCGCATGTCCTGCGGCGGTATCCCAAATGTTGGTCGGCCCGAAGCGCGGATAGAGCTGCGCCTTGCCTTCCGCCACCAGGCAGAACTTCAGCGAGGAGCCGACGGACACGGTCTGGTGCTCACCCAGCTGCTGCAAATAGTCTTTCAGTTCGTCGTCGATATGCGAGCGGCTCACCACCACCAGCGGCGGATGCGCGTTGCTAACACCGATCGCCTGCCGCACGCCCTTCTCTTCTTTCCAGGCCTTGCCGCGCTCCGCCAGATACAGCACGTCGATCGCCGGGGCGTACACCACCCCCATCACCGCCTGCCCGTCTTCAATCAGGGCGATATTGACCGTGAACTCACCGTTGCGGTGCAAGAACTCTTTGGTGCCGTCCAACGGATCGACCAGCCAGTAGCGCGTCCAGTTGCGGCGTTCTTCCCACGCCGGCGGATCTTCTTCCGACAGCAGCGGCACCTCGGGCGTCAGCGCCGCCAGGCCACGCTTGATGATGTGATGCGCCGCCAGATCGGCCGCCGTCACCGGTGAATCATCTTTTTTCTGTGCGACATCAAGCGGTTGTTCACCGTCGTACACCGCCATGATCGCCGCCCCCGCCTCGCGGGACAGTTGGCAAATTCGCTCTAACATCATGCACCTCAACTCTGCATCTCCGTGGGAAATTTCCCCCTGTCTCTGCTAGCAGACTAGTTTTTTTTACGCTGAATATCCATCTCAACCGGCTAACCCCCGGGAATTCCTCAGATCTTGTTAGGCACAACTGTGAACTTCCCCGCGTTACCTGCCGCCGTTTTCTGCCACACTTCACAGTTTGCTGTGGCAAGCAATGTTAATTACATTTCCCTCTGCGATAACACTCGAATAATGGAATGGAGAGAGCCCAAAATGATGAAGCATCCCCTGACGCTGTCCGCGTTTGCGCTGCTGGTGTGCGCCTCGGCGCAGGCGGCCACCGTCGACCTGCGCGTGCTGGAAACCACCGACCTGCACAGCAACATGATGGACTTCGATTACTACAAGGACACGCCGACCGATAAATTCGGCCTGGTGCGCACCGCCAGCCTGATCCAGCAGGCGCGCCAACAGGCTACCAACGCAGTGTTGGTGGACAACGGCGACATCATTCAGGGCAGCCCGCTCGGCGACTACATGGCGGCCAAGGGGCTGAAACCGGGCGACGTGCATCCGGTCTATAAGGCGATGAATACGCTGAACTATGTGGTCGGCAACATCGGCAACCATGAATTCAACTACGGGCTGGACTACCTGAAGAACGCCATCGCCGGCGCCAAGTTCCCGTATATCAACGCCAACGTCATCGACGCCAAAACGCAAAAACCGCTGTTCACGCCGTACATCATCGTCGATACGCCGGTGAAAGACCGCGACGGCAAGGCGCATACGCTGCGCATCGGCTACATCGGCTTCGTGCCGCCGCAGATCCTGGTGTGGGACAAGGCTAACCTGCAGGGCAAGGTGACGGTGGACGACATCACCGCCACCGCCAAACGCTACGTGCCGGAAATGCGTAAACAGGGCGCCGATCTGGTGGTGGCGATCCCGCATTCCGGGCTGTCCAGCGAGCCTTACAAGGCCATGGCGGAAAACTCGGTCTACTACCTCAGCCAGGTACCGGGCATCGACGCCATCATGTTCGGCCACGCCCATGCGGTGTTCCCGAGCAAGGACTTCGCCAATATCAAAGGCGCGGATATCGATAAGGGCCTGCTGAACGGCGTACCGGCGGTGATGCCGGGCCAATGGGGCGATCATCTCGGCGTGGTCGACCTGCAGCTCAACAACGATAGCGGTAGCTGGAAAGTGACCGCCGCCAAAGCGGAAGCACGGCCGATCTACGACAAAGAGAACAAGAAATCGCTGGCGGCGGAAGACGCCGCGCTGGTGAAAGTGTTGGCGGACGATCACAAGGGCACGCGCGAGTTCGTCAGCCAGCCGATCGGCAAATCCGACGGCAACATGTACAGCTACCTGGCGCTGGTGCAGGACGATCCGACGGTGCAGATCGTCAACAATGCGCAGAAGGCCTACGTTGAACATTACATTCAGGGCGATCCGGATCTGGCCGATCTGCCGGTGCTGTCGGCGGCAGCGCCGTTCAAGGTCGGCGGCCGCAAGAACGATCCGGCCAGCTTCGTCGAAGTGGAAAAGGGCCAACTCACCTTCCGCAACGCCGCCGATCTCTATCTCTACCCCAATACCCTGGTGGTGGTGAAGGCCAGCGGCAAAGAGGTGAAAGAGTGGCTGGAGTGCTCCGCCGGCCAGTTCAACCAGATCGACGTCAACAGCGCCAAGCCGCAGGGCTTGATCAACTGGGACGGCTTCCGCACCTATAACTTCGACGTGATCGACGGCGTCAATTACCAGATCGACGTCAGCCAGCCGGCGCGCTACGACGGTGAATGCCAGCTGATCAACGATAAGGCGGAGCGCATCAAGCAGTTGACCTTCAACGGCAAGCCGATCGATCCGAACGCCACCTTCCTGGTCGCCACCAACAACTACCGCGCCTACGGCGGCAAATTTGCCGGCACCGGCGACAAACATATCGCCTTCGCCTCGCCGGATGAAAACCGTTCAGTGCTGGCGGCCTACATCAGCGCCGAAACCCAGCGGCACGGTGCGGTGCATCCGCAGGCGGACAACAACTGGCGTTTGGCGACCTTCAGCAGCCAGCAGCCGCTGGATATCCGCTTCGAGACCTCGCCGTCGGACAAAGCGACGGCGTTTATCAAAGAGCACGCTCAATATCCGATGACCGCCGAGGGCAATGACCGCATCGGCTTCGCGGTGTATCGCATCGATCTTAGCGCGAAATAATCACCCGGCCGGGGTCCCCAGCCCCGGCCACCTTCTCTTCGATTTTCCCGCTGGCGCGCCCTTTAAATTGCATTTAAAATGCATGTTATAAGATTCCTTCGTTTAAAGAGGCACTACCATGGATTACCGCAATCAATCCCTTGGCGCGCTCGCTATCGCCATTCCCCGTGCATCCCGTCTGTTTCGCCAGCATCAGCTGGATTTCTGCTGCGGCGGCCGGCAATCGCTGGCACGCGCCGCCGAGCGCAAAGGGTTAGATATCGACAGGCTGGAAAACGAACTGGCCGCCCTGGCCGCCACGCCGGAGCCAAGCCGGGACTGGCGCACGGCACCGCTCGGTGAGGTGATCGATTACATTCTGCCGCGCTTTCATCAGCGACACCGCGAGCAGCTGGCAGAACTGGTGCTGATGGCGGAAAAGGTCGAACGCGTGCACGGCGACAAGCCCAGCTGCCCGCGCGGGTTGGCGAAGCAGCTGAACCTGATCCGCCTGGATCTGGAGAATCACATGATGAAAGAGGAGCAGATCCTGTTCCCGCTGATCAAACAGGGCATGGGGCCGCAGGCCTCCGGACCGATCTCGGTGATGGAGCATGAACATGACGAGGCGGGTGAGCAGTTGGAAGTGGTGAAGTTCCTCACCGATAACGTCACGCCGCCGGAGGGCGCCTGCACCACCTGGCGAGCGCTGTACACCGGCATCGACGAGTTCATCGGCGATCTGATGGAGCACATCAGCCTGGAAAACAATCTGCTGTTCCCGCGCGCGCTGCGCGGCGCATAAAATAAGGGCGCCACGAAGGCGCCCAGAGCAATCCTCGGTGGGATTACAGGATTTCCAGCAGCTCGACGTCGAACACCAGCGCGCTGAACGGCGGGATGGACGCGCCAGCGCCACGCTCGCCATAGGCCAGGTTGTGCGGGATATACAGCTGCCATTTGGAGCCGACCGGCATCAGGGTCAGCGCTTCGATCCAGCCTGGGATCACGCCGCTGACCGGGAATTCTGCCGGCTGGCCGCGCTCGACCGAGCTGTCGAACACGTCGCCGTTGATCAGACGACCGGTGTAGTGCACACGCACGCGGTCCTGACGGGACGGGATCGGGCCGTTGCCCTGCTCCAGCACGGAGAACTGCAGGCCGGACTCGGTCAGCGTCACGTCGTCGCGCTTGGCGTTGTCGTCCAGGAATTTCTGGCCTTCAACGGCCATCGCCTGCTGGCGCTCGCGGCGCACCGCGTCCGCACGCTCGTGGATCTCACGCAGCGCACGGTGCACCACGTCTACCGGAACCGCCGGGGCATTCCCTTCCAGCGCGTCACGCAGACCCGCCAGCAAAGCTTCCGGTTGCAAACCTTCCAGCCCGGACTCTTGCAGCTGCTGGCCGACCTGTAAACCAATCCCGTAACTTGCTTGCGCTTCAACGCTGTCAAAAGAAGGGGTTGTCATGGGGTTTTCCTTAAGTCTGTAAAAAGTCGAAAGCGCAGCATAACAGCGCGTCAATGCCGGGTAAAATCTTGTGTGGAGAATGATGACTTTTGTCGTAGAAAAAGAAACAATAACCTTCTGTTAACGCCCGCAGCCGCAAACCGCGGCTCTGCCGCTCAGCTGCCTTTCGCTTCAATCAGTTAGCGGACTATACTGAAAGCAGGATATCGGGCAGGCGAGGCGCTTGCCGCGCCGCGCTAATTACTACGCCGTCGAAGAGAGGTCACCATGGGCAGAATCGCGCCCAGGAGAAGGAAAACCACCCGCATCTACCAGCCGCTGCTGCGCACCTGGCTGAATGTCAGCCAGCGCCTGAAACCGGGCGCCGCACCCACGTCTGAAGGCGCGGAACCGCCATCGGAGCCACCGCCGGCCAACGACAAAATGCAGCAGGTCAAAGCGCTGCTGGCCAAAGTCTGGCATCTGCCGGACGGTTTCCATTGGATGGAGCCACTGCCCTACTTCCACCGCCGCTGGGTGCTGATCTTCGGCATCATCCTGCTGCTGGCCCTGCTGTGGCCGTACTCGCCCGAAAGACAGCCGTTCCCGGTTTCCCAGCAGGAAACCAGCGTGCCGCTGCAGGCCGATCTGCAAAACGGCGGCACCACGTCTGCCAACGAACCAACGCCGGCGGGCAACTGGCAGCGTTATCAGATCCAGCCCGGCCAGACCCTGGCCCAGCTGTTTCGCGACAACAATCTGCCGGTGAATGAAGTGTTCGCCATGGCGCAGGTGGAAGGCGGCGACAAGCCGCTGAGCAACATGAAAGCCGGCCAGGAAGTGCGCATCGAACGCGACGCCAACGGCGTGATTAACGCGCTGTCGGTTACCACGGTGGACAACAGCCAGGCGCTGTTCCGCCGCCAGGCCGACGGCAGCTACCGCCGGGAACGCTAATCCCTACAGCTGCGCCAGCAAAAACTCGCGCAGCACCACGCCCTGGTTGTGCTCGGTATCTTTGCTGCCATACAGCAGCGTCAGCGTTTGCCCCTGCCGTAACAGCGCCACCAGCGGCTGCCAGGCGTCGTTGGCCGCCAGCTGTTGGCGGTAACGCGCCTCGAAGACCGCCCACTGGTCGGTATGCTGATGGAACCACTTGCGCAGTTCGTCATCCGGCGCCACCTGTTTCAGCCACTGCACGCCCGTCAGCCGCGCCTTGCTGATGCCGCGCGGCCATAGCCTGTCTATCAGATAACAGTGTTCCGGCGCCGGCGCGCTGAAATCATAAACCCGCTGTAGCGTAATCTTTGCCATCGCACGCTCTCCTTTTCATCCCGTCTTCAAGCGTAGCGCGTTTTGCCGGGCGCAGAAAAGCAAAACGCCAGCGCGAGGCTGGCGTTTTAACCGGGTTAACAGCAGCGTAAATTACGCTTCTGCAACCACAACTACATTCAGCTGTGCGAACACGTCGCTGTGTACCTGGAAGTGCACTTCGTGCTCACCAGTGGTACGCAGAACGCCGTTCGGCAGACGAACTTCGCTCTTGGCAACTTCAACGCCTGCCGCAGTCACTGCGTCAGCGATGTCGCGGGTGCCGATAGAGCCGAACAATTTACCTTCGTCGCCAGATTTGGAAGCGATGGTGACTGAACCCAGTTCGTTGATCTTGGTTGCGCGAGCTTCAGCAGCAGCCAGAACGTCAGCCAGTTTGGCTTCCAGTTCAGCACGGCGTGCTTCGAAGAACTCAACGTTTTTCTTGGTAGCAGGAACAGCTTTGCCCTGTGGTACCAGGAAGTTACGAGCGTAGCCCGCTTTAACGTTAACTTGATCACCCAGGCTGCCCAGGTTTGCTACTTTATCAAGCAGAATAACTTGCATTACCTTATCCTCTCAAAGTCGTTAATGGACAGTGGCCGATTACTGATGACGATCAGTGTACGGCAACAAAGACAGGTAGCGCGCGCGCTTGATAGCACGGGCCAGCTGGCGCTGATATTTTGCACGAGTACCGGTGATACGGCTCGGTACAATTTTACCACTTTCGGTGATGTAGTTTTTCAGCGTAGCGATGTCTTTATAGTCAATCTCTTGAACGCCTTCCGCGGTGAAACGGCAGAACTTGCGACGACGGAAATAACGTGCCATTTGGCTAGTCTCCAGAATCTATCAATTCAATCTGCTCGGCATGCAGAACCAATTTGCTCAGCCCGTTGCGCCCTTGATGGCAGCTTACAAAGCCTTGCACGGTAATCTGACTGCCGACCGTTAATCTTTGAGTTAGTGCTTGTGACTGTTGTCCGCTGACAACCACGGGCATTCGGCACCATGCTTGTCTGCTGAATCCGGCTTCCATCTGCTGCGAACGGTGCTCTAGCACAAATTGGCAGTGCGGTATCCCGGAAGGACTCACTTTTCGAACCGGTGCCTTGCACACAGTGCCCGACAAAACCAGACGATTAGCCGTCACGGCGGCAATTACTCTTCAGAATCCCCAGCATCTGCATCATCTGCGGTTTCGTTAGCGAAGTCTTCGCGGCGATCGCCACGACGTTCGTCTTTCGCTTTAACCATCGGAGATGCTTCAGTTACCGCGTGCTTAACGCGCATAACCATGCTGCGGATAACGGCGTCGTTGAAGCGGAAGTTAGTTTCCAGCTCATCGATCGCTTCCTGCGGCGCTTCAACGTTCAGCAGAACGTAGTGAGCCTTGTGCAGTTTGTTGATCGGATAAGCCAGCTGACGGCGGCCCCAGTCTTCCAGACGGTGAATCTGACCTTGCGCGTTAGTGATGGTAGCACTGTAACGCTCGATCATGCCCGGAACCTGTTCGCTTTGGTCAGGATGGACCATAAAAACGATTTCGTAATGACGCATCGAATTGCTCCTTACGGATTATTCAGCCTCCTGTCAGGGTCAACCGCGGCCCATGGAAGCAAGGAACGTGTTTAGTGTGCGGCTGAAAAATGACGCGTAATCATACTGACGCAGGGCGGGAAACTCAAGGACTGCGTGGGTTTTATTCGCGTTAATGCGAGGCGCTATGGGAAATAGCACAATTTGCTCGTGGGAGAACCTATGTACGCCGATCCATCGGTTTCAAAAATCTTTCAATGAAATCAGCGCTGAGTCACAAATCTATTTCACTTTTTTTGAAAGAGGTCATCAAAAGCCCCCGCTTTTTAATCCGCCGCAACGGACTAAAATTAACCATATCCGCCGCAGACAGCGCGACGAAAAAGATTTCAGGTTATTCAATGCAGATAAATGACTTTTTGCCGCAGCGACATTCGCTGTCAGGCCGTAACGGCAAAGGGTTAAGAGAGGCACTATGAAACGCATCATGCTCGCAACGGCGCTGGCCGCCCTGTTTTCCGCCAACCTAATGGCCGCAACGGAGATCACCTCGCACCAGGCCGATCAACGCCAGAGCGTCGGCTTCGTCACCCTGAACCAGAACGTGGTTTCGCCGGATGACGCCAGCAGCCAGGTCAGCAAAATCGCCGATCAACGCGGCGCAAGTTCTTATCGCATCATCGCCCTGCACGAACCGGGCGACAACAGCACGATGCACGTCAGCGCTGAGCTGTACCGCTAAAAACGCACGCCACGCCAGGGAAATCCCCAGGGCTTCATCAGAAAGCCCGTTCAGTCCGCACCGGAGCGCCGCCCGTTGGGCGCTCCGCTTCCCTCATCACAGCTTGAGCAGCGCCGGCATGCTGAACGCCTTGCCCGGATTATGCAATTGCAGCGCCATCTGCAGATAATTTGTCCGCGTTTGCAACAGCTCGGCGCTACCCGTCAGGGTCGCCCGCTGTTCGAACGAGAGCGTATCGGCCGCTGCGGTGTGAGTGGCTGCCGCTTTCGGCGCGGAGGCGAACAACGCCGTCATGTTTTGCACCGTCTGCGCCGTGATGCGCGACAGCGGATTCGCCTGGTTTTGCCGCGCCTTGCCGTCGGCGACCCCCAACATCTCACTGAAGGCCGCTGAGTTAAGCTCGGCGCGCGCTTTCATCGTTCCCATTAAACCGGCCGTACTGCCGATGCTTTTTATCATGCCCTCTGCTCCTTGCTGCCCTGAAAGAATTCACGCTGACATTCTCCCCTTCATTCGGCCAAACGATGGCCGAAACAGCAGGCACAGAGCGGTGCAATTCCTGGCATCGCGCCCGGCGGAGCATCACAGTTCGCGGCGGAAGAAGTCGGCCGTGGCGGACAGCGCCAGCGGCGTGATGCGGTGCTTCACCCCCGGTTCGATGAGCGACGTCAAACGGCCGTCCGCGCCTTGCTGCCGCAGTTCAGCCGCCAAACGCAGGCTGTCCGCCGCCGGCACCACGTCGTCCGTCTCGCCGTGCCACAGCAGCAGCGGCCGCCCGGCGATCGCCGCCAAACGCCCTTCCAGCTCATACTCCGCCAACACGGCGGTGCGCGCCGCAAACGCTGGCGGCGAGAGCGCCTCGCCCTCTTCGCCCAACGGCGGATACAGCGTTTGCGCCAGCGCACGGTAATAGCCGGAACCCATCAGGCTGGCGGCCGCCCGGATCCACGGGAAGCGCGCGAAGGCGCCAAGCGCGGTCATGCCCCCCATAGAGGCACCGGCGACGCCGATACGCCCGTCGGCAATCAGGCCGAACCGCTCGAAATGCGCCTTGATCTGCGGCAGCTCGTCGATATTGCTGCGCAGGATCTCCCAAAACGTGGCCAGACGCCGCGCTTCATCGCCGTCGAACCGCTCGCCGTGCCGATCGGCATCCGGCAATACCACCCGAAAACCGGCGCGCGCCAGCGCATAGGCGAAGTAGGCGTACACCTCTTTCGACGAGGTATAGCCATGACAGAAGAACACCGTCGGCAAGGGCCGCTGATAGTGCCCTGCGGGGACGGCATGGATCACCGCAATATCGCCCGCCCGCTCGTCATGAATTTCGATCATCCGTTCATCCTCAACTCACCTGTTGGCATTCATCATGACAAACTTGCGCCAGCCAGCGTTAGCTCAATCTGTTCCAGCTTATATTGCGTTACACTGAAGCCATCGTACCGGCTCTTTCGAGGTCACCATGACGCTTGTCCGCACACTCATCGCCCTGACGCTGGCCGCACAGCTTTCCGCCTGCGGCATCATGACCACCACGCCGAAACCGCCGCCACCGCCCACCGCACAGGCGCAGGAGATCGTCCGCGCACAGACCGCCGAGCTGGTGAAGATAGGTACCGTCACCGCCGTGGTGCGCGGCAGCCCGATGGACGTGGAAGCGGAGATCCAGCGCAAGGCCACCGCCGCCGGCGCCCGGTATTACGTGATCATCATGAACAGCGAAACCATCGTGCCGGGCCAATGGTATTCCCAGGCGATCCTGTATCGGTAAGGCGGGGATTTTTTAAGCAGATTTACACTGGCTTTGCACAGGCTGAAGTAGGGTATTGCACACTGTCGGACAGCATACCGCATGTTGCGGGTGCGATTCAGGATCTGACGAAGGGGAACGCCATGAAACGCTCCACCGCACTCACCTCCCTCCTGCTTTCAGTGGGGCTGCTCAGCACCGGCGCACAGTCCGCCGAGCTGGCGCCCGCCGATCGCGTGACGCCGCTCAGTGAAATCGCCGAGATCACCTTTAACGATCTGCCCGGTTCACCACAGGAGGCGGAGCAGGCCATCGCTCGCACCGCCGGCCAACACGGCGCCAGCTATTACCGCATCCTGCGGATGGAAGAACAGGCGCACCCGCTTGGCTGGCGCGCCTCGGCCATCTTATACCTTTAGTAGCTCATGCAAGCCGCATTCAACACGCCGCCGCTCACGGAGACGCCCCCCAGGAAAATCCCGGCGGCCAGGTGGTTCGCTTCGATCTTGTCGCTGATGCGTGGCATGTAGATCTTCACGGCCGCGAACAGCAGCAGTTGCACCACCAGCGCCACTACGCCCCACAGCAGGTAATCCAGCAGGCTGATCGAGTTGATCGCCGCGCTGGCCAACGGGATCACATACCCCAGGCAAGCGCCGATGAAAGCAAAGGCGGCGGATTGATTATCGGCCTTGATCAGCGCCCATTCGTCGTGCGGAGTGATGCGGGTATAGACGAACAGAAACACCAAAATCATGGCGAAACCGCTGAAGAAATAAGAGGCGAACGCCGCCAACGCGCTGAGAATATCCATGTGCATTTTCCTGTCAGAGTGAGGCTGAATTAAAAAGGTTTTCGCCGCCGCGCGCCACCCTTTTCCCTAACCGCCGATAGCGCGGTTGAGCAGCAGTTCGCACACCTCTGCCGACAGCAGGCTCTCGCCGCGGTGATCCAGCGTCAGGTGGCACCAGGCGTCGGCTATCTGCGGGCTGGCATGCTGCAGCAGCTGCGCGGCACAGCACAGGTCGAACAGCTGCTGGGTCAGCAGCCGCCCCATCTCTTCACGCGGTTGCCGCACACGCTGCTGCCACTGCCGCCAGGCGTGATCGAACAAGCGATTCTGGCCGCGCACCGGCTGCAGCTCGAACTGCAGCATTTCGAGCGCGCCCGGCAGCTTGTGCAGGCTGCGCAACACGTCCAGACACATGATGTTGCCGGAACCTTCCCAGATGCTGTTGACCGGCATCTCGCGATACAGGCGCGGCAGCTCGCTCTCTTCGCAGTAGCCGATACCGCCCAGCACCTCCATCGCCTCGGCGATGAACGGCATGCCCTGGCGACAGATGCTGTATTTGGCCGCCGGGGTCAGCAGGCGGCTGTAGATCAGTTCGCCCTCATTGCTGCGGCTTTCCCAGGCGCGGGCCAGCCGGAACAGCAACGCGGTATGCCCTTCCAGCCGCAGCGCCATGCGCGCCAGAACCTGGCGCATCAGCGGTTGTTCGATCAGGAGCTTGCCGAACGCCTGCCGCTGCAGCGCATGATACAGCGCCACCGACAGCCCGCGGCGCATCAGGCCGTGGCTGCCGAGCGAGCAGTCGAAACGGGTCAGGCCGCCCATCTTCAGGATATGCCGCACGCCGTCACCCTCATCCCCCAACAGCCAGGCGGTGGCGTCCTGAAACTCCACTTCGCTGCTGGCGTTGGAGCGGTTGCCCAGTTTGTCTTTCAACCGCTCCAGGCGAATGGCGTTGCGGCTGCCGTCCGGCAAAATGCGCGGCAGGAAGAAACAGGACAACCCGCCTTCGGCCTGCGCCAGCACCAGGTGCGCATCGCTCTGCGGCACCGAGAAGAACCACTTGTGCCCCACCAGCCGGTAGGCTTCACCCGGCCCGCGCGCGCCGAGCGGCGCGGCGGTAGTGGTATTGCTCAAAACGTCGGAACCGCCCTGCTTCTCCGTCATGCCCATGCCGATCAGCAGGCCGCGCTTTTGCCCGCCCGGCAGCAGGTGAGCGTCATAACGATCCGACAGCAGCGGCGTCAGCCAGGAGCGAAACTCGGCCGGCAACGCCTGCAGCAACAGCGGCGTGGCGCCGAAGGTCATGGTCACCGGGCACAGCGTGCCGGCCTCGACCTGCGCATGCAGCATAAAGCGCGCGGCGCGCGCCACGAAGGAACCGATGCGCGCATCCTCCTGCCAGGGCAGGTTGTGCACCCGGTTGGCGATCAGCCCCTGCATCAGGATATGCCAGGCGGGATGAAAGCGAACGTCGTCCAGCCGCTGGCCGGTGGCGTCGTAGCGCAGCAGCTCCGGCGGGTTGGCGTTGGCCAGGCGGCCCAGCTCCAGCGACTCCTGGGTGCCAAGCTGCTGGCCCAGCGAAGCCAATACCTCGGCGTCCCAGCCGCCCTGCTCGCGCTGCAACGCTTCGCGCAGCGGCGTATCGGAGAGAAACAGGTTGCTGTTGCCCAGCGGCTTGGGTTGGTTAAAAACGGTGTGCGTAGTCCAGACCATGAGAGTGCTCCCTGAGAAAAGCGTCAGGAGTAAGTATGGTCGGCGCAGAGATTTCTGCCGAAGGCGGGATCACAAGAGGGGGAATTAACGGGGGCTCAGGGCCCCCGTCAGGAGGATCAGCCGCGCTGACGCACCGCTTCGAACAGGCAAATGCCGGTGGCAACCGACACGTTCAGCGAAGAGACGGTACCGGCCATCGGGATACTGATCAGCTCGTCGCAGTGTTCGCGGGTCAGACGACGCATGCCTTCGCCTTCCGCGCCCATCACCAGCGCCATCGGGCCGGTCATTTTGCTCTGATACAGCGTATGGTCGGCTTCGCCGGCGGTACCCACCACCCAGACGTTCATTTCCTGCAGCAGGCGCAGCGTGCGCGCCAGGTTGGTCACGCGGATCAGCGGTACGCTCTCGGCGGCGCCGCAGGCCACTTTCTTGGCGGTGGCGTTCAGTTGGGCAGAACGGTCGCGCGGCACGATCACCGCGTGCACGCCGGCAGCGTCGGCGCTGCGCAGGCAGGCGCCGAGGTTATGCGGGTCGGTCACGCCGTCCAGCACCAGCAGGAATGGCGTTTCCACGCTCTCCAACAGGCCTGGCAGATCGTTCTCCTGATACTGACGCCCTTCGCGCACCCGGGCGATGATCCCCTGGTGCACCGCGCCTTCAACCTTGTCATCCAGCCACTGGCGGCTCGCCACCTGGATCACGATGCCGGTCGCTTCCAGCTCGGCGATCAGCGGTTGCAGGCGGCGATCTTCGCGGCCTTTCAGGATAAACACTTCCAGGAAGCGTTGCGGATCGCGCTCTAACAGGGCTTTGACGGCGTGAATGCCGTAAATAATTTCGCTCATGATGCTCTTTTAAATTCGTGCGGCCGGCGATAACCGGCCGATGGTAACGATGTGCGGCAGGTTAAGCCTGCTCAGCACCTTTCTTCTTGGCTGCGCGTTTGGCTTTGGTCGCCGCCGCGATTTTCCGCGTTTTGTCGGACGCTTTCTTGGCTTTCTTCTTCGCCTTCTTCACGTTGTCCGCGGGCTTGGCGTCATCCTGCTTGCGGAAGGCGCTGTCCGGCTCGAAGTTGGCCGGCGGTTTGCCGCCGCGGCGCTTGCCGCGCCCCGCGCTACCGCTGTCGCGCAGCGTGCGCTGGCCGCCCTTCTTGGCGCGATCGCGCTCGGTTTTGCCTTCACCGCGCGCTTTGCGGGTGCTGGACACCAGCGCGAAGTCGATCTTGCGCTCGTCCATATGCACCGCGTCCACGCGGATCTCCACCGTATCCCCCAGGCGATAGACCGTGCCGGAAGACTCGCCGATCAGGCGCTGGCCGATATTATCGTAGCGATAGTAATCATTATCCAGCGTTGATACGTGCACCAGCCCGTCGATGAACAGATCGTTCAGGCGCACGAAGAAGCCGAAGCCGGTCACGCTGGAGATGATGCCGCTGAACACTTCACCGACGTGATCCTGCATGAAGTCGCACTTCAGCCAGTCGGCGACGTTGCGCGTCGCTTCGTCCGCGCGGCGCTCGGTCATCGAGCAGTGTTCGCCCAGCTGCAGCATCTCTTCGAATTCGCTGTGCCAGCCGCCGGTCGGCGTCCAGCGCTCTTTCGGCTCGCCGTGTTCTTTGGCCAGCTGATATTTGATCGCGCGGTGCAGCGCCAGATCCGGATAACGGCGGATCGGCGAGGTGAAGTGGCCGTAAGACGCCAGCGCCAGGCCGAAGTGGCCGCGGTTTTCCGGATCGTAAATCGCCTGCTTCATCGAACGCAGCAACATGGTTTGCAGCATTTCGTGGTCAGGGCGCTCGGACACTTCATCCATCAGCACCGCATAGTCCTTCGGCTGCGGCTTGTTGCCGCCGCCCAGCGTCAGCCCCAGCTCGCTCAGCACGCTGCGCAGCGCGGAGATGTGGTCGTCGCTCGGACGATCGTGCACGCGATACAGCGCCGGCTCGTTGCGTTTCTCGACGAAGCGCGCGGCCGCCACGTTGGCCATGATCATGCACTCTTCGATCAGCTTGTGGGCGTCGTTGCGCACCGTCGGCTCCACGCGCTCGATGCGGCGTTCGGCGTTAAAGATGAACTTGGCTTCTTCGGTTTCAAACGCGATGCCGCCGCGCTCGGCGCGCGCCTTATCCAGCACCTTATACATCGCGTGCAGCTCTTCCAGGTGCTTGACCAGCGGATGGTAGTGCTCGCGCAGCTCCTGATCGCCCTGCAGAATGTGCCACACCTTGTTATAGGTCAGGCGAGCGTGCGAGCTCATCACCGCTTCGTAGAACTTGGCCGTGGACAGGCGCCCCTGGGCGGAGATGGTCATCTCGCACACCATGCACAGGCGATCGACCTGTGGGTTCAGGGAGCATAGCCCGTTGGACAGTACTTCCGGCAGCATCGGGATCACCTGCGACGGGAAGTACACCGAGTTACCGCGGCTGCGCGCTTCATCGTCCAGCGCGGTGCGCGGGCGCACGTAGTAACTGACGTCGGCGATCGCAACCCACAGGCGCCAGCCGCCGCCGCGTTTTTTCTCGCAGTACACGGCGTCATCGAAGTCGCGTGCGTCTTCACCGTCGATGGTGACCAACGGCAGCTTGCGCAGATCGACGCGGCCCTTCTTGGCCGCTTCCGGCACCTGCTCACTGAGATCGGCCACCTGCTTTTCCACCTGCGGCGGCCAGGTATGCGGGATCTCATGGGTGCGCAGCGCGATGTCCACCGCCATGCTGGTGCCCATCTTGTCGCCGAGGATCTCGACGATCTTGCCGACCGCCTTGGTGCGACGGGTCGGACGCTGCGTCAG
Organism: Serratia sp. 2880STDY5682894; assembly: GCF_001537385.1. Classification (NCBI taxonomy): domain Bacteria; kingdom Pseudomonadati; phylum Pseudomonadota; class Gammaproteobacteria; order Enterobacterales; family Yersiniaceae; genus Serratia; species Serratia sp. 2880STDY5682894. The sequence goes on along the minus strand of NZ_FCJA01000004.1, from coordinate 22,023 downwards.
CTCCACCACCACCATAAAGCCCATGCGCGCGCCGCTGACGCTGTCCGCCGGGATCAGAATATCGAAGCTCAGACGGCTGTCGTCCGGCACCACGAAGCCGGTGCCGGCATCCATGAAGAAGCGGCCGACAATCTGGCTGGTTTTCGGCACCAGCACGCGCACGATGCGCGCTTCGCGGCGCCCTTTGCGATCCGCGCCCAAGGCCTGCGCCAGCACCACGTCACCGTGGATCGCCATTTTCATCTGTTCGGCAGACAGGTACAGATCGTCTTTGCTGCCTTCCACGCGCAGGAAGCCGTAGCCGTCGCGGTGGCCGATCACCGTGCCGCGCAGCAGATCCAGACGTTCCGGCAGCGCGTAGCACTGGCGGCGGGTAAACACCAGCTGGCCATCGCGCTCCATGGCGCGCAGGCGGCGGCGCAGCGCTTCCAGCTGCTCTTCACCGCTGAGACCCAGTTCGTTGCCCAGTTCTTCGCGGCTGGCCGGCGTTTCACGTTTCGCCAAATGGGCCAGGATATATTCACGACTGGGGATGGGGGATTCGTATTTTTCTGCTTCTCGTTCCAGGAATGGATCTTGTGACATTGCGGTTCCTCCGTTGTCATCAGCAGGATGACGTTGAGCCTTGTCTTCTCAACGTCGTTTTATTCGACAAGCAATAGCTTGTAGAGCGGCGGATTGTCTTCGACCATATCGGCCAACGTATGCTTATCCAGCTCTTCAAGGAAATTCTGTACGCCCTGTTGGAGCACCTGCTTCAGTCGGCAGGCAGGGGTGATGTGGCAAAACTCGCTGCTGCAGTTAACCAGCGCAAGCGGCTCCAGCGCCCGCACCACGTCGCCGAGGCGAATGCTCTCGGCCGGTTTGCCCAAACGGATGCCGCCATGCTTGCCGCGCACCGCCGTGACAAAACCGACCCGGCTCAACTGATTGATGATCTTCACCATATGGTTGCGAGACACGCCGTAAACCTCGGTCACTTCCGAGATACTGGTCATCTTGTCCTGCGGCAACGAGGCCATGTAGATCAACGCCCGCAGGCCATAATCAGTAAAACTTGTTAACTGCACATCTTACCTCTGGGTATCGTTTTACCCGTCTGATACGCCGCTTTTCGGCGCTATTCAAAAGATTACTCATTGGATAATAAACCAGCCGGAGAGTTCGTCGCTAATTATTTAGCGAATCCCGCGCCCTAAGGCGGGTTTATGAAAGGATTTTTTGACGTGAAACCGCAATCGGAGGGAGTCAGGATAAAAACAAACCGGGACGCGCCCGGTTTGTTTACTGCCGCAAAGCCTGATTATGCGTCGAACGGGTCGCGCAGGATCATGGTTTCGCTGCGATCCGGGCCGGTAGAGATGATGTCTACCGGTACGCCGGTCACTTCTTCGATGCGCTTGATGTAGTTCAGCGCAGCCTGAGGCAGCTTGCTGTGCTCTTTCACGCCAAAGGTGGTTTCGCTCCAGCCCGGCATGGTTTCGTAGATAGGCTCGATACCTTCCCAGCCTTCAGCCGCCAGCGGAGTGGTATCCACTTCGCGGCCGTCCGGCATGCGGTAGCCCACGCAGATCTTCACTTCTTTCAGGCCGTCCAGGACGTCCAGCTTGGTCAGGCAGAAGCCGGACAGGGAGTTGATCTGCACGGCGCGACGCACCGCTACCGCGTCCAGCCAGCCGGTACGACGACGACGGCCGGTGGTGGCGCCGAACTCGTTACCCTGCTTGCACAGGTACTCGCCGGTTTCATCGAACAGTTCGGTTGGGAACGGGCCTGCACCCACGCGAGTGGAGTAGGCTTTCACGATGCCCAGCACGTAGTCCACATAACGCGGGCCGATGCCGGAACCGGTAGCCACGCCGCCGGCAGTGGTGTTGGAAGAGGTGACATACGGGTAAGTACCGTGGTCGATATCCAGCAGGGTGCCCTGAGCGCCTTCGAACATGATCAGGTCGCCACGCTTGCGCGCGCCGTCCAGCAGTTCGGAAACGTCAACCACCATGGCGGTCAGGATGTCGGCGATAGACAGCACGTAGTCCAGCGTCGCCTGATAATCGACGGCTTCAACTTTGTAGTAGTTGACCAGCTGGAAATTGTGGTAATCGACGATCTCTTTGAGCTTAACGGCGAAGGTTTCTTTGTTGAACAGGTCGCTGACGCGCAGGCCGCGACGAGCCACTTTATCTTCGTAAGCCGGGCCGATGCCGCGACCGGTGGTGCCGATCGCTTTCGCGCCGCGCGCTTTCTCACGCGCGTTGTCCAACGCGACGTGGTAAGGCAGGATCAGCGGGCAAGCTTCAGAGAGTAACAGACGTTCGCGTACCGGGATGCCACGCGCTTCGAGTTCACCCATTTCTTTCATCAATGCGTCCGGCGCCAGAACAACACCGTTGCCGATGATGCTGGTGACGTTTTCACGCAGAATACCTGAAGGAATTAAATGAAGGACGGTTTTTTCACCGTTGATTACCAGAGTGTGGCCAGCGTTATGGCCACCTTGGTAGCGCACAACATATTGAGCCCGTTCAGTCAGCAGGTCTACAACCTTGCCTTTACCTTCGTCACCCCATTGGGTGCCCAGTACGACGACGTTCTTACCCATTTTTCAAAATCACCGATTGCTTAAAAATGGATTCTACCACCGTAATTTTCGATTTTCAGCACTTTTAGCATACGATTGCATAAATTTTGGGCTAGACTTTAAAGACCCGTGCGGCCGCTCAACATGTAGTAGATCACGCAGCCCGCAACCACTATTCCACCGCCAAATCGCCGCAGCGTCGCGTCCGGCAGCTGCGACATCGCCACAATCATTTTGCGCCAGGCCTGCGGAAACAGCATCGGCCCTAATCCTTCCAGCACCAGAACCAGCCCGAGCGCCAGCCAAATCGTTGAGTTCATGCATCCCCCAAAAACGAGAAAGGGCCCGCGTAAACGGGCCCTCGATCAGATTGCCTGCCGCGCTTACTTGCGCAGGGTATCAGGCGACTTCATGTAGCGGAAGAAATCGCTGTCCGGGCTCAGTACCAGCACGTCCTGGTTGTCCTTGAAGCTGGCTTCATAGGCACGCAGGCTGCGGATAAAGGCATAGAAGTCCGGATCCTGGCTGAACGCGTTGGCGAACAGCTTGGCCGCTTCGGCATCGCCTTCACCGCGGGTGATACGCGCCTGACGCTCGGCTTCCGCCAGGGTACGGGTCACTTCGTAGTCCGCGCTGGCGCGCAGCTTCTCGGCTTCTTCCTGACCCTGCGAGCGCAGACGACGGGCTACCGCTTCACGCTCGGCGCGCATACGCTGGTAGATGGCGTCGGACACTTCGGCCGGCAGGTTGATCTGCTTGATACGCACGTCGATCACTTCGATGCCCAGCGCCGCCATGCTGTTCGGGTTCACCTGCGGCTGTTTGCCGGTGGTTTCCCGCTCAACGCGCGCCGCCGCAGAGGCGATAGCGTCATCGGCTTCGGTGGTCGCCACTTCTTCGCCGTCACCCACGGTGCCGGTGTTCAGCGCGTCACGCACGTCGGACATCAGCTTGCCGCGCGAGTCGGTCACGATGTCTTTCACGTCCAGGCGGCCGATTTCGGAACGCAGACGGTCGCTGAACTTACGCTTCAGCAGCACTTCGGCCTGGGAGACGTCGCCGCCGCCGGTCGCCAGATAGTAACGGCTGAAGTCGCTGATGCGCCACTTCAGATAGGAGTCGACGATCAGGTCTTTCTTCTCGCTGGTCACGAAACGATCGGCCTGGTTGTCCATGGTCTGGATACGCGCATCCAGGTTCTTCACGGTCTCGATGAACGGGATCTTGAGGTGCAGACCCGGCGCATACACCAGCGGCTTGTTTTCGCCGTCGCGCAGAACCTTGCCGAAGCGCAGCACGATGCCGCGCTGGCCTTCCTGCACCACGAACAGCGAAGCGTACAGCACCACCAGCACCGCGAGGACAATAACTACAAAAGACTTACGCATTGATTACTCTCTCCCTACGCGAGTGGTGTCGTCACGCTGCGCATTCGCCCGGCGCTGATCCATAATCGAACCGCCGCTGGTACGCGGAGTGCTGCTGTTGGCAGCCGGCGCAGGATTCGGATTGAGGCGAATCAGGCTGGTATCCTTGTTGCCGCTCTCCGGCGCCGCGCCTTGACCGCGCAGCATCTGATCCAGCGGCAGCACCATCAGGTTGTTGCCTTTGTCGCTCACCAACACCTTACGGGTATGGCCCAGCACTTTTTCCATGGTTTCGATATACAGACGCTCGCGGGTGATCTGTGGAGCGGACTTGTATTCCGGCAACAGTTTGGCAAAGCGCGCCACCTCACCCTGCGCTTCCAGGATGGTACGGTCTTTATAAGCCTTGGAATCTTCCAGCAGACGCTGCGCCTGGCCGTTCGCACGCGGCTGAACTTCGTTGGCGTAAGCTTCCGCTTCACGGATGTATTGCTGCTCGTTCTCACGCGCGGCGATCGCATCGTCGAACGACGCCTTCACCTCTTCCGGCGGACGCGCCGCCTGGAAGTTGACGTCCAGCAGCGTGATGCCCATGTTGTAAGGACGAATGGTCTCTTCCAGCATGCGCTGCGTATCGTTACGCACCACGGTACGGCCTTCGGTCAGGATGCGGTCCATCGAGTATTTGCCGATCACGCCGCGCAGGGCGCTGTCGGTCGCCTGGCTCAGGCTGTCGTCGGCATTGACGACGCTGAACAGGTACGCTTCCGGGTTGGTCACGCGGTACTGCACGTTCATTTCCACGCGCACCACGTTTTCATCGGAGGTCAGCATCACGCCGGACGCCGCCAGCTCGCGCACGGATTCCACGTTCACCGGACGCACGTCGTCGATGAAGGTCGGCTTCCAGTTCAGACCCGGCTGCACCAGGTGGCTGAACTTGCCGAAACGCGTCACGACGCCGCGCTCAGCTTCCTTGATGGTGTAGAAGCCGCTGGCGGCCCAGATCACCACCACGGCCACCGCCGCGATACCGATAATGCGGCCGCTGAAGCCCGGACCAGAGGTGCCGGTGCCGCCGCTATTGCTGTTGGAGCCTTTGCCCCCGCCAAAACCGCTCAATTTCTTGCTCAGTTTACGGAAGATATCGTCCAAATCAGGTGGCCCTTGATCACGACCGCCTTTGTTGTTACCGCCAGAGTTGCCGCCATTGTTATTGCTGCTCCCCCACGGGTCGCGGTCCTGTCCGTTATTACCGGGCTGATTCCACGCCATGTTTTAGCTCCATATTCTGTGATTGGGTACTTCAGGCTTTCGCGAAGCATAAATGTAACAGGATATGATCATACGATAAAGTCAATCAGGTCCTGTTCTTGCTTGCAGAGACGACGCCATTCGACGATCGGCATTCGCACCACCACGCCAATGCTGCCGTCCTCTTCGTTCCACTCTTTTTCAATCGCCTGAAGCTGGTAAAAACGGCTGCGAAGACGGCCTGCCCGTGGCGGTAAGCGCAATTCGTAATGCGCGATCTCCCCCGATAAGCGCTCCGTCAACGCCTGATACAGCAACGGAATACCCTCTCCGCTGGCGGCGGACAGCCACACCCGGATCGGCAGGTTTTCGTCGTTGCGGTCGATACGCGGCACAAAATCGTCCAGCATATCTATTTTGTTCATCACTAACAGTGTAGGGATTTCATCCGAGTCTATCTCCGCCAGCACGGTGTTCACCGCTTCGATGTTCTCATCGACGCGCGGATCTGCGGCATCGATGACGTGCAGCAGCAGAGATGCCTGGCGCGTTTCCTGCAGCGTCGCCTTGAAGGCGGCCACCAGATCGTGCGGCAGGTGCCGGATAAAGCCTACGGTATCCGCCAACACGGTATCCCCCACGTCCGGCACGTCAATGCGCCGCAACGTAGGATCCAGGGTGGCAAATAGCTGGTCCGCCGCATACACCTCGGCAGACGTTATTCGGTTAAACAGGGTGGATTTGCCGGCGTTGGTGTAGCCCACCAGCGATACGGTCGGCACATCGGCGCGGGTCCGCGCGCGTCGGCCTTGTTCACGCTGCTTTTCTACCCGCTCCAGGCGGCGCAGAATCAAGCTGATGCGATCGCGTAACAGGCGACGGTCGGTCTCAAGCTGGGTTTCCCCCGGCCCGCGCAGGCCAATCCCCCCTTTTTGCCGCTCCAGGTGCGTCCAGCCGCGTACCAGACGCGTGGCGATGTGACGCAACTGCGCCAGCTCCACCTGCAGCTTACCTTCATGGGTGCGGGCACGCTGGGCGAAGATGTCTAAAATCAGCCCGGTGCGATCGATCACCCGGCATTCGCACAGGCGCTCGAGGTTTCTTTCCTGCGCCGGGGAAAGGGAATGATCAAACAGGACAACAGACGCGCCGCTGGCTTTCACCGCATCTGCAATTTCTTCGGCCTTTCCTTCGCCGACAAAGTACTTCGGATGCGGGGCTTTGCGGCTACCAGTCACCACTTGCAAAGCTTCGACACCGGCTGAGGAAACCAACGATTCGAACTCGTTGAGGTCTTCCGTATCTTTGTCTTGCGAGAAATAGATATGAACCAGTACGGCCTGCTCACCGGCTTCATAACGGTCAAACAAGCGTGCAACCTCTCAAACGGACACTCACCGTGAGTTTGGGGGACATAAACAGCCCGCGGCTGCTTATGCTCCCCGTCATGGTTGACTTGCAACGCGCTTTATTCAGCGTCATCGCTTTCCTGCTGCGGCTGTTGCTGCGCAGACGGATTGTTGCCATGGTGATAGTTGCTTGAACCGCCGCTCGGGTTGTTGCTGTGATGCGAAACCGGACGTGACGGGACAACGGTAGAGATAGCGTGCTTATACACCATCTGGCTAACCGTGTTCTTCAACAGGATGACAAACTGGTCAAAAGACTCAATCTGGCCTTGCAGCTTAATACCATTCACCAAATAAATAGAAACCGGAACACGTTCACGACGCAATGCGTTCAGGAACGGATCTTGCAAAGATTGCCCCTTAGCCATTCTATCTTTTCCTTATTTGCTTGTTGTTTGTAACTAAGAACCTGTCGGCTCTAAAATAAACGACGTAAAAAATTTGCGCGCTGAATACTCAGCAATTGTACACAATCACCCAACCTATGCACTAACAACCTGTGTCACCGAGTCCAAAGCCTCTCCCGGCTTTTCACTGTCCAACCAATGGACCGACTCCCAACCCCGTAACCAGGTCATCTGGCGTTTAGCCAACTGACGTGTTGCGCAAATACCACGATAAACCATCTCATCGTAACTAATTTCACCAGACAAGTATGACCACATCTGGCGGTAACCGACACAGCGAATGGAGGGCAAGTCCGTATGCAAATCACCCCGTGCGAAAAGTGCACGCGCTTCCGTCTCAAAACCCGCCGCCAACATTTGATGGTACCGCAGCTCGATGCGTTGATGGATCAACTCACGGCTGGTCGGCGCTATCGCAAATTGGTGAACTTGATACGGTAACGATTCACCCGAAATTTTAGTCAGTTCCGTTAAAGTTTTACCCGAAATAAAAAAAACTTCCAGTGCTCTGGACAGTCTCTGCGGATCATTCGGATGAATTCTCAATGCCGCGACCGGATCGATCGCCTGTAACTGACGGTGCAACGCCTCCCAACCCTGCTCCGCCGCTTGCCGTTCGATGCGCTCGCGCACCGCGGGATCGGCAGACGGCAGCGGCGACAATCCTTCCAACAACGCCTTGAAATACAACATGGTGCCGCCGACCAGCAGCGGAATGCGCCCGGCGGCGGTGATGTCGGCCATCTCCTTCAGCGCGTCGGCGCGAAACTCCGCGGCCGAGTAAGCTTCGGCGGGATCGCGAATATCGATCAGCCGATGCGGCGCCTGCGCCAATTCTTCAGCGCTCGGCTTGGCGGTGCCGATATCCATGCCGCGATAAATCAGCGCGGAATCGACGCTGATCAGTTCCACCGGCAGGCGTTCGCGCAGCGCGATCGCCAGCGCGGTCTTGCCCGAGGCGGTCGGCCCCATGATGAAAATAGCCGGGGGACGTGGTGTCATTTCAGTTTCAGTCATGCTTGAGGGCCGCCAGTGCGGCCTGTAAATCAACGGGTTGTAAAAGTCCGCTCGGTGGCGATTTGACCAGTTGCGGGCAAAGTCGTTCAACGTCGGTCAGCAATTGTATCGCTTGCGAGGTGTTCCACTGTTCATGTTCGCTGCCAAGGCGGCGAGCGAGCCAGGTGGCCAGCACCACGGGCGACATCTCCTGATGTTCGGCCAGATAGCCTAACAGTTCGGGTATCAGTTTTTGTAAATTTTGTTGGCGTAATGGTAAAGGCACTGCGCGCAGCGTCACACGGCCGTGATCCGCCTGCAGATCCAGCCCCATCATCGTCAGCAGCGCCTGATGCCGCGCGATGGCCGCCACTTCGCGCTTGTCCAACGTCAGCTTGACTGGGATCAGCAGCGGCTGCGGCCGCAGCCCTTCCGTCGGCGGGTTGAGCTGCGCCTGGCGCAGCCAGCGCTCGGCCACCGTCAGATTGAGCAACGCCGGCTGCTGGCGCTGTTCAATCAACGCGTAGCACGGCGGGTGGATCATCAGCACCCGGCCAAAACTGTGCTGGCCGCTCGCCAACGGCGTTTCCGCTGCGGCTTTCGCCGGCGGGAACAGCGGCGGCTTGCTCGAAACTTCCGACGCCGCATCGGCCTGCGGCTCGGCGGCGGGCTGCATCAGTTTACCGTACAGCTCGCCTTCGCGTTTCTGGTAACTGCCCGCCGTTTGCCAACCCGGCTGCGGTGCGCGCTCGCGGGCGACGCCGGCCGGTGGCGGCGTTTCGCGACGCGGCGCAGGCTGAGAAAAATGATTGCCGCCGGCGGCGACGCGGTTTTCCGGCTGCCAGACCGGCGCAGACGCTTCTTCAGGCGTTTCCGCCAGCGGCAGCGGCGGCGTCTGACCGGCCTGCTGCAGCACGGTGGTTACCGCCTGGTAGATAAAATCGTGCACCAGCCGCGCCTGATGGAAACGCACTTCGTGCTTGGCGGGATGAACGTTGACGTCCACCTGGTGCGGATCGACCTCCAGATACAGCACGTAAGCGGGTTGCTGATCGTCTTTCAGCTGATCCTGATAGGCCTGACGAATGGCGTGGTTGATCAAGCGATCGCGCATCATGCGGCAGTTGACGTAGCAGTACTGCATTTCACCCAGCTGGCGCGCCCCGGCCGGATCCGCCACCCAACCGCGGATGCTCAGATCGCCGTGCTGCCAGTCGATGTTCAGCGCATGCTGCAAAAATGCCGGGCCGCAGATGCTGCCCAAACGGCGCTCGTGCTGGCTCTCTTCTTTCGCCGCCCGGTATTGACGGATCAGTTTGCCGTTGTGGCTGAGGTTGATCGCCACATCGAAACGCGCCAGCGCGATGCGCCGCACCACTTCGTCGATATGGCCGAATTCGGTTTTCTCGGTGCGCATGAACTTGCGGCGCGCCGGGGTGTTGTAAAACAGATCCAGCACTTCCAGCGTGCTGCCGACCGGGTGCGCGGCGGGTTTGACCGTCACCGCCTGCTCGCGCCCTTCGGCATAGGCTTGCCACGCCTCGCTCTGCTCGGCGGTGCGCGACGTCAGGGTCAAACGGGAAACCGAACTGATACTGGCCAGCGCTTCGCCGCGAAAACCGAGGCTGACGATCGCCTCCAGGTCGTCGAGCGTGTTGATTTTACTGGTGGCGTGCCGCGCCAGCGCCAGTGCCAGATCGTCCTTGCCAATGCCGCAGCCGTTGTCGCGAATGCGGATAAGCTTGGCGCCGCCGCGTTCAATGTCGATATCGATGCGCGTCGCGCCGGCGTCCAGGCTATTTTCCACCAGCTCCTTGACGACCGACGCGGGGCGTTCAACCACCTCTCCGGCGGCGATCTGGTTGGCGAGCTGTGGCGGTAACACCTGGATAGGCATGCTGACTCCTGTAGCGATGGCGCTAGGCCTGCGGAATGGTCAGCGTCCGATCCAGCGGCGCGACGTCCGACTTCAGATTATTGACCCGTTTCAGATCGCCGACGCTGACCCCATAGCGAGAAGCGATGGAGGAGAGCGTATCCCCGCGGGCCACTTTATGTTTAGACGGCTTCTTGGCCGGCGTTTTCGCCTTGGCGACGGTGGTGACGGCGGCGGTTTTCCCCGCCGGCACCTTCAGGCGTTGCCCGACCCACACGC